>CAVYKN010000011.1:0-236687 GCA_963769115.1 uncultured Acidimicrobiales bacterium
CACGCGGTGGGTCGACGTCAGACCCTGACGCCGAGGAGCCCGGTGAGGGTGGCCAGGGCGATACCGGCGGCACAGGCGATGATCCAGCGGTGGCGGAAGGAAGGCGGTGTCGCGGTTCCACCCATGTCGGCGAGGAGGAGGCCTTCGATCAGGAACCACGGCTCGAACACGAGGAGGTCCCAGATGACCCAGCCGTGTCGTGACGCGTCGAACTATTGGCCGTCAACGTCGATGGCTCCGGCGACGGTGACGGACCGATAGACGATGCCGTACAGGCCGTGGGCGGCGGCGATCGCCGAACCGGCCAGGCTGATGAGCAGAAGGCCGGCCTGACCACACCGGGGCGGGCGCGACCAGCGCGCCGGCGACAGGCCGGCAGCGCGTACGCCTGTTGCAGCCCAGTTGATGGCTCGCCACTCGGGCAACGCGCTCGCTGATGGCTTCACCGCCGAGAGCCCGATCGTCCCGCCGAGAGCCGAATACAGGTGCGGGACCAGGTAGGCAACGGACCAGAGAGCCAGCGCCGTCGCGAATACGACGAGAGTCCGGTCGATGCCTGGCGATGTCGGTCGTGCCGCAACGCCGAGCAGGCGCGCTTCGCGCCCTGCGGCTCGTGGCTGATGAGCGTCACGCGGAGCCGTTCAGCTGAAGGAATGCGGGCCGAACCGGCCCCACGCAATGAGCGCTGCGAGTGCGAGATAGACGAGGTTGAGCGTGACGAACTTGCGCTCGCCACGGCGAAGGTGCGTGATCATCGCGCCGACCATGAGCAGGATCCAGCAGGCGGCGGTGATGGGTACGAGGACCGGGGCCACGTCGATGACGGCGGGCAGGGTGAGGCCTGCCACGGCGAGCAGCTCGAGGACTCCGAGGGTCTTGACGAAGCCGGCAGTGTGGTCCTTGGTCCATCCTCCGCCGGGGACGTGAGCGAGCGTGTCCTTGGACACGAAGGTCTTGCTGATGCCGCCGGTGAGGGCGACGAGGGTCAGCAGGCCGGTGATGATCCACAGCGTGAGGTTCATGATGTTGTCCTTCGTGTTGGGAAGGCCGCGACGGCTCGTAGCTGGCCGATCGGCTCGTTGCTCGAAAGTCGCATGTCGCAGCTCGCTCACTGCGCAGGACGGAGTTGTGGCAATGACGATGTGACGGTTGGCGGCGGATCGGCGTGACGGTTCCGGACGGTGACCGCGTTCACAGCGGGATCGTCATGCCCGCCCTCGCGCTGTCACGCTCCGCCGCCCTGGTCCGTCAACGGGTGGCTCGGCCGTCCTCCTCGGAAGAGTCGGGCCAGCCATGTTGTCGTAGATGGAGGAACCCATGCAGAAGGTCTTCGTTTCGGGAGCGACCGGGGTGTTGGGTCGCCGAGTGGTCGCCGGGCTGGTCGCGGCGGGCTTCGACGTGACCGGTGTGGCGCGTGATCCCTCGAAGCACGCCGATCTTGCCGCTCTCGGCGTTCGACCGGTCGCGGTGGACCTGTTCGACCGGGCGGCGGTGCACGCGGCGGTCGCCGGGCACGAGGTGGTGTGCAACCTGGCGACGGCGATCCCGCTGGGAGATCGGGCCAACGACCCGTCGGCGTGGGAGGACAACGATCGGATCCGTCGCGACGGCTCCCGCAACCTGGTGGACGCCGCACTCGCGGCAGGCGCGAGCCGCTACCTGCAGGAGTCGATCGCCTTCGTGTATGCCGATGGCGGCGAGCGGTTCCTGGACGAGTCCGCTGCGATCGCTGCCGCCGGCGTCACGAGCGCGGCCCTGGTCGCCGAGGCCGAGGCGGCCCGGTTCGCCGAGCACGGCGGGGCCGGGGTCGCGTTGCGGTTCGGGCAGTTCTACGGCTTCGACAGCGGCCACACCGTCCGGGCGATCGAAGCCGCCCTGGCCGGCCTGCCCGTGGAACTCGGTGATGAGGCGGCCTACCGCTCGTCGGTCACGACCGACGACGCAGCGTCGGCAGTGGTGGCGGCGCTGGATGCCCCGAGCGGCGTGTACAACGTCGTCGACGACCGGCCGCTGCCCCGAGCCGAGTACGTCGATGCGCTCGCCGATGCGCTCGGGGTGCCATCCCCGACCGTGCGGTCGGTGACCCTCGAGCTGCCGCCGACCGTTCTCGGTGATGTTGCGCTCGCTGCGTGTCTCGAACCAGCGATTCAAGGAGGCCACCGGGTGGCAGCCGCGGTTCCCGAGCGCGTGGGAGGGCTGGGCCGCCGTCATCGCCGAGTGGCGCGCCCATCGCGCCCAGGCCGGCTGGCGTGACGACCTGCCGGTGAGAGCCACGTCGCCGACAGCCGATCGCCGCACCTGTCACGTTTCGTCGCGCTCAGCCGTCAATACCGCGACACCGACACACCGCTCCGCAGAAGGGAGTCAGCGTGGCCAGCGCGACACCGACCTTGACAGCATCCGGACGACCGTCTGGACTCGAGCCGTCGCTGCGCCGCCGAGTCGCTCGGCGGCGTGATCCCGACCGTAACGACCAGCCCGACCAGATGAACCCCGACACGCTCGCCCGAGACTTCAACGAGTACCGGCCGCGGCTGCTCGGAATCGCCTACCGGATGTTGGGCAGCGCCTGGGACGCCGAGGACGTCGTCGCCGAGGCCATGGTCCGATGGATGGGCGTCGACCGGGAACAGGTTCGCGAGCCGCTGGCGTTCCTCACGACGGTCGTCACCCGGCTGGCGATCGACCAACTTCGATCAGCACGAGCCACACGCGAGACGTACGTCGGGGAGTGGCTCCCCGAGCCCGTGGTGACCGACCCGTCACGGCTGGGCCCACTGGACACCGTCGAGCGACGCGACACCGTGTCGCTGGCGACGTTGCGCATGATGGAGGCGCTCACGCCTCCCGAGCGCGCGGTGCTCGTGCTGCACGAAGCCTTCGACATGAGCCACGCCGAGGTCGCCGACATCCTCGGGATCAGTGAGGCAGGCGCCCGCCAACACCTTCGTCGTGCCCGTAGCCACCTCGACCGCGATGTCGGGCGCTCCGGACGCGCCGTGCACGACCAGACTCTGGAGCGGTTCCTCACCGCCCTCGAGAACGGCGACCTCGCCCAAGTGCAAGACCTGCTGGCCGCTGACGTCGCGTCCTACAGCGACGGCGGCGGCAGAGCACACGCCGCCCGGCGACCCGTCCTGGGCGCCGAACACATCGTCCAGTACGTCGGAACGCTTCGGCGCCACCTGCCCGTTCGCGACGTGCGCCGAGTGGACGTGAACGGACAGCCCGCGGCCACCCTCTGGTTCGGCCGCCAGTTCGCACTGCTCGCCCTCGACGTTCGCGGCGACAAGATCCGAGAGATCCACTGGATCATGAACCCGGACAAGCTCCGATACCTGCACCAACAACTCGCCGACGCGAACGAAGCACCGCCGAGGACGCCGTCGTGACCGCCTCGGTCGCTGATCGGAACGCGGCATGAGCACGAACCGAGACGTCGGGATCCGCGTCGCCGTAGCTGGGGGAACCGGACGGACAGGACGTCGCGTCGTGTCGGCGCTGCAGCGAGCGGGACACCAGACCGTCGTGATGTCTCGCTCGTCTGGCGTCGACCTCGTCGCTGGACAGGGCATCGATCGAGCGTTGGCCGACGTCGATGCCGTCATCGACGTCACGAACACGTTGGTTGCTGACGACGACGCTGCACGAGAGTTCTTCGCCAACGCGACGGGGCACCTCCTCGAAGCCGAAGAACGAGCCGGCGTCGCTCACCACGTCCTCCTGTCGATCCTTGGCGTCGACCGCGTCCACGGCAACGCTCACTACGTCGGGAAGCGACACCAGGAACACCTCGTCCAGACCGGGCCGGTCCCCTACACCATCGTTCGCGCTGCCCAGTTCCATGATTTCGCCGCCATGGTGGTCAGCTGGACTCGACAAGGGCAGACCGCCGTCATTCCCCCATTGCTCGTGCAGCCCGTCGCGGTCTCTGACGTTGCCGACGTCGTCGCCACGAGCGCCGCCGCGCCGGCGCGATTCGGCACCATCGACCTCGCCGGCCCGGCCCACAAGATCTGGTGGACATGGCACGGCGCACACTCACCCGGCGCGGCGAGTCCCTTACCCTCATCCCGAGCTGGCACGATGGTCCGTTCGGCATCGAGATGGCCGGGGACGTCCTCCTTCCCGGGCCTGAGGCGCTCCTCGCCGCCACCACCTTCGATTCATGGCTCGAGACCGAGGAGGCGACCTCCTCAGGTTGAGTTGAGCGCGTCCGGAAGCGCCGATCCTCGGTGACGGGCCTTACGGCGCCGTGGGTGCCACCGGGGAATCGGGAGCGTTGGTGCGGAGGAGGCGTGCGACGCGGTCGGCGAGGGGCCAGGCTCCGTCGGTCCAGTTGCTGATGATCGTCCAGGTGAGTTCTCGCGAAGGTTGGTGCACGCTCTTGAACGAGATGCCCGCGTCGTAGCCTTCGAGGTCGACGGTGTCGGTGTTGGGGTCGAGCCAGAAGCCGAGACCGTAGGGGGTGCCTCCGGCAGTGTGGCCGTGTGGGGTGGTCATCTGCGTGAGTGTTGCTGGGCGCACGATGTTGCCGGCGAAGAGGGCTTGCCAGAAGCGCATCATGTCGTCGGTCGTCGTGTACAGACCGCCGTCGCCGATCCGCGCACGGGGACGTGAAGCGTGTTCACTTGAAGCCCGTCGCGGTGCAGGTAGCCGATTGCCGTATCGCCGGGCAGCGCGTCGGTCCGGAGCACGCCGGTCGACTGTTGTCGGGCGGGTTGGCCGACGAGTACGTCAATCAGGTCGTAGAAGCTGGTGCCGGTGGCGCGCTCCGCCAGCAGCGCGAGCAGCGCGTAGCCGCCGTTGTTGTAGGCGAAGCGTGCGCCCGGCGCGTCGGTCATCGGTCGGTTGTCGAGCAGCACGATGGTGGCCGACGGGCTGTCGACGAGGTGGGGTGGCTGGCACATCACGTAGTCGGTTCTCGAGCCGATCTGTGACTCGTCGAGGTAGTCGCCGATGCCTGAACGGTGAGTGAGGAGATGCTCGATCGTGACGTAGTCGTCGATGAGCGGTAGGTCGCGACCGAGCAGGGATCGCGCTGTCGTGGTGAGCGAGAGCTGGCCGCGTTCGACGAGCACCATGATCACCGCGGCGGTGTAGCCCTTGGTTCCGCTCGCGGCTGCGAATCTGGCCGCACACGTGTTGGGGACACGGTGAGCGCGGTCGGCGAGGCCATGCGCGGATTCGTAGATCAGCTGCCCGCCGGAGTCGACGCGGATCACTCCCGAGAAGCCGCAACGTTCGGCCTCGCGCGCCTCAGATGCGAGTGACGTCGGCAGCTGCTCACCGAGCGAGAAGAGTTTGTGGTCGGCGTGCGCTTGCATGGTCTCGATCATGACTCGACAGCCGGGGCTCGGCAGCGTGGAATATGCGCGTTGGCGGAGAACGCAGTCACGGGTGTACGTCGGCATCGCCGTGTCCGAAACCGACAAGACAAGCAATCCGAAACCTGTTCTCCTGGAACCATGAGCACACGACACCGCAATGTCGAAGGGTCGGATCTGCAGACGTTGGTCAACGTCGGACCAGCGGTCGCGCGTCGATTCGAGCGCGTCGGAATCACCCGGACGGGCCAGCTCGTCGGGCGAGACCCAGTAGCGCTCTATGAGGAAATGTGCGAGGCGGTCGGACAGCGCGAGGATCTATGCCTGCTGGACACGGTCATGTCCGCCGTCGATCAGGCCGACGGTGGTGTGGCCCGACCGTGGTGGGAACACACCGGGGACCGAAAGCGACTCCTGGCGAAACGGGACGGCGAGTCCCGCGACTAGCGGATCACAATGAGCGGTTGGACCGGCCCGTCGTCCAGCGAGGCGAGCCGGGGTACGACGACGGGCACCGCAGCCTCAACGAGACGGTCGAGCACCGACCGGAGCTGATCGTCGGCACCGCGAGGGCCGAGGATGTCGTCACCGTTGAATGACCGCGACGTGCCGCCGTGAGGTCATCGGGTGAACGTGAGGTGGGTGACGCCGCTGGGCGTCGAGACCGCCTCCACGTCGTACTGCTGCTCCAACGCCTCCAGACCGTCCCACAGCCGAACACCGCGGCCGAGCAGGATCGGCACCTGCACGACGTGCAGGTGGTCGACGAGACCGGCGGCGATGAACGCGCGCATCATGGTCGGGCCCCCGCCGATGCGGACGTCCTGACCGGCGGCTGCGTCCCGCGCCACCTCGAGTGCATCCGCTGGCGCGGCGTCGAGGAAGTGGAACGTCGTACCACCCTCCATCTCCAGCGACGGGCGCGGACGGTGGGTCAGGACGTACGTCGGCGTGTGGAACGGCGGGTTGTCGCCCCACCACCCGCGCCACTCCGGGTCGTCCTGCCAGCCCGGAGGGCCGAACTTGCCCGCGCCCATGATCTCCGCACCGATCCCGGGCCCGTGCCGCTCGGCCATCGCGTGGTCGAAACCCTCGGTGCCGCCCGACTCGCCGAGGACTTCGCGGCGGGCGAACCGAGTGGCGATCATCCACTCGTGGAGCCGATGCCCGGCGTGGCCGAACGGCGTGTCGAGGGCCTGCCCCTCGCCGGTGGCGAACCCGTCGAGCGAGATCGAGAAGTTGTGGATGCGGACGCGCGACATGGCGGCTCCTTCGGGTGGTGGTGGTCGGTCAGATCGGTTGACCTGTCCCGCGGCGAGATCTCATCGGCCGTGGGATTCAGGCGACCCCGAGATGGTGAGCGAGCTTCTGCATCGTCTGCAGACCGAGCTCGACCGCGCCGAAGCCGATCTTTGCATCTCGCTGCTCGACGGTTGGGTGGAGCTGCCGCAGCGTCAACACCGTCTTTCCATCGGCTTGTTCGTCGAAGGTCAGCGTCACTCGGAAGCGTGCCGGGTCATCGTCGGTGTCGGACCCGTGATCCAGCACCAACCTCTCGACTGGAACGACTTCGAGGTAGTCGAAGCGATTCGTGAACACGGTGCCGTCTCCGGAAACCATGTCGAAGCACGCTCGACCTCCCGGGCGCACGTCCATCTCTCGGACAGTGCAGGTGAACCCATCGGGACCAAACCATTGGCAGAAGGCATCCGCATCGGTCCACGCGGCGAACACCGCTTCGCGTGTGGCGTCAAGAACTCGAACGAGGACGATCTCACGATCGAGCGCCCACGTCGTCGGATCGGTGATGGTCGGGGTACTGCTCATGGCTTCTCCGATGTCGGTGGGGATGCGGTTCGGTCAGATGTGCGCCGGAGGTGCGCATCGAGCCGGTCGAGACGGTGCTCCCACGCAGCTCGTGTGTGCTCGGCCCATGCGGCGATCTCGACCAGAGGCTCCGGCCGCAGCCGGCATGGCCGCCGTTGTCCATCTCGGCCGCGACTGATCAGACCCGCCTGCTCGAGGACCTTCAGATGACGGGAGATGGCCGGGAGACTGATCGGGAACGGCTCGGCCAACTCGAGCACGGTTGCCTCACCGTCGGCCAACCGACGCACGATCGAGCGCCGCGTCGGGTCCGACAAGGCGGCGAAGACGACGTCGAACCGATCGGGGGCCGTCACGGTCATCGTTGCCGTCGCTCCTGCAGATACTTCACAGGTTGGTTATTTAACAGAGTGACTACATATAGTCAAGGAGCGGAGGGGCAGCTGGCCCGCCGCGCGTCAGCTGGGCCGACTCGACGAACTGCTCGAGACGTTGGCAGTTGTCCTCAGTCGGCGGTTGATCTGTTAGAGCGCTCCCTTGTGCCACGGACCGGTGATCGCGAACGTGCCTCCCGAACCGGCGACATCGTCACCGAAGAAGTTGCAGAACAGGAACTCCCCGTCGGGACTCCAGCAGGCACCGGCGAACTCGGACTCGCTGAAGATGTTCTCGGCGAGCGGGAACGCCTCACCTTCGAGCGTGAGACCGACCAGACGGCCGCTACTGCCGCCGTGGTACGGACTGACGTCGAAGTTGGGGTCCTCGCCCGGTTGGGCGTGGTTGGCGTCGGATGCGTCGTCCTCGCACAGCACGATTCCGCCACGGGGGCTGACGGCGAGGTTGTCCGGTGAGTCGAGCACGCTGCCGCCCGGAGACTCGAACAACACCCGCAGGGTCCCTTCGTCGATGCGAAACTCCCAGATCTGGCCGTAGCCCTCCTCGTAACTGCGACCCGACTCGTCGACCCCGTTGACGTCACCGTTCTTGACCCCGCCGCCACTGGTGGAGACGAAGAAGATGCTGCGGTCCGCGTAGAAGATGCCCTCGAGGCGATTGAACAGCGCGGCGCCAGCCGCGTAGCCGTTCTCGAACACCGTGTTGACGTTCGAACCCGGCGGATTCGGATCGACGATGTTGATCCAGGCGACGTCGAAGACCGTCGTTTCGGGGTCGAAACCGTCACGAAGGTCACGGGCAGGACTCGGCGGATTGGACACGCCCAGGATCTGCAACGTGCCCCCGGCGTACGGGTTGGACGGGTTGTTGGGCACGAACCGATAGAACCCGCTGCCCTGGGCTGACCCGGCGTCCTCGGTCTCATAGATGATCCCCGTTGCGGGGTCGACTGCCACCGCCTCGTGCGCGAAGCGCCCCATCTGTACGACGGGTTGTGGAGTTGCTGGTGACTGGGCGAGCGAGAGTCCGGCGGGCACGGGGTAGACGTAGCCGTGGGGCTGCGTCTGCGCCTCCGGCGAATCGGTCGGGTTGCCCGGCTCCTGGACGATCTCTTCGCACGTGAACCAGGCGTTCAATCCGGGGTGCACACCGCCGGCGCAGTTGACCACGGAGCCGACGTTGCAGACGAAGTCCTCGATATTGCCGCCGGTCCGATGGAACGCGCGCCGGTCGAATCGGATCGTCGTGTTGCCGCCGCGTGAGTTGGGATCGTACGTGCCCGGGTAGCTCCGGATCCCACCGCCGACTTCGCGTCCAACCACGAAGTGGCCCTGCGTGGCCGCGGCGCCGGAACCGGAGAACCGGATCTCGTGGTTGCGAACGAGCCGCACGCCGTGACGCCCGTCGGCGAACGCGCCCATGCCGTCGCACGCGCGAGGTGTGAGCGTGCCATCCGACATCGGGTCGCCGATACGGCTCAAGACGGCGTACCGGAAGTGGGCGGGCAGGGCGAGCCATGCCTCGCCTCCATTGATCGGCGAGCGCGGCTCGAGCTCGCCGTATCCCTTCCGTACGGAGGCTCGGTTCGACTGAGCACGAGCGCCGCCCAACGGTGCTGCGGCAGCGAGACGCCGGGTGACGGCCTCGACACCGGTGCCCATCACGACCGCCCCGGCGGTCGCGGCTCCCGCTCCCTTCAGAAACGAACGACGGTCAAGCGCTGTCATGTGGCTCTCCCTTCCACCGGACCCTGAGCGAGCTCAGGGTCGTGAATGCGCCCGCGTGACACCACGTATACCCACTGCCGGCGACCATCACGCCAACCGCGCCCAGCACATCCCAACGCCAGGCAGGCCGACGGACCGCCGGCCGGTTACCGCACGATGACGGTCGTCACTTCGGTGTTGACGACCGAACCGTCGCCGGCGGTGATGACCACTGCGATGGTGTGCTCGCCGATGGTGATCGACTTGGTCGTCTTCACGTCGATCTGGAACTTGTTGTACGCCGCGTCGTAACGGACGCAGCCGTTGCTGTCGCCGTCGAGCGTGACCTGCACCCGGCACACCGGAGCGAGCAGCGCGGCCGCGGCCTGATCGGAGAGCAAGGCACCGGAGGCGGTCCCGAGTTGGAACTTCACGGGGATCGTCGACCCCCGCCGGTAGTTGGTCTGTGGAATCGGGTCGAGGAACCCGCCGAAGGCGTATCGGACGACGTACGTACACGCGACCGTCCTGATGTTGCCGGCTCGGTCCGCCCCGGAGACGTCGACCGACTTGACCCCGGGTGAGGCCAGCTGGGCCGCCGCGATCGGGCTGGTCACGGTGCCGTTCACAGGCCCGGAGAGTGCGTCCGTGACAGTCGCCGAGACCGAGCCCGCGGAGCTGCCCACCACCAGCGCAGGCGTCGCCGAGCAGGTCACGGTCGGCGCGGTGAGATCCACGTTGACCGTCGCCGAGGCCGAGCCGACTTCGCCGGCGACGTCGGCGCATCCGGCGGTCAGCACGATCCCGAGTCCCTCGCCGATCGTGGACGACGATGTAACGCAGTTGGCCGGGTCGATGCCCGAGCCGCCCGCTTCGTCGGCCCAGTTCCACGTCACGGTGACTGGGCTGTTCGTCCATCCGTTCGCATTCGGCGCGGGTGCAGCCGTCGGGTCGGCCACCGGTGGGACCGTGTCGGACGGGCCACCGAACTCGTAGGCGCCGATGTCGAAACCTGCGAACTGCGGACGGGCGGTGCCGCGCTGGTCGTCTGGCGGTGCCAGGGCCGGATTGCCGGCGTCGATGGCCGGGCTCGCGGCGTTCAGCGCCATCGTGGGTGTGCGTCCCGGCCAGGCGAGCGTGAGCGGTGCGAGCAGCGGATCACCGGTCTGGGTGATCCCCGGGCACGACGTGCGTGTGTCGTCGAGCGGGTGCGGCGTCACGAGATTGCTCCACCCGCTCGTCGACACACCGCCCCGGACGAAGCACTCGTCGTGGCCGCTGTTGGCGGCGACGATCGTGTTGCGTAGGACCAAGGAAGTGGTCTCGCCGGTCGTGGGCTTGTAGACGGTGATGCCGGCGCCGTCGCCGGTGCTCTCGTTGCCGGCAACGGTCGAGTTGACCACGGTCAGCGAACCGGCGACGGTGAAGACGGCTCCACCGGCGTCGGCGCCGTTTTGGGCGCCCTCGCCACCGCCGACACCGCGCACGGCGGCGTTGCGCGTGAACGTGCTGTTGCTGATCGTGATGTTTGCCTGGTGACCGAAGATCGCACCACCCAGCCCGGCGCCGCCACCACCACCGAAGTCGGTGGCGTTGCCGGCGAACGTTCCACCCTCGCCCGGCTCACCGAAGACGTCCCCGCCCGGGCCGCTGCCGCCGCCACCACCGAAACCGCCATCGCCGCCTCCTCCGCCGGGAAATGGCTCGGCGAACGCCGCTCCCGCTCCGCCGCCACCGCCGAAACCGCCCTGACCGCCGTCCCCTGTGTCCCAGCCGCCGCCGCCTCCTCCTCCGCCGTAGCCGCCGGTGCCCCCGGTGCCCGACTGGGTCAGCAGACTGCCGCCCGGCGACGGATCGCGCGCGGCTCCGCCGCCGCCTCCACCGCCGGCGCAACCGTCGTGACCGTCCTCACCGGTGAATGGAATGAGCGAATTGGCGTCGCCACCGTCTCCTCCGCACCGGTACCCGCCGTCCCCGGACGTGTTGGTGCTGATCGTGCCTCCTCCACCCGCACCGTGGTCGGAGCCGGAGTCCGCGCCGTTGCCGCGCGACCCGCCACCACCTCCGCCACCCGCGTCGCCTCGCCCGCCATTGCCACCCAGGCCACCGCCCCCGCCGCCGGCACCGTCGAACTGGCTGCCGGTACTGCCGTTGCCGCCCGTCGCCGTGTTCCCCTCGAACGTGCTCCACTGCACGAGCAGCGAGCCGCCGTGGACGAAGATCGCCCCGCCGGCGCCCATCCCGCCGCCACCGCCGCGAGCGCCGTTGCCGCCCCTGACGGCGAAGCCCTTGACGTGCACCTCGCGCAGGTCGAGGGAGCCGCCGGCGCTCACCGAGAACGCGCGCATCGGCTGGGTCGTCGACCGTACGATGATCGCCCCGCGACCCTCGATGATGATCGGCGAGGTGATCTGCGGCGTCGCCGTGGGACCCGTTCGCGTTGTCGTCGTCGTCGATCACGTTCGTGAGGAGGTAGGCACCGCCCCCGAGCTCGATGACGTCGGCGCCGCTGCCGGCGACACAGCCGGTGTCGAAGGAGGGCCCGATGCCGTCCGGGTAGAACACCACGCTGGTGTCGTAGTTCGCCGCGAGGATCGCCTCTTGCAGCGAACAGCCAGGGATGCCGAGTCCCTGCTGGGTGGTATTGACGACGATCGACGCGGCGTAGACCGGCGACGTCACGAGCGGGCTGAGCGCCAGAGCACTTCCCGCGAGCACGCCCGCGGTCATCGCGCCGAGCGCGTCGGAGGGCCAGGTTCGACATCGTTTTCACTTGCTCTGCCTTTCGTGATCAGACCACGCCGCGGCGAGTCGTCGGATGGCCTGCCCGTCGGGACAGACACGCACGCGTCGTGGACTACGCGATCGGGGCCCCCGGTTGCCTACACTCGGCCGGTGCACGAGCGGCGGGCGGCCAGCACGGGCCTCGGGGCGTGGCCGTTCCGGCGGCGCGACGAGGAGCTGAACGTCGTCCGCGCCGCGATCGGGCCAGCGCGGCGAACGCGAACGCCGGCGTGGTCAACCTGCGCATCTTCCCGCCCCCTCCTCGACGTGCATTTGCACTCGACGAGCAGGACAGTCACAGCTGAGCGTGTGACGGCGCGTGTGACGACCGGAGGCGCGACGTGGGTTTGAGCATCCACCTGTTGGGCCAGCCGAGGATGGAACTGGCCGGGACCCCGATAGCGGACCCCCGCGGCCACAAGGCGTGGGGCTTGCTCGCGTACCTCCTTCGCAGCCGGGTTCCTCCGTCCAGGGAGCGGGTGGCGAGCCTGCTCTTTCCCGAGGCCGACGATCCGCTGGGGGCGCTCCGTTGGACTCTCTCGGCGCTGCGCCGCCGGCTCGGCGAGGAGGCCGAGCTCGGCGGCGACCCACTGCGGCTGACGTTGCCGCCCGGAACGTTCGTCGACGTCGACGTCCTCAGCAGGGGATCCTGGATTGAGGCGATCGCGCTGCCCGGACTCGGCCACGGGTTGTTGGAGGGGCTGGCCTTTCGCTCCAGCCCTGGCTTCGAGATGTGGCTCGAGGGCGAGCGCCGTCACGTCGCGGGGACCACAAGCGCCGTGCTCCATCAGGCTGCGCTCGCGTTGCTGGCGCGAGGAGAGGCGGTCAGCGCGGCGCATCACGCCGCGGAGCTCGTAGGGCTCAACCCCTACGAGGAGAATGCCCATGTCCTGCTCGTCCGCTGCCTGCGTGTCGCGGGCGATTCCGAGGCTGCGCACGCGTCACGTCGAGGCATGCACCGAGCTCTTCAGACGCGAGCTGGGCATCGAGCCGACTGCTGCTCTTCGCACCGCGGCTGCCACCTCCGAGGTGGCGGTTGCGGCTCGCGTCTCGGGGCGAGCGACAGTGCGGGCGCAGGTCGAGGCCGGCGAGGCCGCGCTCGCCGCCGGCGCGATCGAAGCCGGTCTCCACCGTCTGCGCGGCGCCGTCGCGGCCGCTCGAAGCGTCGACGACCGCGAGCTCCTCTCGAGGGCGCTGGTCGCGCTCGGGGGCGCGCTCGTCCACTCTGCACGCGGCACGGACGAGGAAGGCACCGCCGCGCTGCACGAAGGTACGACCCTCGCGGAGCAGGTCGGACGGTTCGACGTCGCCGCGAAGGGATGGCGCGAGATCAGCTGGGTCCAGTTCCTGCGTGCGCATTACGAACGAGCGGAGGAGTCGTTGACTCACACCGCCGAGCTCGCCGCCGGAAACAACGAGGAGCTCGCCTGGGTCGAGCTGATTCGGGGGGCATGCCGGCACGACGTCGGGGATTACGCGGCAGCTGGCGAGCTGCTGCGTTCCGCTTTGGTCCGCGAGGCGACTGCCCTCAGGCCAGCCGCTGGGTCAGGCTCTCACCCTGCTCGGCCGTTTCCACCTCCTGCGAGGGGACATCGAGGACGCGGTCCACCTCCTCGACCAGGCCCTCGAAGAGGTCGAGGTACGAGGCATGACTGCGTTCGTGCCGTGGCCGGAGTCATTTCGTGGCGAGGTCGACCTCATACTCGGCGACGTCGCTTCGGCGGAAGCGCGCTTCGAGCACGCATTTGCGCTCGGTTGCCAGGTCGGCGATCCGTGTTGGGAGAGCATCGCGCTGCGGGGTCTCGGACTCACGGCGGCCGCACGCGGCGACTTTCCCCGCGCTCTCGAGATGCTCGTCGACACGCCGAAGCTGTGCCGTCGCCTGCCCGACACGTACCTCTGGATCGAGGCCTACGGGCTCGACGCGCTCTGCGCCGTCGCCGTCGAACACCGAGCGGCAGCCGCCGGGCGGTGGATCGACGAGCTGGAGGCGATTGCCACGCGCCGGGGGATCCGCGAGCTCCTCCTCCGAGCCACCGTCTACCGAGCTCGTCTCGGAGAACCCGGCGCACTCGAAGTCGCCCGCGCCCTCGCCGCGCAGATCAACAACCCAGCACTCGACAAGCTGTTCTCGTCCTCGGAGCCCAGCGTCGTCGCGGGCTGACGGCCGACGATCGCGGCCGGGCGGGGTCTTTTCAGATCCGCCCCGAAACGCGTCGATCGTGCGATCAGTAGGTCCCTTTGATCACGAAGTACGACCCACGAATGGTCCCGGCCAGTTTGGATTTCTGTCGTGCGAATCGACCAGTACACGCTCGTGATGCATCCGTTGACTCTGGGCGAGGGTGCTCGGCTGTTCCACGAAGGTGCACCGCTCACGCGGTTCACGCTCACGAATTGCGTCACGACCACCAAAGGCGTCGTCGTCGTCCGCTATCACCGAGACTGACCGGCGGCGCAGCCCGAGCGACACACGGGCAAGACTTCGGCGATCGACCCGGCGTTCGGTGACGCTTTGAAAGTGCTGCGGGATTGCCGAGGGTCAGGCGTCGAGTTGCTGCCGGGGTCGGCCTCGCGCTTGTCGTCGATTGGTCGCACGCCGGGTACGCCACCGGAGCGTGAGTTCTTCGGCGTCGGTCAACGTTCGCCATCGTGCCAGCATCGAGTCGAGCTCGTCGTCCAGCGATGTCGGCCGGCCGGACCGCCAGGCGAAGTAGATCTCGTTGACACGCTTCTCCGCGCAGTCGAGATCGTCCAGGTGACGCGCGATGACGGCCCTGCCCTGTGGGGTCCGTTTGCGTCCGAGCGTCTTGAAGGTGGCTCCGGCCGCGACGCAGCCCCAGAACCCGTACTGGATGCTCAACGCGTCTTCGATTACGAAGGTATACAGGTCGTGGGGCAGATCACCGCCGGCTGCCATGGTCGGGCCCGGCACGATGGTCCGAGGCGGCCGCAATGCCGTCCATGAACATCCCCGGCCCTGCCTGCGAAACGTCACCACCATGTCCTGCTCGGCCACGAGTCAACGATATGCAGAGCCCGACCCGCCGCCCGACTCGATTGGCAGAGTCAAGAGCGTTCAGGGCGTTCGGTGACACGTTCAGATCTCCGGTCCTGCACGGGCGGTGAGCGTCGTCGAGCCGGCGCCTTCGTCACGTCCGTGCCAGCGGCGTCCCCGTGTCGGCTTGCTGGTCGTCGTCGGTGTGGCTCAGATGGCCGGGCTCTTTCCGCCGACCGTTTCCCCGAGCCGACTGTGCGCGCGCCGCAAGGTCGCGCGGCCCGCCGCATAATCTCTTGGCGATGAATCGGCTCGACCGGCTCTATGCGCTCGTCGAGGAGTTGCGGGCGGCCGGCTCGCGGGGCCGCAGTGCGCGCCGCCTGGCAGAGCACTTCGAGGTGAGTGTGCGGACGATCGAGCGCGACATCCTCGCCCTGCAGGAGGCGGGCGTGCCGATCTCGGCGCAACTCGGGCGGCGCGGCGGCTACATGCTCGACTCCTCGATGACGCTGCCGCCGCTCAACTTCACGCCAGCCGAGGCGGTGGCGATGGCGGTCGGGCTGCGGCGGCTCGACGACACGCCGTGGGCCCGCGATGCTCGCACTGCGCTGCTCAAGGTCGTTGCCGCGATGCCGGAGCGTGCGGCTGCCCGCGCCCGCACACTGGCAGACGGCGTGCGCCTGCTCGTGCAGCCGCTCAGCGCGCCGGATCAGGCGATCGCCGACGCCGTGGTGCGCGCCGTCGAGCACGCCACGCCGATCCTCATCGACTATCTCGACGTCGGTGGCCAATCGACCGTGCGCGAGGTCGAGCCACACCACGTCGTGCTCGGCCCGAACGGCTCCTACGTCACCGGCTGGTGCCGGTTGCGCCAGGACGAGCGGGTCTTCCGCATGGACCGCATCCACTCGGTGCAGCCGCTGCCCGGCGAGTTCCGGCAACCCGTCCGCGAGCTCGGCGTGGAGGACTACGAGACGCGTACGCCGGGATGGGAGTGACGAAAGACCGAGAGAAATACCGACATAGGGCTGTCGCCAGTCGCGTCGACTGTCGACGACATGACCAACGCCTTCATCCCCAACACGCTCGCCTGGTTCGAGGTCGCGACCGACGACCCCGACACCGCTACCTCGTTCTACGCCGATCTGTTCGGTTGGACGTTCAGCCCCTTCGGCGACCCTGTGACCACTGGTATGGATTACCGGGTGGCGACAATGGCGGGCAGCGATGCCCCGTTCGGCGGCGTCGTGGCGACAGACGGGGCGATGCCCGGCCACGCCGTGTTCTACATCGCCGTGGCAGACGTCGCCGCCACCTGCTCGGCGGCCGAGCAGCTCGGCGGCAAGGTCGTGAGCAAGGAGCTCGAGCCGGCCGCCGGGCCGCCGTTCGCATATCTGCGGGATGCTGTTGGCAGCCTCTTCGGTGTCTTCACCCCGCCTGCGTGAAACTGTGGGCGTGAGCGCCGTCCGCAAGCTGTACGACGAGCTGACCGACGACCTGCTGTACGACCCGGCCGTCGGGCGCTCGACGATGATGGGCTACCCATGCGTGCGCCGCGCCGGCCACTTCTTCGCTTCGTTCGACACACAGGCCGAGGCACTCGTCGTCAAGCTGCCTCGCGAGCGCGTCGCGGAGCTTGTTGCCGACGGCACCGGCGAGCCGTTCGCCCCGAACGGTCGCGTGTTCCGCGAGTGGGTGACGGTCCCCGAGCCCGACCCGGACGTGTGGGAGCGGCTGCTCGCCGAGGCCCGAGACTTCGCCACACCCGCGCAGCGTGCGCCGGCGGGATACGACGAGGAGCTTGCCGACCGGATTCGCGAGGTGCTGTCGGACTTGGGCGTCGACGGTGTGCGTGAGCAGAGGATGTTCGGCGGCCTCGCTTTCCTCGTTGGCGGCCATATCGCCGTCGCCGCCAGTCGCGAGGGCGGTGTGCTGGTGAACGTCGATAGCGGCGACACCGACGCGCTGCTCGAGAAGCCGCACACACGACCGATGGTGATGCGCGGCCGCGAGATGGCCGGCTGGCTGCGCGTCGACCCAGACGGCCTGCGCACGAAGCGTCAGCTCATCCCATGGGTGAAGCGCGGCGTGAGCACGCCGCTGCCCCGCACCCTGCCCCCGAAGTGAACACGCCCGGTGCATGCGCGAGACGCCGTTATGGTGCCGTCATGAGCGACGCGTCGGTCCCCGGCGGCAACGCCATCACTTTTTGAGTGGGCAGGCGGTGCCGATGCTCTTCGACGGCTGATCCACGCCTTCTACGACCGAGTCGAGCGCGACGAGCTCCTGTCGCCGTTCTTCCCCGGCGGCGTGAGCGACAAGCACCGCGATCACGTTGCCGCCTGGTGGGTCGAAGTGTTCGGCGGACCGCCGCGATACACGACCGAGTTGGGCGGCTACGAATCGATGCTGTCTCACCACCGCAACCTCGCGATCACCGCCGAGCAGCGGCACCAGTTCGCGGCGCTCATGAGTCTCGCCGCAGACGACGCACGGTTGCCCGACGATCCAGAGTTCCGGTCCGCTTTGGTCGCGTACCTCGAGTGGGGCACCCGGCTCGCGTTGCAGAACTCCCAGCCGGGTGCCGAGGTCGTAGAGCACGCGCCGGTGCCACGCTGGGGTTGGGGCGAGGCACCTCCGTACCTCCCCGGTTGATCAACTTCGCTGTGGGTGCGCCCGACACGCGCACGGAACGAGGTCGTCACCCCGGTCCGGGCGGTCGGGTTCAGCTCTCGTGGAGGCTCATGTCCAGCCTGCTACTCGACCCGCGTCCTCGATCCACTTGTGCAGCTCCGGTTGTTCCAGCTCGTCCATGGCTTTCAGCTTGATGTAGCGGGATCGGTCGGTGGTTCCGAGTGGCGGCGGAGTGTCGAAGTCTGCGCCTCCGAAGAACACGACGTTCACGGACACGTCGTACACGAGCGGCGCGGGTGGTTCCGACGTCGAGGCTCGACCCCACGAGGCACCGTCCAGGGGCTGGCGTGCCGCCGGACCGCCGTCATCTTGGCGTCCCCAGTAGCGTCCGGGTCGTGGCCGAGCCGCCGTTCGTCCCAACCGACTTCGAGCCGCCGACGACCCTCGAGCGCGATCGCTTCCGGCTGGAGCCGCTCGGCCCGCAGCACAATGCGGCGGATCACGCGGCGTGGACATCGAGCATCGCCCACGTCCGCTCGACTCCGGGGTTTCCCGACGGCAACTGGCCGCCGCCGGAGGGCATGTCACTCGACCGGAACCTCGACGACCTCCGCCGCCACGCCGCGGACTTCGACGCTCGCACCGGGTTCACGTTCACCGTCCTCGACCCGGTCACGGGCGACGTGATCGGGTGCGTCTACCTCTACCCCTCGCAGTCGCCAGACGCCGACGTGACAGCCCAGTCGTGGGTGCGCTCCAGTCACGCCGAGCTCGACGTCCCGCTCGCCGACGCCGTCGCCGCCTGGCTGGCCGCCGAGTGGCCGTGGGAGCGCGTGCACCGCCCCGGCCGCTGAGCACCGCCGAACGGGCCAGGATGCCTACGATTCGCCGACCGAAACCAACGAAGCGATCGCGAGCGCCGCGTTCGGGATCGCCGGCTCGTGGCCGCTATTTCAGTGGTGCGAGGCTGTTCAGAGCTCCCGCCAGAGCGGCCATGTCGCTCTCGTCGTTGTAGATGTGCAGCGAAACACGGATCGCTCCGTCGCGGCTGCTACAGATGAGGTTGTGCGTTCTGGCGAGCGCTCGCTGAACGTCGTCGGCCACAAGTGTCGAATGCGTCAACGCGACGATGTGGCTGCTTGCGGCTGGATCGCTCAACGGACGGAACGGTGCCCAGCCGAGGGGCTCCACCAGCTCGATGAGCTCGGTAGCGAGACGACGGGCGTGCTGCTCGATGCGGAACGGGTCGAGCGCGACGAGCATCGCGATCGACTCGCGCAGACCAATCGCCGAGACGTAGGCGATGGTTGACAACTCGAAGCGGCGAGCATCAGCGGCGAGAGGAAGCGACATCGGCTCGAACGCGAACGGTTGGCGTGTCCCCTTCCAGCCCACCAGTTGCGGAGTCATCTCGGCCAGATCCGGTGCCAGCGTCAGCACCGCCACCCCGCCATGGGTCGACAGCCACTTGTAGCCGCTACAGACGACGGCGTCAGCCCCCCATCGGCGCACGCTCATCGGTCCGGCCCCGGCGAGCTGAGTGGCGTCGACCACCACCCGGGCGCCGGCGCGGTGGGCGTGATCGGTGACGACTCCGACGTCGACGTGGGTGCCGGTCGCGTACTGCACCGCGCTGAAACACACCACCTTGGTGGAGTCGTCGATGGCGTCGATCAGACTCTGGGTCAGGTTCTCGTCGGCACGGTCGTCCACCGTCCTGACCGAGGTGCCGTGCCGCTGTGCCGCCACCAGCCACGGATAGGTGACGCTGGGAAAGTCGGAGGAGACGAGCAGGACCGAACCATCGATGACCGCCACCAGGGCGGCAACCTGCCCAAGCGCCTCGCCGGCACCACCGGTGATCGCCACCCATGCCGGCGGCACATCCAGCAGCTGCGCGGCAGCACAGCGCACGTCGTCGAGGACAACGACCTCGTCCTCGTCCGACAACCGAAGATTGCCGAGCTGCGCGACGTCGGCCAGGAAGCCCGTCATCGCCGAAACACTCCTGGCAGGAATCAGACCGAGCGCGGCCTGATTCAAGTACACACAACGACCCAGCGCGACATACTCGTCCCGCGCTACGAGCGACTCCACGCATCACCATCCCTCAACGAACCGCCGTGGACACCGGCGTCGGGACCTCTGGGCACGATCAGACAGGCCTGGTGGATCTGACCCTAACGGCACGATGCTCTCCGTGATGCCCGCAGGAAGGCGGCAACCTCCGACAGACCCACCTCCCCGACAGCCACACGCACATGCTCGCCGCTCGAGGGGACAACGTGCATCCCATATCGGCGGCAGGGCCGTACCAACCGTTCAGGTGCGCACAGCTGCCGACGACGCGCGCTGACTGGTTCCTCCCGACGTTCGAGGAGGATGACATGACAATCTCAGTTCGGTCCGCAGCCATAAGCCCGCTCTACGACCCAGGCGGCACGCCGAGCGAGGATCAGCTGGCGGCGATCGCGTTCCTGGCGAGGTACAGCGGTCGAACACTCGAGGCGTACCGGCACGACCTCAAGTACTTCTTTCAATGGGCAGCCGACCACGACCTCCAGGTCCTCGCCGCAACCAGGGCTCACATCGAGATGTACCGCTCCACGATGGAACAACGCGGCCTTGCGCCGTCGACGATCGATCGGCGCCTGTCGACCGCGTGCGGCTACTTCCGCTTCGCCCACATCGACGGCCGGATCCCCGCCAATCCCGCCCAGTACGTGCGCCGCCCCAAGGTGCAACCCAACGAACGACACGGAATGGACCGCGGTGAGCTCGGCCGGTTCCTGTTTACCGCCGAGCACTTCGACCGCGACCATGCCCGCTCGCCGTGCTGCTTGGCCTCAACGGTCTGCGCGTGTCCGAGGCGTGCGCAACCAACGTCGAAGACCTCGGCTTCGAACGCGGTCACCGCACGCTCCGCATCCTCGGTAAGGGAACCAAGCCAGCGATGATTCCGCTCGTGCCCCGCACGGCACGAACCATCGATCTCGCCGTCGGTGAGCGATGCCAAGGCCCGATCCTTCGCCGACAGGACAACCAACGCCTCGATCGACGCACCGCTCACCGCTGGGTCCGATCGATCGGCAAACGAGCGGGTCTCGGCATCGTCCACCCACACATGCTCGCGCCGCCTTCATCATGGCGGCACTCGACGCCGGCGTACCGCTCCGCGACGTCCAACTCGCCGCCCGCCACGCCGACCCGCGCACCACAACCATCTACGACCGTCGACGTCAGAACTTCGACCGCCACGCCGCCTACGTCGTCGTTGCCTTCGTCGCCAGCGGCTGACCGACACGACGCCGATCGGCACATCGACGATGCTCCGGCGTCGATCAGGGCGCGCGTTATAGGACAGGTGGCTCGTTGTCGGGCGCAACCGAGCCGTCGCTGTATACGGCGCGTCGTCTCTGGCGTTCAAGCGTGGCGTGCGTGTTCGATGCTGATTGCGGCGGAGATCCAGCGCTCGTCGACGAGGAACCGCCAAGCGTGGAGCTCAGCCGAATGCGAGCTCATGCCCCACTGACGATCACCATTTCGTTGCCTTCGGGGTCGGCGACCCGCCAGCGATCCTCCGACTCGTCAAGGAGCCGGCCACCGGCTGCGACAGTCGTGGCGAGGCGCGTCTCCGCGAGGTCCGACGGCACCGCGAGCTCGAAGTGGATGCGGTTGCGCTGCCGGCGCCGCTCCGTCTCCAAAGCATCGAGCTCTTGGAACACCAGCACCGGGTTAAGCCGCCGCGGATCGTGGATGTCGATGACCCCGGCTCGCCGGTCGTGGGTGTATCCGAGTGCGGCGACCCAGAACGCGCGGACTGCGGCGACGTCGGCGGCGTCGAGGAAGAGCTGAGCGAAGCGCGGCAGCCCCGGATCCGCAGTGGCCCCGAGTTCGCGGGCAGCGGTCTGGAGGTTTCCGGCGAGGTCGGTGAAGTCGAGCTCGAGGCCGTGGGCGTCGTCTTCCCACTGGTCCTTACCGCTGTCGATGATCACGAGCCCGGGGCGCAGGTCGACCAGCAGCGGGAAGCCCGTGTCGTCGGCCAGCGCCGCTGCTGCGGCGGCCAGGTCACGCTGCTGCGTCGGCGAGGTGGTGCGGTAGCACGCCATCGCGCTGAACACCGCCTGCCAGTCGGCTGTCCCGATCCTCTCGCCGAGCGCATTGCCCGGCACCAGGTCGACCTCGTTGCCGTCGGGGTCGGTGTGGCAGACCCCGAACGGTCCGGATGCCTCACCAAGACTCGCCTGCTCGACCGCCGCGGCCGGCCGCACCACGTCGAGGTGGATGCGGTTTCGAAGCGGCCGCGGCTCCGTCGACTGCCGGATCCGTATCGCGGGGTCGCGCCGCAACGGATCCGCCAAACCGCCGTCCTCCCCAGGCGCGTAGTCGAGCACACGCTGCCAGAACCGCCTCACCACAGTCGGGTTCGCGGATTCGAACACGACGCTCAGGTGCTGCAGCACGGCAGGGTTCGCGGCCAGCCCGAGATCCCGCGCGGCCGCCGACACCGCCTCGGCGTGCTCGTCTGAGTCGAGGCGCACCCGCATGCCTGTCGCGCGCAGGTCGACCACGATCTCGGCCGACAGCTCCACGATGCGCCCGGCCAGCGCAGCCCCCTCGATCAGCGACGGCACGTCGAACCATGCCGTCGCAACGCCATCGACCACCCGCCAATCCGTTCCGATCTCTGTCATGCCCGGCACCGTAGTGCCCATTCCGGACGATCTCCTTCCGGATAGTGATGATGTCCCGGCCGGGGCATTGAGGTACGCCGTTGATCATGATCAGGCTCGGCGTCACCTGATCACGTACTGCCGGGCCGCGTGGCCGACCACATGGGATCATGTAAGCGATGGCCCGGGCGTCCACCATGCGGTCCCTCGCTTCGAGTTCGCCGTGGGCCCGGTATGCCGACTCAATCGCGATCTCGACGTGTGTGCCGCTTGCGGTGTTCGCGATCGCGAGTGCACCGAATCGGCGATAGGTGCGGCGGCCCGGCTACCCACCGCGTCCCATAAACGCCGGCTGAGGGAACCGGGCCCGAGCAGAGACCGGTGCACGGTGTCGTCGTCAATACGCTGCGGGGATGAGCGACGAGCCCACTCTCTTCGAATGGGCGGGTGGCACCCCTGCTGTTCGACGGTTGATCGATGCCTTCTACGACCGCGTCGAAGGAGATGATCTGCTCAGTCCGTTGTTTCCAGACGGCGTCAGCGAGGACCACAGGGCTCACGTCGTCCTGTGGTGGTCCGAAGTGCTTGGCGGACCTGCCGCCTACACGGAACGACTGGGCGGCTATCCCCGGATGCTCGCCCATCACCGAAACCTCCGGATCACCGGAGAGCAGCGTTTTCGCTTCGCTTCGACGATGAGTCAGGCCGCTGACGACGCCCAATTGCCTGATGATCCTGAGTTTCGGGCTGCGTTTGTCGGCTACGTCGAGTGGGGCACCCGCCTGGCGCTCCAGAACTCCCAAGAGGATGCAGACGTCGTCGAGGACGCGCCGGTCCCGCGGTGGGGCTGGGGAGTTGCTCCGCCGTACATTCCAAAGCCTCCGAGTTAGCTCGTCGGAGATCGAACCGATCGGTGCTCTGCGAGGCATCTCCCCGAAATCGATCGCACCTTCCCCAGCGAACCGCATCGCCGTGGTCAGTCGGACCTGTCGTCCGAGTGTCACCGAACGCCGGGTCGATCACGCTCGTCTCTGTCGTCGACCGGCACTTCAGGGGCGCTCACACTTCCCGAACCTCAAACAGGAAGATTGTGGATGCCAGCGTCTCAGTGGCCGTCTTCACGGCTTGGAAGTCTTCGGCGTCCAGTGCCGTCATCGCATTCTCGAGGGTGGGGAAGTCGGCTTCGAGGATCCAGCCCGCTTCTCCGGCCTTGGCTCCCGGACCCATGAGTGAGCCCACGCTGCGCGTGATCGGCTGGCTGCCTGCGCTGGCTTTGAACGACGAAGCGATGCCCTCGATCAGAGCGTCTACCTCGACCGGACCTGCTGACTTGGGGAACATCACCAATCCGCGGTACACACGTCAACGGTAGCGCTGGAGTCTCCGGTGCGAGGCCGATCAACCGCATGCTCGATCGCGACGGCGAACGCCCGGTTCGGGCGATGCGCCGATGAGCGCCGAATGCCCGCTTCGCGCTCGTTCTGACGAGCCCGATCGCGCACCGATCATTCGATCTGCGCAGTGCGCCAGAACGGCGGATGTGGGAGGTCAGGAGGGAGCGTCGACTCCGTCGGTCTCGATCGGAAGGCGAACGCGCTCCGGTTGGTGCATCGCAGCCGAGTCGTGGTCATCGCGACGATCGAGATGCCGCCTCGTGGGTGTCGACGACGAGCGTGCGGCTGAGCTCGGCGAGCTCCTGGTTGAACCGGTCTGGTGCCTCGATGTGCGGGGCGTGGCCGACTCCGTCGTACCAGGACGCGGTGGCGGTTCGTGTGGTGGCGAGGATGTGCTCGGCCATCGCCGGGAGTACCACGGTGTCGGCGCGTCCTTGGGTGACGAGCACCGGCACGTCGAGGGTGGTCAGGACGTCGTCGTCATCGATGTGGCGGGCGCCGAGGTGGGCGCGCACTTTGGCTGGGACGGTGACGTTCCAGCACACGGCGGTCTCCAGCTCGTCTGGGTCGATGGGGCGGGCGAGGCAGGTGCGCACGAACGAGCGCATGGCCCGGATGTTCGTCGGCAGGTCGTCGGCGGTGGCGTCGACGAAGTGGTCGAGGAAGCCGGGGCCGATCAGCGTGCCGAACGCGGCCTCATCGAGCTTGACGCAACCTTCGACAAGGTTGATCGCGGCGACGTGGCCTTGTCCGTACTGGCGGAGGTAGTCGCAGATGACGAAGCCACCGTAGGACCACCCGACGAGGACGGTCCGGTCGAGGTCCAACGCTTCGATCACGGCGGCCAGGTCGTCGGCCCACAGGGCGTCGTCGGTGTAGTGGGCGGCGTCGAGCGGAGCGTCAGACATGCCGTGGCCGCGAAGGTCGAAGGCAACGAGCCGGAACTCGTCGGCGAGGGCGCTGTCATATTGGTGGGCCCAGCACAGGTGGTTCTGCGACCAGCCGTGGATCAGCACGATCGGCGGTCCGTCGGGACGCCCCCACTCCCGCACGTGCAGCCGCAGGCCGCCGCCTCCCCGTACCTCGTGGCGGGTGGGGCCGGTCCGTGTCGTTACGTTCATCGTTGTCCTCCTCATGTTCGTTGACTGCATCGATGATCGGCACCGAGGGCGCAGTGCCGCATCGGGCAGTCGACCTCATGTGCGTTCGATCGGTGACCTATTCGTGGAGCCGCACCGGGCAGGTGCGCGATGCTGCGGTCATGGGCACACGCGGCAGCGGTGTCTTCGTGGGACGCGAGCGCGAGTTCGCTGGTGTGGTTGAGCGCCTCGACCTCGCAGGCACTGGGCAGGGAGCGACCGTGCTCGTGACCGGTGACGCCGGCATCGGCAAGACGCGACTGGTGGCCGAGGTCGCCTCGGTCGCCGGCGCCAAGGGGTTCGAGGTGCTGCTCGGCCGGTCGATCGACGTCGTGGGGGTGGAGCTGCCGTTCCAACCGTTCGTCGACGCGTTGCGTCGGCTCGGGAACCCGTTTGGTGAACGGGTCCAGGGGTCGCAGTTGCAGCTTTTCGAATCGGCGCTGGCGCTGCTGTCGGAGCGGGCCGCGATCACCCCTGTGCTGGTCGTGTTGGAGGATCTCCACTGGGCCGACGTCTCGACGCTCGACCTCGTCGTGTTCCTGGCCCACAACGTCGTGGATTTGCGGGTGGTGCTCGTGGCGACGTGTCGCTCTGCGGAGCCGTGGTCGGGGGAACGGGTGGCCCGGCTGACGGATGGTGTGCATCGTTCCGGCGCCGCGTTCGTGGTCGAGCTGGCGCCGCTGGCCGACGCCGATCTGCGAGCACTCCTCGATGCCCACACCGACGGATCCGCGCCTCCGGCGGCGCTGGACGCGATCGTCGCCCGTGCTGCGGGCAACCCGTTCTTCGCCGAGGAGCTGCTCGCAGCCGCCGCGGGACCGGGGGAAGCGCTGCCGCGGGGGGTGCGGGACCTGCTGTCGCGCCGCTTCGCTCAGCTCGACCGGTCCACTCGCGACGTGCTTCGGCTCGTCGCGACGACGGGGGGTGAGGTCGGGTACCCGTTGCTGCGGTCGCTTGCCGGACTGCCTGATGGCGAACTGCACGAGTCCCTGCGGGGCGCCGTGGACCACGGCGTGCTCGTCGCCGACGGGCACAGCTTCAGGTTCCGCCACCCGTTGCTCGCCGAGGCCGTGTCCGCCACCGTTCTGCCCGGCGAGCGCGAGCGGCTCCACGGCCTGGTCGCCGAGGAGCTCGAGCGTGCCGGCACCGCCGAACCGGCGGAACTGGCCATCCACTGGGCCGTCGCTGGTCGCCACGCCGACGCGCTCGTCGCATCGGTCGAGGCGGCCCGCCGCGCCGAGGCGGTGTTCGCCCTCGCCGAGGCACGCGCCCACGTGGAGCGGGCGCTCGAGCTGTGGGATCTCGTGCCCAACGCCTCCGACCTCGTGCCCGTCGACCACGGTGGGCTGTACACATGGGCCGCCGAGATCGCCAGCAGCACCGGCGCCGGGCCACGAGCCGTCGAGCTCGCCGAGCGGGCGATCGACGAGGTTGCCGGCGACCCACACCGGGTCGCCCACCTGTACGGCCGCCTCGGCCGCTACCTCCACGAGAGCGGCCGCACCGACGCCGCGCTGGCGGCGGACCGGCGGATGGTGGCGCTCGTCCCGTCACACCCGCCGTCGGCCGAGCGGGCAGAGGCCCTCGCCGTCCTCGGTCAGGGACTCGCGCTGTGCTGGCAGTTCGAGCGCTCACGGGCCACGTGCGAGCAGGCGCTGGCGATGGCGCGTGCCGTCGGCGATCCGGGCATCGAGGTCCGTGCCCTCGACGTGCTCGGCGGAGACCTCGCCTACCTCGGCCGCGCCGAGGAGGGGCTCGGTGCGCTGCGCCAGGCGCGCGACCTGGCCGAAGCGATGCAGAGCCCCCATGACGTGTTCAAGGCCTATGTCTCGCTCACGGACACGTTGATGATGCTCGGACGGCCGGGTGAGTCCGTCGAGGTCGGGCGCCGCGGCCTCGAGGCCGTGCGCCGATACGGCAGCGACGCGACCGTGCTCATCGCCAACCTCATCGAGGCGCTGATCGCGTCCGGCGAGTGGGACGACGCCGACCGGCTCAGTGCCGCAGCGGTCCGCAGCATCACCGCCAACTATCCGTACATGCTGCTCATGAACCGCGCCGAGCTCGAGGTCGGGCGCGGCGACTTCGCGTCCGCCAAGGCGCACCTCGACGCCGCCCTCCCGTCGCTGCGCGAGGACCGGGGCCTGGGGATCTACGACGTGTACCTGGCCGAGCTGGCGTTGTGGGAGCGCCGGTGGGTCGATGCCGACGCGCACGTGGATGCGGCCCTGACCGGGGCCAACTCGCCACACACCGACCAGCTCCGAGTGTGGTTCAGCGCCAAGGGCCTGCGTGCCCTGGCCGAGCTCGCCGCCCTCGCCCGGGCCCGCCGTGACCCCGACGCCGCCGTCGCCTGGCTCGCCAAAGCGGATCGGCTCGTCACGATCGCCCGCAGCGCCGCTGCCACGGCGTCATCGATCACACCCACCGCCGGCGGCTGGCTGGCCCTTGCCGAAGCCGAGTACGAGCGCGCCCGAGGCCTTGGCGCGCCGGACAGGTGGTCCGGCGTAGCCAGCACCTGGGAACACCTCGAACGCCCGGTGTTGGCGGCGTATTGCCGCTGGCGCGAGACCGAGGCGCTCGTTGCCGTGGACGCACCCCGCACGGCCGCCGCCATCCCGCTGCGGTACGCACACACGGTTGCGACCCGGATCGGCGCCGAACCACTGAGACGAGAGCTCGAGCTGCTCGCCCAACGAGCACGGGTCGACTTCGCCTGCCCCGAGCCAACACCGCCCGACGAGACGTCGCGCTGGGCGGACGCACTCGCTCTCACTCCGAGAGAAGTCGACGTCCTCGGTCTCGTCGCCGCGGCTACACGAACCCAGACATCGCCAAAGCCCTGTTCATCAGCGTCAAGACCGCAAGCGTCCATGTCTCCAACATCCTGCGCAAGCTCGACGTGCCGAATCGACGCGAAGCCGCCGCGGTTGCCCACCGCCTGACGACCCCGGCACCGCCTCCGGTGCGACCGACCAACTCGACCTGACCTCCCCAAGGTGAGCTTCGGCCCGGCGAACAGCCGACAAGGACACAGGAGTACGCCGACACAACCATCCGGGAACGCGCGCCGGATACCGTTCAGCCAGTCGGCCTTGCGCGCGTCCGGGAAGCGCTGTTAGGCCGTGCTCGCGCAAGCAAGCGCGACCGCCGTGTGACACGTGAACGACGTGCTCCGAACGGCGGTCTCCGGCGCGTCGCACCGCGACGATCCCCGTCCTCCTCGTGGCACAACCCGAATGCCCTGTAAGGGCGCGGCTCGCAAGTCGCGGTCGCGCACAGATCACCGATCTGTAGCTGCCCCCGAACGCCGGCTGAGTCGCGCTCGCGAGTCGTCGCCGAGCGGCACCTGTGAGGAGATCTCGGGTAGCACACTCGTCATCCAGTGACTGTCACAGGCGGGACCCGGCCGGTGTCTTCATGTCGATCACATCGACACGAGGAGGACCCATGTCCAGCACCCCCCGCATTCCCAGGGCGGAGATCACCGGGCCGTTCGGGTATCTGGTGAAGCGATTCAGCCGCAAGATGCTCGGTGAGGTGCCCGACGCCCTCGGAGTGATGTGGCACAACCGAGCGGTGCTCACCAGCTCCATGGGCTTTGGCCGCAAGGTACAGAAGTGGGACAAGCTCGACCCGAACCTGCAGACCTTCGCCCACATGGCCGTCGCCTCGCTGGTCGGATGCTCGTGGTGCCTCGACTTCAACTACTTCCATGCCCATAATGAGGGACTGGACGAGGTCAAGGCCAGCGAGGTGCCCCGGTGGCGTGAGTCGACGGTGTTCACGCCGCTGGAGCGTGACGTCATGGACTACGCCGAGGCGATGAGCGAGACGCCCCCTCGGGTTACCGACGAGCTGTTCGCCCGGCTGCTCGGGCAGCTCGGTGCGCCGGCCATGGTGGAGCTCACGTCCTTGGTCGGGTTCGCGAACATGAACACGAGGGGCAACACCGCGATGGGGATCGAGTCCCAAGGGTTCTCCAAGGCGTGCAAGCTGCCGTTGGCGCAACCCGAGCTCGGGTACGCGACGTCGGCATGAGCGAGGACGCGTTCTCCCGTCACCGCAGCCTGCTGTTCACCGTCGCCTACGAGATACTCGGCTCCGCCTCCGACGCGGAGGACGTCGTCCAGGAGACGTGGCTGCGGTGGGCCGGCGTCGACCACGTGGTGGTGCGCGACCCGCGGGCGTACCTGGTGCGCATCGTGACTCGTCAGTCGCTGAACCGGCTGCGGTCGCTGGCGCGACGGCGCGAGGAGTATGTGGGCGAATGGCTGCCAGAGCCACTGCTGACCAGCCCTGACGTCGGCGCCGACGTCGAGCTCGCCGAGAGCGTGTCGATGGCGATGCTCACTGTCCTCGAGACCCTCGGTCCGACCGAACGCGCCGTGTTCGTTCTCCGCGAGGTGTTCGACATCCCCTACGAGGAGGTCGCGGCCGCAGTTGGCAAGTCACCTGCCGCCGTTCGGCAGATCGCCCACCGGGCTCGCGAGCACGTCGCGGCGCGGCGCCCGCGGATGCCGGTGAGCACGACGGAGCAGCAGGAGGTCGTGGACCGGTTCCTGGCCGCCATCCGCAACGGTGACCTGAGAGACCTGCTCGACGTCCTGGCCCCCGACGTCGTCGTCGTTGCCGACGGCGGCGGCTTCGTCACCGCTTTCCGTCGTCCGATCGAAGGTGCGGAGCGGGTGGCCGGCCTCCTGCTCGCTGGCCTCCGCTCGACGGACCTCGAGGCGACAGCAACCTGGCTCAACGGCGCACCAGCAATCCGGTTCGACGTCGGCGGTCAGGTCGACACCGCCGTGAGCCTCGCCGTGGAGGACGGTCGCATCACCCGCATCTACGCGGTCCGAAACCCGCACAAGCTGGCCCGACTCGACGGGGTCGCCGCACTCACACGGATCTAACCCTCAGGAGGGCTTGCACGCCGGGCCGAAGGCGAAGGAGTCCCGTTCCCCGAGGTCGTCCAACAGCGACCCGACAACACCCCGACGCGAGCCGGCAGCTGCCCCATACCGCCGGGTAGCGGACGCACTTCGCGAGCGAACCGAGGCCAGGTGCTTGCAATCGCGAACGCGCACCGATTGCCCGCCGTTCTGCAGCGGGCGCGCCTACCGCCCCAGCACCCCGTTGAGCTCGTTCAGCAGCGACCGGAGTTCGGCCCATGCCGGCCCCAGCCGCTGCAGCAGGCCTCGACGTGCGCCCACTCCTGGTCCTTCTGAATGGCAAGTGCCACGTAGCCTTGAGAGCGACGAACGGGGTCGGGTGGCACCGCGGGGTTGCGGGCTTCTCCTGCGGCACACCGACGCGACGCGGCACCCCCGCGCCCGTCGGAGGTGCCGCGACCTTCGCGTAGCTTCCGGGCGGTCAGCACGGGCGGCGCTGCCCGATGCTGACGCCCGTTCAGCTCACGACCAGTACGAGCCGTAGTAGGTGCCGTACTTGTCGTAGTAGGCGTCGTCGTTGGCGGTCATCGCCTCGTCGTAGTCCGGGGCGTTCTTGATCTGGTCCTTGGTCATCGACATGTAGACCTTGCGGTCGGTGGGGTCAACCCGGGTGACAAGGCCGGCGGGGATGAGCCGCTTCTTACCGAAGATCCAGAACCCGGTGTCCACCACGAGGTACTGGCGATTGACCTCGGTCGAGCTCTGGTCGATCTTGCCGATGCTCCCGTCGGTGGCCTCGACGTCGAAGCCGACAGGGTCGTTGGCCGAGAAATCGACGTCACCGCGGTAAGTCCAGACAGTCTTGCTAGTCATCGTGATTCTCCTTCGTCCACCTCGGCTTTGTCGGTCCGCCGACGGAGGTCAGCGCGAACGAGGTGTTGCTTCGTTGGGTACCCTCGGGCCTCCGACGGCAAACGATGACTGAACCATCGGTGACCCGGGTACGAGACGAAACATCAAGTAGCGCCTGCGTGTGTCACACCGCCGACGGCTCCTTGGGAAGCGGTTCTCCTCGCGGGGGCGGGGAGAACCGCCCGACATCGAGCCCGATCGACAGCTGACCGCCCTCGGAGTGCCTGATGCGGCACCTGTCCGAGGAGTGCGACAAGCGCTAGCGGGGTAACGCTCAATGACCCCATCGGGATGGAGAACGTATGAGGCGACCCTGGGCTGTCTACGCCATCGTCAGCGAGCGGTGGGCCGAGGTAGCACCTGACGCCCAGGAGAATCTGGACGCCAAGAACCCGGTCCTGCGCCGCTTGACCTATCGCGGTGCCATGAAGGCGAGGCGGGCGTTGGCAGGGAGGGGCAGCATGGTCACCTACATCGTCAAGCGGGTGGACAGCCGATGACCCGGAAGGATCTGCTCTGCCAGCCTCTTGGCGGTCGGGGTGAACAGAGGCGGCAACGCGCCTTCACAGGCCACGCTGGCCGCCGAGAGGGGTCCATCGCCGCCGAGCGGGTCATCCCCTCGATCCCGTAGTCCTGCAACCGCGTCCCAGCCGGGCTCGACCTGTAGGGAACGCGTGTTCGCTAGCGCACGGGAGTCGACCCCGAACACTCGCGGTTAGTTGCAGGTGTTGAGCACGACCTCGTCCGGAACCTGTCCCGCTTGGAGATTCTGGATGCCGTCGCCAAGTCCCGGCCGGTTCGTCGGGTCTTGCGCGAAGCCTCTGACGCCTTGACCGAGACGAGGCGCAGCCGTGGCGAGACTCGACAACGTTGTTCCGACACAGGCGCGAACCGCAGGCTCCGCCGCGCTCGCGGCGGAAACAATCCCGCCACAGGCACCCGCGACGATCGCGAACGAAACCGCGAGCTTTGAAATGCCACTACGCATATCAACCGCCTCCCTGACGCGACCCCTTCGCGTCGTGGGAAGTCTTTCACGCCGGCGACTCTCACGCCACGGAGACGAGGCGGTCCCGTCTTCACGGTGTTACCAGAAGCAACCAAGCCCCCAGGAGCACACCTTCGATGCCGCTGCAACGTCTTGTGTCCGAGCGCCGATCGCCAGTTCCGGTATCAATCGAGAAGCGTCGGCAGGTCAGCCTCGAACGCTTCGTCGCCTCGGTACACGTACGCTGAGCCGCCAGTCCGTTGCCAGGCCTCGGCAAGATCTCGACGGTTGTCGATAAGCAGCGCATTCGAACGTTCGCCGCCGAAGTCGAGACGGTCGAGAGCGAGTTCGCACAGCGTCGTCTTGTCGTCGGTGCCCTCGGTACACGAGACGACGACCGTGTCGAAATGGTCGCAGAGACCGTGCCGTCGAACGACGCGCTCAACGAACAAGTCCGGATTCACCGTGACCAGCGCCTGCGGTCGGTGGCGTTCAGTGGCAACCCGCCAAGCGAGCGGGTGAAAGATGATCAAGCGACAGCACGCTTCGGCATGGCGCTCAACGAAGTCGATACTAAGTCTGGTGTGCCTGCTCATTTCCGCAAACACGTCTCGCTCGGTTGCGCGTCCGGTGTTCCAGTCATCCGCGCAGGCGTCCATGACCTCGTTCCACGCGTCCGACCAGTCGGGAAACCCCGCAGGGGCTTGGCGCATCCAACGCTCATCGACGAGCGTGTCACCGAAGTCCCACAGCAGCACGGCAACAGGTACCCGCTCAGGCTGCCCGATCAGGAGCGAGTCGAGCGAGTGCGGATCGGCAGTTCGGAGCGGGCGCTTACTGATCTGCGACGGCGATCCAGACGTCGCCTGAGCCTTCGGTTCGTTCGAGGTGGATGTGCCAGCAACCCGGTTCGTCGAACTTGAAGCCGGTGCCCCACTCGTCGCCTGGGCGGTCGTAGCTGCTGCCCGAATGCGCCTCGGGCCCGAAAGTCAACGTCGCTGGACTTCCGTCTGGCGATTCGTACGTCACCGACAAGTCGCCTGCTCCAGTCATGCGCCAGACGATCTTCAACTCGTCACCGGCTTGAATGGGCAGCGGGCGCGTGGGAAAGAGCAGGCCATAGATCGTGGCGTCCGTCGCGACCCCGATCACTTCGTTGTCCACGATTGGCGTCGGTGCATCGCAGCCCGATGTCGCCTCGGTCGCACCCACGTCCGACTCGTCAGACGAGCCGGAGCAGCTCGCGGCGAGTCCGACCAGAAGACAGACGGCGATCCTCGTCGACCGAGCTACGCCTCGTCGTCGAAAACGCCAGGACACCAGGCCAGCCTGTCTGACGATCGTGCGCGGTACCAATGCAGAGCGGCAGCTATGGACGACGTCCGTGCCGGGACAGATGTCGCGGCGTCGGCTTGCGCAGCCCACCGGAACCGTCGTTCCGTCGCGAGTCAAGGGCTGACGTGCCAGGACAGGTCACGTCAAGCCGTCGCTCGCGTGGGCCGGTATCTCACGGCGACTGCGCCCGATCGGAACTCATGGCGATCCACTAGCTCGAGCTGGATGCGCTCGCGCAGGCCAGCGAGCAACGTCGGCCCGTGTCCGGCAAGCACCGGCTGCACAAGGAACTCGTACTCGTCGATCAGTCCCAGATCTGCCAACGCGAGCGGGAGCGTCACGCCACCCACGAACAAGCCCTCGCCTGGCTCCTGCTTGAGCCGCTGAACCGCTTGCCCCAAGTCGCCTCGCACCAGTTCGGCATTCCAATCGACCCCGCTCAGCGTGCTCGACACGACGTACTTCTTCGCCCGGTCGATGGTCTCGGCGAACGGGATCTCCCACTCACCCATCCAGTCAGGCCACGTGCCCGTAGCGGGCTGCCGCCACGCCGACTCCATCATCTCGTAGGTCACCCGGCCGAAGAGCAGGGCATCGGCTCGCCCCATCTCAGCGGTCCAGTAGCGCATCGACTCCTCGTCCGGTGGGAGCCCCGCCTCGTGATGACAGCAGCCGTCGAGCGTGACGTTGATCGAGTATCGAAGTGGTCTCATCTCGTTGCCCTCCCTTGACGCGCCCGCCCGCCCCAGGCCTGCAGCGCGCACAGATTGCCCTCGTTCTGGAGCGGGCTGCGCCCGCGAGCCGCCGCCCTAGTACTCCATTGAGTTCGTTCAGCATCGATCGCCGAGGTCGGTCACATGCGGCGTCCACATCGCACCGTCCCAAGAGCGTTGTTCATGCCGGTTCGTGGATCTGGGAACCAGCCGGGCGGAGCTGCGGGCGCAGACAGGGCTGCGCCTGTCCCGGACGGCGGAGGAGAGGAAACGTGCGACCGGCTGAGCGCACGTCGCTCAGCGCCTCGGCGATCGGATCAGACGAAATGCCTGCTAGGTCCACAAGTCGGCGCATCGCACCTACTAGCAAACCACCCGGCTACGCTCTTGAAGAGGAACTCCTCGTCCTCGGCGTCGAAGAAGAGGGTGAGCTCGTCGCGTAGGTCGTCGTGACGGGCCAGGCCGGGGTCGCCGTCGACGATGGAGAAGGCCGCCTCCCGCGCTTGGGCGACCAGCTCGCGATCGCGGCGGAGCGACGCCAGCTTGAGGTCGTTACGGCCCTTCTGGGCCGTGTTCATGATCGTGCCCTCGCCCCGCAGCTCGAGGTCGACCTCGGCCAGTAGGAACCCGTCGGTGGAGTCGACGAGCGCCTGGACGCGCGGTGAGGGTTCGCCGTCGCCCGTCGTCACGAGCCAGCACGTCGAGGCCTCGCTCCCCCGCCCGACCCGACCTCGGAGCTGGTGGAGCTGGGCGATCCCGAATCGGTCAGCGTCGAGGATCACCATGGTCGTTGCATTCGGAACGTCCACGCCGACCTCGATGACCGTCGTGGCCACCAGCACGTCGAGGTCACCAGCCCGGAAGCGCGCCATGACCGCCTCCTTCTCGGACGGCGGGAGACGGCCGTGCAGCAGCCCGAGCCGCAGCCCGGCCAGGTCTCCCGAGCGGAGTCGCTCGTAGGTCTCCTCGGCCGACGCCACCTCGAGCTTGTCGCTCTCCTCGATGAGGGGGCACACGACGTACGCCTGACGGCCGGCATCCACCTCGGAGCGCACGTGGGCCCACACCGACTCCTCCATGAGCGGTCCGTTGGCCCACGTCGTCACGATCTCCTGGCGTCCCGCGGGCTTGCTGGTGATGGTGCTGACGTCGAGATCGCCGTACACCGTCATGGCCGCCGTCCTGGGGATCGGCGTGGCCGTCATCACCAGCACGTCGGGGACCGCTCCGGCCGACCCCTCTTCTCCCTTGGCCCTCAGCGCCGCACGTTGCTCGACGCCGAAGCGGTGCTGCTCGTCGATCACCACGACGCCGAGGCTGGCGAACCGCACCCCCTCCTGGATGAGGGCGTGGGTGCCGATGACCACGTCGACCGTGCCGTCGGCCAAGCCGGCCAGGACGTCGCGCCGCTCGGCTCCCGTGACCCGGTTCGTCAGCAGCGCCACCCTCAACGGCCGGTCCTGGAACAGGCTCTCGGGCGCGGGGACTGTCACCCCCTCGAGCATGGCCATGACCGTCGCCGCATGCTGTTCGGCCAGCACCTCGGTCGGAGCCATGAACGCGCCCTGGTGGCCGCCCTGGACGGCGGTCAGCAGGGCGCTCACGGCGACCACGGTCTTGCCCGAGCCCACGTCGCCCTGCAGCAGCCGGTGCATCGGATGCGGGCCGGCCAGATCACGCTCGATCTCCGCGATCACTGCTCGCTGGTCGTCCGTCAACGTGAACGGGAGCTGTCCGTGGAAGCGGGCGACGAGCGCGCCGGAGACGTCGTGGCGGATGCCCCTCGCGTCGCGCTCCAGTGCCTGCTTGCGCAGGACCAGCACCAGTTGCACTCGCAACAACTCGTCGAACGCCAGGCGCCGGCGGGCTTCCTCCTTCTCCAGCATCGTCTCGGGCTCGTGGATGCCGAACAGGGCCTGCTGGCGGCCGATGAGCCGGCGGCGGGCGAGGACGTCCTCCGGGACCGGATCGGCGATGCCCCGCGCCCGGCATCGCTGCAGCGCGCTCTCCACCCAGCCCGCGATCTCCCAAGTGCTGAGCTCGGCCTTCTCGCTCTGCGGGTAGATGGGGACGATCCTCCCCGTGCGATCGCCGATGAGATCGACGATCGGGTTCGTCATCTGGAGGCTGCCGCGGTACGTGTCGGCCTTCCCGAAGAGCGCCACCGTCATGCCCGGCTGCAGCTGCCGCTCCCGCCACGGCTGGTTGAAGAAGACAGCGCTCATCCGACCCGAGCCGTCACCGACCTGCGCGGTCACCATCATGCGGCGGTTGCGGGTGGGGCGCTTCGTGACCGAGCGCACGGTGACGAGCACCAGCGCCTCGCGTCCGGGCATCAGGTCGATGACGCGGGCCTCCTCGGTCCGGTCGACCCAGCGGCGGGGATAGGTCGTCAGCAGGTCGAGGACCGAGGTGACGCCGACCGACTCCAGGGCCGCCACCTTCTTCGGCCCCACCCCCTTCAGCTCGGCCACGGACCGCTCGTCGAGCAGGCGCAGCGTGATGGCCGTCATCGCGCCCCGTTCACTCGGCACCGAACAGGAACGGGTAGAGCGGGCTGCCCGCCGTGGTGGACCTCGACGTCGACATCCGGTCGGGCCGTCCCGAGCCAGTCCCGCAGCTCGCCGAGCTCCGCGGGGCCGACGCCTTCGCCGTGGATGACGGTGACCAGCTCGCGGTCGGCGGTGACGAGGCGGTCGAGTGTGGCGATGGCGGCGGCCACCGCCGATGAGGCGACGGCCATGATCCCGTCCCCTTGGATCAGCCCGATCCAGTCACCGGCTTCGACGGGACCGGCCGGGCTCGTGACGGCCCGCACTGCCTGCGTGACCTCACCCGCGGCAACTCCGGCCATGGCCTCCCGCATGCGCTCGGCGTTCTCTCCCGCTTCCCGGTCGGGCTCGTAGGCGACGAGGGCGGCCAACGCCTCCGGGATCGAACAGGCGGGCACCACCCGAGCCACCTTGCCGGTGAGCGCGGCCGCCTGCTCGGCCACGGGGAGGATGTTGCCGTTGGCCGGCAGCAGGACCACCTGCCCGGCGGCCACCCGCTCGACGGCCTCGAGCAACTCGGCCGTCGACGGGTTCATGGTTTGGCCGCCGACCACCACCTCCTGGACGCCCAGGCGACCCAGCAGCTCGACGAGGCCGGTGCCGTCGGCCACGGCGACCACGCCGCAGGTGCGGGGACGGCGCATGGCCTCCTCCCGGACGTCGTGCTCCGCCGCGGCCTCGTCGTGGAGGTCCGTGACCCTGATCTGCCACGGTCTCCCACCAGCGGTCAGCGCGACCTCGATGGCGGCGCCGATGTCGTCGGTGTGCACGTGGCAGTTCCAGAGACCCTCGCCGCCGACGACGACGATCGAGTCGCCGATGCGACCCCAGGCCTCCTTGAACCGTCCGATCTCGGCGTCGACCAGGTCGAGGAAGTACATGACCTCGTAGCGCAGGTCCCCGACCGGGGTGTCCCGTGGCGCCACAGGCCGCGGGTCCGGAGCGACGTCGTCGACGGCCGGCGCCGGAGGGAGCGGACGCCCGTCCACGACGTGGAGCGCGGCGTCGAGCAGCAGCACGAACCCGGCGCCGCCGGCGTCGACCACGCCCGCGTCCTTGAGGACCGGCAACAGCTCCGGCGTCTGCTGCAGCGCCTCGTGCGCGCGCCGGCTGGCCGCGGCCAGGACGTCGCCCAGCGTGGCGCCCGCAGCGGCGGCGCTGGACGCGGCTGCGGCCGCCTCCCGCACGACGGTCAGGATCGTCCCTTCGACGGGGCGGAGGACGGCCTCGTACGCGGCCGCCGACGCCGAGCTCAGCGCCGACGCCACCGCCCGGGGTCCGACGTCGACAGCCTGCTCGAAGGTGCTGGTCAACCCCCGCAGGATCTGGCTGAGGATCACGCCCGAGTTGCCGCGCGCTCCCATGAGCGAGCCGTGGGCGACGGCCCGACAGGTCGCGACCAGCTCGGCGGGCACGGCCTCCATCTCGGTGACGACGGCGTCGAGGGTGCGGGCCATGTTGGTGCCCGTGTCGCCGTCCGGCACCGGGTAGACGTTGAGGCGGTCGAGCTCGCGCGCATGGGCCCGCACCGCGTCGCGGAAGCAGGTGATCGTCGCCCGGAGGGCGTCGGCGCCCAGCCGCTCCACCGCCGCTGCCCTCAGCCCAGCCGCGAGCGAGGCGGACGGCGGCTTCCCCCAGCTCCTCGGGAGACAGCGTGGCGAAGGACAGGCGGATCCGGTCGGATCCCGTGCCGTCGACGTGGAAGGCGTCGCCGGGCACGAACGCCACCCCGGCCTCCACCGCCCGCACCAGCAGGTCCCGCGCCGTCGGAGCAGAGCCCTCCAGACGCAACCAGAGGAACATGCCACCGTCGGGCAGGTCGAAGCTCACTCGGTCGCCCAGGTGGGCCTGAAGCGCGGCGACGAGCGCGTCGCACCGCGCCCCGTAGAACGGTCCGAGCCCGGCCAGGTGCGCCGCCATGAACGGCTCGTCCGACAGGACGTCGACGGCGATCCGCTGGCACAGCGTCGAGGTGTGGAGGTCGGCGGCCTGCTTGAGGCGCACGAGGGGCCCGTGCAACCACTCCGGCGCCGCCAGCCACCCGACCCGCAGGCCCGGCGCCAGCAGCTTGGACACCGTGCCGAGTGTGACCGCCAGGTCGGTGAAGGTCCGCACGGGCGAAACGGGACTGCCGCGGAAGCGCAGCGCGCCGTACGGGTCATCCTCGACGATCACGAAGCCGTAGCGGTCCGCCAGCTCCGCCAGGTGTCGGCGCCGATCCAGCGCCAGCGTCCCGCCGGACGGGTTCTGGAAGTTGGCGACCACGTAGCACAGGCGCGGCCGCAGGCCGGCGGCGAGCTGCTCCTCCAGAAGATCCGTCCGGAGCCCGTCACGATCGGCCGGGACCGGCACGAGCCTCGGCTCGCTGCCGCGCAGCGCCTGCAGCGCGCCCACGTAGGAGGGTGCCTCGACGACCACGTCGTCGCCGGGGTCGACGAGCGCTCTCGTCAACAGGTCGAGGCCCTGCTGCGAGCCCGTGGTGACGAGCACCTCGGCGGGCGCGCAGTCCCGTCCGCCGGCCGTGTACTGCCCGGCGACCCATTCGCGCAGGGCCGGGACACCCTCGGTCGGGCCGTACTGGATGGCCTCGGGCCCGTACCGGCCGGAGCCGGAGAGCACGGCGTCGGAGGCGGCCCGCAGGCGGTCGACGGGGAAGCTCTCGGGCGCGGGCAGCCCGCCGGCCATGGACAGGATGTCGGGCCGGTGGGTGAGCTGGAGGAGGTCGCGGATGACGGACGAGGTGGCGTCGCGGCCGCGCCGAGACAGCAGCTCGGTCCGGGGTGCTCCCGGGACGTCGGTGGCGGGCAGGGACATCACGCCAGCGTTCACCCTGCACGTGGTCGTCGGCAAGGACCATCGCGGCCCGGCTCGACGGGTACCTGCCGGTGGCTGCTGTTGGTGACCCGGGGCTACCCGCTGGTAGCGTGGTCGGACGTTTCGATCCTCCTGAGAAGGCGAAGGACCATGGCAGCAGTCTGCGATCTGTGCGGGAAGGGCCCCTCGTGGGGCATGAGCGTCTCGCACTCGCACCGGCGCACCAAGCGGCGCTGGAACCCGAACATCCAGCGTGTCCGGGCTCTCGTGGACGGCACCCCGAAGCGGCTGTACGTCTGCACCTCGTGCATCAAGGCCGGCAAGGTCGTCAAGCCCACCCGGACCGCTCGCGTCGACTGAGCAGGAGGGCCGGGCCGATCCCATGCAAGGCGTGATCAAGAGCTACGACCCGGTGTCGGGCGGTGGCCTGGTGATCACCGACAGCGCGGGCCTGCCCGAGTACGAGCTGGCCGGCAACGCCCTCGAGGGCTCCGTCTTCCGCATGCTGCGTCAGGGTCAGCGGGTCGTGTTCGACCTCGACGACGACGGCCGCGCCACGAGGCTGCGGCTCGGAAGTGAGGTCGACATGGGTACGCCCGGTTACCGTCCCACCGAGTTCGAGTAGACGCGCCCACCCACCTCTCCGTTGCCTCCCCCCGAGCACGAAGGAGCCACCATGCCAGCCACGACCACCAACGAGCGCTTGAAGGCCTGGGTGGACGAGTGGGCGGGCGTGCTCGAGCCGGATGCCATCCACTGGTGCGACGGCTCTGCGGAGGAGTACGACCGGCTGGCCGCCGAACTGGTGGCCGCCGGCACGTTCACCCGGCTGGACGAGGCCAAGCGCCCGAACAGCTACTGGGCCCACTCCGATCCAGGCGACGTCGCCCGGGTGGAGGACCGGACGTTCATCTGCTCCGCGACGGAAGAGGCGGCCGGGCCGAACAACAACTGGCGCGAGCCGGACGAGATGCGCGCCGAGCTCACCGCGCTCTACCGGGGATCGATGAAGGGCCGCACCATGTACGTGGTGCCGTTCTCGATGGGTCCGCTCGGTTCACCGATCGCCCACATCGGTGTGCAGCTGACCGACTCCGCGTACGTGGCCGTGAGCATGCGGATCATGACCCGCATGGGGCAGGCGGCCTTGGACGTGCTCGGCGACGGAGAGTGGGTTCCCTGCCTGCACTCGGTCGGCGCGCCGCTCGCCGAGGGCGAGGCCGACGTGCCGTGGCCGTGCAACCCGGACAACAAGTACATCGTCCACTTCCCCGAGACCCGTGAGATCTGGAGCTACGGCTCCGGCTACGGCGGCAACGCGCTGCTGGGCAAGAAGTGCTTCGCGCTGCGCATCGCCTCCGTCATGGCTCGCGACGACGGCTGGCTGGCCGAGCACATGCTCATCCTCAAGCTGACCAGCCCTGCGAACGACGTGCGCTACGTGGCGGCGGCGTTCCCGTCGGCCTGCGGCAAGACCAACCTGGCCATGCTGGTCCCGACGATCCCGGGCTGGAAGGTCGAGACCGTGGGCGACGACATCTGCTGGATGAAGTTCGGCGACGACGGCCGGCTCCACGCCATCAACCCGGAGGCCGGCTTCTTCGGTGTGGCTCCTGGCACCGGCATGGACACCAACCCCAACGCGATGTACACGCTGTGGGGCAACTCGCTCTTCACCAACACCGCCCTGACGTCCGAGGGTGACGTGTGGTGGGAGGGCATGACGGACGATCCGCCGGCTCGGGCCACCGACTGGCGGGGCGACCCGTGGACGCCCGAGTCCGAGACGCCCGCGGCCCATCCCAACGCCCGCTTCACGGCCCCTGCCAGCCAGTGCCCGGCGATCGCTCCCGAGTGGGAGGATCCCGCCGGCGTGCCCATCTCGGCCATCATGTTCGGTGGCCGTCGGGCGACGACCATGCCGCTGGTCAGCCAGGCCTACAACTGGGACCACGGCGTGTTCCTGGGCTCGATCATGGCTTCCGAGACCACGGCGGCGGCCGGCGGAGCGGTCGGCAACCTCCGCTTCGACCCCATGGCCATGCTGCCGTTCTGCGGTTACAACATGGGTGACTACTTCGCGCACTGGCTGGACATCGGCGCCAACGCGAAGGCCGAGAACCTCCCGCAGATCTTCCTCGTCAACTGGTTCCGGCGGGACGAGGACGGGCGCTTCCTCTGGCCGGGCTTCGGCGAGAACAGCCGCGTGCTCAAGTGGGTGTTCGAGCGGGTGTCCGGCACCGGCGACGCCGTCGCGACGGCCATCGGCTACCTCCCCGCCCAGGGCGCGCTCGACCTGGACGGCCTCGACGTGTCCGACGACGACCTCGAGGAGATCCTGTCGGTCGACGTCGAAGGCTGGCGGACGGCCATCCCGCAGATCGAGCAGCACTACGCCCAGTTCGGCGACCACCTGCCGGACCAGTTGCGCGACGAGCTCGCCTCGCTCGAGAAGCGGCTGGCCGCGACCGGCTGACACTGCCGGCGAGGCGGCGTCGCGCCGCAGCGCTGTCAGCCCAATACTTGATAGGTCGTGAGGTTCATCCCGCCCTGCGCTGGCTCGAGGCACAGGAGGGCACCGTCGGGCCGAGCGAACACGGGCTGGGCGCCGTCCGGCAGGCGCAGCCACGTGCCCCCGCCGCCCGCCCGCAGGCCGGCCACGATGGGCGTGTCCGGATCGCCGGCCACCCGCATCGCCACCACCACGCCGCCGTCGACGGCCCAGCCCTGCAGGATCTCGGGCTCCTCGGCGTTGTCCCGGCGAACGCGGCCGGTCACGTTGACCAGCCACACCTCTTGGGCCCCGTCCGGCGCCACGCGGCGCACCACGACCCGGCTGTTGTTGTCACGGACGCGAATGGTGATGGCGACGTCGGCCAGCTTCGGCGGCGTCGCGCCCATAGCAGCCTCACTCAGGGGCTGCACGAGGTCGGCATCGTGGGGAGTGGCCGCGGCCGGGTCGACCACCAGATCAGGCTCGGCCGGCGGCTGGAGGCGGCGTGTTCCCGGGCCCGTGACGTCCGTGACCGGTTCGGGGGGGGCCTCGACCACGGGCGGGTCGGCCGGCACCACGAGGGTCGACGCGACGACCACGTTCGAGACCTCCGTCTCCGTGCCTCCGTCGTCGTCCCCCGGAGCCGTGAGGGCGGCCACGGCCAGCAGGGCAGCGAGCGCGCCGGCGCCGACGACCAGGGTCATGCCCACGCGCCTCGCCTCCCGGACCGGCGGGACGTGGTGCTCGTCGACCGGGACGGCGTTGAAGCCCTCCCAGCCGAGCGGGTCATCGCCCTCGCGGCTGTCGGGCACCCGCCACGTGTCCTCGTCCGCGTAATCGGGCACGAGCGCGGCCTCCACCGAGAGCCACACCCTGTCGGCCAGCGCGTCCGGCGGCCCGGGCACGCCGCGCACCAGCCGGGCGTAGGGATCGGCACCAGTGCCGTCGTCGAACGCGCTGATCATCGGCGCCAGGCGTTCACGCGCGGAGCGGAGGATGGCCTCCGCCTCCGGATACGTCACCCCGAGCGCGGCCGCGATGTCGGGCAGCAGCAACCCGTCGTAGTGGCGGAGCACGAGGGCGATCCGTTGCTCGGCGTCGAGAGCCGTCAGCGCGGCGAGCGGCGAGGCCCCGGCCGTGATCTCCGCTCCGACGGTGCTGTGCCGGCGACGGCGACGGCGGGGCAGGCCGTCGAGCACCTCCCGACGCACGACGAGGTTCAGGCGGGTCGTCGAGACCGGTGCGGCGCCGACGGCGTCGACGTGCCGGGCGAGGCGGAGCGCGGCGGCGGCGGCCAGTTGCTCGGCCCGGGTCGTGGAGACCGTGAGCGCGAGCGCGTAGCGGTAGACATCCCCCACCGCCTCCCGGACGAATCCCCGCAGCTCGGTCGTGCTGGCGACCACGCGGCCGTACACGCCACCACCGTCGCACACTCGGGCACCCTGGGGGAAGCCTTCGAGGGCGGGGGCGGCGACCGGTACAGTCGATCCTTCAGCGAATCGAGGAGGACGACATGTCGGTTTCCGCCTACATCCTCATCCAGACCGAGGTCGGCAAGGCCGGTGACGTGGCGCACCAGATCCGGGAGCTGTCCGGGGTCACCGAGGCCGATGACGTCACTGGGCCCTACGACGTCGTGGCCAAGGCCGAGGCAGAGACCATGGACGAGCTCGGCAAGATGGTCCTCTCGAAGGTGCAGATGATCGGGGGCATCACCCGCACCCTGACCTGCCCGGTCGTCAACCTGTAGCTGATCAGGTCTGGCCGACGAGCATCGCCCGGATGCCGAGGCCCATGAGGAAGAGGCCACCCACGCCGTACAGCAGGTAGAGGCGGTGGCGCATCTGCGCGCGGTAGCTGTAGATGATGGCGACGGCGATGATGGCGACGAACCCGTAGAACATGTGGAACTTCGGGGCCACGAAGCCCTGGCCCGACACGAGGCCGACGCCGAGGCCCACCTGGACGAAGATCGTCAGCTCCGCCAGGCCCGTGAACCACCACAGCGCCCTGGTCCGCAGCGATGGCAGCCAGTTGGCGGCCAGCGCCCACGCGCCGGCCAGCCCGTTGCCGATGATGACGAACCAGGCCCAGCCGGTGTGGAACTCGAGCAGGGTGGCGGCGAACGCCGGACCGGCGGTCGCGGCGACGGTGGTGTCCGGTGTCAATCGCTGGTCGCGGCCAGCGCCGCTTCCTGCCCGGCCGCAGCCTCGGCGTACGCCTCGGCCGCGATGTCGACGAGGTCGGTGATCTCCTCATCGGAGAACCCGGCCAGGCGACGGAAGTTCCGGGCCAGGTGCACCGGGTTCTCGTCCTGCTCGCCCCGGAAGCCCCCGAAGCTGAACACCTTGTCGACCGCGCGCTGGAACTCCAGCGCCTGCTGCTGGCGCTCGGGATCGTTGGCCGTGAGGCGGCGCAGCCAGTCGGAGCCCATCTTCACGTGGGTGACCTCGTCGGCCAGCATCCAGTCCTCCGCGAAGGCGAGGACCGGATCGGTCAGGGTCTGCCCGAAGTCGCGCATCGTCTTGAACACGTCGATGGCGAGCCCTTCGAGCGCCCGGTTGACGCCGGTCAGCCGCAGCACGGGATCCGGGTTGCAGGCCGCCTCGTAGAGCAGGGTCTGCTCGGCGAACTCCCCGATGGTGGACCCCATGTGCTCGGACAGCTTGCAGGAGATCTCGACGTGACGGGCCTCGTCCCAGCACTGCCGGGCCATGTCGAGCTTGAGGGCGAACGGAGCGTCCTCCCGCCCCTCGCCGGTCTCGAAGTCCCAACACGTGCGGCCGGCCCCTTCGAGCGCCTGGATCTCGCCGACGAAGATGCCGTGCATGAGCGACCGGGCGTTCTCGCTGGCGTTCTCGTAGGTCGGCGCCAGCGTGTTGATGCGGGCGCTGGGGCTGGCGTTGCGAGGGTCGAAGATGACCTCTTCGACGCTCATGTGGACGAAGCGCTCGTCCCTGGCCAGCTCGGTCACCGGCAGCATCCGCTTCACGTCGAGCTCCCTCTCTCCACGCCTTACGGCGTCGACCGTGTCCGGGCGCTGAGACTACCGGGGCGGTGCCTGGTGCGCGGGTTCGTACGACCACAGCTCGGACGTCATCGCCAGCGGTCTGGGCCGCTCCTCGGCCTCGCCCTCCGGCCCGCCCTCGCCGCCCTCGGCCGGCGGATGCGCGGCCGGGCCCTGGTGGCCGTGACCGAAGGCCGGCGAGGCGACCCACGCGTCGAACGCGGACTCGTCCCGCCAGCGGGTGACGACCAGCCAGGTGGTGCGGTCGTCTGTGGGGCGGAGGAGCTCGAAGCCCTCGAACCCGTCCTGCGTGTCGACGGCCCCGGCCCGGGCTGCGAACCGCCGGCCGAGCTCGTCGCCAGACTCAGGGGGGACGGTGATGGCGTTGATCTTGATGATCGTCACGCCTGCGACCGTAGCGAGGCCGCCCCGCTCGGAGCACACCCGATTCCCCGCCCGCGGCGGCCCGCGGCGGAAGTGCGACGAAAGCGAGCGGTCGAGAGCACGACCGCGGATGGTCGATCTGAGTCGCCGTTCCCAGCCGTGTGCGCGCCCGCTGAGGGAAGTCAGAGGAATTCGCGCTGTTCGCGGCGCGATCGGCTCAGAGCTCGCACGCGGCGAATCGACGTCGAATCGCCGCTGGTCTCACAGTGCGGCGGACAGGACTTCCGCGACCGTGTCCTCGTCCCAGGAGATGGCGGGCTGGAGGGCCTGGGAGAGGCGGGCGACGGCCTCGATGTCGGCCTGCTCGACGCCGAGCGTGGCCAGCCGCGACGGCAGGCCCAGGCGCTCCAGCAGCTCCGAGGTCGTCGCAGTGAGGTCGTCCGCTCCCATTGCCTCTGCCAAGCGATCCATCCCCGGCCCGCCGGCCCGGGCCACGGTGTGGGGCAGGAGCATGGCGGAGATCACTCCGTGCGGCGCGCCCGTCCGGCCGCCGACCAGTTGGGTCACGATCTGGTGCGGGCCCGGCCCGGTCCGCTGGAGCACCCGGGCCGCCAAGGCCGTGCTCTCGAGCAGGTCGGCCCGCAGGACGTCGTCGTCAGGAGCGTCCACCACGAGCGGGAGGACGCCGGCGATGCGAGGAGCAGCCGCCATGGCCAGCACCTCGGCCTCGGCCCCGACCGGCCGCCGGACGCCCTCGATGGCCGCGGCCAGGGCGTCCATGCCGGTCCCGGCGACGGTGGCCGGACCGAGGTCGGCCGTGAGATCGGGGTCGAAGACCACAGCGCTCGGCGCGCAGGTTGGGCTGCCGGCCCGACCCTTCGTGCGGGTGTGCAGGTCCGTCATGGTGAACTCGCCCGACAGCACGCCCGGCGAGTACGTCGTCGGGACGGCGACGTGGACGAGCCCGGGCCGGTCGAGCACGCTGCGCCCCGGCACCCCCGCCTGCTGCTCGGTGAAGAAGGCGACGGCCTTGCCGCAGTCGACCACCGCACCGCCACCGAAGGTCACGATCCCGTCGGCACCCTCGCCCTGGACGGCCGTGTGGGCGGCGCGGACAGAGTCGACGGGCAGGTGGGGCTCCACGCCGGCGAACGTGGACGCCAGCGCCCGCCCGACCAGGCGGGCCAGCAGCGCGCCGTCGTCGCCCGCGGCGCGACCGGCGCTCGTGATGAGCACCACCTTTCGCAGGCCGAGCTCCCGCAGCATCGCCGGCAGGTCGGCCAGCGCGCCCGAGCCGAAGCGCAGGCGCTGGGCGACGTCGTCCTGGCTCCACGCTCGGGCGCTCACGTCTCCATCCTGGCCGTCAGCGGATGAGCGTGTCGGCCTCGTGCCCGCCTTCGACCACGTGCAGCCGGCCGTCGACCACGTCGACGATCGTGATCGAGCAGTTGTCGAGGGCGCGCAGCAGCAGCCGGTCGTCGCCCGTCGCCACCCCGATGGCGCCGTTGATGGCCACGAAGTGCGAGACCACGACCGTCGTCTCCGTACGACGGAGGAGGAAGTCGACCACGCCGTCGCGGTAGGCCACGTAGCGCCGACCCAGGTCGGTCCAACGCCCCGCCATGGCCTCCCGGAGCCAGGGCACACGCTCCCCTATCGGAACGCCTTCCGGCGACGGGATCTCGGCCACGCCGGCCTCGACCCGGACGTCCGTGCCCCAGCGGGCGGCGAGCGGCGCCGCCGTCTCGCGGCAACGGCGCAGCGGGCTCGACACGACCGGCGCGCCGCCGGGGACTCGCGCCGCGAGCTCGTCCGCCAGCTGCTCGGCCTGCTGCCTGCCCCGGTCGTCGAGCGGCGGATCGGGATCGTCGTCCCAGCCCGCGGCGGCCCGTCCGTGCCGGACGAGGTACAACCGGACGCCGGACTCCGAAGGCTCGGCCGGCTCACCGCGCGGGGCGCTCAGGAGAACGGCCCGCCAGGCCGGGGACCGGTCGCCTCCACGCCCGGCTCGACGTACCACTCGGTGCCGAAGCTCATGGCGAAGACGTCCTCGGGCATCTCCAGGAAGAAGCCGATGTCGGTGACCTGGCTGCGGTGGGCCGCCATGGCGGAACGCTTCTGGGCGAGGTACGGCGAGACATCGACCGACCATGTGATCTCGGCCTCGGTCATGCCCAACGGGTTGCCGTCGTCGGCCGGGCCGGCAGGATCGAACTCCTCGCCGTCGACGTCCATCGACATACCCTGCTCCTTGGCCATGGCAATGAGCCGGACGAGGTGATCCCGGTTCATGGTCGCTTCCAGCACGCGCGGCGTGGCCGCCAGCTCTGCCGCCCGATGGCCGACGTGGTGCACCTTGATGTGGTCGGGATGCCCGTAGTTGCCGTGCCAGTCGTAGGTGGTGAGCACGTCGGCCTCCTCCTGCCGGAGGACCTCGGCCAGCCGGCCCGCGGCCTCGTCGACATCGGCCTGCATGAACGAGTTCGGGTCGGAATTCTGCTCCCAGCCCGTCATGCCCGAGTCGCCGTACCCCAGCCAGACGATCCGGTCGATGCCGAGCACGGCGGCCGACGCCGCCGTCTCCGTCCGGCGCCGCTCGACCAGCGTCTCGTCGGGAGCGAGATCGTCCGGGACCTCGCCGTGGTCGCCGTTCGTGGCCACCACGAGGACGACCCGGTGGCCTTCGGCCTTCGCCTTGGCGATGGTGCCCGCGGTCGAGGTGGTCTCGTCGTCCGGATGCGCGTGGAAGCAGACCAGCGTGCCCACGGCTAGCGCGCCGCTCCGGACTCGAGGAGGTGATTGACGCGCGCCTCGTCCAGCCCCCAGTCCAGCAGGACCTCGCGGGTGTGCTGACCGGGATGCGCGGGCGGGCCGCCGATCTCGGGGACCGTCCGGCTGAACCGTGGAGCAGGTGCGGGCTGCGCCACTCCCGCGACCTCGACGAACGTCTTGCGTTCCACGTTGTGCGGGTGCTCGGCGGCCTCGCTCATGGTCAGGACCGGCGCGAAGCACACGTCGGTCCCCTCCATGAGCTCGCACCACTCGTCACGTGTCTTCGTCCGGAACACCTGCTCGAGGCGGGACTTGAGCACGGGCCAGAGCGCCCGATCCATCTGCGGCGCGAACTCGGGATCACCGTCGAGCCCGGTGAGCCGCAGGAGCTCGGCGTAGAACTGCGGCTCGATCGAGCCGATCGAGACGTAGCCGCCGTCCTGGCAGCGGTACACGTCGTAGAAGTGGGCGCCGGTGTCCAGCAGGTTCGCCCCCCGCCGGGCCTCGTCGAACAGCCCGATGCTCCGCATGGCCCAGAACATGGTCATCAGCACGGCCGAACCGTCGACCATGGCCGCGTCGACCACCTGCCCCTGACCGCTGCGCTGGGTCTCGAGGAGGGCGCACACCACGCCGAAGGCGAGCAGCATCCCGCCCCCGCCGAAGTCGCCGACCATGTTGAGCGGTGGCGTCGGCGGGTCGCCATGGCGACCGAAGTGGGCGAGGGCGCCCGCCAGCGAGATGTAGTTGATGTCATGACCCGCGGCCGAGGCGTACGGCCCCTCCTGCCCCCACCCGGTCATGCGCCCGAACACCAGCCGGGGGTTCCGGGCCAGGCAGACGTCCGGACCCAGCCCGAGCCGCTCCATCACGCCCGGCCGGAAGCCCTCGAGCAGCGCGTCGGCCTTCTCGACCAGGGCGAGCAGGGTCTCGACGGCGTCGGGGTTCTTCAGGTCGAGGGCCAGGTTGCGACGACCCCGCTGGAGGACGTCCCACGCCGGCCGCTCGGGCGGGGCGGCGGGCACCGCCTGGGCCCGCTCGACCCGGATGACCTCGGCGCCCATGTCGGCGAGCATCATGGCGGCGAAGGGCCCGGGGCCGATGCCGGCCAGCTCGATGATGCGGACACCCTGCAGCGGCCCTGCCATCGTGCCCGCCGTTCAGTCGACGCCGGCGACCATGGCCGGCTCGTCACCGGTCCGTCCGGCGACGCCGGGCGCAGTGTCGTCGGAGGTGGCGGTGGCGGTGGCGGTGAAGCCGAGGATGGCGCCGGTCAGCAGCGGCCACAGCGGCACCGGCAGGTCATGACCCATGCCGGCCACCATGAGCAGGCTGGCGCCCGGGATGAGCTCGGCCGTGCGCTCGCCGCCTCCGGGGGTGATCAACGTGTCGTCGAGACCGTGGATGACCAGGGTCGGCGCGGTGACGGTCGGGAGGGTGTCGGTCCGAGGGCCGGACGCGTAGATGGCGGCGAGCTGGCGCGGCGCACCCTCGGGGTAGAAGCGGCGGTCGTAGCTGCGGCCGTAGTTCTCCTGGGCCCGCGTCAGGTCGAACCACCGGCGGGACGACCACACCGCGCTCCCCGCGGCCGAGGCGATGACGCCTTCGCGGTCCGGCGGCGGCGGCGTCATCAGCACGGTCATGGCCTCGGGCGTCGCCTGGCCGTACTCCAGCTCGCCGGTCATGGACATGACCGAGATGAGCGAGGCGACGCGGGTCGGGTGCTCGATGGCCACCGTCTGGGCGATCATCCCGCCCATCGACGCACCGAGCACGTGGGCGCGCTCGATGCCGAGCTGATCGAGCAGCCCCACGGCATCGGCCGCCATGTCGGACAGGGTGTAGGGGACCTCGGGCACGTCACCGGCCATCGCTGCGGTCATGACCTGGCCGAGGTCGACCTCCACGCCGTCGAGCGTGGTCGACAGCCCGCAATCCCGGTTGTCGAAGCGGATGACGTACCGGCCGCCGTCGGCCAGGAGCCGGCAGAAGCCTTCGTCCCAGCTGATCATCTGGGCCGTGAACCCCATGATGAGGAGGAGGGCCGGGTCGTCGGCGGACCCGAAGGTGTCGTACTCGATCTCGATCCCGGTCGGGAGTGCTGCTCTCGGCATGGGCCAGAGTGTCACCGCCCGCCCGGCGGGCCGTCAATCCAGCCCGTGTACGGTCCCGCGGCATGACGGTCTACGGGGTGCACGCCGGCCTGCAGAACACCACCACCGAGGAGCTGCGCGGCCTGTGGCGGCACATCGAGGAGCTGGGCTTCGACTGGATCTCGATCTGGGACCACTTCTACTCGGCCACCCTCGGCGACGGGGCCAACAGCCTGGAAGCGGTGGCCACGCATGCGGCGCTGGCCTGCGACACCGAGCGCGTCCGCTGCGGCTCGCTCGTGTACAGCGTCGGCTACCGCCATCCGGCCGTGCTGGCCAACGCCATCTGCACCATCGACCACCTGTCGGGCGGGCGCGCCGACCTCGGTCTCGGCGCCGGGTGGAGCCAGATCGAGTACGACGCCTACGGCATCCCGTTCCCGCCGGTCAAGGTCCGCATGGACCAGCTCGAGGAGGCGGTCCAGTGCATCCGCGGGCTGCTGCGCGACGAGGTCACCACGTTCGAGGGCCAGTGGTTCCAGCTCCACGAGGCCCGCTGCGAGCCGAAGCCCGTGCAGGCCGAGCTGCCCATCTGGATCGGCGGCTCGGGCGAGCGGCGGACCCTCCGCATCGCCGCCCAGTGGGCCGACGGCTGGAACATCCCCTTCGTGGGGCCCGACACCTTCGCCCACAAGCGCAACGTGCTCCACGGCCACTGCGCCGACGTCGGCCGCGACCCGGCCGAGATCCGGGTCGCGATCAACCTGGGCCTGGCCTTGGACGACGACAGCCTTCGGCAGCAGTTCGGCAGGCTGGCCGACTTCGTGCGCCCCGGCGTCCTGATGGGGTCCGACCAGCAGGTGCTGGAACGGGTCGCGGACTACGTGGAGGCGGGCGCCGATCAGGTCAACCTGGCGCTGCGGGCGCCCTTCGACCGGGACGCGCTGACCCGCTTCGCCACCATCCTCGGCGGCGCCTGACCGTCGCTGCCGGTGGTCGGCGCGGCATCGAGCGTGCTCGCCGACCTGGGCAAACGCCCTGGGGACGGCCCGGGACGGGTCGCTGTGACCCCCGTTCGGGCCCGAGTTCGCTACCGTCCGGTCTGCTGGGTGCGCGGACACCCGGCAGCAGCGTCGAGGAGCGGCCGGCGGACATGGCCCTCCTCGCACAACACGGCGGAAGGAGTGCCATCACCATGGCTCTCGCACTCATGCTCGGCGCGGCGCTCGCGCTCGTGGTCGTCCTGGCCTGGCTGGCCAGCGGCCTCAGGGTCGTGCGCGCGGAGCACCGGGCGGTCATCGAGCGGTTCGGGCGCTATCGCCGGACGGCCGGACCGGGCCTCACGCTCACGTGGCGATTCCTGGACCTCGTCCACATCGTCGACCAGCGGGAGATCGTGCAGGACGTCACCGTCGACGCGATGACCGCCGACGACATCGCGATCACCTTCGAGATCGCGGTGTTCTACGCCTGCACGGACCCCCGGCGGTACGTGTACGACATCTCCGACTTCCCGGTGGCGCTGAGCCGGCTGGTGGAGACCCACCTGCGGGGCCTCATCCGGGAGCAGACCCTCGAGGCCGCGCTGGCCGGGATCGACCGCATCGGTCAGGTCCTGCTGCGCAGCGTGGCCGAGGTGGCCGAGACGTGGGGAGCCTGCGCCACGAGGGTGGACCTCGTGCGCGTCGAGCTGCCGCGCGAGCTGAACGAGGCCATGGTGGCGCGCGCCGCGGCCGAACAGCGGACGGAGGCTCGCCTGGCCGAGGAGCGGGGCGTCATCCTCGCCGACGCCCTGCGGACCGAGGCGGAGCACCAGGCCCGCCTGCGCCGCGCCGAGCTCCGCCAGACCCTTCTGCTCATGGAGGCCGAGCGGGAGGCCGAGGCGTTGCGCATGGCGGCCGACGCCGAGCGGTACCACCAGGAGACCCTGGCCCGGGCCCAGGCCACAGCCATCCGCATCGTCAGCGCGGCGATCCCGCCGCCCGCCCTCGGCCCGGCCACGGGTCGAGGAGATCGAGGCCGAGTCCGAGGAGATGCCGATCCGCTCGGCCTGAGCGGGCCCGCTACGGCTCGGGCGTGAAGCGCAGGGGCAGGTGCTGCGGGCCCCAGATGCCGAAGGTGTCCGGCTTCCACGTGACCTCGCCGTCCACGGCCAGATCGCGCAGGCGCCGGGCCAGGATGGGCAGCGCCTCCTGCAGCTCGGCCCGGGCCAGGGAGGCGCCGAGGCAGTAGTGGATGCCGCTGCCGAAGGTCAGCTGCGGCGCGCCGGCCGACGCCTTCGTGATGTCGAAGGTGTCCGGTTCGTCGAACGCGCCGGGGTCGAAGTTGGCCGCCGCGAAGCTCGGGAACACGAACGTGCCCGCCGGGAACAGCACGTCCCGGTACACGATGTCCTCCGAGGCGTAGCGCGCCGTCCCCCGGATGGCGCCCATGTAGCGCATCGACTCCTCGACCGACCGCGTCGCCAGGTCCGGATTCTCCCCCAGGAGCGCCCACTGGTCGGGATGGCGGGCGAACAGCGCGACCGTGCACCCGAGCTGGTTGCGGGTGGTGTCGGTGCCGCCGACGATCACCGCCTCGACCATCGACACCAGCTCGGCGTGGTTCAGCCGGTCGCCCTCCTCCTCGGCCGCGATGAGGGCGGTGAGCAGGTCGTCGGCCGGACGGTGGCGCCGCTCCTCGATGAGCGCGCTGACGTACTCGTCCAGCTCGTCCTGCGTCCTCATGATGATGGGGGCGTCCTCGCGGAGGTTGCCGTTGAAGACCCGCAGCAGGTCGGAGGCCCACACGCTGAAGCGCTTCCAGTCCTCCTTGGGCGCGCCCAGCAGCTCGCAGATGATCGGGATGGGGTACGGCTCGCAGACGTCGGCCACCAGGTCGCAGCGACCCTGGGGCGCGAACGCGTCGACCAGCTCGTTGACGACCTCGCGCATGAAGGGCCGCAACCGGTCGGCGGCCTTCGGGGTGAACGCCGGGGCGACCAGGCGCCGGAGCCGGCTGTGATCCTCGCCCTCGGTGCTGAGGATGGACGGGCGCTCGTTGCCGCGGCGCATGAACTCGGGATCGGTGATCCCCTCGAGCTGGGCCACCAGGCCGGCGGCGGAGAAGAACCGCCGCTCGCGCAGCACGGCCACGCAGTCCTCGTAGCGGGTGAGCACGAAGCCGAACTCGTTGCGCACGACCCAGTTGGTGGCGCGGTGCTCGCTCAGGAAGGCGCGGGCCGCCTCCCGGTCGGCGGTGTCCGAGATGGACGGGAGATCGAGCTCGAGGACGCTGGTGGTCACGTCGGCACAGTACCGCCGGTGGTCGTACAGTTGCCGGGGCACGATCTGGGGGCAGTCATGACCGATCGCATGCAGTCCTACGCGCACGGAGCGTCCGACGTTGCCCTGATCGGCCAGACCATCGGCGACAACCTCGCCGCGACGGCTGCCCGCTTCCCGGACCGGGAGGCGCTCGTCGTCCCCTTCCAGGACGTCCGGCTCACCTACGAGCAGCTCGATGCCGCCGTCGACAGCTTGGCCCGCGGCGCTCATGGCCGCGGGGATCGAGCCCGGGGACCGGGTGGGCATCTGGAGCCCGAACAACGCCGAGTGGGTCGTGGTGCAGTACGCGACGGCCCGGATGGGGGCCATCCTCGTCAACCTCAACCCCGCCTACCGGACGCACGAGGTGGCCTATGCGCTGCGGCAGTCGGGATGCCGGCTCCTCATCGCCGCCACCGAGTTCAAGACCAGCGACTACAGGGCGATGGTGGCCGAGGTGCGGCCGGACCTGCCGGCGCTGCAGCGGGTGGTGTTCCTCGCCACCCCGGACTGGGACGAGCTGCTGGCGGCCGCGGCGACGGTCGGCGAGGCAGAGCTGCGCGACCGGTCGGCCGGCCTGCAGTTCGACGACCCCATCAACATCCAGTACACGAGCGGGACCACGGGCTTCCCGAAGGGCGCCACGCTCTCCCACCACAACATCCTCAACAACGGATGGTTCATCGGCGAGGGCTGCCGGTACGACGAGCGGGACCGCGTCTGCATCCCCGTGCCCTTCTATCACTGCTTCGGCATGGTCCTCGGGAACCTGGCCTGCACGACGCACGGCGCGGCGATGGTCATTCCGGCGCCCGCGTTCGATCCCGAGGCCACGCTCCGCACCGTCGAGGAGGAGCGCTGCACGTCGCTGTACGGCGTGCCGACGATGTTCATCGCCGAGCTGGCCCATCCCGACTTCAACCGCTTCGACCTGTCCAGCCTCAGGACGGGGATCATGGCCGGCTCGCCGTGCCCCGTCGAGGTCATGAAGCAGTGCGTCTCCGCCATGCACATGGAGGAGGTCACCATCTGCTACGGCATGACGGAGACCTCGCCCGTGTCCACCCAGACGGACGCGGACGATCCCCTGGACAAGCGGGTGGGGAGCGTCGGTCGGGTGCACCCGCACGTCGAGATCAAGGTCGTCGACCCGCTCACGGGACGCATCGTCGACCGCGGCGAGTCCGGCGAGCTCTGCACCCGCGGCTACTCCGTGATGCTCGGCTACTGGGAGGACCCCGAGCGCACGACGGAGTCCATCGACCGGGCCGGCTGGATGCACACCGGTGACCTGGCGACCATGGACGACGACGGCTACCTCAACATCGTCGGACGCATCAAGGACATGATCATCAGGGGTGGCGAGAACGTCTACCCGCGCGAGATCGAGGAGTTCCTCTACACGCACCCGGACATCGTGGACGTCCAGGTCATCGGCGTGCCGGACACCAAGTACGGCGAGGAGATCATGGCCTGGGTCAAGGTGCGCGACGCCGCGACCTCCCTCTCGGCGGACGACGTGCGCGCGTTCTGCCAGGGCCGCATCGCCCACTTCAAGGTGCCGCGATACGTGCACGTGACGGACGAGTTCCCGATGACGGTGACCGGCAAGGTGCAGAAGTTCAAGATGCGCGAGTCGGCCATCGAGCTGCTCGGGTTGGAAGGGGCGGCCGGCATCGAGACGGCCTGACCGTCACCGGAGAGCGGTCAGGCGGCGCGCTCGACCATGTACGGGATGAGCTGGCGGATGAACCGGCGCGCCGCGCCGTCCGGCAGCCCCGCGAAGGCCCGCTCGAACGTGCGCTCGGCGGCCGTGGCCATGCCCCGGGCGAACTCGGCCGCGAACGGGATGCTCCCGTGCCGGAGCATGAGCCGGTGGAGCTGCCGCGCGTCGTCCATCGTCCGTGCCTCCAGCGGCTGGGCCAGGTAGTCCTCGATCCACGCCCGCTCCGCCGGTGCCGCGGCGGCCAGCAGGTGGATGAGCACGAGCGTGCGCTTGCCCTCGCGCAGGTCCCCCAGCTCCTCCTTGCCGTAGTGGCCGGCATCGGGCAGGAGGTTGAGGATGTCGTCGCGGATCTGGAAGGCCGCGCCGAGGTTGAAGCCGAAATCGATCATCGCCTGCAGGTCCGCTGTGCCCCACGACCCGATCAGCGCTCCGACCCGCAGCGGCAGGATGGTCGTGTACCAGCAGGTCTTCTTCATGATGAGCTCGAGGTAGTCGGTCGGGCCGAGGTCGAGCCGGTTGTCCTGACGCCACCCGAGCTCGAGGGCCTGGCCGTCGACGGTCTGGGCACCCATGAACTCGAACTCGGCCATGACCCGCTCGGCCATGCGAGGACCCAGGCGGCCGATGTTGTCCCGCAGCGCGGCGAGCGCCAGGAGCGTCAGCCCGTCCCCGGCGTTGAGGGCGAGCGCGGTGCCGTACCGCCGGTGCAGCGTGGGCTGCCCGCGACGCAGTTCGCTGGCGTCCTCGATGTCGTCGTGGACGAGGAACGCGTTGTGCAGCGCCTCCAGGGCGACGGCCGACGCCAACGCGTCCTCGACCGCACCGCCGAACGCCTCGCAGGCGGCCAGGCAGAGCGCGGGGCGCAAGGACTTGCCGCCCCGGCTGGGGTACTCGACCATCGGCTCGACCAGGTAGGCGGGCGACGCGCCCTCGGGCATCAGTGCCGCCAGCCGTGGCGCCACGAGGGCGCCGTAGCGCGCCAGCGCCTCCTCGACCTCGGACGGTGCCTCAACGACCATCGGGCTCTGCGGCTGCCGGCCGGACCTCGGCGATCACGTGGAGGGCGAGCGCCGGCAGGTGCTCGACGAGGACGAGGCCGTGGTACGTGCCGGGCGTGGCGTCCGCCGGGACGCGCAGCGTGGCCAGGAGCTGCCGGCTGGCGCCGCAGTCGAGCTGGTCGACGGACGGAGGGTCGAAGCTGAGGGTCTCGCCCGGGAGCTGGTGCCCCTGGTGATCGACCAGCACGGCCGCACGCGGCACGAGGGCCGTGACGGCCTCGTTCGTGGTGTTGTGCAGCCACGCGTACGCGCTCGTCGTGCCGCCCGGGGAGGCCGGCGGGAGCCGGAGAGGCTCAGGACCCCCGGCGGCCGGGGTGCTCCCCGGCGTGCCGGCCAACCCGGCGACCACGTCGTACAGCCGGCGGACCACGTTGAGGTAGGCGTCGACGGCGCGCTCGGCATCGGCCTGGAGCTGGCGCTGTGGCCCCGGGGCGAGCGACGGCGTCATCGCGGCCTGGGCGGACGATCCCGGCAGCTGTCGGCGATGCTGTCGATGCCGTCGATCCTGTCGATGCCGACGGTCCCGACGGCCAGCGCCCGGCCAGCTCGCTGAAGCGGTCGATCACCACCTTGGCGGTGTCGAGGCCGAGGCGTTGCACCTCGGCCACCATCCGCGACGCGGCCGCGGTGTCGAGGCCGGGGAACATCCCAGCGAGGTCGTCGATCGGTGAGCGGCGGTCGTCATCCATAGGTGGGCACCATCCTCGCCGCGATCGCCTGCGCGGCCTGCACGCCGGACCGCGCCGCCGCCTCGACGCAGCCTGCGTTGAGGCCGGAGTCGGTCCAGTCGCCCGCCAGGTACAGGTTGTCGACACCGCTGTCACCGGGGGCGAGGCGGTAGCGACCCGTGCCCGGCAGCGACTGGACGTAGCGGTCGGACGGATCGGTGTTGGCCCGCCAGTACTGCGTGGCGAACGCCTGGGGCCCGGCCGCGCCGTCGTCGCCCGGCGCTACGCCGTCGCAGAGGAGGTCCCAGCGGAAGTCACCCGAGCGCGGGTCCCGCGTGCCGGGGAGGAGCACGGGCAGGTCGCGCCGGAGGAACGTGACGGCCCGGTCCGCGACCTCGTCGTCCTGCCCTGCCGCCTCCTTCCGATCCGTCACCGGGGCTCCGGCCAGCGCGTTGCAGAAGTAGGCGATGGCACCAGGCCGCCCGGCGAGCGGCCAGTCCTCCCGGTCGATCAGGTGACCCATGGAGGCCCAGGTGTCGAAGGGCTCGACGTAGCCGCTCACCGTCACCCGCTCCGGGCCCTGCCAGCCGAGCGCCCGCTGATCCTCCCGCAGCCAGACCTGGAAGGACTGGGTCGACACGGTGCCCAGCGCCTCGGCCATGGCGCGCCAGCGCGGTTGGCGGGCCATCAGGTCACCGGCCACCAGCGGCACCATGCCCACGGAGAGGCCGAAGACGACGGCGTCGAAGTCCCGGCCGTCGCGCAGCTCCACGGACTCGCCAGGCCCGCCGGCATGGGACTCCAGGGCCGCGGCCGGCTCCCGCAGGTGACCGAGCTGCGCGGCCAGCGGGGCCACCGGCCAGCACGGCAGGTCCTTCACCCTCACCAGCGGCTCGTAGTCCTCGCGGCCGTGGGCCAGCTCGGCCTGCCGCGTCAGGTGGACGGCGTCGATCCGCCGGCCGTCCTCGCTGAGACCGAGGTGATCGACGCGGTGGAAGAAGCGGAAGCTCACGCCTCGCCGCTGCAGCACCTCGTAGATCGGAGCGAAGATCACCTCGCCCATCCCGGCCTGCATGTGCCAGAAGATGGCGCCCTTGTAGTCGAGGAACATCCGGGTGGCGAGCTGCAGGCCGACGCCGGCGCTGAAGCGGGGACGCTGCGGATCGCCGCCCTCGTAGGCGAACACGAGGTCGTAGAGACCGCGGATCAGCGGGGACTCGATCGTCTCGGGTGCGGCGCCGTGGGTGGCCAGCCAGTCGCGGTAGTCCTGGTCGTCGATGGCGGACAGCCCGCCCTCGGCGGTCAGGAGGCCGTCGGCGGCGATGCCCCGCAGGTTGGTCAGCACGAGATCGACCAGCGCAAAGGTCCGCCGGCCATCGGCGCGGCGGCGGAGCGCGTCGAGCGCCCCGTCCCGGACGGCTCGCACGACCGGCCCCGAGCGCGCCCTGCGCCTGGGCGGCGGCCGCGGCGCCGGGCACGTCCGTCACCTTCACGAGGGCGGCCAGCGCGGCGAGGCTGGCGCCGCGGAGCGCGGTGGTCAGCTCGTCGAGACCGCCGGCCGCCGGGGCCGGACGGGGCCGGGAGGAGGCAGAGAGCTCCACCCGGCCGGCCGGCTTCGCGTCGTCGTCGAGCGACCGGTTGAAGTCGATGAGGAGCTGCAGTGAGCGAACCACGAGCTCGGGCACCGAGAGCGGTCCAGGGTCGACCAGGTCGCCGGGACGGGCCGCATTCGGGGCGAAGGTGGCGACCCAGGGTGCCCACGTCCCTCCTTCGCGGTCCATCACGCCCACGTCGTGCGACGGGCGCACGGCGTCGTCCCACGTCCGGATGGGGCACGAGGGATCCGTACGGGCGCGGTCGAGCTCGTCGTAGCAGCCGCGCATGAGTCGGAACGTCTGGTCGTAGTAGCCGAGCAGCACGTGCAGTCCGTGCTCCTCGATGCGCCCGTGGACGCCCCGGCTGCTCGCGCCCTTGCCGCCCAGGCGCCACCCACGCTGGTACACGGTGACGGAGTCGAGACGCGACCGCCAGTCACCATCGGTCAGCTCCAGCGCGGTAGCCAGCGCTCCCATGCCACCCCCGAGGATGACCACCCGGGGGCGCCCGCCGTGCGGACTCACCCTGGTGCCAGCAGCGCGTCCGCCCGCACGACGTCGGGGTAGGTGGAGGCCGCGGGGATCCTCGACCGGGCGGTCACCAACCGCTCACGCCAGCCGGTCGGGCGTACCTCGTCGGGCAGCTCGGCGATCCCGACGGCGGCGCGCAGGGCGTAGAGGTGCGCGCCCTGTTCGACGGCCACGCCGTAGGCCCGCTCGAGCGGAGCGACCGCCTGATCGACCCCGACGGCCGGGTCGAGCGACGCGACCTCGGCCTTGGCCAGCAGGACCCAGGGAAGGCTGACGTACTCACAGGATTGCTGGATGCACTCCTCCGCGGCGTCGAACCTCGCCATGGCCTCCTCGACGCGGCCGCGATGGCCGTCGGCGCGCGCCTGGCTCGCCTCCATGATCGCCCACATCGAGCGGTGCCCCATGGCCTGCAGCAGCGCGAGACGCTCGTTCGCCCGGTCGCGATCGGCGGGTGCAGCCGGGGTCGACGGATCCATGTAGACCCCGCCGAGCCCGATGAAGTACGGGAAGCCGTGGGCCTGTCCCACCTCGGTCGTCGCCTGGCCCAGACGGTGCGCGCCCTCCGGATCGGCGGTCGCCGTGCGCATCCACGCCCCGTACACGCGCGCGAAGCCCAGGCTCCAGGCACCGCGGGGGAACGGTTGCGCCTCGGCCCGTTCGGTGGCCGTCCGCTCCCAGCGCTCCGCCTGCTCGCGGTCGCCCTCGAGGGCGGACACGCAGGCGAGGCCGATCATCGAGGCGACGAGCGGGTCGTTGGGCAGCGGCCACGTCGGCAGCGGGTCGCCCTGCCCCGCGATCGCCTCCTCGAACAGCTTGCGGGCCTCGACCAGGCGCCCCTCGTAGAAGGCCTGGTACCCGGCCACCGAGGCCACATCCGGCCGGAGCGCGGCCAGCTCGGGCTCGGCGACCAGTTGCGGTGATCACCTCCGCGAGGGCCGCGGCCCGCGGGAGCTCGCCCTTCGTGAACGCGAAGCTCCACACGACGATGAGCGCCGTGACGGTCAACGCGCTGGGCGGGATCGACCGACACAGCTCCTCGACGGCGAGCGTGTCCTCGCCCACCTCCTCGGCCCCGTAGCCCTTGAGCGAGCTGGCACACAGCACCCGTAGGAGCCGTAGCCCGAGCTCGGTGACATCGCGATCGAGACCGGCGGGGAGCGCCAGGCAGAGCTCCAGTGCGCGTCCCACCAGCTCCAAGGCCTCGGCGTTGGCGCCGGACTTGTTGGCCTGGTCGGCGGCCACGAAGTACTGGGCGATCGCCTCGCGGTGGGCGCCCGACCGGTCGAGGTGGTGGGCGATGACCGCAGGCGGTGCCTCGGTGGCCGACGGCCGGCTGGCCATCGCGGCGGCGACCCGGGCGTGGTTGTCGCGGCGGGTGTCGAGCACCTGGGTCTCGTACGCGGCGTCGCGCAGGAGCATGTGACGGAACCGCAGCACGGACTCGTCCTCGTCGAGAGCGGGCTCGATCAGGCCCACCTTCTGCATGCGGCGCAGGCCCCCCTCGACGTCAGACCCCTCCCCGGCCACCAGGCTCAGGAGATCGACCTCGAACGTGGCGCCGATGGTCGCCGCCATCTGCGCCAGGCGCAGGTCCACTCCGGGAGCCTTGAGCCGGCTGGTGAAGAGCTCGTTGAGCCGGATCGGCAGGGCCCCGCCGGCGGCGGTGAGCGCGGCGACCGTCAGCTCCTCGAGGAACAGCGGCATGCCCTCGCCCCGACCGACGATGGTGTCGCGCTGCTCGGTGGTCAACGTGCCGTCGGACAGGCCGTCGACGAGCAGGCGCGCGTCCTCGTCGGTCAGGCGTCCGAGCGGGAGGTCGACCAACGCGTGGCGCCACTCCTCGGCCGGCTCGCTGCGCGAGGTGAGGACGATCAACGCCCCGGGCGGCGGATCGGACGCGATGCGGCCCAGCAGCTCGGCGGTCGACGGGTCGGACCACTGGAGGTCCTCCACCAGCAGGAGCCTCGGCTGGGCGGCGGCCAGCCGGCGGAGCCATTCGAGCATGAGCTCGATCTGCTGGTGGCGCAGGGCCGGCGCGCTGATCTCGGGCAGGGGCAACTCGTCGACGGGACCGATCCCGAGGAGCGGGGCCAGCAGGGCCAGCACGGAGTCGTCCAGGTTGCGGAGGCTGAGCGATTCGCGCAGGGCGTCGAGGCGGGCCGCCTTGTCGTCGTCCTGGGTCAGCTCGAGCTCACGCTCGATCATGCGCGCCGCCGGCCAGAAGACGACCCGGCTGTGGTATGCCGAGCAGCCCGTCTCGAGGATGCCGCCTCCCGCCTCCTCGACCCGGCGGCGAAGGTCGGCCACCAGGCGCGACTTGCCGACGCCGGCGTCACCCCGCACGAGGAACCCGGGCGTGCTGACATCGGGATGCTCCGTCACGGACGCCCAGGCCGCGACCAGCCGGGCCCGTACGTCGTCCCGTCCGACCAGCGCGGTGCGGTGGAAGCGGGCGGCCTCGAGGCGGGACGTCGGATGGCGCGACACCCCGACGGTGAAGACCTCGATCGGCCGTGCGATGCCCTTCAGCTCCTGGAGGCCGAGCGATGTCGTCTCGAAGTCGGCCTCGATGATGTGGTGGGTGACGTCGCTGACGACGAGCCTGCCCGGCGCCGCGACTGACTGGAGACGGGCGGCGACGTTGGGCGGGGTGCCGATGATGGTGCCGCGCTCCCCCACCGACGCGGGACCGAAGTTGGCGACCACGGCCATGCCGGTGTGGACTCCCACGCGGACCTGCACGTCGAGGTGCTGCTGCCGGGCGACGGCGGGGGTTGCCCGGCACAGGGCGAGACCGGCCAGGACGGCCCTGCGGGCGTCGTCCTCGTGGGCCTCGGGGTGACCGAAGCAGGCGACGATCCCGTCGCCCTGGAACTGGATGACCTGCCCGCCGTAGCGCTCGACGGCGCTGTGGGCCACCTCGCGGTAGGCCCGGTAGAGGTCGCGCATCGTCTCGGGCTCGACGGCATCGGCCAGCGGCGTTGAGCCGACGAGATCGGAGAACAGGAGCGTGATGAGCGCCCGCTGACCGGCCAGCGGCTGCTGCTCACGCGCGCTGTCGACGATCCGCTGCGCGCGGGCGTTGGTCGGGTCGACGGCGAGCACGTCGAGTGCGGTCTCGGTCGCCCGGTCCCATTCGCCCGCCGCCGCCGCGCTCTCACCCGAGTCGAGGAGCCGCTCGATCAGTCGATCCAGGCGCTGCAGGCTGGTGGTGTCAGCCACCGGGGCCACCTCGGGAGGATCGGCGATGCTCATCGTCAGACGGGGGCCCCCGCCGGCCGGACGGCGTCCGAGACATAGAGCAGGACGGGCTCGGTACGAGCCCCGGCGTACAGCTCACCGATGTAGAGGCCCGGTGGCACCCCGGTGATACGAGCGGTCACCGTCACCACGGTGCCCGCGGCGCCGGTGGACGTGATGGTCGCACCCGGCTCGATCTCCGTGGGCGACACGTCGAGGGCCGACGCCGGGATGGTGCGCCGGTTGCCGCCGATCCCGGCCAGGTCGGCGACGGTGATGTTGGTCTTCGCGTCGACCGGCCCGACGACCACGGTCGCCGTCAGTGGTGGCAACGAGCCGGGGTGCCCGGACGGGTCCCCCCGGTCGAGCCGGGCGACCTGCTCGGCCACCTCCAGCGTCCCGACCCACGCCCGCGACCAGTCACGGGCCAGGTTGGTCCACAGCCACATGCCGTGCCGGCGATAGTCGTCCATGTCGTAGCTGCCGCCGACGAGCTCCTGGGCGACGTCGACGGCGAAGTTGGTGTACGCCGCGGAGGCGTCCGTCATGCACTCCGTCCAACGCTTCCCGAGCTCCTCGGGATCCAGCACCACGGGAGCGGCGGCGGAGGGCGGCGGCGCCTTGCCCACCGGGCCCGGTCCGACCGGGCTCTCGGCCGCCTGCTGGACGCAGTCCGTCCAGAGGGGGCACATGATGTCCTCGTAGACGGCCTCGTCGCCGTCCGTGAAGGACACCAACTTGAGCGCGCGCACCCGGTAGCCGGGCCCGTCCGGGTTGCGGGTGATGGAGAGGTAGCCACGGTCGACGGTCAGCTCGCCGCCCACGCTCTCGTGCAGGTCGTACGTCAGCGCGGCAGAGTCGCCGCGGGACCAGAACGAGCAGTCGAGGTAGGTGTTGAGCCGGCGGCCGACCAGCTCCACCTGCTCGAGGTACGTGCCCCGCCATCCATCGCCCCCCTTCTCCGGCACCGTGATCCTCCCCGGCGGTTCCAAGACCGTCACGGACTTGAAGAGCAGCGGACCGCGAGCGGGCCACGTCGTCGGGTCCAGCCAACCGACGAGCACCTTGAAGTCCACGGTGGAGTCGAACTGGCTGAAGAGACACAGGGTCTGCTCGCCCGTCCCCGCGTTGGTGTGCGCGGTGACGAGATCGGAGGAGCAGATTCGGCTCGGGTCGAGGACGACCAGGGCCTGCTGCGACAGCATCGTCGCGATCTGGTCGGGCACGACGAAGCCCGCCCGCTCGTGGACGTGCTCGACGAGCTCGGCTTCCTTCCCTTCCTCGGCGAACGTCGCGGCGAACTCGCGGTACCGGCGGATGCGTTCACTGCCGAGGCTGGTGTAGCCCGGGAGGCCGCGCCTCGGCGCGAGCCCCTCGCCCTCGAGCGGCCGGGCGAGCTGCTCCAGTGCGTGGTAGCGGGCTGCCGGGCTGATCGTGTTGCTGTCGTCCTCGGCCAGGATCCGCAGCGCCTCGTCCAGATCGACCTTCGTGAAGTGCTGCTTCTCCTCCGGCAGATCCTTGAAGTGCACTCCCTCTGCGAGCAGGGAGTAGTACGCGTCGATGACGGTCGGCGCGCCCTCTTCGCTGGCGTTCCCGGTCGCCGTACTTCCGACCTGTGACATGCTCGCCCTCCCACGGGTCGCCGCGCTGACCGCGGCAGCCGACCGCGGAGTGTAGGGGCCGGTCACCCTGGGTCGATGAGAGTTCGCTCACCGTGGCCGCCGGTAGGGTCCCCCGACGGGGGACGAACACGAGACGAGCGCTTGGGGGTGCCGGGATGGCGACCGCAGAAGCAGGCAAGCCCACCGTGCTGGTGGAGGGTCTGTACTTCGGGGAGGGCCCGCGCTGGCACGACGGCCGGCTCTACTTCTCGGACTTCTTCGACTACGCCGTGAAGGCCGTCGACCTCGACGGAAACCTCGAGAGGATCATCGAAGTCCCGCATATCCCGTCGGGTCTCGGCTGGCTGCCGGACGGGCGCATGCTGGTGGTGTCGATGCGGGACCGCAAGGTCATGCGGTTGGACCCTGACGGTCTGGTCGAGCACGCCGACCTGTCGGGCATCGCCACGTTCGACTGCAACGACATGGTCGTCGACGCGTCAGGCCGCGCCTACGTGGGGAACTTCGGGTTCGACCTCCACACGTTCATCCACGAGCAGGGAGTCGAGGGCGCGCTGGCCGAGCCAGGGCCCCCGAAGGCCACGCTGGCCCGCATCGACCCCGACGGCAGCGTGCACGCCGCGGCGCCGGACATGAAGTTCCCGAACGGGTCGGTGATCACGCCCGACGGCTCGACGCTGATCGTCGCCGAGACGCTCGGGCTGCGGCTGAGCGCCTTCGACATCGCCGCCGATGGGACACTGTCGAACCGGCGGCTGTGGGCCGACCTGGGAGCACGACCGCCCGACGGGATCTGCCTCGATGCCGAGGGCAACGTCTGGGTCGCCAACCCGCTGGCGCCGGAGTGCTTCCTGGTCGCCGAGGGCGGCCACGTCCTCGATGTCGTCGAGACCGACCAGCCCTGCTTCGCCTGCATGCTCGGCGGCCCGGAGCGCCGCCACCTCTTCATGATGACGTGCCCGTCGTCCGATCCGGCGATCGCCTCCGGCCAACGCGAGGGCCACGTGATGGTGGCCGAGGTGGGCGTACCGGGCGCCGGTCTGCCGTGATCCTGCACCTCCTCCCGCGGCGCGAGTGGGAGGAGGTCAAGGGTGGCGAGCAGTACCTGCCCGACACCTTCGCGGCCGACGGCTTCGTCCACTGCAGCGCTGACGACGACGTTCTGCTGGCGGTGGCCAACCGCTTCTACGCCGCGGTCGACGACGAACTCGTCGTCCTCACCGTCGACGAGCGTCTGCTGGGCGCCGAGGTCCGTTGGGAGTCGGCTGAGCCCGGGCCGCCACCGGGCGTCGACCCGGCGACGACGTTCCCCCACGTGTACGGGCCGCTCGAGCTCGGCGCCGTCACCGACGTGCGGTTGCTCCGGCGGGATGCGAGCGGTCGGTTCGCCGGCTACGAGCCGATCGACTGACGCAGCCGGCCGATGGCAGCGGCCGTGCGGACCCCCCACCAGAAGAGGTCCTGGCCGTTGACCAGCCTGACCTCCGCGCCCAACCCGGCCACCTGCTCGACGTGACGGGCCGCGAACGGGTAGGGCTCGGACGGGAGCAGGACGAGGTCGGGCCGGCGCCGGGCGACCTCGTCCAGCTCGACCGTCGGATAGCGGTCATCCGCATCCGCGAAGACGTTGACCAGGCCGAGGTGGTCGAGGACCGACGCCCCGTACGTGCGGGCGTTGAGGGTCATCCACGGCCGCCGCCAGATGGGGACGAACAACCGGCGTCCGGCGCCCGGACGCTCGTCCGGCGATTCGCCGGCGATTCGCCGGAGCTCTTCGCGCTCCGCCGTTGGGCGGGCCACGCCCACGGCGGCGGCCAGGGCGTCGAGCGTGGGGTCGACGTGCGCCACCGACTCCACGTGCGTGACGTGCACGGGGAGGCCGGCCGCGGCGAGCGCGTCGGCGTCCTCCCGCCGGTTCTCCTCGTCGTTCACCACGACGAGGTCCGGTGCCAGCCCGACGATCGCCGCCACGTCCGGGTCCTTCGTGCCGCCGACGGCGCGGAAGCCGGGTTGCTCGCAGAAGCGGGTCACCGCGACCGGCCGGACTCCCCAGGCGAGGAGGGACTCGGTGACCGACGGGACGAGGCTGACGACCCGCGGCCCGGGAGCGGACCGCCCGTTGTCAGCCACCCAGCAGCTTGCGCTTCTGGTCCTCGAACTGCGCCTCGGTGATGGTGCCCCGGTCCAGCAGGCCTTCCAGCTTCTCCAACTCCCCGGCGACACCCAACGGCTGCGCGGCGGCGGCCGGGGTGGCGGGGGGCGGCGGAGGCATCGGCGTCGACTCGACGTACCCGCCGGCGGGGCGATGGCGGTTGAGCTCGATCTGTTGGTGGATGGTCCGCTGCACGTTCTGGGGGTCATGGATGTCGGTGAAGTGGGACTGGCCCTGTTCACCACCGGACTCGATCATGAGGTTCCCTGCGCCGACCATCCGCTCGAGGATCCCCTGGCTGAAGTTCACGTTGTTGACCCGGTTGAGCGGGATCTCGATGCCCCGCTTGGCGAACACTCCCGACCGGTAGATCACCCGGTCGGAGGTGATGACGAAGTCGATCGAACGCCAGTTGACGAGCCGGTACAGCGCCCACAGGCCGGCGCCGAGCAGGACCAGGAGACCGAGGGTGGTGACGACACCCGGGACGTCGATGAGGATCGACAGGAGGATCAGCACGCCGATGGTGGCGGCCGCCAGGATGATCGGCTGCAGGAAGTAGAGCCAGTGAGGGTGGTCCTCGATGACGATTTCCTCGTGATCGTTCAGCAGATCCCTCGGGTACGGCATGGCATGAGCGTAGTGATGCCGCGCCGCGCGGCCGTGCGATCCCGACGGTCCCGCGGTGGGTCAGTACCGTGAGCGGGTGGACGTGAAGGCGCTGCTGGCGGACCTGGATCCGGACCAGCTGCGGGCGGTGGTCTCCGATGGCGCGCCGCTGTGCATCGTCGCACCGGCCGGGAGCGGCAAGACGAGGGTCCTCACGCGACGCATCGCCCGACGCATCGCGGACGGTTCCGCCGACGCCGGCCACGTGCTCGTCATCACGTTCACCCGCCGGGCCGCCGGGGAGTTGGTGCGGCGGCTGCGGGTGCTGGGCCCCCGAGTCACGGTGACCGCGGGGACGTTCCACGGCATCGCCTACCGGTTGGCCCGACAGCGGTGGGAGGACATCGGCCGCCGTCCGCCGGAGTTGGCGCACCGACCGTCGCCGCCTGGTGCAGGACGTCTTGAGCGGTTCGCGCCGCCCGCCCCGCGCCGAGGTCGTCCGCGAGGTGACGGCCGAGATCGACTGGGCCCGGTCACAGCGGCTGGCGCCGTCGGCCTACGCGGGCGCAGCCGCGGCACGCCGCACCGCGCTCCCGGCCGCCGAGGTGGCCGAGCACTACGCCGCCTACGAAGAGCTCAAGCGTCAGCGCCGTCTGATCGACTTCGACGATCTGCTCTCCCAGGGCATCGCCGAGCTGCAGCGCGACCCCGGGTACGCCGCCGCCGTCCGCTGGCGCTTCCGCCACCTGTTCGTGGACGAGTTCCAGGACGTCAACCCGCTGCAGCACGCGCTGCTCGACGCGTGGCTCGGTGGGCGCGACGACCTGTGCGTGGTCGGCGACCCGCAGCAGGCCATCTACGGCTGGACCGGTGCCGACGGCCGGTGGCTGGAGAACTTCGCGGACCACCATCCCGGCGCCACGGTCGTCCACCTCGGGCAGAGCCACCGGTCCAGTCCGCAGATCGTGAGCTTCGGCCACGCGGTGCTGACGGGCGGGACCGACGGCGCGCCCGTCGCCACCCGTCCCGACGGCGCGTCGCCCCGCGTGCATCGCTTCCGCGACGCAGCGGCCGAGGCGGCCGGCGTCCCGGTCCTCGCCCGCGACGCCCGACCACCTGGCGGTCGGTGGGGAGCCATCGCCGTCCTCGCCCGCACGAACGCGCAGTTGGAGCCGGTGGCCGCAGCGCTGCGGCGTGCCGCCATCCCGTCCCGCAGCCGGATGTCCGGCGATGCGGACGGCACGGCGTCGTTCCTCCTGGGCTCGGTGGGCCGCCTGACCGCCCGGGGCTCGTTGCGAGAGTGGCTGGACGAGCAGGCAGACCCGCTGCCGGTCGCCGTCCATGAGACCGTCGCGGACCTGCTTCTCCAGGACCCGGACGCCTCCGGCGCGGACCTGCGGGTGTGGCTGACGGCGGGCGGGCGCGGTGACGGACCTCTCGGCGAGCGCGCCGCTGACGACGCCGTGACGCTCTCCACCTTCCACGCCGCCAAGGGCCTCGAGTGGCCGACGGTCATCGTCATCGGCGCCCAGCCCGGACTGGTCCCTCATGTCAGCGCCCGCACGCCGCACGCCGTCGAGGAGGAGCGCCGGCTCTTCCACGTCGCCGTGACGCGGGCCCAACGTGACCTGATCATCACCTGGTACGGGGACGAGGGCTCACCGTGGCTGGCCGCCCTCGACCAGTCGTCGGAGTCGCCCGGCCCGCCACCGGCCGAAGTCCCCCGTCCGCCGGCGGGCCGCGCCCCCGATCCGTCGCTCCAGGCCCTGCGGGAGTGGCGACGCCAGGCAGCTCGCGCGGCGCGGGTGGAGGAGGCGGCCGTCCTCGACGACCGGACGCTGGCCGCCGTCGTCGCCGCTGCTCCGTCCACGGTCGACGAGTTGGCCTCCGTCCCCGGCTTCGGGCCGCTGATGGCGCGCCGGCACGGGCCCCGAATCCTCGAGGCCCTCGCCGCCGAACGCGCGACCGCAGCCCACCAGGACGCCCCGCCCACCCCCTGAAGCGCCGGGCCTCTCCCTCCCGGACGTTCCCATTCCCAAAATCGTCAAGTTCCCTTGACGCCGCCGAATCGACGTCGATTCGCCGCGGACGAACTTCGACGAAAACGCGCCGAAAACGGCGCGTTTGGCTCACACTTCCCCCGCTTGCCGGGGTGGGTCCCGCCGAGCGGCGGGTCCGGCGGACGAGCTGCTCAGGGCCAGTCGAGGTCGACGACGACCGGCGCGTGGTCCGACGGCTGCTGCCCCTTGCGGGCGTTCCGGTCGATGATGCACCAGCGGGACGCCGCGGCCACCGGCGCGGACGCCAGGACCAGGTCGATCCGCATGCCCCGGCCCTGGTGGAAGTCGCCGGCCCGGTAGTCCCACCACGAGTAGCAGGACTTCGCCGACACGTGCCGGCGGAAGACGTCCTCCAGGCCCCAGGCCTCGATGTCGGCGAGCGCGGCACGTTCCGGCGGGCTGGTGTGGGTCACGTCGACGAACTTGGCTGCGTCGTACACGTCGTCATCGGTCGGCGCGATGTTGAAGTCGCCCGCCACGACGACCGGCTGGTCCGCGGTCAGCGAGCTCGCCAGGTGGCGGCGCAGCCGGGCCAGCCAGTCGAGCTTGTACTTGTACTGCTCGTGGTCGAGCGCTCGACCGTTGGGCACGTACACCGAGCTGATCCGGATCCCCGCGCAGGTCACGGACAGCAGGCGGGCGTCCTGATCCGGAGGGTCGTCGTCGGCGAAGCCGGCCACCACGTCGTCGATGCCCACGCGTGACAGGACAGCGACGCCGTTCCACTGACCTTGCCCGTGGTGAGCGGTCCGGTACCCGAGGGCCTCGAAGGCGAGGGCCGGGAAGCTGCCGTCGGCCAGCTTCGTCTCCTGCATGCAGACGATGTCGGGCTGCACCTCCGCCAGCCAGGCCTCCACGCGGGGCTGCCGGACCCGCAGGGAGTTGACGTTCCAGGTGGCCAGACGCACCGCGGCGACTGTACCGGTCAGGACGCGGCGGCCTTCTTCCGCGTCCGCTTGACCGGCGCGGCCGGCGGCTCCGGCGGCGCGAGCTGCTCCGGCGCCGCAGCGGCAGCCTTCTTGCGCGTCCGCTTGACCGGGGCCGGGCTGGCCGGCGCGGCGTCGACGGACGCTGGCGCAGGCGCGGCCACCACCGGCTCGGCGGCCTTCTTCTTCCGCGTCCGCTTCGCCGGTGCCGGCGCCTGCTCGTCGGCGACGGGCGGCGGGAGCGGCTCGGGCTCCGCCGCCGGCGCCGCCTTCTTGCGCGTCCGCTTCGCAGGCGCGGGCGCGGCTGTCGCCGGCGCCACCTCGGGCTCGGCCTCGGGCGCCGCCTTCTTGCGGCTGCGCTTGGCCGGGCGGGCCGGTGCCGCCGCCAGGGCCTTGACCTCCGGCGGCTCCATGCCCGGGACGCAGAGGTCGATGCTGCGCCGCGTGGCATTGAAGCTCACGACGACGAGGTCGACGGTGTCGCCGAGCTTCATCATCGACCGGGCACTGCGGGGCGTCGGCTCTGCCATCAACCGCAGGGGCACGTAGCCCCGGGCGTCGGCGATCGTCACGTAGGCGCCATGGCTGGAGTACGACTCGACCACGGCGGGAACGGTCGACCCCACGGGATGCTGTTCGACGAAGCCGAGGAACGGCAGCAGCTCGTTCACCATGTGGGGCCGGGTGCCGGTCGGGGCGTCGGTCTGCTTGGCCGGTCGCGGTGTCGCGGCCTCCGGCGGGGCCTTCTCCGCCGGCGGGGAGGCCGCCCGGGAGGAAGCCCGCGCTCCCGGCGGCGGCGCCGACGGTACGGGCATCGGCCGTGAGGCCTCCTTGGTGGCCCGGCCCACCGCCCGGGGCGCCTTCGTCGCCTTGACGGACTTCTTCGAGTCCTTGACGGCCCGCCGGCTGATCGGCCCCCGCACGGGTACCCGGGGCACGAACACCCAGCCCACGTTGGGCACCGGCTTCCCACCGACGAGGCGGCCCTCGTCGAACAACCAGTCGTACTGGCCGTGGAACTCCTGGTACGAGTCGTTGGAGATGACCGTGGCCTTGACCTTGTTGGCGATGGTCAGCACGAAGGCGTCACCTCGGCCGATGGCGCCCGCCGGCGGGGCGACGAGCTCGTTGTTCTCGATCGCGGCGTCGAACTCGGACACCTCGCGGGGATCGATCCTGTGCCCGAACGTGGCGTCGACCACGACGGTCACCACATCGTCCGGGTGCTCCTCCATGTAGGCCAGCACGGCCTCGTTGAGCTGCTTGAGGCTGGGGAGGGATCGTCCCTCCGTCGCGAGGTTGGAGCCGTCGACGACGACGTGTCGGGTCTGGGTGCGGGTGGGCATACCGACCAGTCAGTCAACCACCTCGGACCCACGCCGGACGGGATCCGCCCGGACCTCCGGCTCCGCCGTACGCTCGCCGGCCATGGGGACTCCCGCGATCGAGGCCGTGCTGTGGGACTTCGGCGGGGTCATCCTGACCAGTCCGTTCGACGCGTTCGCCGCCTACGAGGCGGAGCACGGCCTGCCGCACGGGTTCATCCGCCAGGTCAACGCGGCCAACCACCACACCAACGCCTGGGCCCGCTTGGAACGGGGTGAGCTCGATTCCGACGGGTTCGCGGCGGCCTTCGAGGTCGAGGCCCGAGCGCTGGGCGGCGAGGTCTCCGGCGGGCGCATCCTGGAGCTCCTGGCCGGCGAGATCCGCCCGGAGATGGTCACGGCGCTGGACCGCTGCCGGGCCGCCGGGCTGCGAACGGCCTGCCTGACCAACAACATCGTGTCGTGGGAGGCCGATGTCGACCATGACCCGGTCCTCGGCGCCCGGGCGGTCCAGATCGCGGCGATCATGTCCCGCTTCGACGTCATCGTGGAGTCGAGCGTGATCGGCGTGCGCAAGCCCGAGCCCCGCTTCTACGAGGTGGCGTGCGAGCTGCTGGCGGTCGCGCCGGAGGCCTGCGTGTTCCTCGACGACCTGGGCATCAACCTCAAGCCGGCCCGGGCGATGGGGATGACGACCATCAAGGTCACCGAGCCCGACGCTGCACTGGCGGAGCTGGAGGCGGTGCTCGGCCTCGACCTGCGCTGACCTCTCCGTCGGTGTCGCCCCGACGGGGGAAACGAGGCGACCGAGAGGCGCCGCATAGGGTGAGCGGCCATGCACCCGGCCGCCGGACGCAACACCCCCGATCGCAACACCCCTGACCGCAACGTCCTCGGGGGGGAGCTCGAGAGCTGCTCGCTGTCCCCGCTCACGGGCTTCTACCGCACGGGCTGCTGCGAGACCGGTCCCGAGGACGTCGGCGTCCACACGGTCTGCACGCAGGTCACGGAGGAGTTCCTGGAGTTCTCCCGATCACGCGGGAACGACCTGTCCACCCCCAATCCCGCGTTCGGGTTCGCGGGGCTGACCCCGGGCGACCGCTGGTGCCTGTGCGCCAGCCGCTGGCTGGAGGCCTGGGAGGCCGGGGCGGCGCCGCCGGTGTTCCTGGCGGCGACGCACGAGGCGACGCTGACCGTCATGCCCATCGAGCTGCTCCTCGACCACGCGCTCGACGCCCCCGCCCGCTGATCCGTGGACCAGGCCCATGTCTGGATCGTCATGGCCGACGGAGTGCGACTGGCGGCTGATCTGTACCTGCCCGAGGGCACTGGACCGTTCGCCGCCCTGCTCGAGGCCCTCCCCTACCGCAAGGACGACCTGACCGCGTCGTACCGCCCCGAGTACCGGCGCCTCGTGGCCGAGGGCCGGTTCGCCGTGTGCAGGGTCGACGTGCGAGGCACCGGCTCGTCCGAGGGTGACGCCACCGACGAGTACCCCTCGTCCGAGCAGCGCGACCTGGCCGAGGTCATCGCCTGGCTGGCGTCGCAGCCGTGGTGCAACGGCCGGGTCGGGATGTTCGGCACCAGCTACTCGGGCTTCAACTCCATCCAGATGGCCTGCGAGCGACCGCCGGCGCTGGGCGCCATCTGCGCCATCTACGCCACGGACGATCGCTACACCGACGACGTGCACTACATGGGCGGTGCCCTGCGGGCCGTCGACCTCGTCGACTACTGCCACTACATGACGCCCATGAACGCGCTCCCGCCGGTCCCCGCCGTGTTCGGGGAGGGTTGGCGCGACGAGTGGCGCCGGCGGGTGGAGCAGATGGAGCCGTGGATGCTGACGTGGCTGCGCCACCAGCGCGACGGCTCGTACTGGCGTCACGGCTCCCTGCGCCCCGGGTACGAGCGCATCACCTGCGCCACGATGCTGGTCGGCGGCTGGGCCGACGGCTACCGGAACAACTCCTTCCGCACCTTCGCCGCCCTGCAGTGCCCCAAGTCGCTGTTGATGGGCCCGTGGAGCCACATGAGCACGGAGAACGCGCTCCCCGGCCCCCACATCGACCTCGTCCCCGAGATGATCCGCTGGTTCGGCCGCTGGCTACGCGACGACGACACAGGCGTCGACCGCGAACCGCCGATCCGCGTCTTCGTCCGCCACGCCACCCGACCGGAGCCCGACCTGGCCCACCACGAGGGCGTGTGGCGCTGCGAGCCGGCCTGGCCGCTCGAACGCTCCCGCCCGTTGGTGCTGATCCCGCACGAGGCGGGTCCGGACAGGACGGACAAGGACACGCTGTCCGTCCGGCCGGACGTCGGCGTCCGGGCGTGGATCTCCTGCGCCGGCGCGCTCCCGTGGGGCCAGTCGCAGGACCTGCGCGAGGACGACGCGTGGTCGCTGACCTACGACTGGCCGGTCGAAGCCGAGCCACTCGAGATCCTCGGCCATCCGTCCGTACGCCTGCGGCTGCGCTCCGACGCCGCGGTCGCGTCACTGTCGGCCAAGCTCGAAGACGTCTTCCCCGACGGCACCTCGGCCCTCGTCACCCGAGGATTCCTCAACCTGACCCACCGTGCGGGCTCGACCGCGCCGGTCCCGATGCCGATCGGCGAGGACGTCGAGGTCGCGGTCGAGCTGGAGGCCGCGTCCTTCGTCTTCCCGCCCGGGCACCGCGTGCGCCTGGCGCTGGCCGGGACGGACTGGCCCAACACCTGGCCACCGCCGGCGCCGGTGACGTTTGCCGTCGACCGGAGCAGCGTCCAGCTCGAGCTGCCGACCGTGGACGGCCCCGGTCCGGTGGCGGAGCCGCCGCCCTTCTCGGCGCCACCAGCACGCGGTGGCGCCGAGGATGATGACGACCCGGACCGCGGCGCGCCGGTCTGGAGGCTGGAGCACGATGTCCTCGCCCGGCGCAGCCGGGCCGTCGTCGACCACGGGGGGACATCCCGAGGCCCGCACGAGGCCCGGGTGACCGACTGGTACCAGGGGCAGGTCGAGGTCTCGTTGCTCGATCCGGGCCGGAGCTCGGCGACGGCCCGGTGCCGTTTCGAGCTGGCCTGGCCCGACGTCACCTGTGCTGCGGACGCCCGGCTGGAGATGGTGAGCGACGCCGGTGCCTTCCACGTGACCATCGACCTGGAGGTCACCGAAGACGGCGTTTCGTTCGCCCAGCGGCGCTGGACGGAGTCGATCGGCCGCGATCTGCTCTAACCGCGCCACCGTCGGTGGTCACCCGACCCGAACCCCTTCCTGGTCCTGGCCGCCGACAAGCATGACGCCGGCTCCGGGTTCCCGTCGTTCAACGGCTACCTGGACGAGCTCCGGCTCTCCACCACGCTCCGCTACGACGGTGATTTCAACCGGCCGACCGGACCGTTCACCCTGACTCGGAAACCGCCGCCCTGTACCACTTCGACGAAGGCACCGGCACCGACGCGCCAATGACGAGATCGGGACGAGGCGCCGGCCGAGCTCAAGGGTGGGCGGGGGCGGCAACGGTCCTCAGTGGGCGGCCGACGCGCCCTTCTGATCGACCGGTCAGCTGATCGCTCGTCAGCGCCGCGGGTGCATCAGCGGTCGTCGAACGCCCGTGCGGTAGACGAGCTGCGGGACCGGCCAGCCCACGTGGACCTTGCCGACGACGTCCCAGCCGAGCTCGCCGTACATGAGACGAGCGGGCAGGTTCGACTCGTCGACGAGGGCCTGGATGGGTCGATCTGGGACGTGCTCGACCGCCCACTGCACGAAGGTCCTGGCGATGCGCCGGCGCTCTCGGCTGGGCCGCCGGCCGGGCTCCGGGCGGCAGGACACCCATCGAGAGGATCTCGGCCATGGTGGCATGGCCGGAAGCGCTCTCCCGGTCCCGGCAAGAGCCGCAGGACGTTCCACGCCTGGCGGGGGGACGGTGGGTGGCGGAGGGTGACGGCGGCCAGCGTGCGCCAGCGGCGCCGCAGCCCGGCTGTTCCCAGGAAGCCGTTGGCGTCGTCGGTGACGGCCACGAAGCCGATCGGGCGGCCGTCCTCGTAGGCCACCTGCCCGAAGACGAGGCCCTCCTCGGGCAGCACGCCGAAGTAGAACCGCTCGACGAACGCCGGCCCGAGATCGTGGATCGGGCTCGTGGGGAGCAGCGTCCGGTGGAGCCGGGCCAGGTCGGCAGCGGGTGCCGGGGCCCCGGGACCGTAGCTGCGGTAGGTGATCGGGTCGCCCCCCGTGGTGCCGGGACCACCGTCTGCGACCGATTCCTGCACGTGCTCGACAACCTTCGCCACTTTGGCTCCTGTTCGCCCGTTAGAAGCCGGCCCCGCGCCAACCAAAGGTCGAGTTTAGTAGAGTTTCTCGAGTCAGGTGGACGGCGGGTCCACCGCATCGAGATGCAGAGGACGGACCATGGTGGGCACACGCGACCGGGTAGTCGACATCATCATCGCATCAGCCGAAGAGCTCAACGGCTCGCTGGAGGAGCCGATCGAGCTCGAGCTCGGTGCTGACGCGCCGCTCTACGGGGATGAGGGCGCGCTCGACTCACTGGCCCTCGTGACCCTCATCACGACGGTCGAGCAGGAGCTCGAGGACGAGTTCGGCTCCCCCGTCAGCCTCATCGACGAACGGGCGATCTCCCAGGCCAGGAGCCCTTTCCGGACGGTCGGCTCGCTGGCCGACTTCGCCACGGATCTTCTCGAGGGCGCAGGGCTGACCGCCTGACATGAGCGACACCGGCGGCGGCGCGGCGCCGGTCTCGGTGGTCACCGGAGCGCGGACGGGGATCGGGCGCCGCATCGCCGAGAACCTCCTCGCACAGGGACACATCGTGGTCGGGTGCGCCCGCAACGAGTCCGACCTGACGGCTGACGGCTACGAGCACGTCGTCGCCGACGTGGGACAGGAACGCGACGTGAAGGCCCTCATGTCGGGCGTGCGCAAGTCACACGGTCGTCTCGACAATGTGGTGAGCTGCGCCGGCGCGGCCTCCATGAACCACGTGCTGCTGACCCCTGGCAGCACCTTCGACCGCCTGCTCAACGTGAACGCCACCGGCACCTTCCTCGTGGGCCGGGAGGCCGCGAAGCTGATGCAGCCCCGCCGCCGAGGGCGCATCGTCAACGTCTCCACCATCGCCGTCCCGCTGGCTCTCGCCGGCGAGGCCGCCTATGTGGCTTCCAAGGCCGCCGTGGAGGCCCTCACGCGGGTGATGGCCCGCGAGCTCGGACCGCTCGGCATCACCGTCAACGCCGTCGGGCCCGGGCCGATCAAGACCGCGCTCCTGAAGGGCGTGCCCGACGAGAAGATCGACGAGTTGCTCGGGCGACTCGCCATCCCCCGCCTGTCCGACTTCGCCGACGTGAACCACGTCGTCGACTTCTTCCTTTCCGACCAGAGCGACCTCGTCACCGGGCAGGTCGTGTACCTCGGAGGTGCCTGGTGATCCTCGACTGGCTGTTCGATCTGTTCGACGAGTACGGCGACACGACCGCCATCGCCTGGCGCGACGTGACGGTGCCGTACAAGGAGCTCGGCGCCCGCGTCGACGCCCTGCGTACCCGCTTCGCCGAGGAGGGCCCACCCGAGAGCGCCATCGTCGCCCTGGAGGCGGACTTCCATCCCGAAGCGGTGGCCGCCATGCTGGCCCTGATCGAGCGGGGCGCCGTCCTCATCCCGCTTGACGTCGAGCATCGAGGCGTCCAAGCCTCGCTTCCGCGAGATCGCGCAAGCGGAGTGGATCGTCGAGCTCGACAGCAGCGGGGAGATCGGTGTCCGCCCCACCGGCGTTCAGGCCACGCACCCGCTGCTCACCGGCCTTCAGGACGAGGGGCACCCGGGTCTGGTGCTGTTCTCCTCGGGCAGCACGGGCGAGCCCAAGGCCGCGTTGCACGACTTCGTGCCGCTCCTCGAGAAGTTCACGGTGCGGCGGAAGGCCCTCAGCACGATGGCCTTCCTCTTGTTCGACCACATCGGCGGCGTCAACACGATGCTCTACACGCTGTCCAATGGCGGGACGCTGGTGGTGGTGGACGACCGGTCGCCGGACAACGTCTGCCGGGCCATCGAGGCCCACGCCGTGCAGCTCCTGCCGACGTCGCCCACGTTCCTGAACCTGCTGCTCATGTCAGGTGCCCAGGAGCGTCACGACGTGGGCTCGCTGGAGCTCATCACCTACGGGACCGAGGTCATGCCCGAGGCCACGCTCCGCCGGGCCCACGAGGCCTTCCCGAAGGCCACGCTGCAGCAGACCTACGGCCTCTCGGAGGTCGGGATCCTGCGCTCGAAGTCCCGGTCCAACGACTCCCTCTGGGTGAGGATCGGCGGGGAGGGCTTCGAGACCCGGGTGGTCGACGGCCTGCTCGAGATCAAGGCCCGCTCGGCCATGCTCGGCTACCTGAACGCCCCCAGCCCATTCACCGAGGACGGGTGGTTCAAGACGGGTGACCGCGTCGAGGTCGACGGCGAGTTCATGCGCATCCTCGGCCGCGAGTCCGAGGTCATCAACGTCGGCGGGCAGAAGGTCGACCCCGTCGAGGTCGAGGACGCCCTGCTCGGGGTGGACGGCGTGCTCGATGCCGTCGTCTTCGGCGAGGAGCACAGCCTGCTCGGCCGCATCGTCGTGGCCCGGGTGCGGGTCAGCGGCGAGGCCGACCTGCCGGCGACGCGGTCACGGCTGCGCACCGAGCTGGCGACCCGGCTGCCCCGCTACAAGATCCCGCAGAAGTTCCTCGTCACGACGGACGAGCTGCACGGGCAGCGCTTCAAGCGGATGCGGCGCTGACCGCTGATGGCGAAGGCGGTGACGAGGGCGCAGCCGGCGAACACGAACGCCAGCGGCGGCCCTCCGCACTTGCCCAGCAGAGGGCCGAACACGTCCTCGGTCCGCTCGGCCAGCCCAGGGCCAGGAACAGGAAACCGCGGTGACGGCGATCGGAGCCGTTCACCTGCTTCATGGTTGTCCCGCACTTCCCGTAGATCCGCGGGAGGCACGGACCCGTTCGTACTCTATCCGGGCAGGTCCGGATGCTCAGCCCGGCGCGCCGGGCGATGCTCGGGTCCGCGGCGTCGATGCGCACGGCCACGGCATGGCAGGCCACGGCGCGTCCCGGCTCGACCTCGCGCAGCGCGACATCCTCGTGCTGGCAGCGGCCGGCCACCCCGAGCTGCTCCGCCCGCCCGTCCTGCAGCACCGGGCAGCGGGGGTGGAAGCGGCAGCCGGTGGGGATCAGGGTCGGGTCCGGTGCCTCGCCGATCAGGATCTCCTGCTCCATCTCCTGCGCCTCGGGGACGACCGACAGGAGCGCACGGGTGTAGGGATGGCGGGGCGCCTCCAGGATCTGCTCGGCGGGGCCGAGCTCCACGATCCGGCCCAGGTACATCACGGCGATGCGGTCGGCGATGTTCCAGGCCAGGCCGAGGTCGTGGGTGACGACGAGGACGGTCACGTCCTCCTGGCGGACGAGGTCGAGCAGCAGCCGGAGGATCTCCCCCCGCACGGATGCGTCCAGGCTGGAGACGGGCTCGTCGGCCACCAGCAGGCGGGGCGCCATCACCATCGCGCCGGCGATGACGACGCGCTGGCGCTGGCCGCCCGACAGCTCGTGCGGGTAGCGGAGGAAGAAGCGCTCGGGCGGGCGAAGGCCGCACCGGGCCAGCGCGTCGGCAACCCGCGTCTGCTCGTCCGAGAGGCCGTGGAGCCGCGGCCCCTCGGCCACGATCTCGTAGATCGGTCTGCCGGGGGTTGAGCGAGCCGGTCGGGTCCTGGAACACGAGCTGCGCCTGGCGGCGCAGGGCCCGCAGGCCGGCACGCGTGCGCTCGACCGGCTTCCCGTCGAACTCCACCGTGCCCGCGGTGGGGGCCTGCAGCCCCAGCACCGCCCGGGCCAGCGTGGTCTTGCCGCAGCCGGACTCGCCGACGAGGGCCAGCACCTCGCCCTGGCGGACGTCGAGGTTCACGCCGTCCACGGCCCGCGCCGTGCCCCCACCACGGCGCCGGGGCGGAAAGTGGACCTCCAACCTGGAGAGGGACAGGAGCGGGGCGTTCACGACGCTCCCGCCGGTGAGGGGACGAGGAGGCAGGCGGCCTGGCGGTCGGTCGCCTCGCTCTCGCCGACGGGGCGCAGTGTGACGTCCGTGGTGGCGCAGGCCTCGAAGGCCAAGGGGCAGCGGGGATGGAACGGGCATCCCGCTGGGACTGCGCTCGGGTCCGGCGGATCGCCCGGCAGGCCGGACGGCGCGAAGCGGGACGCCGGGTCGCCGATCGTCGGGAAAGCCTCGGACAGCGCCCGCGTGTAGGGGTGCTTCGGGTCCTTCAGGACCGAACCCGTCGGGCCCTCCTCCACGATGCGGCCGGCGTACATGACGACGAGCCGGTCGGCCACGGAGCCGAGCACCGAGAGGTCGTGGGTGATGAAGACGGTGGCGAGGCCCCGCTCGGCCTGGATCTGCTCGAGCAGGCCGAGCACCTGGGCCTGCACCATGACGTCGAGGGCGGTGGTCGGCTCGTCGGCGATGAGCAGCCGGGGGTCGCAGGCCAGGGCCATGGCGATCATCACCCGCTGCTTCTGGCCGCCGGACAGCTCGTGCGGGTAGTCCTGGCTCCGGCGGGGGGTGAGCCCGACGAGCTCCAGCAGCCCACCGGCCGTGGTCCCCTTCACGCGGTGGAGCTTGATGGCCTCGGTGATCTGCTCGCCGACCCGCTGCACCGGGTTGAGGGCGTGCTGCGCGCCCTGGAAGACGATGGACGCGGCCGACCAGCGGACGGCGCGGAGGCGGCCGGCCCTCATCGTCAGCACGTCCTCGCCGTCGAGCAGGATCTGCCCCTCCGTCTTGGTGCCGGGGGGTAGGAGCCGTAGGAGCGCCATGGCCATGGTCGACTTGCCGCACCCGGACTCCCCCGCGACGCCGACCGTCTCGCCCGTGCGGACGTCCAGGTCGATCCCCCGCACGGCGGGCACGCTGCCGCCGGCGTTGCGATAGGTCACGTGCAGGTCGCGGACCGACAGGACGGGAGCGGCGGAACTCATCGGCTCCACAGGAGGGCTCATCGGCTCACCGGGAGGTCGGCGAGGCGGGGGTCGAGGATGCGCTCGAGGGCCCGGCCAACGACGGTGAAGGCCAGCACCACGGCGACGATGCACAGCCCCGGGGGCCAGTAGTACCACCAGGCGTCGAGCGAGATGGCGCCGCTGGCCAACGCGCCCTCGAGCATCTTGCCCCACGAGGGCTGGAACGGGTCGCCGAAGCCGAGGAACGCCAGCGTCGACTCGGCCAGGATCGCTCCGGGCACGGTCAGGATGGCGTTGGCCAGGATGAGCGGTCCGGTGTGCGGCAGCACGTGTCGGGTCACGAGATGCCAGCCGCCGGCGCCGAGCGCGCGCGAGCGCTCGACGAAGAGGCGTTCCTTCACCGACAGCACCTGGGCCCGCAGGAGCCGGCTGCTGCCGGCCCAGCTCGTCACCCCGATGACGACGGCCAGCGTGGTCGCCGACGAGCCGAGGACCGCGGCCAGCACGATGGCCAGGGGCAGGAACGGGATGACGAGGAACCAGTCGTCTATGGCCATGAGGATGCGCTCGACGCGCCCGCCCACGAAGCCGGCCGTGACGCCGATGGCCGAGCCGATGAAGACCGCCACCAGCGTGGCCACCACGCCGATGAACAGGCTGATGCGGGCGCCCCATATGAGCTGGGCCAGAACGCTCCGGCCGATCTCGTCCGTGCCGAGCGGGAACTCGGCGCTCGGGGGGGCCAGGTCCGGGTTGCCGCGGCCGGCGGCGGGGGTCACCTCGAAGTGGGGCACCAGGAGGGGGGCGGTGAGCGCGACGATCACGAACAGCAGGAGAATGGCCAGCCCCGACCACGCCGGCGCGGTCGGCGAGAAACTGGCGACCGAAGCGCGCCATCGTCCGCCGGCGCCTCGTCCACGCCAGTTGCCGGATCGACGGGGGCGCCGCTCCACCTCCGCCGCCGGCTCCGCCCGCCGTGGTGGCGGTCACCGGCCCGGCCTGCGGATGCGCGGATCGAGATAGCCGTAGAGCAGGTCGGCGACCAGGTTGGCCACGATGAGCGCGGCGCTGGAAAGGAAGAACAGGGCCTGCAGCATGGCCAGGTCGTTGTTCTTGATGGCGTCGGAAGTGGCCAATCCCAGGCCCGGGTAGCTGAAGACCGTCTCGGTCGTGATGGCCCCGCCGATGACGTAGCCGAAGCCGATGGCGATCAGCGACACCGACGGCAGCAGCGCGTTCGGGACGGCGTGGTGCCGCATGACGTCGTCGATCGCGCAGGCCCTTGGCGCGGGCCACCGTGAGGTAGTCCTCGCGCACGGTCTCGAGGACCGAGGAGCGCATGATGAGCGAGTACGAGCCGAGGTAGGCCAGCACCAGCGTCAGCGTGGGGAGGAAGAGGTGGTGCAGCCGGTCGACGAGCGCGTTGATGCCGGAAGGGTCGCCGGCCACGTCGCGCACGCCGCCCGTCGGGAACCACCCGGTGCGGGAGCCGAGGAAGACGAGCAGGAGCATGCCGAGCCAGAACTCCGGCATGGCGTAGAGCAGCATCGAGGACCCCGTGCTGACCTTGTCGAACCTGCTGCCCCGCCGCCAGCCCGCCTTCGCTCCGAGCCACAAGCCGAGCGACACCGTGATGATCGTGGACAGCCCGACCAACCACAGCGTGTTCGGCAGCAGTTCGAGGATCACGCCCCACACCCGGCGACCAGTGTCGGTGGAGTAGCCGAAGTCGAGCCGGATGGTCTGGCGCACGTACCGGACGAACTGCTCCCACTTCGAACCCTCGAGCCCGAACTTCTCGATGATCTCCGCTCGCTTCTCCGCGGTCAGCACCCGCCCCCGGTACTTGGCCAGGGGGTCGCTGTCGACGATGCGGAAGAGGAAGAAGTTGAAGACGAGGACGAAGGCCAGCATCCCGAGCGCGCCGAACAGGCGGCGGCCCAGGTAGCGGGCGTTCACGACCCGAGCCTCCGTCGCGGGGACCTGGCTGGTGGGTCGCTCACTCCCTGTCGTCGTCCTCGCCGCGGCGGCGTGACCGGACCCACAGGCCCACACCGGCGAGCACCGCGACGCCGGCCGCGGCGACGCCGATGATCAGCCCGGTGTTCGAACCGCCGTCGTCACCGCCGCCCTCGACCTGCTGCAGCTGCACATAGGCCGGGGAGGTGTTGGTGAACAGCACCGGTCCGGTCTCGGCTGGCTGGCGCACGAAGTTGGTCCAGCGGTCCTGGCGGATGCCCTGGGTGTCGTCGTACTTGTAGAGCACGGCGTAGGGCGCGTCGTCGTAGAAGATCTGCAGCATCTGCTTGACCAGCTCGCGGCGCTTCGCAGGGTCCAGCTCGACCTTCTGCTGCTCGTAGAGGGCGTCGTACTCCTCGTTGCACCAGTTGGCGTCGTTGTAGAGCGGCTCCTCGGGGTCCACCGTGATCTGGTCGGTGGTGAAGTACGAGAGCATCGGGTCCGGATCGACGAACGGCACCCAACCCCACACGAACAGGTCGAACTCGCCCTTGCCGATGATCGGCGTGAGCTGGCTGTCGTCGATAGCCCTTCACCTCGGTCGGGATGCCGATGTCGTCGAGCCACCCGACGATGTACTCGGTCGTCGCCGAGCTGGCCGCCGCGGGAGGTCGAACAGCCGCAGCTGCAGCTCCTCGCCGTCCTTCTCCCGGGCGCCGCTGCCGTTGTCGACCCAGCCGGCCTCGTCCAGCAGGGCCTTGGCCCGCTCGGGGTCGTACGTGAAGCCCTCGCCCTCCCCAGGCCGAGGTCGTACCAGGACGGGTTCGGCCGACACGGGCAGGGCGTCACCGGGCGTGCCCAGGCCGTTCAGCACCTTCTCGACCAGGAGGTCGCGGTCCATGGCGTAGTTGATGGCCTGGCGCACCTTCGGGTCCTCCAGCGCCGGGTGGCCGTCGCCCAGCTCGCCGCAGCCCGCGTTCATGGCCAGCTCGGTGAAGTCGCCCTGGTTGCCCGCGATGGGTGCGATGTCGCCGTCGGGATCGAGGGTGGTGAAGATCTGGGCGGGTATCTCGTCGACGGCGTCGAGCTCCCCCGCGTTGAGGGCCTCATACTGGGCCGACGCATCGGCGAAGATGCGGAAGACGACCTCGTCCATGGCCGGCTCCTGGCCGTACCAGTTGGGGTTCTTGGCCATCCGGATGAACTCACCCTTCCGGACCTCGGTGACCGTGAACGGGCCCGACCCCACGCCGTCCTGCCCGTCGTACTCGTAGATCGCCTCGGCGTCGTACTGCTCGTAGATGTGCTTCGGGACGATGTAGACGTCCATGACGGGCAACTTGGGATCCGGCACGGAGCTGGTGATCTCGACCGTCCGCTCGTCGATGACCTGGGCGTCGAGGTTGGCAGTCGTGCTGACGTGGTTGATCCACTCCTCGTCACGGGAGCGGTTGATCGTGTAGGCGACGTCCTCGGCGGTCAGCGGCTCGCCGTCGCTCCACTGCAGGCCTTCCCGCAGCGTGTAGGTCACGGTGAGGCCGTCGTCGCTGACCTCCCAGGACTCGGCCAGACCGGGCGAGACGGCAAAGTCGTCCGCCGCCTTGTCGGTCAAGGTGGCGTACTGCAGGTTCCAGATCTCGTAGTCGATGACCAGCGCGCCGACCAGGGGGTTGATGCTGTCGATGTCCTGCGTCGTGCCGACGGAGAAGGTCACCTTGTCCTGCGCGCGCTCGCCGGGCCGATGGCCACGACGGCCCCGAGGCCGAGGGTGATGGTCGCGACCGCGGCCGCCGACCGGGCGAACCGACGCTTCCGTGCCTGCATGGTGCTCCCCCTTGTGCAGCGGGCTGCTCGCTGCAGGGCATCATGGCACATCCGTTCCATCGCGCTGACTCGCTGGTCAGGATCAGGCGTCGCTCCGGGTTCGGCGGGGGTGGAGGATCCGGGCACGGCGCTGGTCGCGGCGAATGGCGGCCACGGCATTGAGGGCCGGGATGCCGGTGACGCCGCCGCCCCCGTGGGTGGCCGAACCGGCCATGTAGAGGCCGGCGATCGGGGTCCTGTGGTCCGCGTACCCCGGCACCGGACGCATGTGGAAGAGCTGCCCCGTCGACAGCTCGCCGTGGAAGATGTTGCCGCCGATGAGGCCGTACGTGTGCTCCATCTCGTAGGGCCCGATGACTTGGCGGTGGAGGATCGATGCCGTGAAGCCCGGCGCCACCTCCTCCATCTGCGCGATCACCCGGTCGGCGTAGGCGTCCAGCTCGGCGGTGTGGGGGTCGTCGGTCCACTCGTGCGGCACCCACTGCGTGAACATGCTCATGACGTGGTGGCCCTCGGGCGCCAGGGTGGGGTCGAACACGCTGGGGATGCAGATGTCGGCGAACGGACGCTCGGCGGCGCGGCCGGCGACGGCGTCCTGGAACGCCCGTTCCACGTGGTCGAGCGAGGGCGCGAGGACGATGGTGCCGCCGTAGACGTCCGGCGCAGGCTCGGGGTGGCTCGTGAAGCAGGGCAGGCGGTCGAGGGCCAGGTTCACCTTCACCGTGCCCGATCGCGTCCGCCAGCGCTCGATGGCGGTGACGAAGTCGTCCGGCAGCTCGTCCCGGTCGAGCTGCTGGAGGAAGGTGACCTTCGGGTGGGTCGTGGCGATCACGACGGGCGCGTGCAGCTCCTCCCCCGAGTCGAGCGCCACCCCGGTCACGCGGCCGTTGTCGACGACGATGCGCTCCACGGCGGCCCCGGTGCGCACCTCGGCCCCGAAGCTCGACGCGGCCGACTGCAGCGCGCTCGTCACCGCGCCCATGCCGCCCTCCGGGAACCCCCAGGCCCCGATCCGGCCTCCCTCGCCGACGTCACCGACCTTGTGGTGCACCATCACATAGGCCGTGCCCGGGGACCGTGGGCCGGCCCAGGTGCCGATGACGCCGCTGACCGCCAGCACACCCTTGAGCTGCGGGCTCTCGAAGTGGTCGTCGAGGAGGTCGGCGATGCTCGACGTGAACAGCCGCGTCAGGTCGCCGGCGGTGCCGACGTCGACGCCGCGGAAGCGCCAACCCAGGCGGGACAGGTCGAGCAGGTCGCCCGGTCGCTTGGAGCCGACCTTGGGCGGGACCTGCGACAGCATCGGGCCGAGCAGGTCGGCCAGGCCGCTCAGCCAGGCGTCCCACTGCTCGATGGCGTCAGCGTCGCGGGCGGAGAACTTCGAGATCTCCTTCTGCCGGGCCACCGGATCGTCGGGGAGCTGCAGGTGACGGCCGTCCGGGTGGGGCGCGAAGTAGGGCCCCTGCGGGTAGATCCGGTAGCCGTGCCGTTCCAGCTCGAGCTCCCGGAGGATGGTCGGCGGCATCAGGCTCACGACGTAGGAGAGGGCCGTCATCTTGTAGTCGGGGCCCCACGGGGTCTCGGTGATCGCCGCCCCGCCGACGGTGTCCCTGCGCTCCAGCACGACCACCCGCTGCCCCGCCTTGGCCAGCAACCCCGCCGCCACGAGGCCGTTGTGGCCGCCGCCGATCACGACGACGTCGTAGCGGTTGGCTGATCCGTTCGTCCGGGCGCTCGTCGAGCTCATGCCGGGCACGGTACCGCCCGTCCCGCCACTCGCCCCGGGCGGCGGAGCGCCCGAACCGGCCGGGAGCGGTCGCTAGCCTCCCTCCCGTGCGCAGCATCCACGCCGACACGTTCAACCACGACGAGGAAGCCGACGGCTACGACGAGGACGTCACCCACGAGGAGAACCCGATCCGGGCCGGCTACGGCGCCACGTTGGACTGGGTCGTGGCCCGGGCCGCGGTGGGACCGGAGGACGAGGTGGCCGACCTCGGCATCGGCACCGCCAACCTCGCCGTGCGGCTCCCGCCGTGCCGAAGGCTGGTCGGCGTCGACGTGTCAGCGCAGATGCTGGCTCTCGCCGAGGCGAAGCTGCAGCGCGGGGACGTCGAGCTGGTCCACGCCGACCTCCTCGAGTTCCTGGACAAGCCGGCCACGTTCGATGCCATCGTCAGCACCTACGCCATCCACCACCTGGAGGCCGACGAGAAGGCCGTGCTCATCGAGCGGGCGGCGGCCCGCCTGGCCCCCGGCGGCCGCCTGGCCGTGGGCGACCTGATGGCCGCCAGCCGCACCGCGGTGGACGGCGTGAAGGCCCGTCTCCAACACCCCGATGCCGACGCGCTGTTCGCCGAGGAGTTCCCGTGGTTCGTCGACGAGACGCTCGGGCTGTTGGCCGGTGCGGGCTTCACGGGTGTCGCGGCGGAGCAGTTCAGCGACCTGTCCTGGGGCGTCGCCGCAACGCGCGTCTGACCCGCACGGAGCGCTCAGGTCGAGAAGGCCTCGAGCACGGCGAGCGTGTGGCCGGCCAGGGTCTCGAGCACGTACCCGCCCTCGTGCACGAGCACGGTCGGCCGGTCCAGGCCGGCCAATCGGCGGCCCGCCCCTGAGAAGCCTTCGTCCGTGACCTCGAGCGGGCTGTTCGGATCTTCCGCGGCGGCGTCGACGCCGAGCGACACCACGACAGCCTCGGGCTCGAAGCGGCCGATCTCCTCCAGCAGCCGATCGAGCGCGGTCAGCCAGCCCTCGTCCCCGGTGCCCGGCGAGACGAGGACGTTGCGGGTGGTCCCGCAGGCATCGACCTCGTCCGCGTAGCCGACGGTGTGCGGGAACCACCCTGCGCCGGGGTCGACGTGCACGGACCCGTAGAACACCGCAGGGTCGTCCCAGAAGCAGGCCTGGGTGCCGTTGCCGTGGTGGGCGTCGATGTCGACGACGGCCACGCGGGCCACTCCCCCGTGCCGCAGCCGTGCAGCCGCGACCGCGGCATTGTTGAGATAGCAACTACCTCCGAAGAAGCCTGGCCCGGCGTGATGACCCGGGGGCCGGCAGATCGCGTAGGCAGCGGGCGACCCTGCCAGCACGAGGTCGGCGGACGTCGCCGCGGCGTCGCTGGCCGCCTTGGCGCCTTCCCAGGTGCCGTCGCCGATGGGCGTCATCGTGTCCATGGCGTAGCGCCCCAGCTCCGCCCGGATCGTGGCCGCGGGGCGCTCCGGATCACCACCCCGCCGGCCGGCCACCGCCGGGAACCAGTACGCGATGGCGTAGGGCGAGCCGGGGTCCTCGAGGTGACCGTCCGCCACCCATCGCTCGTGCGCCGTCTCCAGCACGGCGAGGAAGCGGGCGTCATGGACGGCGGCCAGGGCGTCCAATCCGTGGTCGGCGGCGTCGTGGACCGTGGCGCCCGCGGCGCGGCAGGCGTCGAGCAGGACATGGCCGCGTTCCGGCAGTTCGTCGGCCTCGATCGACACACCGCACCACACGCCGCTCAGGACCCGGTGGGCGTCCGAGCCCGCGGCCCACACCACCGGCACCATCGTCATCCGCCCGGACCGTACCGGACGCCCCGGGCCGAAGGCAGAGGGGTACGGTCGATCGCATGTCGTCGCCCGCACCGCCAGCCGCCCGCGCCCGTGCGCGCGATCTGGGCATCGCCATCGGCGTGCTGCCGACCGGGCCCGCCAACGCCATCACCGACGTGCCCGGCATCCTGGTCGGTCACTCGACGGTGTGGCGCGACGAGGCCGATCCCCCGGCCGGCCGAGGGGTCGCCCGCACAGGCGTGACGGCCATCGTCCCCGGCTCGGCCGCAGGCGTGATGGCCGAGCCGCTCCGGAGCGGGGTGGCGGTCCTCAACGGCGCCGGAGAGCTCACGTCGGCCATCCAGGTGCGCGAGCTCGGATGGCTCGAGACACCCATCGTGCTGACCTCCACCATGCAAGTGGGCCGGGCATGGGACGGGCTGATCGAACTGCTCTGCGACGTCGAACCCCGCCTCGGCATCGACAACGTCGTCATCCCCATGGTCGGCGAGTGCGACGACTCGTGGCTCAACGACGCCCGCCGGACGCAGATCTCGGCCGACGACGTCCGCACCGCGGTCCTCGGCGCCGGTTCGGGGCCGGTGGACGAAGGCGCGGTGGGCGCGGGTGCGGGGATGATCTGCTTCGGGTGGAAGGGGGGCATCGGGACGGCCTCGCGGCAGGTCGGCGGCGGCTTCACGGTCGGCGTGCTGCTCCTGACGAACTTCGGCACGTCGCCGCACCTGACCATCGCCGGTGTGCCGGTCGGCCGGACGCTGCGCCCACCTCCCGGGACCGAGGAGGCCCCGGAGGACGCGGGGAGCTGCATCGGGGTGGTCGCCACCGACGCGCCGTGCGCCTCCGAGGACCTCGAGCGGCTGGCGAGGCGGGTCGGGCTGGGGCTCGCCCGCGTCGGCTCGGTCGCTTACAACGGCAGCGGGGAGATCTTCGCCGCCTTCAGCACCGTGCCCGCCGGCCGTGCCGAGCCGATCAACGACCGCGGGCTGGACCCGCTGTTCGCGGCCGTGGTCGAGGCGGCGGAGGAGGCGGTCGTGAACAGCCTCACCGCCGCCGACACGGTCACCGGCGCGCACGGCCACACGGTCGCCGGACTCCCGCTGGAGGACGTGCAGGCTCTGCTGCGGGCCGCCGGCCGGCTCGACCCGACCTGAACTAGCGGGCGGCCACCGCGGCCAGGGTCGCCTCCAGCTCGGCGAGCGCGAGGTCGACCTGATCGGCCCGGATGACGAGCGGGGGCGCCAGGCGGACGGTCCGCTCCCCGCAGGTGAGCACGAGGACCCCGCGCCGGAACGCTTCCTGCTCGACCGCGGCCGCCGTGTCGTGGTCGGCGAAGTCGAGGCCGATCATCAGGCCCCGCCCTCGCACCGCCGTCAGCAGCGGCTGGCGGGCCTGCAGCGCATGGAGGCCGGCCAGGAACCGCTCCCCCATCGCCGCCGCCGACGCCTGGAGCTCCGACTGCACGAGGTCGATCGTGGCCAGGGCCGCTGCGCACGAGACCGGATTGCCGCCGAAGGTCGAACCATGGGTGCCGGGCGGCCACGACATCAGTTCGGCGCGGGCGATGATGGCCCCGAGCGGCAGGCCGCTGGCCAGGCCCTTGCCCGCCAGGACCACGTCGGGCACGACGCCGTCGTGCTCGATGGCCCAGAAGCGTCCGGTGCGGCCGACCCCGCTCTGGATCTCGTCGGCCACGAGCAGGATGCCGTGCTCGTCGCACAGCGAGCGCAGCCCGGCCAGGAAGCCCGGCGGCGCGGGAATGTAGCCACCCTCGCCCTGCACCGGCTCGACGACGATGGCCGCGACCTCCTCCGGGCTGACGAGGTGCTTGAACACCTGCGCCTGCAGCTGCTCCAGGCCGGCCATGCCGTAGGGCACGTGCTGGACACCGGGCAGGAGCGGGCCGAAGCCGGCCCGGTACCGGGCCTTGCTGGCCGTGAGCGACAGCGAGCCGAGCGTCCGCCCGTGGAACGCGCCGAGGAAGGCCACGATGTGCTGCCGCCCGGTGTGGTACCGGGCCAGCTTGACCGCGCCCTCGACCGCCTCGGTGCCCGAGTTGGCGAGGAACACACGGGCGGGCGCGCCGTCGAAGGGCGCCAGCCGGGCCAGACGCTCGCACAGCTCGCCGTAGGCCGGCAGGTAGAAGTCGCTCGAGCAGTAGTGGAGGATGCTGCGGGCCTGCGCCTCGATGGCCGCGACGACGTCAGGGTGGCAGTGGCCCGTGGAGTTCACGGCGATGCCGGCGTTGAGGTCGAGGAAGCGGTTGCCGTCGATGTCCTCGATGACGCATCCCTCGGCCCGGACGGGGACCAGCGGGTAGACGCGAGGCATCGACGGGCTGGACACGGCCAGATCGCGGGCGATGGCCTCCTGAGCCAGGGGCCCCGGCAGCTCGGTGACGAGCGCCGGTGCCACGGCGTCCGCCAGGGACTGCACGAGTTGTTCCGTCATGCCTGCTCCTCCACGATCGTGCGGCTCTGCTCTCTCAGGTACTGCTGCAGGTAGTAGGGACCGCCGCCGGCCTTGCCCCCGCTCCCCGAGCCCTTCCACCCTCCGAAGGGCTGCACCCCCGGCCAGGCGCCCGTCGTGGCGCCCGCCTTGCGGTTCACGTAGACCACCCCGGCCTCGATGCGGGCGAGGAACTCGTCGACCTCGGCGCGGTCCTGCGAGAAGAACCCGGCCGTCAACCCGAGCGGCGTGTCGTTGGCCAGCTCGAAGGCCTCGTCCAGCGAGTCCACGACGTCGACGGCGATCAAGGGGACGAACAGCTCCGTCGACATGACCCAGCTCTCACGAGGCACCTTGACCACGGTCGGCGACACGAACGTCCCGCGCCCGAGTGCCCCGTCCGTCGCCCGGCGACCGCCGGCCAGGACCTCGCCGTGCTCGCCCGCCTCCGCCACCGCGCGCTCGAAGCGCTCGACGGCCGCCTCGTCGATGACGGGGCCGAGGTACGTGTCCCGGTCGCGCGGATCACGCGGCTCGATCGAGTTGGTCCGCGCCACCAGGCGCTCGACGAACTCCTGGGCCACCGGCCGCTCGACGTACACCCGTGACGCGGCCGAGCACTTCTGGCCCGACAGCCCGAAGGCCGAACGGGCCGTGCCCTCCGCGGCGAGGTCGAGGTCGGCCTGGCGACTGACGATGACCGGGTTCTTGCCACCCATCTCGCAGATCACCGGGCGGGGGTAGGCGCCCGCCGCCTCCTGGTGCAGCTTCATGCCCACCTCGTACGAGCCCGTGAAGGTGATGCCGTCCACGCGAGCATCACTCACGAGCAGCCGGCCCACCTCGTCCCCGCCGACGACCACGTGCAGCGCGTCGGGCGGGAGGCCCGCGTCCAGCAGGCAGCGCATGATGGCCAGCGTCGTCCCGGCGCCCTGCGGCGGTGGCTTGACCACCACGGTGTTGCCGGCGGCGAGCGCGGCGCCGGCCGGCCCACCCGAGAGTGCGGCGGGGAAGTTGAACGGCGCGACGACCGCCCACACGCCGTACGGCCGCATCACGTCAAACGTCGCCTCGGCCGGGTTCAACCGTCCCATCGGCTGCTCGAACCCGTCGTGCTGGGACAGCTGGTCGTCGTAGTAGCGGATCAGGTCCGCCGTCTCCTCGACGTCGCCGAGCGACTCCAGCCGGTTCTTGCCCACCTCGAGGGTCAGGAGGGCGGAGATGACGTTGCGGCGCTCGGAGATGAGGTCGGCGCCGGCCTCCAGGATGCGCACCCGCTCGGTCCATGGCGTCGCGGCCCACGTGGGGGCGAAGGCCTTGGCCGCCCCGACCGCCTCGGCGACGTCGGCCGCCGTGGCCTCCACGAATCGTCCGATGAGGATCTCGTTGTCGACGGGCGAACGCTCGACCACCTCGGGCCCCGCGGTGCGCTCGGCCCCGCTGACGATCGAACCGTGGCGCTGGCCGAGGAGTGGCTCCAGCTCGGCCAGGCCGGCGTCGAACGCGGCGTGGACCTCGTCGCTCTCGGCGGCGAGCGTGGCATAGGTGACTCGAAACGCCATGACCCCTCCATTCCGAGCTCGGTCGAACGGTGTCACCGTTCCAGGAACTCACGCACTGTAACGCCCGTTCCGAGACGGCCGCGCTCCAGAGTCGACTCGCACCGGTCGACGGATGCGACCAGACTGGCATCCGTGCCTTCGGCACCGCCCCCGGCGGGTGTGGAAGCCATCGTGGCTCGGGCGTGCGCAGGTGAGGTTGCCGCGCTCCAGGAGCTCTTCCGCGCCTACCACCCCGGGGTGCTGCGCTTCCTCCGGGTGCTCGAACCGCGTGCCGCCGATGACCTCGCCGGCGAGGTCTGGTTGGCTGTCGCCGAGCGGCTCCACGCGTTCGACGGAGACGACGCCGCGTTCCGGGCCTGGCTGTTCACCATCGCCCGGAACCGTCTGGCAGACCATCGCCGCAGGGCGGCCCGCAGGCCCCGACTCGTCGCGCTCCACGCAGTCGGAGATCCGGTTGAAGGCTTGGACGCTGATCCAGGCGTCGTCGCCGTCGAGCGACTGAGCGCGCAGGAAGCAGTCGACCGGCTGGTGGCCGAGCTTCCGCCGGACCAGGCCGAGGTCGTGCTCCTGCGGGTGGTCGGCGGCCTTTCCGTGGATCAGGTGGCGACGCTGACCGGGCGCCGGCCTGGCACGGTGCGGGTCATCCAGCACCGGGCGCTCAAGCGCCTGGTGCGCAGCTTCGCACCGGAGGCTGTAACGCGATGAGCCTCGAAGACGATCTGTTCGGCGACATGCACCGCCGTCATCCCGCTGATGGAGCATTCGACGACGAGCTCGTCGACCGTCTGCTGGACGGCGCCCTCGCTCCCGACGACGCCCCTCCCGGCCTGTCGACGGTGGCCGCGCTTTTCGAGCGGGCCGCCGGCGACCCCAGCCCGGCGGAGCTGGCCAGCGAGGCGGCCGTCGTCGCGGCGATGGCAGCGGTGCTCCCCGACGCGGGCGGCGTCCCCGAGCCGAGGAGGTCGAGCCTGATGCAGGGAGTCGTACGAGCGAAGCTGGCGGCGGCGATCGTCGTGTCCGCCGTCGGCGTGGGTGCGGCGGCAGCCGCAGTCGGCACGATCACGTCGCCAGGCCGTGCCGACCAATCCGGGACGATGGAAGCGGGCGCCGCGACCACCGTCACCAGCCCGGCCAGCGCCGCGCCGACGACCATCGCGGTGACCGTGCCCACGACGCCGCCATCGACGGCGTCGCCCGTTCCCGTGGCGGCCGCGGAGGAGTTCACCGTGGCGGCCGCGGAGGCCAGCGTGGCGGCCCCGGCCGATCTCGGACCCGCCTCCGCAGCGTCGACCTCCGGTCCTTCGGCGCCCAAGATGGCCGAGGCGGAGGTCTTCGGGCTCTGCACCGCACTCCAGGGCACCGACGACAAGCTCGGTCCGCCGGCACTGGCCAAGATCAAGGCCGCAGCGGCTCAGGCAGGGAGGAGCCTGAAGAACTTCTGCGAGCGGGTGGTCGCGGCGAAGAAGGGGCAGCACGACGGGGACGCCGCGGACGACGAGGGCGGGCGGGAGGCGGGTCAGCGGGAGCAGCACGGCCCGCCGGACGAGCCCGGCAACAGTCGCGGCTCGGGCCAGGGCTCGGGTGGCCGAAGCCGCGACCAAGGGCAGGGCACCGACGGCAGCCAAGCTGGAAAGGGCGGCTGAGGGCGACGCGGAGGTCACCGCTCAGAGATCCCGGAAGGCGTCCTCCATGAGATCGGCCAGCTCCTGCTCGTGGATGGTGGCCGACCCGGTGGCCGGGCTCCCCGACTCCACGCGGGTCACGTGCCGCAGCTCGTACCCCTGGTTCTTGATGCGGAAGATCCGGTGCTCGACGTACGTCCAGGCCCCCATGTTCTCCGGCTCCTCCTGGAGCCAGACGACGTCCTTGGTCCCCGAGTAGCGCTCGAGCACGGCGAGGATCTGGTCCAGCGGGAACGGGAACAGCTGCTCGACCCGCACCACGGCCACCGGCGCCTGGCGCTTGTCCCGCTCGGCGAGGGCGTCGAAGGCGACCTTGCCCGTGCAGAGGATCACGCGGCGCACCGCTGCGAGGTCGGTCACCCACGGATCGTCGAGCACCTCCTGGAACGAGCCCTGTGTCAGGTCCGTGATCGGCGAGCGGGTCTCCTTCATGCGCAGGGGCCGCTTGGGGGTGAACTGCACCAGCGGCTTGCGGACGTCCTGACGCACCTGTCGGCGCAGCAGGTGGAAGTACTGCGCGGCGGTCGTGGCGTTGCAGACCTGGATGTTGTCCTCCGCGCACAGCGTCAGGAAGCGCTCGACCCGGCCGCTGGAGTGCTCGGGACCCTGCCCCTCGAACCCGTGAGGCAGCAGCAACACCAGCCCGGAGGTCTGACCCCACTTGTCCTCGGCCGCCACCAGGTACTGGTCGATGATGATCTGGGCGCCGTTGACGAAGTCGCCGAACTGCGCCTCCCACAGGACCAGCGCGTCCTTGTTGGCCACCGAGTAGCCGTACTCGTACCCGACCGCGGCGTACTCGGACAGCAACGAGTCGTAGACCCGGAAGCGCGCGGTCGTCCCGGGCAGGTCGTTCAGCGGGGTCCAGCGACGCTCGTCCTCGAAGTCGATCAGGGTGGCGTGGCGCTGGCTGAACGTACCGCGGCGGCTGTCCTCCCCGGCCAGGCGGATGTCGGTGCCCTCGAGCACGAGCGAACCGAAGGCCAGCGCCTCGGCCGTCGACCACTCCACCTCGCCGCCCTGGTGGTAGAGCTGCGAGCGCGACTCGAACTGCTTGACCAGCTTCGGATGAGGCGTGAAGCCCTCCGGGTACTCGGTCAGGTGGTCGAACACCGTGTCGAGGACGGCGCGGTCCACACCGGTGGGGACGTGGGGCAGGACGCCCCGCGGCGCCGGGGGCTTGGCGGCCCGGCTGGGGGCCGGCGCGCTCTGGCGGGTCTCGTCGAGCGCCACCTGCAGCCGCCGGTGGAAGTCGGCCAGGGCCTGCTCGGCCTCCTCGAGGGTCAGCTCACCCCGCTTGACGACCGCCTCGACGAACTGCTTGCGCACGCTGCGCCGCTCGGCGATGGCCTTGTACATGAGCGGCTGGGTGTAGCTCGGGTCGTCGCCCTCGTTGTGACCCTGGCGCCGGTAGCAGACCATGTCGATGACGACGTCCTTGTGGAACTTCTGCCGGTACTCGAAGGCCAGAGCGGCGACCCGCACGCACGCCTCGGGATCGTCGCCGTTCACGTGGAAGATGGGCGACTGCAGCATCTTCGCCATGTCCGTGCTGTACGGGGACGAGCGGGCGAACTGGGGCGACGTGGTGAAGCCGATCTGGTTGTTGATGATGAGATGGATCGTGCCGCCGACCCGGTAGCCCTCGATGTCGGACATGGCGAGGCACTCGGCCACCACGCCCTGGCCTGCGAAGGCCGCGTCTCCATGGATGAGGATCGACAGCCACGGGTAGGACCCGGGCGGATCGATCTGGTCCTGGCGCGCCCGCACCATGCCGAGCACGATCGGATCGACCGTCTCCAGGTGGCTGGGGTTGGCGGCCAGCTCCACCTTGATGTCGGCGCCGGACTGGCTCACGTACTTGCCGACCGCGCCGAGGTGGTACTTCACGTCGCCCGATCCCTGCACCGAGGTCGGGTCCACGTACCCCTCGAACTCGCGGAAGATCTGGTCGTAGCTCTTGCCGACGATGTTGGCGAGCACGTTCAGCCGGCCGCGGTGGGCCATACCGATGACCGTGCCGTCCAGGTCCGCGTCGGCAGCCGCGGAAAGGACGGTGTCCAGGATGGGGATGGCCGACTCGGCGCCTTCGAGACCGAAGCGCTTGGTGCCCACGTACTTGGTGGCCAGGAACCGCTCCAGCGCCTCGGCGGCGTTGAGCCGCTCGAGCAGATGGCGCAGCCCGTCGGAGTCGAGCTGGAACTTGACGCCCTCGACCTTCGACTGGATCCAACGCTGCTCGTCGGTGTCCTGGATGTGCATGTACTCGATGCCGATGGAGCGGCAGTACGCGTCGCGCAGCACGCCCAGCAGCGCGCCGAGCCGCATGCGCTCCTTGCCGGCCACGCCGCCGGTCAGGAACTCCCGGTCGAGGTCCCAGATCGTCAGGCCGTAGGTGGCCGGGTCGAGCTCGTCGGGCATGCCCGGCTCTTTCCAGTCCAGCGGATCGAGGTCGGCGATGCGGTGGCCGCGGGCCCGGTAGGCCCGGATGAGCGTGGCCACCTGCATCTGCTTGTGGAGCAACGCCTCTTCGCGGTCCAGCGGGCTCACGTCCCGGCGCCAGTGCACCTCCTCGTACGGCACGCCGAGGGCACGGAACACCTCGTGGTAGAAGCCGTGCTCGCCCAGCAACCGCTCATGCACGGCCTTCAGGAACATGCCCGACTCGGCGCCCTGGATGATGCGGTGGTCGTACGTGGAGGTCAGGGTCACGACCTTCGAGACGGCCAGCTCGCCGATCGCCCGCTCGTCGGCCCCCTGCCACGCGGCCGGGTAGTCGATGCTGCCCACGCCGACGATGACGCCCTGCCCGGGCATGAGCCGGGGCACGGACTGCACGGTCCCGATCGTCCCCGGGTTGGTGATGGTGAGCGTCGCGCCCTGGAAGTCCGTGACCTGCAGCTTGCCGGTCTTCGCCCTCCGGATCAGGTCCTCGTACGCGGCCCGGAAGCCGGCGAAGTCGATGGCGTCGGCCTGCTTGATCACCGGGACGACGAGGCTGCGGGTGCCGTCGGCCTTCTCCATGTCGACGGCGATGCCCACGTTCACGTGCTCGTGACGCACGACGCGCGGTGTGCCGTCGGACCCTTCGACGAACGTGGCGTTCATGGCCGGCATGTCGTCAGCGATCGTGCGCACGACGGCGTAGGCGATGATGTGGGTGAAGCTGACCTTGCCGCCCCCGGACCGGCCCAGGTAGCCGTTGATCACCTTGCGGTTGACCTCGAGCAGCTTGGCCGGGATGTCGCGGAAGCTCGTCGCCGTCGGGACGCCGAGGCTGCGCTCCATGTTGGTGACGATGAGCGCCCCGGCACCACGGATCGGCGCGCCGGCCTCCTCGGGCGCGGCCGCCGGTGTTGCGGCGGCCGGCAGCGGGGCGGCCGGTGGCGGGGCTGTCGCCGGTGTGGGAGGCGCGCTGGGGGGTACCGGTGGGGCCGACGACGGCGGCGCCGACGCCGCCGAAGGCGCGGCAGCGGCTGGCGCCTCGGGACGGCTCGAGCGGTAGTCCTCGAAGAAGTCCCGCCAGTTCTCGCTGACTGACGTGGGATCGGCCCGGAACTGCTCGTACATCTCCTCGACCAACCATGCGTTGGGCCCGAGGACCGGCGGTGCGGCGTCGCTCTGCTGCTGGTCAGCCATCGCTTCCGATGGTACCGGGTGCCGCGCGAGCCGCTGTGGTGACGGACGGCCCGACGGTGCGGTGTCGACGGTGCCGGCCGTGGATAGGGTGTCGCCCCATGACGAATATCAGTAGGGGTGGCTTGCTTATCTCCGTGGCGGCGGTGGCCGCGATCGGGCTGACCGGCTGCGGCGGCGGAGGCGGTTCTGACAGCGACGACTCGGTTCCCGCCGACGCGCTCGTGATCGAGGCGCTCGACATCAAGTTCGACCAGGACGAGTACACGGCTCCCGCGGGCGCGACGGACATCGCCTACGTGAGCGAGGGTCAGCAGGTGCACACCCTGGTGGTGTTCGACGAGAAGAACCAGAAGATCGGCGAGACCATGACGGTCAACCCCGGCCAGACGAAGGTCGAGCTGTTCGACCTGCCCGCCGGGACCTACTCGCTGATCTGCGACATCCCCGGCCACAAGGACGCGGGAATGGTGGCCACGCTCACCACGTCCTGAGCCCACCTCCCGAAGCACGGCCCGCCGTACAGGAGTACCCTTCGCTCGGCGGGGGCGGGACCCCCGAACCACGAACAGTGGAGGGGAAATCATGAGACGAGCGATTCGTTCGTGTCTCGCGGCGGCCATTGTGGCGGGCTTCCTGGCCGCCGGCGGCGGGCAGGCCTCGGCCGCACCGGTCTCGGCGAGGTGGTCGGTCAACGTGGCGCCAGCCAGCGCGGTCACGGGTCCGGAGGTCGGCGGCGGTCGGGTGTACGTCGGCTTCGCCACGGCCGCAGGGACCGGCGGGGTCCGAGCGCTCGACGTCGTCACCGGGCGCACCCTCTGGACCCGCACGCTGCCCCTCCCGGTGGAGGTCGCGCCCGTCTACGTGCCCGGCAACAACCGGCTCTACACCGCGATCAACGGTCGCGTCTTCGCGCTGAACGCGGCCGACGGGAAGACGGTCGTCACGGCCGCGCTCCAGTTCACGAGCAGGATGTACTCGCTCCACTTCGCCGACGGACGCCTGTACGTGCAGACCGTCGACGACGTCACGGCGTTCACGCCCAACTTGGCACCAGCGGTGGAACGTCATCTTCAACGACGACTCGACGGTGCTGAGCGCGCCGGGCGACGGGTTCCTCTACCTGAACGACGAGGGGGACGAGGTCGACGGCTTCATCCAGTGCCTCAAGAAGTTCGACTCCGCCACGGGGGCCCAGGTGGCGAAGAACTGCGACTTCGGCGGCGACTTCATCGTCCCGACGGCGGTGCCGTCCCGCAACGCCGTGGTCGGTGGCGGCGAGCTGGGCGTCTACGGCTGGCGGACGAGCAACCTCACCCAACGGTGGTTGCAGCAGTTCTTTCCTGGCTACGCCACGGTCAACGCCAGCGATGCCCTCGGCGGCCGAGCGATCGTTGTGAGCGGTGAGTGGTTCTCCTTCCTCCGGCTCAACGACGGCTCCCGCATCTGCGAGAAGCGCTTCGACGAGCGCAACCTCTCTGGGGTGTCACCGGCGTTCGATCCGACCAGCGGCGCCGCATACGTGTTCGACTCCGAGGCCCGCGTGGTCTACAAGGCGTCGGCCAACTGCAGGGAGGTGTGGCGGTACGTGGCGGGCACCGGCGTCGTCGGCTTCGACACCAGCAGCACGCGGGTGATCGGGGCCGGCGGTTCGACCGTGTTCGCGCTCGACCTCTGAGCCGACGGGCCCGGCTCAGGCGAGCCGGGCCGGTTGCTCCCACTTCATCCGGGAGCGTGCACCGCTGGTGTCGGATTCCGCAACGAGCGGTGCACACTTGCAGATGCAACAACTGGATCAGGGCGGAGTGGCCGTGTCCCTGTTCGGACGACGACCATCCCGCGTCAGGAACCCAGCAGGAGCTCCGACAGGAGCCACAGCACGGCCCAGAAGACGAAGCCGGTGATGATGGCGTTCCGGTGGTTCTCGTAGGGCCAGCGCAACGGGCTCGGTCCGGTGCCACCGAGCACCCCGAGGGCGTTCAACTCGAGCACCACTCCTAACCCGAGCGCGATGACGATGAAGGTCCAGATCGCGCCCGACCCTGGATCTGCGAACGCCGCGACGGCGTAGAAGTGTGACGTCGCCACCATGAACCAGAGCATGGGGATCGAGAAGATCAGGTTCTGCCGTGAGGCCAGCAGCGCCTTGCGACCGGCGGCAGGCGCGCCAGGATCGGCCGGCTGGTCGGCCAGCACGCCAGCCGCGTTGGCCAGGATCACCCGCTGCTGTGGCCAGATGACCATCCACACGTTGGCGGCCATGGTGATCCCGAAGATCATGCCGATGAAGATCGACGCACCGTTGGCCCGGTCGAAGAAGTCGAGGTAGTAGTCCTTGGTCGCGCCGGTGATGAGGAGGCCGAGCACCAGCGTGGTCAACGCAGACCAGCGGAACCAGTCGAGGGCGCGGCGAGCGAGCACGTTGATGGAGACGCTGCGGGCCCGGGCCTCGTCGCCGTATGCGGCGAACGCAGGCACCTGCACGACGTTGAAGTAGTAGAGCAGGCCGATCCAGGTGATCCCGGCCAGCACGTGGAGCCATCGCAGGCCACCGGCGAGTCCGAACCGCTCGAACAGTTCCATCTCTCGAACCCTCCCCTTGCGAAAAGCTGCCGGTCAACGTAGCACCGCCCAACGGGGCGCTCGCGGAACGGCCGGTAGGCTCGCCTGCTCCTATGGCCCCCCAGTTCATCTACACCTGCTACAAGCTCGGCCGCTTCTACCCGCCCGACCGGACCGTCCTGGCCGACATCTCGCTGTCGTTCTACCCCGGCGCCAAGATCGGCGTGATCGGGGCCAACGGCTCGGGCAAGTCCAGCCTGCTGCGGATCATGGCCGGCGAGGACGACGGCTACTCCGGGGAGGCCCGGCTCACGCCCGGGTTCACGGTCGGGCTGCTGGCCCAGGAGCCTCAGCTCGATCCCGCCAAGGACGTGATCGGCAACGTCATGGACGGCGTCGGCCCGGTGCGGGACGTGCTGGCCCGCTACGACGAGGTCATGGCCATGTGGGGCGACCCCGACGCCGACTACGAGAAGGTGGGGGCGCTGCAGGCGGAGCTGGAGGACAAGATCGCGGCCGCCGACGCGTGGAACCTCGACCGCAACGTCGAGATCGCCATGGACGCGCTGCGCTGCCCGCCGAACGACACCGACGTCGCCACCCTGTCCGGCGGTGAACGGCGCCGCGTGGCGCTGTGCCGCCTGCTCCTCTCGCGTCCGGACCTGCTGCTGCTGGACGAGCCGACCAACCACCTCGACGCGGAGAGCGTCGACTGGCTGGAGCGGTTCCTGCAGGAGTACCACGGCACGGTCGTCGCCATCACCCACGACCGCTACTTCCTCGACAACGTCGCCCGCTGGATCCTGGAGCTCGACCGGGGCCGTGGACTTCCTTTCGAAGGCAACTACTCGTCCTGGCTGGAGCAGAAGCAGGCCCGCCTGGCCCGGGACGAGAAGCACGCCTCGGCCCGCCAGCGAACCCTGGAGCGCGAGCTGGAGTGGGTGCGCATGGCGCCCAAGGCGCGCCAGGCCAAGGGAAGGGCCCGGCTGTCGGCGTACGAGAAGCTGCAGCAGGAGGCGGAGGCCGCCGACCGTGGCCCGGACCGTCTGGAGATCTCCATCCCGCCCGGGCCGCGTCTCGGTGACACCGTCATCGAGGTCGAGGACCTCCGCAAGGGCTATGGCGACCGGTTGCTGATCGAGGACCTCTCGTTCTCCCTCCCCCGCGCCGGCATCGTCGGCGTCATCGGGCCCAACGGGGCCGGCAAGACGACCCTGTTCCGCATGCTGACCGGGACCGAAGAGCCCGATGCCGGACGGGTCACGATCGGCGAGTCGGTGGAGCTCGCGTACGTCGACCAGTCACGGGACGCGTTGGAGGCCGACCACACCGTCTACGAGGAGATCACCGGCGGCCAGGACCTCATCAAGGTCGGGACGCGCGAGGTCAACGGCCGCGCCTACGTCGCCGGGTTCAACTTCAAGGGTTCCGACCAGCAGAAGCGGGTGGGCGATCTCTCCGGCGGGGAGCGCAACCGCGTGCACCTGGCCAAGCTGCTCAAGACCGGCGGCAACGTGCTGCTGCTCGACGAGCCCACCAACGACCTCGACGTCGACACGTTGCGGGCCATGGAGGACGGGCTCGAGTCGTTCCCCGGGTGCGCCGTCATCATCAGCCACGACCGCTGGTTCCTCGACCGCATCTGCACGCACGTGCTCGCCTTCGAGGGCGACAGCCAGGTCCGCTGGTTCGAGGGCAACTTCACCGAGTACGAGGCCTACCGGCGCAAGGAGTTGGGGGCCGAGGCCGACCAGCCGCACCGCATCAAGTACAAGCCGCTGGCCCGCTAGCGGCAGCGCGGGCAGCAGGATCAGGCCGACGCGCCCGAGTAGCGCCGCAGCCCGCGCTTCCACACGGCCCGGCTGAGGATGAGCATCGCCACGCAGAACACGAAGGCGAACCCGAGCGTCGCCGCGTCCAACCGGCCGGTGACGGCCTCGGACGGGACGGTCACCGCGAAGGCGATGGGGATGAGGAAGGTCAGGCCGAGCCGCATCCAGCCCGGGATAGATGCCCACCGGGTACTGGCCGGCGCGGTAGACCCCCTCGAACAGCTCCTGGGTCTCCTCGAGCCGCACGACCCAGAAGGCGGCCGTCGTCATCAGGAGCCAGAAGCAGTAGATGATGACGGCGCCGAGGACGATCGCGACGACGAAGCCCAGCACCTCGGCCGGTCCCAGCGTCGCGGGATCGCGGGCGACCGCGTACCCGAGCACGACCGCTCCGGTCAGGACCTCCACGCCCTGCCAGATGCGGATGTCGCGGACGCTCACGAGGAGCTGGGGGTCCTCGGGCTTGGTCAGCACGTAGTCGAGCGTGCCTTTGCGCACGTCTTCCATCAGCCGCTGCATGTTCGGCTCGATCGCGCTGCGGATGACGCCGCCCATGATCGTGAAGACGCCCATGACCGCGATCAGCTGCGTCTGCGACCACCCGCCCAGGTCGTCGGTCTGGTCGAAGATCAGCGCCAGCACGGCGAGCCCGGTGCCCAGCGCGAGCAGCGACTGGAAGAGCTGGATCACGAAGTTGGCGCGGTACTGCAGGTCGTTCATCACGCTCACGCGGAGGAACAGCAACGCCAGCCGGCCGCCGGCCAGCGGCGTGGGCGCCCTCATCCGCCGACCGCGCCGTAGTGCCGCACGCTGACCCGCCAGAAGCCGCGCACGACGAGAGCGAAGAACACGATCCACAGGAGCTGCATGCCGAGCCCGCCGAGCAGCTCCGCGCCGTCGATGGGACCGACGAGCGCGGTGATCGGGAAGCCGAACGTCCATCGGAAGGGCAGGAACCAGCTGAGGCGCTCGGCCCAGTCGGGCAGCAGCGCCAGCGGCACGATGCGCCCCGACAGGAGCATCTCGGTCACCCAGACCAGCTCGAACAGCGCGCTCGACGCGGGTCGTCCAGAACGTCACCATCCCGAGGACCCACATGTACAGCGACCGCAACACGTAGGCCCCCCAGATGGCGACCGCGAACACTGCGACCTGCTGCGCGGTCGGGCTGAGCTCCGGCTTGAACAGCAACGAGAGCACGACGGCGATGGGCAGCCACAGGAGCACCACGACGACCTTCGTGCCGGCGAACCAACCCAGGTCGTAGTGGATGGGGTGCACGGGCTTGAGCAGCTGCGCGGACAGCTCGCCCTCGCGGATGCGCCACTCCCATCCGTACGGCGTGAAGACGATGTTGATGTTCCGGACCAGCGTCCAGACGATGTAGTAGGCGGCGAACGTGGCGGGGGTGTAGCCGGCGACCGACCCGCCCTGCTCCTCGGCGATCGTGCTCCACACGACCAGATAGATGACCGGCTCGGCCACCATCCCGATCATGTAGAGGTAGGCGGCGATCGGGTACTGGAACTGGTTGATGACGGACGTGCGCATCAGCGTGAGGTACAGGCTCACCATGGAGCGCAGGCTTCCGTCCTCGGCGAGGGGGGCGCTCTCGCCGGGGCGGGCGTTCCCGCCGGAGCGGGGCCCGGTGGCGATCACGTCGCGCTCGGCTCCGCGAAGACCTCGGAGATGACATCTTCGATGGGCGGGTCCTCGACGGTGAGGTCTAGGACCGACAGCTCCGACAGGAGCTGCGCGGCGATCCGGGGCGCCGCCTCCCGGTCGACCCGCAGCGTCGTGCGTCCTCCCTCGCTGCTGACGATCTCGCCGAAGGCGGCCAGGCGGGCGGCGTCGGACTCGTGCTCGAGGAGGACGCCGATGGTCTTGTGCACGGCGAAACGCTCGGTGAGCGCGGCCAGCTCGCCGTCGAACAGGATGCGGCCGCGGTGGATGACGATCACCCGCCGGCAGAGGGCCTCGACATCGGCCATGTAGTGGCTCGTGAGGAGCACGCAGGCGCCGTGGCGCTGGTTGTACTCGGCCACGAAACTGCGGATCCGCTTCTGCATGTCGACGTCGAGGCCGATGGTCGGCTCATCGAGGAAGAGGACCGACGGCCGGTGCAGGAGCGAGGCGACGATCTCCATCTTCATGCGCTCGCCGAGCGACAGGTTGCGCACAGGCTTCGACACCAGGGCACCGACGTCGAGCACGTCGATCAGCTCGTCGCGCTGGCGCTCGAAGTCGGGCCTGGGGATGCGGTAGATGGCCCGGTTGAGCTCGAACGAGTCGGCCGCGGGGAGGTCCCACTGGAGCTGGTTGCGGTTGCCCATGACGAGCGTCATGCGGCGCAGGAACTCCCGCTCGCGGCGCTGGGGCACGTAGCCGAGCACCTTGACCTCGCCGCCGTCAGGGTGGAGCAGGCCGGACAGCATCTTGAGCGTCGTCGTCTTGCCCGCCCCGTTCGGTCCCAGGAAGCCGACAACCTCGCCCGGACGCGATCTCGAAGCTGACCTCGCTGACGGCGTTCACCAGTCGCGACCGCCGGCGCACCAGGCTGCCGAGGGCGGCCCGCAGGCCGGCCTCGCCGCTCGGGCACCTTGAAGGTCTTGCCGAGGTCCACCACCTGGACCGCCGGCTCAGCCACGACGGCGACGGTACCTGACCACCCGCTGGGCTCCCGAGTGGGATTCCCGCTCTGGCAGCATGGGCCGGTGACGCTGAAGGTCTTCCGCATCGTGTGCGCCCTCATCTTCGTGGGCGGGATCATCACGATGATCGTGACGTCGGTCGCCTCCAACAACATGGGCGTGATGATCACCACCGGCCTCGTCACGGCCGTCGCCGCCATCGTGCTGCTGGCCGTGAGCTCGGCCGTCCAGGGCAAGCCGCTCGGCGGCATCGCCGACGACATGGCGGCCGAGCGGGTCGAGCAGCGGATCGACCAGCTCGTCGCCGGGGGCGCGGACGAGGAGACGATCCGTTCGCTCGTGCGGGACAGCGTCCGCCTGGGCCGAGCCTGGTCGGACTAGACCAAGTCGCATGGCCACCCAGACCGAAGGCGTCGTGAACTACGACGTGCGCACCATGGCTCCGTGACCGGCGAGGACGACCACGCCCTCGCCGGCCGGTTGGCCGAGGAGGCGGGCGCCCTGCTGGTTCAGCTGCGCGAGGAGTCCGTCGCCGCCGGCGCCCACCCCTGGCAGGTGATGGACGAGGGCGACATGCGCTCTCACCACTTCCTCGTCGAGGCGCTGCACGAGGCCCGGCCCGACGACGCCATCCTGTCCGAGGAGGGCAGGGACTCGGCCAACCGGCTGAGCGCCAACCGCGTCTGGATCGTCGATCCCCTCGACGGCACGAACGAGTTCGGTGAACCTGGCCGGCCCGACTGGGCGGTGCACGTGGCCCTCGTCATCGCCGGCGAGCCCGCGGCCGCCGCAGTCGCCCTGCCCGCGGTCGGGCGCACGTTCGTGACCCGGCCGCCGGCCACCGTGCCGCCGATCGGCGATCGACGGCCTCGCATCGTCACCAGCCGCTTCCGCTCGCCCCAGGCCGCGGTGATCGCCGCGAACGTCCTGGGCGCCGACGTCATCCGCCTCGGCTCGGCCGGCGCCAAGACCATGGCGGTCGTCATGGGCCACGCCGACGTCTACGCGCACCACGGCGGGATGTACGAGTGGGACTCGGCGGCGCCGGCCGCCGTGGCGGCCGCAGCCGGGCTGCACGTCAGCCGCATCGACGGCTCGCCGCTCGTCTACAACAACCCCGATCCCTGGCTGCCCGATCTGCTGGTCTGCCGGCCCGAGCTGGCCGAGCCCGTCCTGAACGCCCTGTGGAGCTGAACGGTGGAGCTGAAGGCGACCCGCGTCGAGGTGGCCGGCCGGGTGGCCACGGTCTGGCTGCACCGGCCGGACCGGCACAACGCGTGGACCGGCCGCATGCACGCCGAGTACCGCTGGATCCTCGCCGAGCTGGAGGCCGACGAGACCGTGCGGGCGGTCGTCGTGACGGGCACCCCGCCCGCCTTCTGCGTCGGCGGCGACAGCGAGGCGCTGGCCGGCCACGCCGATCGGGGTGGGTACGACCCCGGGCTGCCACCGGAGATCGCCCGTCCGGGGTACGGCGTGCGTCCCGAGCTGGACCACGACTTCGCCTGGCACTACGGCCTCCGCCTGCCCGTGATCGCCGCCGTCAACGGCGCCTCAGCAGGGGTGGGGCTGGCCCTCGCCCTGTTCTGCGACCTGCGTTACGCCAGTGCCACCGCCAAGCTGACCACGGCCGCCCCTCGACTGGGCCTCCCGGCCGAGTTCGGCATGAGCTGGGTGCTCCCCCGGCTCGTCGGCGTGACGCGGGCGGCGGACCTGCTGCTGACCGGCCGGGTCGTCACCGGCGCTGAAACCGCGGACTGGGGCCTGTGGAACGGTGTGGCCGCGGACGGCGAGGGCGCGCTGGCGGAGGCGCTGGAGTCTGCGCACCGGCTGGCCGAGGTGTCGCCGGCCAGCGTGGCCGTGACGAAGCGCCAGCTCTACGACGACCTGCTCCGCCTCGACGTCGGCGCGTCGGTCGAGGAGTCCAAGCAGCTCCTCGACCGCATGATGGGCTCGGCCGACTACCGCGAGGGCGTGGCCGCGCTCAGGGAGAAGCGCCCGCCCCGCTTCTGACGGCGCCCAGGGCCGGTCAACAAGGACCGCCGGCGAGTCAGCGCTGGATGCTCTTGACCTCCAGGAACTCCTCGAAGCCGAAGCGTCCGTACTCGCGGCCGACGCCGGACTGCTTGTAGCCACCGAAGGGCGCGTTGGGGTTGAAGGCTCCTCCGTTGACCTCCACCTGACCCGTGCGCAGGCGCCGGGCGACCGCCTCGGCGCGGGCGGGGTCGGCCGACCAGACACCCCCGGCCAAGCCGTACACGACGCCGTTCGCGATCTCGACCGCGTTCTCCTCGCCGTCATAGGGAAGGATCGACAGGACCGGCCCGAAGATCTCCTCCTGGGCGATGGTCATGTCGGGCGTGACCCCGGAGAACACGGTCGGGCGGACGTAGTAGCCGCGGTCCAGCCCCTCGGGCGCTCCGGCTCCACCGGCCACAACCGTGGCCCCCTCCTGGATGCCCTTCTCGATGTACCCGCCCACCCGCTCGCGCTGCGCCGCCGACGCCAGCGGCCCGAGGTGAACTCCTTCCGAGAACGGGTCACCGACGACGACACCCTGCGCGGCGGCGGCCGCCACCTGCTCCGCTTCATCGAGGCGATCCCGTGGGACCAGCATGCGGGTGAGGGCGGAGCACGTCTGGCCGCAGTTGAGGAAGGCCTTGCCGACGCCGTCCTTCACGGCGCGGGCGAACGTGTCCGCGTCGAGGTCGTCGAGCAGCACGTTGGCCGACTTCCCTCCCAGCTCCAGCGTCACCTTCTTGATGGACTCGGCGCCGAGCTCGGCGACGCGACGCCCGGCCCGGGTCGAGCCCGTGAAGGTGACCATGTCCACGTCCCGGTGCGCGGCGATGGCCTCGCCGACCACCGGCCCCTCCCCGCACACCAGGTTGAACACCCCCGCAGGCAGGCCCACCTCGTGGATGACCTCCGCCAGGACGAAGGCGTCGAGCGGAGCGACCTCGCTCGGCTTCAACACGACGGTGCATCCGGCCGCCATCGCGTAGGCCACCTTCGCCGCGATCTGGTGGAGCGGGTAGTTCCAGGGCGTGATGCAGCCCACGACACCGATCGGCTCACGGACGACGAGCGAGTTGCCGACCTCCTCCTCGAACGCGAACTGCGAGGCGATCGACGCCGCATGGTTGAAGCTGTTGATCGGCAGGCCGACCTGGACGAGCTTCGACAGCCACTTGGCCATCCCGGTCTCCTTGGAGATGGTGGTGGCCAGCTCGTCCATGCGGGCGCCCAGCGCGTCACCGATCCGGGTCAGGTACTTCGCCCGCTCGTCCACCGGCGTCGCCGCCCATCCGGAGAAGGCCGCCCGGGCCGCCGCCACCGCGGCATCGACATCGGCCGCCGTCCCGGCAGGGACCCGGGCCATGACCTCTTCGGTGGTCGAGTCGAACACGTCGATCCGCTCATCAGAGCCAGCGGTCACCCATTGCCCGTCGATGTAGTGGTCGTCGAAGGTCTGCACGTCGGGTCTCCTCGCGTCGTCGTCGGTCATCGGGTCGTCGGTCATCGGGTCGTCCATGATCGGTCGTCGGTCATGGTCGTTGGCGTGAGATCACAGCATCGTCACGGTACCCGTGCCCCCGTCAACCTCGACCAGCGAGCCGTCGGGGATGCGCTTCGTGGCGTCGACCACGCTGACCGCGCACGGGATCCCCAGCTCGCGGCTGACGATGACCGCGTGGCTGTTCATGGCGCCGACGTCGACGATCACGCCCGGCGGCGGGGACGAACAGCGGCGTCCAGGACGGATCCGTGTTCGGCGCGACCAGGATGTCGCCGGGCTCGAGCGCCAGCGGATCGCCGGGGTCGAGCAGGACCCGCGCCGTGCCCCTGGCCACACCGGCACAGCCCGGTGAGCCCGCCAGCACGTCACCCGACACCGCCACCGTGATCTCGGCGGCCCCCTTGCGGGCCAGGCTCGACAGCGGCGGGACGCCTTTGTCGCCCTCGACGAAATACGGCGGTTCGAGCGACCAGAGCTCCTTCCACGCCGTCCGTCGCTCGCCCAGCCGCTCCGCGAAGGCGGAGGGGACGGCGATGTAGTCGTCCAGCTCCTCGTCGAGCAGCATGAACACCAGGCGCTGGTCGTCCAACGCGCCCCGTTCGACGCCGCGGCGGCCCAGCTCCCGCATGGCCATGCGCTGTTCGTGGATGGCCTTGACGCAGTTGGTCTTGGTCCGCTCCCTCCACGCCAGGAAGCGCTGCGCCGAACCCTGGGCGGCGAGCACGAGGCCCTTCGTCTCCTCGTCGTCGCCCAGCGAGGCGAGGACCTCCTCGGTGGCGGCGTCCCGGTCGGCCGCCACCGCCTCGTTGCGGGCGACCGGGCTCTGGTCGTCCCCGGTCACTCGCATGCGGTCGACGAGGGCCAGCACGAGCTCCGGGCGGGTCTCCCACACCTCCGAGTACGGATCCCACTCGTTCGGGCCGCGGGCGCCGTACTCCAGCATGAACAGCTCGAGGTCTGCGAGGAAGCGGGTGGCGGCCTCGCTGCCGGACGACCCGAGGCGGTCGAGCAGGCCGTCGACGCCCGCCTCGAACGCCGCCGTGAGCTCGTCCGAGTCCCGCGCTTCGCGCGACAGGCGCCACATGGCGAAGGACGGGGCCGCGGAGTCGACATCGCCGGCAGAGGCGATGAGCCGCAGCATGTGCGCCGGCGCCACCTGCCCGAGGATGGTCGGGCCGACGGCGGTGTTGGACGACGACAGCACGTGGTCGCTGAACAGCCGGCGCTGGAGCGCGGTCAGCTCCCGGGCCCGGGCCACGAGCTCCTCATCGGAGAGCGCCGCCAGGTCCCCGCGTCCGGCGCGCGCTCCGTCGGCCAGGGCCTTGTTCTCCATCATCTCCGGCCACTCCTCGGCCGACATGACCCAGCCCATGGTGGTGGCGATCCGCTCGGCCGCCTCCGGGCTCTGGTCCTCCGGGTGGGGCACGTAGGGCGGGGTGTCCGGCCGGTTCCCGAAGAAGGCGGCATCGATGGCCGCCGCACCGGCGCCGGCCCGCTCGCCGTACACGCGGACGACCGAGGCGTTGACGTAGAGGAACCCGTTGAAGAACGCGCAGCAGGGGTTGACGTCGCCGTCGAGCTCCTCCGGCGAGAACGCGCCCTGACGGACGTTGCCGTCCCGCCACCCCTCCAGCACCCCGGAGATCCAGGACAGCGTCGCCCCCAGCGGGCTGACCGGGTCCGGCAGGACGTCGCTGGCGTTCGAGCGGGTGTAGACGGGGAAGCGGGTGCTCGCTTCGGTGTCGGTGATCCAGCTGTCGGCCATGATGCTCAGCCCTCCGGGGGTTCGATGACGGTGACGGTGCCGGCGATGCCGTCGACAGTGACGACGGCGCCGTCGGGGATGGTGCGGGTGGCGTCGTGGACGCTCACGACGCAGGGGATACCCAGTTCGCGGCTGACGATCACCGCGTGGCTGACCTGCGCGCCCACATCGACGACAACGGCGGCCGCGGGCACGAACAGCGGCGTCCAGGACGGATCCGTGATCGGTGCCACCAGGACGTCCCCCGGTTCGAGGCCGGCGGGATCGGACGGGTGCAGCACGACCCTCGCCCGGCCGGTGGCCCGCCCGGGACACCCGGGCACACCCGTCAGGACCTGACCGGCGACCGCGCTCGTCCGGTCGCCCTCGGCACGCCGCGGCCACTCCCCCAGCGGCGGCACGGTGTCGCCCACGATGAAAGGCGGCTCGAGATCGAACAGCGCCAGGTACTGCTGCTCCCGGCTGGCCAGCCGGGCCCGGAACTCGGTGGGATCGTTGACGAAGGCGTCCAGCTCGTCGGCGAGGAGCATGCACGTGGCCGACGGCGAGTAGCCGTGGCGGGCGCCGAGCTCCCAGAGCGCCATGCGCACCTCGTGGATGACGCGGATGATGGCGGTCTTCGTGCGCTCGCGACCGGCGAGGTAGAGGTGCGCCGAGTGCAACCCGGCGCGGAACTGACCGAGCGCGTCCGGCTGATCGGCCAGCGCGGACTCGATCCGCGCCGTGGCCTCCTCCCGCTCGGCGACGTTGTGCGCGAACCGGAGTTGCGGTGATGCGTCGTCGGTGGCGAGGCGCATCCGGTCCAGCAGGGCGAGCGCCAGCTCGGGGTCGGTCTCCCATGTGGCCGAGCGGATGTCCCACTCGTTCGGACCGCGGCTGCCGTAGTCCCTGAGGAAGGTGGCGAAGGCCGACGACAGCTCCCGTGACTCCGGGCCGGCCAGCCGCTTGAGCCGTTCGGGTAGGCCGTCGACTCCGGCATCGAAGAGAGCCATGAGCTCGGGGGAGGACCGCACCGTGCGGCTCATCGCCCACAGGGCCAGGCTGGGCGCGGCGGAGTCCACGTCGCCGACACCCGTGACGAGCGTGAGGGCGAGTCCGGCGTCGCCCATCGCCGCGCAGACCGCGCCGATCACACCGCTGCCGATCGACGCCGCCGCCGTCACCTCGAGGTGCCGTTCGAAGATGCGCCGGACGGCGGGGATGAACGACCGCGCCCGAGCCACGAGCGCGGCGTCGTCGAGGACCGTGAGGTCGGGCCGGGACGCCCGAGCCGCCTCCGCCTCGTCGCGCAGGTCCCGCAGCTCCGGGAGATCGGCGGCGAACAGCACCCGCCCCATCCACTCCCCGAGTCGGGCGGTGTTGGCCTCGCTCTCGTGCCACGCCTCGGGGACGTAGGGCGGGACGTCGGGATGCTGGCCGAAGTAGAGGTAGTCGACCATGTCCGGGGTGAGGCCGGGCGCCCGCACGCCGAAGATCCTGGCCATGGCCGCGTTGAGGTAGAGGTAGCCGCCGAAGCAGGCCACCACCTCGGGACGCCGGGAATCGAGGTCCTCGGGGTCGAGGGTGCCGATGTCGATCTGCGCATCGGCCCACCCCATCGCCACCCCGGGCTCGAAGACCAGCGTCCACCCCAGCGGGCTGGCCGGCTCGGGCAGCACCTCGCCGGCGTTGGCCCTGGTGTAGAGGGGAAAGCGAGGGCTCGGCTCCCAGTCGGTGATCCAGCGGTCCACAGCGGCGCAGCGGTTCAGACGCTCAGAGGACGGTCACCATGCCGGTGTTGCCGTCCACCCGCACGCGTGCTCCGTCGGGGATGGACCGCGTGGCGCCGATGGCCGAGACGACGCAGGGGATGCCGAGCTCCCGGCTGACGATCACGGCATGGCTCAGCGGCGCGCCCACGTCCACGACGACGGCGGCCGCCGGCACGAAGAGGGGCGTCCAGGACGGGTCGGTGATGGGCGCCACGAGCACGTCACCGGGATCGAGGGCGCTGGGATCGTTCGAGTCGAGCACGACGCGGGCTCGCCCCTCGGCCACGCCCGCGCAGCCCGGGATCCCCTGCAGGGTCGCTCCGGTCGTCAGACCTTCGAAGATGGCGGCGTCCCGGCGCGGCCAGGAGGCGGGATCGGGCGGATCGCCCACGAACACGAACGTCGGCTCCCGGGCCGACAGATCGAGGTACTGGGCCCGGCGCCGGCGCACGTCGTCGGTCAAGGCGTGCGGGTCGTCGAAGAAAGGGCCTTCCAGCTCGGCCTGGCGCAGGAAGCCGAAGTCCTCGATCTCGTCGAAGGCCCCCCGTTCCACCATCCGCCGCCCGAGCTCGCGCATCGTCATGCGGGCCTCGTGGATGAGGCGGATGTTGTTCGTCTTCGTCCGCTCGCGCGCCGGCAGCCACACGGTGGCCGCCCGCAGGGCGGCGGCGAGCTGGCCGTGCGTCGCCGGATCGGCCTCCACGATGGCGAGGATCTCGACCGAGGCAGCCTGACGGGCGGCCGCCTGCGACGAGAGGTGGGCGTCCGGCGAAGCGGTGGCGGGGGCCAGCCGCATGCGGTCGATGGCGGACAACGCCAGCTCCGGGCGGGTCTCCCAGGTCGGCGACCGGGTCTCCCACTCGTTCGGGCCGCGGGAGCCGTAGTCGTGCTGGAAGACCCGGAAGCCGGTGAGGAAGGCCTGCGCGGCCTGGCTGCCGCTGGCCTCGAGGCGGTCCGTCAGCCCGTGGACGCCGGCGTCGAAGGCCGCCTGCAGCTCGGGCGACGCGGCCACCACGCGACCGAGCTCCCACAGCGCCATCGACGGCGCCGCGGAGTCGACCTCGCCGACACCGGCGATGAGGACCATGAGCAGGTCCGGGCGCCCGACCGCGACGCTGACGCCCTGGATGATGCCGAGTGGCACCGTCGCCATGTAGGACGCGAACAGGTGGTGCGCGAAGAGGTTGCGGTGCAGACCGATCAGCTCGCGGTACCGGGCGACGAGCTCGGCGTCGCTCATGACCGACAGGTCCGGGCGCTGGTCGCGCAGCCGCTTCGTGGCCCGCATGTCGTCGACCAGCTCGGTCAGGTCGGAGAGCCGCTCCACGGACAGCGCCCAGCCGAAGGTGGCGCCGATGCGCTCGCTCAGGTCCTGGCGGACGTCCCCCGGCTCCTCGTGGTAGGGCGGGATGCCGGGCTGCGCGCCGAAGAACTGCTCGTCGATGAGCTGCCAGGACAGGCCGGGCGCCCGCTCACCGAACAGCCGGATGAGCGACGCGTTCAGGTAGCAGTAGCCGCCGACCACGCCGAGCTGCGCGTAGTCGTCGGCGGGGAACTCGTCGGCCTCGAACGCTCCCATGCGCACCCAGGCGTCCCGCCAGCCCAGCTCGGCCAGCCACAGGCCGGAATCGAAGGTCAGCGGAGTGACCGGGTCCGGGAAGACCTCGCCGACGTTGGCACGCGTGTAGATGGGGAACCGCGTGCTGAGGCTGCTGTCCGCCACCCACCGCTCCCCGGCCAGGCTGGCGGCTTCTTCGGTGTCAGCCATGTCGTGTCGCGTCCATGCGTTGCCCCGATCCCCCATGCATCCCGTCGCCTGCGCCGGCAAGGCGCGAACCCGGCGGACTGTACCGCTTGGCCGCTCAGCGGGCGGCCGTGGGATCATCGCCCTCATGGCAGCAGTGGCCCGCCCGGCCGACCTGGTCTGGGGCGCGTTCAGCGAGTCGCCGCCGTGGGTGGTCGACCGTGACGCGCTGACGTGGCTGCCTGCGGTACCGGCGTTGCGAGCCGAGGCCGAAGCCGAGGTCCCGGTCCTCACGACCTCCGGCCGGTGGCCGCCGGGTGCACGGGTCGCCCGGGTGCTCGGGCGTCTCGGTTTCGCACTGGCGCCGTGGGCGGTGCGGAAGCGCTGGCACCGCTACCCGGGTCCGGAGGTCAGCCGGGCCGACCTGTCCCGCCGCCTCCGGCTGGCCGCCGAGTCGTTGGGATCCACGTACATCAAGCTGGGCCAGATCATCTCCTCCGGCGAGGGCTTGTTCCCGGCCGAGCTGGTCGAGGAGTTCAAGCTCTGCCGGGACCAGGTGACGGCGGAGAGCTTCGCCGTCGTGCGCGAGGTCGTGGAGGCCGATCTGGGCACCACGCTCGAAGCCACCTTCACCTGGTTCGACCGCACTCCCCTCGCTGCGGCCTCGATCGCCCAGGTCCATGCCGCCGTGCTGCGGACCGGCGAGCCGGTCGTCGTCAAGGTCCAGCGCCCCCAGGTGGCGGGACTCGTGCGCAAGGACCTGCGGGCCATGGCCTGGCTGGCACCGCACCTCGTCGGCCGCATCCCCGTCGCCGCGCTGGCCAACCCGCCGGCCCTCGTGGACCTGTTCGCCGAGACCATCGTGGAGGAGCTCGACTTCCGGCTCGAGGCCGCCAACATGCTGGACATCGCCACCGTGCTGGCCGAGCTCGACCAGCGGGGCTACGTCGTCCCCCGCCCCCACCCGTCCCTCGTGACCCGGCGGGTGCTGGTCATGGAGCGCCTGTCGGGGTTCAAGTTCGACGACGTGGCGGGCATGCACGGCGCCGGCATCGACACCGAGGAGGTGGTCCGCACCGGGATGATCGCGTTCATGGAGGGAGCGATGATCCACGGCATCTTCCACGGCGACCTCCACGGCGGGAACCTGTTCGTCCTGCCCGACGGGCGCACCGCGCTGCTGGACTTCGGCATCGTCGGTCGCCTGGACGACGCCCGCCGCCGGGCCTTCCTGCGGCTCATGCTCGGGGCCACGACCAACGACGTGAAGGGCCAGCTCGCGGCGCTGCGGGATCTCGGCGCGCTGCCGGCAGACACCGACCTGCGGGCGGTCATCAAGGACCTGCGCCTCGACCAGCCACCCGTCGACCCCACGACGCTGACCGGGGACGAGCTGGTCAAGGAGGTCCAGCGCGTGGTCAAGGCGTTGCTGGGCTACGGCGCCCGCATGCCCAAGGAGCTGATGCTCTACGTCAAGAACATGGTGTTCCTCGACGGTGCCATCGCCCGCCTGGCCCCCGACCTGGACATCCTGGCCGAGATCGCCAACATCTCGCTCTACTTCGCGCAGGCCCACGGGGAGCAGCTGGGCCGGGAGCTGGGCATCGACCACACGCAGATGGAGGTCAACCTGGACGGGGTGAAGGCCAGCCTCGGGCTGGACCCCTCCACGCAGCGGATGACGTACCGCGACCTCCAGAAGCGCCGCGAGCTCATCAACAAGCGCATGCGGGACCACGTCCGCCCGGCGTCATGAGTCTCGCCGTGGGCCCCTGATGCGGCTGGTCATCGCCCGGTGCCGGGTGGACTACGACGGGCGGCTGGCCGCGCACCTGCCCGAGGCCGTGCGGCTGCTGATGGTCAAGGCCGACGGGTGCGTGGCCGTCCATGCCGACGGCGGTGCCTACAAGCCGCTCAACTGGATGAACGCGCCCAACGTGCTGCGGGAGGAGCCCGGCCGCTGGGAGATCACGAACCCGAAGGGCGAGCGGCTGACCATCGAGCTGCTCGAGGTGTTCAGTGACAACGAGTGGGAGATGGGCGCCGACCCCGGCCTGCAGAAGGACGGCGTCGAGGCGCACCTGCAGGAGCTCCTGGCCGCGGCGCCGCACGTCCTCGGCGAAGGGCTCACGCTCGTGCGCCGCGAGTACCCGACCGCCCTCGGCCCGGTCGACCTGCTGTGCCGGGACGCCACCGGCATCACCGTCGCCATCGAGGTGAAGCGCCGCGGCGAGATCGACGGCGTGGAGCAGCTCTCGAGGTACATCGAGCGGCTGGCCCTGGACACGTCACTGGGGACGATCCGCGGCATGTTCGTCGCCCAGGTGGTCAAGCCCCAGGCCCGCGTGCTGGCCGAGGCCCGCGGGTTCGCGGTCGTCGAGGTCGACTACGACGAGCTCCGCGGCCTGCGGGCCGACGACCTCAAGCTCTTCTGACTACGTCCCGCCACCTGCGCAGGACGAGGTCTGAGCCGAACGCGCCGTTTGCGACTCATCGGGCTCAGAGCTCAGGTGCTGAAGCGGCAGAGGCCCTGGTCGATGACGACGGTCCCGGCCTGGGTGGCCGTCGTGAAGACGGCCTCGCCGTCACCGGTCGTCCAGATCGCCACGGTCAGCGTGTCGCCCGGGAGGACGGGCGCGGAGAACCGGCCCTCCATGTGGTGGAAGCGGGCGGGATCGGAACCGGCCAGCGTGTGCAGGAGGGCCCGGCCGGTGAACCCGTAGGTGCACAGGCCGTGGAGGATGGGGCGGTCGAAGCCGCCCATCGCCGCGAACGACGGGTCCGAGTGCAGCGGGTTGCGGTCCCCCGACAGCCGGTAGACGAGGGCCTGATCGGCCGGGACCTCGTAGGTGACCTGGTGGTCGGGCGCCCGCTCCGGCGGCACGTTGGCCGGCCCCGAAGGTCCCCGTTCACCGCCCCAGCCGCCCTCGCCGCGGATGAACACCGAGGAGCGGTTGGTGTAGAGCGGCTGGCCGTCGGCCAGGACGGCCGCTGTCTCGGACGCGACCACGGCGGCCTTGCCCTTGTCGTAGATGCCGACGATCTTCGAGGTCAGCGTGGCCGTCCCCTCCACGGGGATCGGCCGGTGCAGCGTGACGGCCTGCTGGCCGTGGACGAGGAGGGCCGGGTTGAAGGTCCCGATCTGCCCCATGGCCGAGTTCCCCCGACCCCAGCCGATGACCACCGCGAACGTGGGGAAGACCTGCTGGTCGACGCCGTTCGTGTTCTCGGTCGTGTAGGCCAGCTCGTTGGTGCCGGCGCCGATGCCGACGGCGTAGAGCAGGGCATCCTTCGAGCCCCACGAGGCTTCGACCGGATCCGAGGTGGCGCCGACGGCGTCAGGGTTGATGGGCATGTCGTCTCCTCGGTCCTCTCACTTCGACGACGGCTGGGGCCAGCTGCCGTCCCTGCCGTCCATGCCGGCGTTGATACGAGCCTTGGCCACGAGGTCGGCCACGATCGGACCCAACGTCGTCGGATCCTCGACGGGCGCGTGCTCGGGCCCGCGGTGCCAGCCCTCGGCGATGGCCAGCCCCTGTCCCGACGCCTCGAAGACCCGGCCCGTCACGCCCTTCGACTCCGCCGAGGCCAGCCACGTGACGATGGGGGCGATCCAGCGGGGTGAGCGCATCTCGCGCTCCTCGTCGGTCTCGGGCGCCGGGCCGAGGCCCTCGGTCATGCGGGTGAGGGCCACCGGGGCGACGGCGTTGACCGTGACGCCGTACCGACCCAGCTCGAGCGCGGCGATCACCGTGAACGCGGCGATGCCGGCCTTGGCCGCGCCGTAGTTCGTCTGCCCCGGGTTGCCGTAGATGCCGGACACCGACGTGGTGTTGATGATGCGGCCGTCGACCTCCTTGCCGGCCTTGGTCTGCTCCCGCCAGTAGGCGGCCGCCCAGCGGGCCGGTCCGAAGGTGCCCTTGAGGTGGACCTTGATGACCGCGTCCCACTCCTCCTCGGTCATGTTGGTCAGCATGCGGTCGCGCAGGATCCCGGCGTTGTTGACCAGCACGTGGAGGTCGCCGAAGGACTCGACCGCGGTGTTGACCAGGCGTTGCGCGCCCTTCCCACGTCGAGATGTCGTCGCCGTTGGCCACGGCCTCGCCACCCATGCCGGCGATCTCCTCGACCACCTGCTGGGCCGGGCTGAGGTCGTCGCCGGTGCCGTCGATGTTGCCGCCGAGGTCGTTGACCACGACCTTCGCACCTTGACCGGCCAGGCTCAGGGCGTGCTCCCGGCCGATGCCCCGGCCCGCCCCGGTGACGATGGCCACCCGGCCATCACAGAGTCCCATCTTCGTACCTACCTCCTCGAAGGATCGTCTTGCGCATCATGCCCGCCGCGCTCGAACCGGAGGAAATGCCCTCGGTCACTCGGACGTCGTGCCTTCACCGGTTCTGGACGTGCTGGAAGCCGAACCGGCCCTTGATGCAGAGGTTGCCCGAGGTGATGGCGTGGTCCTGGGGCGACGTGACCTTGACGATCTCGTTGTCCTGGACGTGGAGCGTCAGCGTGCAGCCGACGCCGCAGTACGGGCAGATCGTGTCCGTGCGGGTCTGGCGCTCCTCGTCCCACGTGCCTTCCGCCCTGCGGTCGAACTCGCTCTTGAACACCAGCGCACCCGTCGGGCACACCGCGATGCAGTTGCCGCAGTACACGCAGGCCGACTCGGTCAGCGGGACGGAGAACTCGGTCGAGATGTGGGCATCGAAGCCCCGGCCGGCCACGCTGATGGCGAACGTCCCCTGCCACTGCTCGCCGCAGGCGTCCACGCACTTGTAGCAGAGGATGCACTTGGCGTAGTCCCGCACGTACAGGTCGTTGTCGATGGTGGGCGGCTGCTCGACGGTGGCGACCCCGGCATCCCCGGCATCCTCGGCGGCGCCGTCCGACCCGAACCGGGACGGCTCGGCGCCGTAGTCCTCCTGCCAGCGGGCGACGTTCGGGGCGATGGACAGGTCGACCGACGAGCCCAGCAGCTCCAGCACGAGGCGGCGGCTGTGACGGGCCCGCTCGGTGTCCGTCTGCACGACCATCCCCGGCTCGGCGCGGCGCGAGCAGGACGGCACGAGGACCCGGGAGCCCTCGACCTCGACCATGCACACGCGGCAGGCGTTCTTCGGCGTGAGCGTGTCGCCGTAGCAGAGCGTCGGGATCTCGCGGCCGACGGCTCGGCAGGCCTCGAGCAGCGTGCTGCCCTCCGGGACCTGCACCGTCTCGCCGTCCACCGTCAGCTCGACCAGCCGGCGGGGAGGCGCCGACGCGCACCGCTTCGCCCTTCACGACGCGAACACCCCCAGCCGGGCGATGGCGGACTCGACCGCGCTGGACGCCGTCTGTCCCAGACCGCAGATCGACGCGTCCCGCATCACCCGGCCCAGGTCGGCCAGCAGGGCGAGGTCCGCGCTGGCGTCGCGACCGTTGGCGGCCAGCCGGTGCAGGACCTCCTCCTGGCGCACGGTTCCCACCCGGCAGGGCACGCATTGGCCGCAGGACTCGTCACGGAAGAAGGCGGCGATCCGCAGGAGGAAGGGCACCAGGTCGACGGTCTCGTCCAGCACCATCACGACGCCCGAGCCGAGCGTGACACCCGCGGCGCGCGTGCCCTCGAAGGTGAGCGGCACGTCGAGCTCGTCGGGGCGCACGAAGCCGCCGGCGGCTCCTCCGAGCAGCACGGCCCGCAGGTCGTGCCCGGCGGGAACGCCTCCGGCCAGCTCCAGCAGCTCCGCCAGCGTGGTCCCGAACGGCACCTCGTACACGCCCGGCCGCTGCACCCGGCCGGACACGCAGAACAGCTTCGGCCCGGTCGAGCCCTCGGTGCCGATGGCGGCGAAGGCCGGCCCGCCCATCTCCAGGATGGGCAGGACGTTCACCAGCGTCTCCACGTTGTTGACCAGCGTGGGCCGGCCGAACAGCCCGACCTCGACCGGGAAGGGCGGCTTGTTGCGGGGCTCGCCGCGGTAGCCCTCGATCGAGTTGAAGATCGCCGTCTCCTCGCCGCAGATGTAGGCGCCGGCGCCGCGGAAGACCTCGATGTCGAAGCGGACGCCGCTGCCCATCACGTCCGGCCCGAGGAAGCCGTGGTGGCGGGCCTCGGCGATGGCGTGCTCGAGCCGCTGGCGGGCACGCGGGTACTCGCCCCGCAGGTAGACGTAGCCGTGCTCCGCTCCCGTGGCGAAGCCGGCCACCGTCATGGCCTCGACGACCGCGAACGGATCACCCTCCATGATGACCCGGTCCTTGAAGGTGCCCGGCTCGGACTCGTCGGCGTTGCACACGAGGTGGTGGGGGCGCACGGGCTGGGCGGCCACGGCCTCCCACTTCCGTCCGGTGGGGAACGCCGCGCCGCCCCGGCCCTGGAGTCGCGAGTCGGACACCTCGCGGATGACCCCGGCCGGACCGAGCTCGATGGCCCGCCGCAGCGCCTCGTAGCCCCCCTCGGCGCGGTAGTCGGCCAGGCTGGCCGGGTCGACGCGGCCGACCCGCCGGAGCAGGAGCAGCCCGGGCTGGCCGGCCTGGGGGACGGACGCACCGGCGGGCGACTCGGCCGGGGCCGGCCGGCCGTCCAGGGCGGCGGCGAGATCGGTGGCGGTCGCCGGCGCCAGGACCTCGGCCCGAGGCGGTGCGCCGGCCTCCACCACCAGCGCCGCCGGCGCCCGCTCGCACACGCCCAGGCACGGTGAGGGGTGCCACGTCGCCTCGCCGTCGCCCGACGGGGAGCCCGCCGGGCCGAGCCCGGCCACCAGCTCGCCGGCGCCGTTGGCCGCGCAGGCCAGGTCCGTGCAGACGTGCAGCACCCGGCGGGGCCGGGGCCGAGGCGAGAACAGGGCGTAGAACGTGAGCACGCCGTACAGCTCGGCCGGCGGCACCGAGAGCCGCTGGGCGATGTAGTTCAGCGCCCCCTGGCTCACCCATCCGACGCGGTCGTTGACGGCGTGGAGGGCGGGCAGCACGTAGGGCCGCAGCGACGCCGCGGTCTCCCATCCGCCGAAGGCCACGTGGCGGTCCTCGTCGCGCGCGCTCGCCGCCGCCCCACCCGGACGACGGCGGTCCGAGCAGCGCGTCGACGGCGTCGCGCTCCTCCGGCGTCGGTCGGGCATCGAGGAAGTGCAGGTCCATGCTGCGGTCGATCGGCGTCAGTCGCCGCCCGCCGCGGCCAGCGGCTCGAGCTTCTCGATCCGCACCGCCGACGCCTTGAACTCGGCCGTTCCCGACTTGGGATCGATGGCCTCGATGGTCAGCACGTTGGTGTCGACGTCGTCGGGGAAGTGCATCGTCATGAAGACCAGCCCCGGCCGCAGCGAGGGGTCGACGCGGGCCGGTGCCACGAGCGTCCCCCGCCGCGACGTCACCCGCACCTGCTCCCCGTCCGCGATGTCCAGCCGCCGGGCGTCCTCGGGCGACAGGTCGATGGTCTCGCCGAACCGCAGCGGCGACGCGAACCCGCCCGACTGGACGCCGGTGTTGTAGGAGTCCAGCCGCCGGCCGGTCGTGAGGCGCAGCGGGAACTCCTCGTCGAGCTTGTCGACCGGCGGCTCGTCCACCACGACGGAGAACGGAGCGGGCTGCCCCCGCTCGGCCGGGTCCTCCGCCCACAGCCGGCCGTGGAGCCACGTCGGCTCCAGCCGGTCCTCGTGGTAGCAGGGCCACTGGATGCCGCCCAGCTCCTCCAGCCGCGCGGTAGCTCATGCCGGCGTGCATCGGGGACAGCGAGCGCAGCTCGTCCCACACGGCCTCGGACGAGTCGTAGTGCCAGTCGTGTCCGAGGCGCCGCGCCACGTCGAGGATGATCTCGATGTCATCGCGCGCGCCCTCGGGCGGCTCCAGCGCCTTGCGCACCCGTTGCACCCGCCGCTCGCTGTTGGTCACCGTGCCGTCGCTCTCGCACCACGCCGCGGAGGCCGGCAGCACGACGGAGGCCAGCTGCGCGGTGCGGGTCAGGAAGATGTCCTGCACGACGAGGTGGTCGAGGCCCTCGAGCAGGTGGACGGCGTGCTCGCTCTCCGCCTCCGACTGGGCCGGGTTCTCGCCGATCACGTAGAGCGCGGTGAGGTCGCCCCGCTCCATGGCCTCGAACATGTCGGACAGGTGCCAACCGTACCGGGGCGGGATCTTGGAGCCCCAGGCGGCGTCGAACCTCGCCCGCGCCTCGTCGTCCAGGATGTCCTGGAAGCCCGGGAGCTTGTTGGGGATGGCCCCCATGTCGCCGCCGCCCTGGACGTTGTTCTGGCCCCGCAACGGGTTGAGCCCGCAGCCGTAGCGGCCGACGTGCCCGCACAGGAGCGCCAGGTTGATGAGGGCGAGGACGTTGTCGACGGCGTTGTGGTGCTCGGTGATGCCGAGGGTCCAGCAGAGCTGGGCGCGGTCGGCCCGGGCCCAGGTGTGCGCCATCTCGGCGATGACCTCGGCCGGGACACCGGTGACCGCCGCGCCCCGCTCCAGGGTCCAGTCCTCCACGGACGCCGCGTACTCCTCGAAGTTGCACGTCGCCCGCTCGATGAAGCGCGGGTTGTGGAGCCCGGCGTGGATGATCTCCCGGGCCATCGTGTTGGACAGGGCGATGTCGGTGCCCACGTGGATCCCCAACCAGGTGTCGGCCCAGCGCGCCGAGCTGGTACGCCGAGGGTCGACGCAGTACAGGCGCGCGCCGTTGCGCACGCCGGCGATGACGTGGTGGAAGAAGATGGGATGGGTCTCCCGGGCGTTCGAGCCCCAGAGGATGATGACGTCGGTGTCCTCCACCTCCCGGTAGGAGGACGTCCCGCCGCCCGCTCCGAACACTGTCGCCAGACCGACGACGGAGGGAGCGTGTCAAGTGCGGTTGCAGGAGTCGATGTTGTTCGTGCCGATGGCCGTGCGCACGAACTTCTGGGCGATGAAGTTCATCTCGTTGGTGGCCTTGGAGCACGAGAACACGCCGACGGCATCGGGGCCTCCGCCCGCTACGGCCCGGCTGAGACCCTCCGCGGCACGGTCGAGCGCCTCGTCCCAGGAGGCCGGCCGGAGCCGGCCGCCGTCACGCACGAGGGGTTCGGTGAGCCGGGTGTAGGGCTTCTCGCGGTACTGCTTCCTCACGTCGTCACCCCCTCTCGACACTCGGATCGGGTAGAGGACCGGACGTTACCGCTCACTCCGCCCGGAGCAGCAGAGCGGGCGGCCGGCGGGCGGCCAGGCGCCCGGGAACGATGGCCGCCAGGTTGGCCACGATCACCGCCGCGACGATGACGAACACGACCTCCCGCCCGACCACGACGGCCTCGGGCTTCACTCCCAGCCGTTCGGCGTAGGCCAGCCAGGCCTTGACACCGGCCAGCACCCCGAGCGGCACTCCCACCACGAGCACGCCGAACACCATCGCGGTCGACGCCGTGGCGACGCTCCGGCGGACGTCGCGCGCCGTGAACCCCAGGGAGCGATGGATGGCAAGATCCCGGCGGGCCTCCCGCACCCGGTCCACCACCAGGTAGACGAGGACGGCGGCGCCGAGCGCCGCCATGAGGGCGCCCAGCACCTCGGGCACCCGCTCGGCCCCGCCCAGCGACTGGGCGGAGATGGCGGAGCCGACGCGGATGTCATCGGTGACCGACACGTCGTCGTCGCGCAGCCCGTACACGTCCATCAGCCTCTGGCGGACCGTCTCCGCAGCCTCGGTGCCACTCGTCCCGACCATGATCATGTGCGGCTCCAACCCCGGGTTCAGCCGGGCGAGACCGTCGAACGTCATGGCCGCCGTCGCTTCGAACTGCCCTGCATCCGTCGGCATCACCCCGGTCCCCACGATCGTCAGCGCACCGGTCACCGCTGCGGCTGGCATCGGGTCGTCCCCTTCCGGGTCCGGCCGGTACGTGAGCGGCACGTTCTCGCCGATGCCGACCCCCAGGCGGCTGAGCAGCCGCGGGTGGACCAGCACCTCCTCCGGCCCGACCGGGGCCCGGCCTTCGATCACGGTGCCGGCCACCGCCCTCGGCCCGGTCCCGAACGTGACGAGCCAGGGCTGGATCTGCTCCGAGCCGAGCGTCACGCCCTGGCTCCAGAACGTCCCCGCCGAGGCCCTCTCCACTTCGGGCTGGGCCAGCAGGTACTGCACCATGTCGTCGGCGCGGTCCTCCGTGCCCACCGAGAGATCCCAGTTCCATCCCACCAGGCGGGGGGTCTCCTGCAGACGCTGCACCCCGGCACCGAAGGTCACGCCGGCGACGACGGTGGCCACCGCCACCACCTCGGCCAGGTAGTAGCCGGTGGATCGGGCGTGGCCGGAGCGCTCCTCGAAGGCCAGCCGCAGCCCGCTCGCCCGGACGACACCGACCCAGCCTCTCGCGGCGAGGCGGCTGGTCCAGGACGGCCGCGTCGGGAGCGCGGCCGCTGACGGCGCCATCCGGCCCACCAGGGCCATCGTCAGCGGGAGCAGGACCAGGAGGACGAGAACGCCGCCCGCCAGGACGGGCACGTCGAGCCTGAAGCCGCGGTCCGGCTCGAAGGCCCGCGCTTCGGCCACCGGCATGAGGCCCGACGCCAGCCCGGACACGACGGCCGCAACGACCGCGGCGCCCGCGACCACCGTCAGGCCGTGCAGCAGCCCGAGGCGACCCAGGTCACGGGCGGTGAGCCCGATGGCGCCCAGCGCGCCGCGGTCCGGCACCAGCCGGCGCTCGGCCCTCATCACGACAGGGAGGAGCACCAGCAGTCCACCCACGGCGCCGAGCACCGCGACGAGACGGAGCGCCGTGACGTCGGGGGTGATGAGGCGTTGGACGCTGGCCCGTTGCCGGCGGGCGTCCCACACCGCTCCCGCATCGACTCGCCGATCCAGCTCCGACGACTCGCCGCCGGGGTGGCGGCGGACCGCGACACCTCGGTCGCGACCGATGGTCGCCTGGCGAGCCAGCTCACCCAACGCCGGCGTCCCGTAGAGGACTTGGACCGAGGTGCCCGGCTCGGTGCTCACCACCAGCGGGTCCAGCGCGATGCCGACGACGGTGAGCGTGACGGGCAGGGTTGGCCCTTCATCCCACTCGCACGATTGGCCCAGACGGGCGAGGATCCGGTCGCCGGGAACGAGCCCGGCCCGCCGCGCGATCTCCGTGCCCACCACGACCTCACGGGCCCGGGCCGGGTCGGCCGCCCGGCCGGATCGGAGGAGCAGCCGGTGCACGTCGGTGCCCCAGCGGCCGTCGTCCGACACGATCACGGACATCTCGTTCACCGTGCAGTCAGCCAGCAACGTGCCGCCCTTCTCGAGGAAGAACCGACCGGACAACGCGTCGATGGCCACCGCCTCGGACACCGCCGGGTCGGCCGAGATCTCCTCGACGCGGGTCGACTCGTCGCGGGGGAGGATGACGTCGACACTGTTGCTGGCGGCCAGTAGTCGCGGGTAGGCGGACGCGGTGCGCCGGGCTCCCGCGGCGGCCGCCATGACGCCGGCCGCCAGCCCGCCCACCAGCAAGGCGAGCACCAGGAACGTCGGCCAGCGCCGCCGAAGGTCGGCGCGCGCCCGCATCGTCACCACCCCGAACCCGTGAGCCATCGCGCCCCTCCCTCACCACTACAGAGCAGTCGTCGCTCGCGGGTGATACGAGAGGGCGCCGAGCCCGACCCTAGGCCAACGGTCAGGGCACCGGCACTGCGCCGAGCATGCGGGCTGCTTCGAGCGTGTTCTCCAGGAGGCAGGCGATGGTCATTGGGCCGGTGCCGCCCGGCATGGGCGTGATGGCACCGGCCACGGCCTGGACGGCGTCGAAGTCGACATCGCCCACGATGCCGGCCTCGGTCCGGCTCACACCCACGTCGACGACCGTGGCGCCGGGGCGCACGTGCTCGGCCGTGATCATCCGAGCCATGCCGGCGGCGGCGATGACGATGTCGGCCTGACGGCACACGTCGACCATGTCCCGGGTGCGGGAGTGGGCCAGCGTGACGGTGGCGTCGACGCCCTTGCGGGCCAGCAGGAGGCTCATGGGCAGGCCGACGAGGGTCGAGCGACCGATCACCACGGCTCGGGCGCCCGACACGTCCGTGCCGTAGCGGGCCAGCAGCCGCATGACCCCCTTGGGCGTGCACGGGACGTGGCCGGGACGGCCCCGCAGCAGCCGCCCCATCGAGCGCTCGGTCAGCCCGTCGATGTCCTTCTCGGGCGGGACCAGGTCCAGCACCGGCTCGGGGTCGAGGCCCTCGGGCAGGGGCAACTGGACGAGGATGCCGTGGACGTCGGGATCGGCGGCCATGCCGGCCACCGCGTCCTCCACCTCGGCCTGCGTCGCGGCCGCGGTCAGGCCGATGTGCTGGGACACCATCCCGGCCTTCTCGGCCTGCTTGTGCTTGCTGCGGACGTAGATCTGGCTCGGCCGATCGTCGCCCACGAGCACGGTCCCCAGGCAGACACGGGGCGAGCCCAGCGAGATCATCTCCGCCGCCAGCTGCTCTGTGATCTCGTCCCGCAGGCGGATGCCGTCCATGAGGATGGCGCCCCCCGGCGTGCGTTCGTCCGCTCGGGCGTCGTCGACGTCAGTCATCGCGCCTTTCTACTTGGCCACTGGAGACAACTGCCTCTCTCAGGCGGCGGCGACGCCGGCCAGCGGGAGTTGGCGCCGCTCGACCACGTGGTCGATGAGCCCGTAGGCGACGGCGGCCTCGCCCCGGAGGATGTAGTCGCGGTCGATGTCCTGAATGATGCGATCGGCCCCCTGTCCCGTGGCCTCGACGAGGATGTCGATCATCCGCCGGCGCATCTCCACGATCTCGGTGACGGCGCGCTCGAGATCGGTCGACTGGCCCTGCGCCCCGCCGTGGGGCTGGTGGATGAGCACCCGGGCGTTGGGGAGCGCGGCCCGCTTGCCCTTGGCCCCGGCGGCCAGGAGGACGGCGGCCGCCGACGCCGCCTGACCGACGCAGATGGTGGCCACGTCCGGCGCCACGAACTGCATGGTGTCGTGGATGGCGAACAGGGCGGTCATGTCCCCGCCCGGGCTGTTGATGTACAGCGAGATGTCGCGGTCGGCGGCCTCCGACTCCAGATGGAGGAGCTGGGCGATGACGAGGTTGGCGACGCTGTCGTCGATGGCCGTACCCAGGAACACGATGCGCTCGGACAGCAGGCGGGAGTAGATGTCGTAGGCCCGCTCCCCCCGGTTGGTCTGTTCGATGACGGTCGGCACCAGCATGGTCGCTCCTCCTGATGTGCAACTTCTGAGTTGCGAGTGTAGCGGGACTGAAGCGACGTGCAACCGTTGTGTTGCGACTATCGTGGCCACATGGAGCGCACCACCGTCCGCCGGACCGTCGAGCTCGACTGCGACGCCGCCACGCTGTGGCACCTGATCTCCGATGCCGCGGGGCTCGGCACCTGGCTCGGTGAGGACGTGCACCTCGACCTGCGGGTCGGTGGCACGGGCCGGCTCGTCGACGACGAAGGCGTCGCGCGCCACGTGCGGGTGACCGAGCTGACCGCCGGCGAGCGCCTGGCCTTCACCTGGTGGCCCGACGGTGACGACGGCACGATGTCCGACGTCGTCTTCACCGTCGAGGAGACCGACACGGGCAGCCGCCTCGTCATCACCGAGACCGCCGACGGCACCGTCGACGGCGCGCTCGACGGGTCCTGGGAGACGCGGGTCGTGTCGCTCTGGCTGTCGGTCTGCTCGCTGGCCCGGGTGTGACGGATCCGCTCGATCCCCTCTTCGACGCCCTGGCCGACCCCACCCGCCGCTCCCTTCTCCTGCGCCTCGTCAGGGAGGGGCCCGACACGGCCAGCCACCTGGTCGCCGACCTGCCCATGACCCGCCAGGCCGTGGTCAAGCACCTGCAGGCCCTGGTCGAGGCGGGCCTGGCGGTCCCGGAGCGCCGCGGTCGCGAGGTGCGCTACCGCGCCGTCCCCGAGCCCCTGGTCGAAGCCGTGCGGTGGCTCGTCGCCGCCGGTGCGCAGTGGGACCAGCGCTTGGATCGCCTGGAGCGGGCGGCCCGGCGGGACGGGCGGCGTTCGGCCGTACCCTGACCGGCCGTGATCAGTGCGGACGTCGTCGTGGTGGGCGGCGGGCCCGGTGGGATGGCGGCCGCCATCGAGCTGGCCCGCGCCGGGCGCGAGGTCGTCGTCGTCGACCGGGCGCGGTTCCCCCGTGACAAGTGCTGCGGCGATGGCCTGACGACGGCGGCACTGCGCCTGCTCGAGTCACTCGGGCTCGAGCCCGCGTCCGTGCCGAGCTGGCGGCCGGTCGACACCGCGTGGGTCCGCTCCCCGTCCGGACGGGAGGTCGGGTTCCCGCTCCCGCGCGGTCAGGGTCAGTTCGCGGTCGTCGCGCCCCGTGTCGAACTCGACGCCGCGCTGGTGGACGTCGCCCGGCACGCCGGCGTCAAGGTGCACGACGGGCACGGCTTCACCGACGTCGTCGAGCAGAGCGATGACCGGCTCGTGATCGACGTCGACGCCCTCGGCCCGATCTCGTCTCGTTACGTGGTGGCGGCCGACGGGATGTGGTCGCCCGTGCGCAAGGCGCTCGGGTGCGGGGAGGCGGGTTACCTCGGTGAGTGGCACGCGTTCCGGCAGTACTTCGACGGTGTCACCGGCAACGCGGCCGAACGCCTGTGGGTCTGGTTCGAGCCCGACCTGCTGCCCGGCTACGCGTGGTCGTTCCCGCTGCCGGACGGGCGGGCCAACGTGGGGTTCGGCGTCCTGCGGGGCGCCGGCCGGCGCATCCAGGACATGAAGGACCTGTGGCCGGAGCTGCTGGCGCGGCCCCACGTGCGTCAGGCGTTGGGCGCCGGCGCCCGACCGTCGGCGCCCCACAAGGCCTGGCCCATCCCGGCCCGCATCGACCGGGCCGTGCTCGCGGAGGGGCGCACGCTGTTCGTCGGCGACGCCGCCGGCGCCTGCGACCCGCTCACGGGTGAGGGCATCGGTCAAGCCCTCCTCACCGGCACGTTGGCGGCGCAGGCCATCGTCGAGGCCGGCGCCACCCGGCCCGCGCTCGCCGGGCAGCGCTACCGCGATCTCGTGGCGGAGGAGTGGCGGCCGGACCACCGCATGGCTGCCGCGCTCTCCCGCCTGCTGCAGCACGAGAGCGTGGCCCGGGGCGCCATCCGCCTCGCCGGCTCCAGCGCCTGGACGCGCCGGAACTTCGGTCGCTGGCTGTTCGAGGACGAAGCCCGGGCGGCCGCGCTGACGCCCGGGCGCTGGCACCGCCGCTTCCTGGGCCGCGACGGCGCCTACGCCTGAGTCGCCGTCACGCCGGTGGCGGGACCTGTGGTCCGACGATCATCCAGGGCGTCCCGAACCGGTCGACGCACATGCCGAACGCCTCCGAGAAGAACGTCGGCATGAGCGCCTGGGTGACGGTCCCTCCGTCGGCGAGCGCGTCGAACACCTTGTTGGCGCCGGCGACGTCGGCGGCGTCGTAGCTGACCATCATCCCCTGGACCGGACCGAAGTCGTCGGACATCGGGTCGTCCGATCCCATGAGCACGTCGTCGCCGATGAGCAGCGCGGCGTGGATGATGAGGTCGGCCTGGTCGGGCGGCGGTTCCTCGCCGGGGACGTCCTTCATCGTCAGCAGCGTGAGATCGCCGCCGAGGACCTCCTGGTAGCGGGTGAACGCCTCGCGGCAGTTGCCGCCGAAGAACAGGTAGGGACGGAAAGCCATGGTTCCTCCGTACGGGATCGCGTTGATCTCGCGCCAGCAGTGACGACCCTCAGACGGTACGGCGCCCGCGAACTCATCGCGGACGCCGTCCGCGCCGGACGTACCTTGGCTCGGTGTCGGACCGCGGGGACTTCACCGAGGCGCTGATGGCGGCGCCGCTCGGTGCCGTCGTGCTGGCGCTGATCGAGGGCAAGGTCCGCGACGACGTCCCTTGGTACCTCGTTCCCCCCGACACCGATGGCGACGCCGTGCGGCGCGCCGCGGACGCGGTCCGGACGTGGTCGTTCGGGTCGTTGGTCGAGCTGGCGGTCTACGCCTCGTACATGCAGGTGGGCCCGTGGATCTCGTCGCAGGCGCCGGCCACGGCGGCCACCGCCTACCGGCACGTCGAGGAACGGCTTCCCATCGCCGAGGCGGTGGACGAGGTGTTCGGACCGGCGCTGCACCAGCCCGTCGACGTCGCCGTGCAGGAATGGTGGAACAGCGCCGCCGAAGCGACGGGGCTTCACGTGGCCCGCCGCTTCGACGTCTACGAGTCGGTGTACGGCGCCGGACAGTTCACGTGGGCCGGGCTGTGGACCGTGACCCGCCCGCCTGCGGAGGTGCAGGGCGAGCTCGTTGCGGCCTGGGAGCTCGAGCAGGGGCCGGTGAGCCGGTGGCACCTGCCGGTCCGCCCCGATGTCCGGGTCTTCGAGGTCCACCGGCCCGAGGACTGGGCCCGGCTGGTCACTCAGCACCCGGCCGAGGCACGACCGAACGAGGAGTGGTGGGAGCTTCCCGGACGTGGTCGACCGGATGCCGCACCGTCGGGCCGAGGATGGTCGGCGGCGCCGCCGACCCGGAACCAGCGCGGCTCGGACCTCACGCCGCTGCTGGCCATCCCCGGCCAGCGGGCGGCGCGGGCCACCATCCGCCGGCACCTCGTGCCCGACTGGCGCCGGGTGGCCGAGGCCCACGACGGCGTGCACCTGTCGTGGGCCGGCTTCATCACCAGCGAGGGCTGCATCGTGGACCTCGGCCCTGACGTCGGCGAGGGCGACGTCGCCATGCTCCGCTACTGGTTCAGCGAGCGCACGCACTGGCTGCGGGACGTGTTCGGTGAACCCGAGCCGCTGGCCGCGCCGAGACCGAGGCCAGCGACATCGCCACGGCCGACGTCAGGACCGACACCTCCCGCCTACGTCACGACGAGCTCGTGCTGCGGGCCCAGCTCGGCCGCTGAACCCGCTGCCGCTGGGCCGGGCCCGGTGCGCGTCCCTACAGTGCGGGGCATGCAGACGCGACTGACCGAGCTCCTGGAGATCGAGCACCCGGTGATGCTCGCCGGCATGGGCGGGGTCTCGTACCACCGCCTGGTGGCGGCGGTGTCCGAGGCCGGGGGCATCGGCACGCTCGGCGCCTCCACCATGCGCCACGACGAGCTCGTCGAGGAGATCGCCGGCGTGAAGGCCCTGACCACCAAGCCCTTCGGTGTCGACCTCCTCACCGCGCTGCCCGGCCAGGTCGAGGAGGGCATCCAGTCCGTGATCGACGGGGGCGCGCGCATCTTCGTGGCCGGCCTCGGCGTGCCCCGTGAGGTCATCGACCTACTGCACGCCAACAACATCCTCGTCGGGTCGATGTGCGGCAAGGTCCGCCACGCCGTCGGCGCCGTGGCATCGGGCTGCGACTTCGTCGTCGCGCAGGGCACGGAGGCGGGCGGCCACACGGGTCAGGTGGCCACGATGGCCCTCGTCCCCCAGGTGGTCGACGCCGTCGGCGACCAGGTCCCGGTCGTCGCCGCCGGCGGCCTGTTCGACGGGCGCGGCCTCGCCGCCTCGCTGGCCCTCGGCGCCGACGGGGTCTGGGTGGGCACACGGTTCATCGCCACCCACGAGGCGCGGGCGGTGGAGGGCTACAAGGAGACCCTGCTGGCCACCCCCGAGGACGGCACCGTCGTGAGCCGCGCCTACACCGGCAAGACGTGCCGGGTGGTGCGCAACGACTGGACCCAGCACTTCGACGAGAACCCGGACGACCTGAAGCCCTTCCCGCAGCAGGCCATCTACTCCGCGCAGGAGGGCGCCAACCACCTCGGCTACCCGGACGGCACCGAGGTCGACGTGCGCCGCGAGTTCTACCCGTGCGGCCAGGGCGTGGGTGCCATCCACGAGCTCGAGCCGGCCGCCGTCGTGCTGACCCGTATGGTCGCCGAGGCCGAGGCGGTCATCGACCGTCTCGTGTTCCAGAAGGTCTGACGATGGACCAGGCCGCGGTCCTCGATGACGCCGGCGCCGTCTGGCGCGACGACATCACCCCGACGCTCCACGACTACATCGCCATCCCCGCGCTGTCCCCGGCCTTCGACGCCGAGTGGGACGCGAACGGACACATCGGCCGGGCTGTCGACCTCGTGGCCGACTGGTGCCGTGCCCGCCCGATCGCCGGTCTGACGGTCGACGTCGCCGAGCTGCCCGACCGCACCCCGCTCATCGTCATGGACATCCCCGCCTTCGGCGACGGTCCCAGCGACGACACCGTGCTCCTCTACGGCCACCTGGACAAGCAGCCGGAGATGCACGGCTGGCGCGACGGCCTCGGGCCGTGGACGCCGGTGGTGGAAGGCGACCGCCTGTACGGGCGCGGTGGCGCCGACGACGGCTACGCGGCGTTCGCTTCACTGGCCGCCATCGAGGGCGTCCAGCGGGCCGGTGGCGCCCACGCCCGCTGCCTGGTGCTCGTCGAAGCGAGCGAGGAGAGCGGCTCCCCCGACCTCCCCGCCCATCTGGAGGCCCTGGCCGACCGGGTCGGGGCGCCGTCGCTCGTCGTGTGCCTCGACTCGGGCTGCAACGACTACGACCGGCTGTGGGTCACGACGTCGCTGCGAGGCCTGGCCGGCGGCACGCTGACGGTCGACATCCTCGAGGAAGGTGTCCATTCCGGGGCGGCCAGCGGCGTCGTGCCCAGCACGTTCCGCATCGCCCGCCAGCTCCTCGAGCGGGTGGAGGACGCCGCGTCCGGCGAGATCAGGGTGCCCGAGCTCCACGTGACGATCCCGGACGACCGGCGCCGTCAGGCCCGGGAGACAGCGGCGGCGACGCCGACATACGCCGACCGCTACCACTTCGTCGGCGACGCCGGCCCCGTCTCCGACGATCCGGTCGAACAGATCCTGGCCCACACCTGGCGGCCGACGCTCAGCGTCGTGGGTGCCGACGGGCTGCCGCCGACGAACCGCGCCGGCAACGTCCTGCGGCCCTCGACCTCGCTGCAGCTCTCGTTCCGCATCCCGCCGACCTGCGACGCCGACGCCGCGCTGGGCGCCATCGCGTCGACGCTCACCGCCGATCCGCCCTACGGCGCCCGGGTGACCTTCGCGGGACGGGAGGCCGGGCCGGGCTGGAACGCGCCCACGTTCGCGCCCTGGCTCGACGCCTCGTTGGAGCAGGCGTCGCTGGCCGCGTTCGGCGCTCCGGCGCGCGCCTTCGGCGAGGGCGGCACGATCCCGTTCATGGGGATGCTCGGCCAGCGCTTCCCCGACGCGCAGTTCGTCATCACCGGCGTGCTCGGCCCCGACAGCAACGCGCACGGACCGAACGAGTACCTCCACCTGCCAACCGGGGAGCGACTCACGGCCGCACTGGCCATGGTGCTGCACGACCACGCCCACCGGTAGCGGGGGCGAGCGGGACCGATCGTGCTCGAGCTGCTCCGGCACAATCGGGACCTCCGGTACCTGTTCATCGCCCAGGTCGTCTCGTACGCGGGCGACTGGTTCTGCTACGTGGCCCTGCTCGGCGTGGTCGGGGACGTCACCGATTCGAGCCTGCTGGTGTCGCTGGTCTTCGTCTCCCAGACGCTGCCCGCATTCCTCGTCTCACCGGTGGCCGGCGCGGCGGCCGATCGCTTTGACCGCCGCCGCATCGTCGTCACCGTCTCGTGCGTCCAGGCAGTCGCCGCGCTGAGCCTGCTGGCCGTGGGGCCGGGCCGGGTGTGGCTGGCGTTCGCGGCCCAGGCCACGATCGCCGCGTTCGGCGCCTTCGTCCTGCCCGCGGCGCAGGCCGCGGTGCCGAACCTGGCCCGCGGCGAAGAGGAGCTGAGGAAGGCGACCGCCCTCTTCGGCTCGCTCTGGGGGGCGATGCTGGCCGTCGGCGCGGCGCTCGGCGGCGGGTTCGCGGCGCTCTTCGGCCGGCGGGCGTCCTTCCTGGCCGACGCCACGTCGTTCCTGTTGGCGGCGGCGCTGGTGGCGGTGATCCGCCGTCCGATGCAGGAGGCGCGGCGCGACTCCGCGGAGCGGGGCCGGCTGCGACCGATCGCCGACATGAAGGTGGGTCTGCACCACGCCCGTCGCGATCCGGTGCTGCTGGCGCTCATGTCGTCGAAGGCGACGTTCGCCATCGGCGCGGGGACGGTCAGCCTGCTGGCGGTGCTCGTGACGGAGGTGTTCGACGGTGGCGACGGCACGACGGGACTGCTGCTCGGGATGCGGGGGCTGGGGGTCGCGCTCGGGCCGCTGATCGCGTCGCGCCTCATCGGACCGTCGTTGTCCCGCCTGCTGACGACCTGCGGGCTGGCCGGACTCGTGTTCGGGACCTGCTACCTGGGGGTGAGCGTGGCCGGCAGCCTCGCCCTCGCTGCGCTGCTCGTCTTCGTGGGCCATCTCGGCGGCGGCGCCCAGTGGACGATGTCGACCTTCGGGCTGCAGCTCCGTGCGCCCGACGAGGTGCGGGGCCGGATCCTGGCCGCCGACTTCGCCTTCCTCACCTTCATCCTGACCTTCACGACGACCGCGGCCGGCGCCCTCGCCACCCGGATCGGGCCCCAGGCGACGATGGGCATCTTCGCCGGGATCAGCCTCACCACCGGGACCGCTTACCTCGTGGTGACCCGCCGCTTGCGCCACCGCCTGCGGGCGGAGGAGGACTCGGCCGTGGCGACCACCGCGGCCCCGGTCAGCTCGCCAAGACCGCTCTGACGGCTTCGACCAGGCTCAGGGCGCGGACGTCGCCGTTCAGCGTCGAGTCCATGCGGTTCATGGCGTAGCCGAAGCCGATGTGGCCGTCGGGGTGCCCGAAGGCCAGCGAGCCGCCCGCCCCTGCATGCCCGAACGAGCCCGGGCCGAGCATCGGCGTGAACGGCCCCGACGTCATGAAGCCCATTCCGAACGTGGTCGGGAACACGAGCACCCGGTCGGGCTCACCGTCGGGCGTGACGGTGGCGCTCGCCGACTGGACCGTGGCCGGCTCGAGCAGCCGCACGCCGTCGACCTCGTCCACGCAGGCCGAGTAGATGCGCGCCAGTGAGGCGGCGCGCGAGATGCCGTTGGCGGCCGGGATCTCGGCGCGGTGGAAGTCGGGGGAGTTCCACACCGGGTCGCCGGGGCTGAAGGCGCCGTTGAGGAACAGCGCCCGCCCGGCCGGCGTGTCGGGGCCCATGAACTGCTGCATCACCGCCCTGATGGCGGGATCCGTCGACGGTGGCTCCGTCACGAGCGGCGACACCCTGGCGTCCTGCTCCGGGGGCAGCCCGATCCAGGCCTCGGCGCCCACGGGCGCCGCGACCTCCTCGGCGACGAACGTGCCCAACGACCGGGCCTTCGGATCCACCCGTCGCACCAGCTCCCCGGCCAGCCAACCGAACGTGACGGCGTGGTAGCCGTGGCCGGTGCCCGGCTCCCAGTAGGGGGTCTGCGCGGCCAGCAGGCCGGCCATGTGATCCCAGTCGGCGACCTCGTGGATGGTGAGGGCACCGTCGACGATGGCGAGGCCGGCCTGGTGCGACAGCAGCTGCGCGACGGTGACGTCGCCCTTGCCGTTGGCCGCGAACTCGGGCCAGTAGTCCGTCACCCGCGCGTCGTAGTCCAGGAGCCCCCGCTGCACGCACAGCGCGACCGCGATGGCGGTCAGGCCCTTGGTGGTGGAGAACACGAGCTGCAGGGTGTCCGCCGTGTAGGGCGCGGTCCCGGCCTCGTCGAAGCTGCCCCCGGCCAGCTCCACGACCGGCACGCCGTGGTGGTACACGGCCACCGCCGCACCCACCTCGCGGCCCGATTCCAGGTTCCGGTCGAACGCCTCGCGGACCGGCTCCCACCCGGGCGCGACCGTGCCGGCGGAGGTCATGACCGGCGAGCTCATGCGAGTACCTCTCGGGGGCTGCGCCCCCGGACCCCATCGCCCGTCGGCTCGCAACCGCTCGCCCGCCGGGCCGGCCTGCGCTCACTGCGTTCGCTCATGCCTCACCCACGAGCTCGCGGAGCTGCTCGATCGTCGCCGTCGGGTTCGGCCCGACCGGGTTGACGCTCAGCACGGTCACGCCGGCCTCCTTGAACGCACCGAGCCGCTCCTTGATGTAGCTCTTCGGGCCGACGAGGTTCGACAGCTCCAACCAGTCCCCCGGCACGTGGGTGGCGGCTTCGTCCTTCTTGCCGTCCAGGTAGAGGTCCTGGATGTCGGCCGCCTCCTTCTCGTAGCCGTAGCGCTGGGCGACCGTGTTGTAGAAGTTCTGGCCCCGGGCGCCCATGCCGCCGACGTAGAGCGCCACCATCGGCCTCGCCATGTCGAGGATGCGGGTCCGCGCCTCGCCGACGAGCTCGTCGCCGATGGCCACCATCCCCCCGGCCGAGATCTCGAGCCGGCCGAGCTCGGCCGGGCGCTTGGCCAGGCCGGCCTTGAGCTGGTCCCCCCAGACCTGCTGGTGACGCTCGGGGATGAACATGATCGGCAGCCAGCCGTCGGCCCGCTCGGCCGTGGCCTCCACGCTGCGGCCCATGAGCGACGCCCACCAGATCGGGATGTCCGTGCGCACCGGGTGGTTGATGAGCTTGAGCGGCTTGCCGAGCCCTGTGCCCTGACCCTCGGGCAGCGGGACCTGGACGGCCTCACCGTCGTAGACGAGGGGCTCGCGCCGCCACGTCATGCGGCAGATGTCGATGTACTCCTTGATGCGGGCCATCGGTTTCTCATACGGCACGCCGTGGAACCCTTCGACCACCTGCGGCCCGGAGGCGCCGAGGCCCAGGACGAAGCGGCCGTTGCTCACGTAGTCGCACCCCGCGGCCGTCATGGCCATCAGCGCCGGCGTCCGGGAGTACACGTTGACGATCCCGGTACCGATCTCGAGCCGCTCGGTCCGGGCGGCCAGGTAGCCCACCTGGCTGATGGCGTCGAAGCTGTACGCCTCGGGGATCCACACCAGGTCCAGGCCGGCCTTCTCGAGCTCGGCGATCTGGTCGACCGACTCCTTGAACCCGCCCGAGTAGTTCATCATCATGCTCAGCTTCACGGAGCGGCACGATACGGCCGCCGCCGGGAGCGGGCCAGGCGGCGGGTCGGACTGCGGATCCGCTAGCGGCGATCGAACTCGGGCTTGCGCTTCTCGAGGAAGGCGGCGAAGCCCTCCTGCGCGTCCGGGATCATGGCCGCGGACGACATCAGCTCCATCGCGAACGCATACGCGCTGTCCTGGTCCCGGCCGACCTGGGCGTAGAAGCCCTGCTTGCCCAAGCCCTTGGACTCGATGCTGCCGCGGGTGGCGCGGGTGATGAGGTCCCACGTCGCCTCGTCGAGCTGATCAGCTGGGACGGCCTTGTTGATCAGCCCCCAGTCGGCGGCGGTCCGGGCGTCGATCGGGTCGCCGGTGAAGGCCATCTCCAGCGCCCGCTTACGGCCGATGTTGCGGGCCACGGCGACGAGCGGTGTGTGGCAGAACAACCCGCCCTTGCCTCCGGGGATGGCGAAGGCGGCGTCCTCCGAGGCCACGGCGAGATCGCACGACGCCACGAGCTGGCACCCGGCCGCCGTCGCCAGCGCGTGCACCTTGGCGACCACGGGCTGGGGGATCTCCTGGACCGCGTCCATCATCTCGGTGCAGATCTGGAAGAGGCGGCGGGCGTCGGCCAGCGTCGCCCCGCGCATGTCGCCGAAGTTGTGACCGGCCGAGAACACGGGCCCGTTGGCGGCCAGGATCACGCCGAGCGCATCGCTGCCGCCCACCTCGCGCACGGCCGCGGTCAGCTCGACCATCACGTCGAGCGCCAGCGCGTTCCGCTTCTCGGGCCGGTTGAGCGTGATCGTCGTGATCGTCTCGTCCTGCTTCACCAGCAGGTGCTGATACGTCATGACCCGACCCTATCCCCCGTTCCTGAGCGACCTCTAGGGCGGGTTGGTCGATGTCACGCTCCGTCGAGATCTCCTGGCGAGCGCGTCCGCCCCTGCCGCAAGTCTGAGCCAATCGCGCCACCGACGGCGCGAATCGCTCCGACCTCGATCCGGCTCCGGGGCGTTGCACCGAACTCTGGGCCGATCGCGCCTGGCGGATGCAGGCGTCCGATTTCCGCTAGCCAAGCGGACGCCAGTCCTGTCACCATCGATGTGTGTTGCAGGACTTCGAGCGTTGCTACCGGGCCGTGCAGGCCAAGGACGCCCGCTTCGACGGGTGGTTCTTCACGGGTGTGACGTCGACCGGCATCTACTGCCGGCCGAGCTGTCCGGCCATCACCCCCAAGCGGGCCAACGTCCGCTTCTACCCGACCGCGGCCGCCGCGCAGCTCGCCGGCTTCCGGGCCTGCAAGCGCTGCCGCCCGGACGCCACGCCCGGCTCTCCCGAGTGGAACCTGCGGGCCGACGTCGTCGGCCGCGCGATGCGCCTCATCGCCGACGGCGTCGTCGACCGCGACGGCGTCCGCGGTCTCGCCGGGCGCCTCGGGTACAGCGAGCGCCACCTGCACCGCCAGCTCGTGGCCGAGGTGGGTGCCGGGCCCATCGCCCTCGCCCGGGCCCAACGGGCCCAGACAGCCCGGGTGCTCATCGAGACCACCGACCTGCCGTTCACGCAGGTGGCCTTCGGCGCCGGGTTCGCCAGCATCCGGCAGTTCAACGACACCGTGCGCGAGGTCTTCGCCACCACCCCGACCGAACTGCGGCTGAAGGCGTCCCGGCGCGGAGCGGACGCTCCCCACGAAGCGGGCGCCGCGACGGGCACCGTGCGGCTCCGGCTGCCCGTGCGACAGCCGTTCGACGGTGACGGGCTGCTCGCCTTCCTCGGACCTCGTGCCGTGCCCGGCATCGAGGAGGTGGACGGCGGCACGTACCGCCGGACGCTGGGCCTGCCCCACGGTCCCGCAGTCGTGGAGCTGACGCCCGCGCCCGACCACGTGCGGTGCGCGGTGCGGCTGTCCGATCTGCGGGACCTGGCCAGCGCGGTCCAGCGGTCCCGCCGGCTGATGGACCTCGATGCCGATCCGGTGGCCGTGAGCGACCTCTTGGAGGCCGACGAGCTCCTGGCCCCGCTCGTCGCCAAGTCGCCCGGACGGCGCTCGCCCGGGCACGTCGATGGCGCGGAGCTGGCCGTCCGGGCCGTCCTCGGTCAGCAGGTGTCCGTCGTGGCCGCCCGCACCCACACCGCCCGGCTCGTCCGCGCCGTCGGCACGCCACTCCCGGCGCCGGACGGCGGGCTGACCCACCTCTTCCCGGAGCCCGCGGCCGTCGCCGAAGCCGATCCCGCGGTCCTGGCCATGCCCGAGTCCCGCCGGCGCACCCTGCGCGTGCTGGCCGGCCGGCTCGGCGACGGGTCGATCGTCGTCGATGCCGGTGCCGACCGTGCCGCGCTCGAGGCGCAGCTGACCGCGCTGCCCGGGATCGGCCCGTGGACCGCCGGCTACATCGCCCTGCGCGGGCTCGGCGACCCCGACGTCTTCCTCCCCAGCGACCTCGGCGTGCGGCGGGCCCTCGAACGCCTCGGCACCCCCGCCGATCCGGCCGCCGCCGCCGGCCGGGCGAAGGCCTGGCGGCCGTGGCGTTCGTACGGCCTCCACCACCTGTGGGCCAGCCTGGCGTGACGCCGTGCGCCAACCCCTCCGTCCCCCCTCCCGTCCCTGAAGGAGCAGTCCCCATGACCACCTACGTCACGGCCACCATCCCCAGTCCCGTCGGCCCCCTTACCCTCCTCGGCTCGGACAGCGGTCTGCGCGCCGTGCTGTGGCCCACGGAAGCGCCCGGTGAGCGCGTCCCCTGGCCCGATGCGACGGAGGAGGACCCAGAGCACCCGGTCCTGCGGCTGGCCACCGACCAGCTCGACGAGTACTTCGCCGGACGGCGACGCACCTTCGAGGTCCCGCTCGACCTCCACGGCACCCCGTTCCAGGTCAAGGTCTGGCGCCTCCTCGCCACTGTCCCGTACGGCTCGACGGTCAGCTACCGGCAGCAGGCGTTGCTGGCCGGCGACGCGAACAAGGCGCGGGCGGTCGGCGCCGCCAACGGCCGGAACCCCGTGAGCGTCATCCTCCCCTGTCACCGGGTCATCGGGGCCTCCGGCGCGCTGACGGGCTTCGCCGGCGGCCTCGACGCCAAGCGATCGCTCCTCGAGTTCGAGGCCAGGGTCGTGAAGGAGGGGCCGATACCGTTCCCCGGGTGACGGGGACGAAGAAGCGCCGGGTCGCGCTCGACCTCTCGCCCCTGCGGGTCTCGCCCCGCTTCCGGATCCTGTTCCTCGGCCACTTCGTCGCCCAGATGGGCGCGCAGGCGACGGTCATCGTCGTCGCCTGGCAGGTCAAGGAGCTCACGGGGTCGCCGGCCGCCGTCGGGCTCATCGGGGTCGTCGAGCTCGTCCCGCTGGTCTTCGTCTCGCTCTTCGGCGGCGCGCTGGCCGACGCCGCCGACCGGAGGAAGGTGCTGCTGATCTGCGACGCCGGCCAGCTCGTCGTCGCCGCCGGCCTCCTCCTCAACGCGCACCTCGACGAGCCGAACCTCGCCACGGTCTACGTCCTGGCCGCGCTGATCGCCGTGTTCAGCTCGCTCGGCCAGCCGTCGCTGTGGGCCATCACCCCGCGGCTGGTCGGCGAGCGCTACTACCCGGCGGCCGAGCGCGCTGGAGAGCAGCAGCTACAGCCTGGCCGCCATCATCGGCCCGACCATCGGCGGCCTGCTCATCGCCGCCGGTGACGGCGCGCAGCCCGCGTACCTCTTCGCCGCCGTCACCTACGTCGCGTCGCTGGCGTCGCTCGTGATGCTCGGCCCGGTCCCGCCGTCACCGGGAGCTCCTCAAGCCGGCCTCCGATCCATCGCCGACGGCTTCCGCTACCTCAAGGGCAAACCGGTGCTGCAGGGCACGTACATCGTGGACTTCATCGCCATGGTGTTCGGGATGCCGCGCGCACTGTTCCCGTTCTTCGCCGACGAGTTCGGCGGCGACCAGTACCTCGGCTTCCTCTACGCCGCTCCCGCGCTCGGCGCCCTGCTGGCCAGCGTGCTGTCGGGATGGACCGGTCACGTCCGCCGCCACGGTCTCGGCGTCATCGGCTCGGTCGTCGTCTGGGGCCTGGCCATCTTCGCCTTCGGCATCAGCCCAGGGATCTGGTGGGCTGTGCTGTTCCTCGCGCTCGCGGGCGGCGCCGACCTGGTGAGCGTGATCTTCCGGCGGACGATCTGGGCCACCCTCATCTCGGACGAGTACCGAGGGCGGCTGGGCGGCATCGCGTGGGCGAACGTCCGGACCGGTCCGGTGCTCGGCGACGTCGAAGCCGGTGTCATGGCCCGGCTCACGAGCGTGCGCTTCTCGGCGGCCAGCGGGGGTCTGGCCTGTGTGGTCGGCGCGGTCGTCGCCGCCGTGCTCCTGCCCGCGTTCACCCGCTACCGCTGGGATCCGGACGGTCGGGCCGCGGAGCCGACCGGCACGCCCGCGCCCGTCTGACCGCCTGACGATCGGCGGGCGCTCCCCACGCGCGACCTCCGCACCGTCGCCCGTCGCGTCCGGAGGCGCGCTGTACGGTGACGCCGTGCGCATCGGGGTGGCCATGTCGGGCGGTGGCCACCGCGCCACGGTGTGGGGGGCAGGCACGATCCTCGCCGTGAGCGACGCCGGCCTCGCCCGCGACGTGACGTCCGTGTCCTCGGTGTCGGGCGGGTCGATCACGAACGGCGTCATCGCCCACGACGTCGACCTCACCTCGTCCACCCCGGCCGACGTCGAGACGGCGCTCGGGCGAATGATGCGCCAGATCACCGGCGTCGGCCTGTTCTGGTTCGGCGCGCCGACCGATGGCTGGCTGGTGCGCTTCCTGGCCGCAGCCGTCCTCGCCATCGGCAGCGTGCTCGGCCTCCTCGTCGCCTACCTGCTGGCCGGCAGGGAGGTGGCGCCGTGGTGGTTCCTCCTCGCCGGGCTGCTGGGGCTCGTGGCCGGCATCGCCGTGCAAGGGAAGCTGACGGCCATGGGCATGCCGGCCGACCTGCGCCGGCTGGTGGTCCTGCTCTTGGCGCTCATCGGCATCCCGATCGCCGTGCTGACGGCCATCACGACGTGGGCGCACGGCTGGGGTCTCGTCATCGCTGTCGTGGTGGCGACGGTCCTGGCGACGCTGGCGGTGCTGCTCTTCCTGTGGGTCTTCAGCGGCCGCGGCGAGGTGGTGGCCCGTGGCCTGGCGAAGGCCCACTTCAGCGGCCGGGGCGCGCCGGCACTGCTGCGCGAGGTCGACCGGCCCGCGGTGCACCACGTGTTCTGCGCCACCGACCTGCAGTCGGGCGACGCGATGTATCTCACGCCCCGCATGGTGTCCGGCTACCGGATCGGCTTCGGCACCCCGGGCGATCTGCCCCTGGCTGTGGCCGTCCAGTGCTCGGCCTGCCTGCCCGGCGCGTTCCCGCCCCGCACGCTCCACAACAAGGGCAACGCCGCCTTTCAGCTCTCCCGCACCTATGACACCGATCGCCCCGGCTTCCCCGATCAGCCCATCGAGCGGCTCGTCGTCAACGACGGCGGCGTCTACGACAACATGGCCGACCAGTGGGAGCAGGGCTACCGCGAGCGCGCCGGCCGCAGTGGCTCCCCGCTCGACGCGGACGAGCGCGCCGAGCTGCTGATCATCGTCAACGCGGGCAAGTCGGCCGGCTGGTCTCCGTGGAAGGGCGGCCGGATGCTGTCCGACCTCCCCGGCCTGACGCGCACCATCGACATCCTCTACGACGTCTCCACGAGCCACCGCCGCAAGCGCTTCGTGGCCACGGCCGACTCCGCCGGCTCCGGCGCCGGGGGGCGGGGCACGCTCGTCCACATCACCACCTCGCCGCTCGCCGTGGTGGGGCGCTTCGCCGCGCATGGTGACGACGAGCAGAAGGCCCGGGCGGAGGTGGCCCGCGCCGCGCTCCTCGAGCTGGCCGACGAGGCCGGCTGGGCGCGCATCGCCGACGCCAACGGCGGTGTCAAGACGACACTCGGGCGGGTCAGCGTGGATGACGCGTCCCGCCTGCTCTGGCACGCCTACGTGCTCACCTGGATCAGCGTGTGGGTGGTGCACGGGATCGGCGCACCACCGGAGCCCGCCCGCCTCCACCGGGACCGGTTCGAGACGCTCTGCCAGCCGGCGGTGACCGCGTGACGGTGACCCTCGACGTCCTCCCTGCCGGACACGGCGACGCGCTCATCGTCACCCACGGGCCGCGCAGCCGGCGGCGCCGGATCCTCATCGACGGTGGCCCGGCGCCGAAGTACGAAGAGGGCCTGCGCGCCTACCTGCTGACGCTGCCTGAGTCGCAACGGCGCTTCGACCTGGCGATCGTCACCCACATCGACGCCGACCACATCGACGGCATGCTCAAGCTCCTGCAGGACGATGCCCTCGGCCTCAAGATCCGCGAGATCTGGTTCAACGGATGGCCGCAGATCTCGGGCTCCGCCATCCCGGCCCCGCCGCGCCCCGGCGATCGCGGTCCGCTGCAGGGCGAGTTCCTGACCGACCTCCTCCGCACCCGGCGCTGGAACACCACGTTCGCGGGCGGCGTCGCCGGCCAGGGTCTCGACCAATCGATCAGGCTGCCGGGCGGCGCCACCGTGTCGGTCCTGTGCCCGACGGAGACCGAGCTCGACCGCCTGCGCCGCGAGTGGGACCGGACCGTCACCGAGGCCGGCTTCGCGCCGGGCGACAGCGCCGCCGTCGCCCTCCGGCTGGAGGCCAGCGGCCGGTACGAGCCGCCCGAGGAGGCCGTGCGTTCCCGGGGTGGTCCGCCGGTACGGGCCCGGCCCAAGCTGGGCAGCGATCGGGCCGTCGCCAACGGGTCGAGCATCGCCGTCTTCTTCGAAGCCGAGGGTCGGCGCCTCCTGCTGGCCGGTGACGCCCACGCCCGGGTCATGGTCGACGCGCTGCGCAAGGTCGCCGAGCGGGACGGCACCGAGCGGGTCAAGGTCGACGTGTTCAAGCTCGCCCACCACGGCAGCGCCGGCAACGTGACGCGCGACCTCCTCGATCTGGTCGAGTGCGACCGGTACGTGGTGTCGACCAACGGCCAGTACTTCAACCACCCCGACGTCGAGGCGGTCGAGCTGCTCGGCCGGCCCGGGGCGGAGTGCCCGACCGTCTACTTCAACTACGACTCGGACACCACCCGCGCGTGGACCGACCCCGCCGAGTGCCAGCGCATCGGCATCCAGGCCGTCTACGGCCGGGATGGGCACATCACCATCGAGATCTAGGGCGGCCACGTGTCGGACGGCGGGATCCCGTTCCTCCAGCAGGCGATCGTCGTGAGCGGGCACATGATCGACCACCCGGATCGCTCTTCACCGCGGTTCCCTCCGGAAGCCGAAGCGGTCGTCACGAAGACCATCACCGCCGTGTTCGAGGGGTGGGGCGTCGGACCGGGCACGCTGCTCGTGTCCGGCGGCGCGCGGGGCGCCGACATCATCGCCGCGGAGCTGGCGAGCGCCGCCGGCGCGGAAGTCTGGCTCCTCATCGCGCAGCCCGACGACGACTTCGTCCCCGGCTCGGTCCGCCTGCCGGGTACCGACTGGGAGGAGCGCTACCGCCGGCTGAGGACGATGTGCGCTACCCGGTTCCAGCACGACGAGCTCGGCCCGGCACCGACGCCCGAGGCGGCCTTCGAGCGCAACAACGACTGGCTCCTGGCGGTCGCGCAGTCCGCCGCACCCCGGCTGCGGGCCCTCGCCGTGTGGGACGGCGAGCCCGGCGACGGTCCGGGCGGAACATCGGACTTCGTCGATCGGGCACGCGCGATGGGCGCCACCGTCGCCATCATCGATCCCGCCGACGGCCGGCTCGTTCCCGACGGGTGACCTGTTCACCGGTCCGCTCCTGGGCGCGCCGGGCTGACACCCGGCGACGCGGTCGCCCCTCAGGTCAGCCCGGCGTCGGCGGTCAGGCGCTGCGCGGCGCCGGTGGCCAGGTGCAGGCCCCCCAGGCCGGGGAGCTGATCCAACCGGCGGTCGATGCGCTCGGTCATGGCCCGGCCGTCGCGACCCGTGAAGAGGTGACCGGCGAGGAACGCCACCTCGCTGCGGGGCAAGAGCGTGGAGCCGACCGGCGCCCACCACCGGCGCAGCGCGGTACGGGTGAGCCAGCGGGCGCGGGCGTCGACGCGCAGCCGCCGCTCGGCCTGCCGGGCGTAGAAGTCGGCGTGACGGCCCTCCTGGCGCATGATGCGGCCGAGGAGCGTGCTCAGCGCCGGGTGCCCGGCCCGCTGCCCGAGCCGCGCGTAGGCGGCCTGGGCCGTCCACTCGTTGACGGCTCCCCAGGTCATGTGCACCGCCGTCCAGGCCTGGCCGACCAGCAGAGAGCCCATGGTGTGGGCGGCGGGCGCCAGCCGGTCGAAGCGCCCCAACCGCTGACGGGTGGACCCGATCCGCGGCCGGCCCGCCGGTTCGCCGTGCGCGGCGAGGACGGCCCCGATGGCTTCGCCGTGGTACATCTCCTCGAGGTTCCACAGCGTGAGGAACGTCGTGATCGTGGGATCCCGGTGGGCCGGCGTCACGAGCAGGTCGCGCAGGTAGCAGACCGTGTGGTACTCGACGTCGTGCATGTAGCGGAGGCAGCGCAGCGAGTCGGGATCGAGGGGCTCGTCCCGGAAGCTGTCGAGATCGACCCCCTCCAGGGAGACCGGCGCCGACCTCGCCTTGAAGGCGTCGATGTCGAACTCGTCGTCCACGTCGTCCGGCGGGCGGCGCCGTAGCAGTTCCGTGGTCATCCATACGATGTAACCAACGACCACGGTCAGCGGTCAACCTCGCCGCTGCTCCGCGTCAGGGACGGGCGGGAGGCGGCGGGAGGCACCGGCGGCGGGTCGGGCCGGCCCTCGGGCGGCGCCACCCAGGACGGACCCGATGGACCGCAACGCCTCGCCCAGCTCGCTGGGCACGATCCAGACCTTGTTGGCGCTCCCCTGCGCGATCTGGGGCAGGGTCTGCAGGTACTGGTAGGCGAGCAGCTTCGGGTCGGCATCACCCTCGTGGATGGCCTTGAAGACGGCGCCGATGGCCTCGGCCTCGGCCCGGGCTCGGACGACGCGGGCCTGGGCGTCGCCTTCGGCCCGGAGGATGGCGGCCTGGCGCTCGCCCTCGGCGGTGAGGATCTGGGACTGCTTGCTCCCCTCGGCGGTCAGGATGACGGCACGACGGTCGCGCTCGGCCCGCATCTGCTTCTCCATCGAGTCCTGGATGCTGGCCGGCGGGTCGATGGCCTTCAGCTCCACCCGGTTGACGCGGATGCCCCACTTGCCCGTCGCCTCGTCGAGCACGCCGCGGAGCTGGGCGTTGATCTCGTCGCGCGACGTCAGGGTCTGCTCGAGATGGAGGCCGCCCACGACGTTGCGCAGCGTCGTGACCGTGAGCTGCTCGACGCCCTGGATGTAGTCGGCGATCTCGTAGGTGGCGGCGCGGGGGTCCGTCACCTGGAAGTACACGACGGTGTCGATCGACACCACGAGGTTGTCGGCGGTGATCACCGGCTGGGGCGGGAACGACACGACCTGCTCGCGCAGATCCAGGAGCGGCTTGACCCGGTCGACGAAGGGCACCAGGAGCGACAGGCCCGGGTTGAGCGTCCGGCTGTAGCGGCCGAGGCGCTCGACGATCCCGGCCCGCGCCTGGGGGATGATGCGCACCGTCCGGATCAGGGCCGCGAGGACCAGCAGCAGGATGACACCAGCGATGATCGGCAGAGCCACGGAGCTCACCTCGTCCCTTCTTACTGCTCGAGCTCGAAGACGACGGCGACAGCCCCGTCGATGCGCAACACGTCCACGGTGCGTCCGGGCTCGATCACGAGCGAGCCGTCCATCGTCCGGGCGCTCCAGACCTCACCGGCCAGCTTCACCCGCCCGCCGTGGATGTCGACCCGTTCGAGCGTGATGGCCTCACGCCCGATCAGCGCGTCGACCCCGGTCCGCAGCTCGTGGGGCGTCTTCAGGTGGCGCAGTGCGATCGGGCGGACGACGGCGAGCATGGCGATGGCGACGGCAGAGGCCACGAGCACCTGCACGAGGAACGGCGCTCCGACGGCGGCGGTCACCGACCCGGCCAGGGCGCCGGCCGCGAGCATGAGGAAGACGAGGTCGAGCGTGGCGAGCTCGATGCCGCCGAGCGCCAGGGCGCCGAGCAGCCAGACGACCCACTCGTTGTCGGCCAGCCAATCGCCCACGCCGTCGATGCTAGGCAGCGCCGCGCCCGCCGCCACCTCAGGCCGCGTCGAACCGCGCCCCGGGTTGTCGAGCCGCTCCCGATGTCGGGCGCGCTGACTGGAGGGCGGCGAGCGCGGCGTCGTAATCGGGCTCCTGCCTGATCTCGGGCACGAGCTCGGTGTGGAGCACGGTGCCGTCCTCGCCCACCACGACGACGGCCCGGGCGAAGAGCCCCTCGAGCCGACCATCGACGAGACGGACGCCGTAGGCCTCGCCGAAGTTCCCGTCGCGGAAGTCGGAGCCGTTCACGACGTTCGAGAGCCCCTCGACGCCGCAGAAGCGCGCCTGCGCGAACGGCAGGTCCATCGAGACGTTGAGGATCGTCGTGTTGTCGAGGTTGCCCGCGGCTTCGTTGAAGCGCCGGACGCTCGCCGCGCACGTCGGGGTGTCGATGCTGGGGAAGATGTTGAGCACCACCCGCTGGCCGGCGAAGTCGCTCAGGCTGACCGTCGACAGGTCGCCCTTCACCACGGTGAACGCCGGCGCCGGCTGGCCCGTCGCGGGCAGGTCGCCGGCGGTGTGGACGGGGTTGCCTCCCATACTGGTCTCGGCCATGGGACAGGACCTCCTGCTGATCTTCGTCTGGAACGGGTCAAGGTAGCTCCCCGGTCGCGCTACCGCCCCTCGAAGTGCGGCGGTCGGCCTTCCCGCAGCGCGGCCATCGCCTCCTCGTGGTCCCGGGTGAGGAACAGCGGCAGCTCGAGCGCGGTCGAGAGGTCGAAGCTGTCGAGCAGCGCCCGCTTGACCTGCGCGTTGATCGCGGCCTTGGTGCCGCGGAGGGCGAGCGGCGCGCCGGCCGCCAGGCGCTCCGCCCACGCCCTCGCCCGGCTGGCGACCTCGGCGTCGGCCGCCACCTCCGTCACCAGCCCCAGCCGCTCGGCGTCCGCGGCGGTGACCGGATCGCCGGTCAGCAGGTAGCGCTTGGCCAGCAGCGGTCCGACCAGCAACGGCCAGATGGCGGCCCCGCCGTCGCCCGCCACGATCCCGACGCGGACGTGGGGATCGGCGATCACCGCGCTCTCCGCCATCACCACCACGTCGCAGAGCAGGGCGATGGACGCCCCGAGCCCGACGGCCGGACCGTTGACCCCGGCGACGATCGGCATCTCCACGTCCAGGAGGTCCCAGATCATCTGCTTGGCGTCGCGGCGGAGGTGGTCGAGCCGCTCCACGGAACGCAGGGACGGGAACCAGTCGAAGTCGCCGCCGGCCGAGAAGGCCCGCTTGCTCCCGGTGAGCAACGCGGCCCGTGCCCCCCGCTCCCGCTTCAGGGCGGCGAAGAACGACGCCAGGTCGGCGTGGAGCTGGTCGTCGACGGTGTTGAGATCCGATCCCGCGCGGTCGATGGTGGCCACGAGCACGTCGCCCTCCATGGCCACGCCGATGGTGGCCAGGCTGTCCACGGCGCCGCCTCAGCCGGCCGGTGCGGGGGCCGCGCGCGCCGCGGGTCGACTCGGCCCACGACAGCCCGGCCTCGACGTTCACGTCGTGCGGCAGGCCCAGGACCCGTTCGGCGATGATGTTGCGCTGCACCTCGCCCGTGCCCCCGCCGATGGTGAGGGCCTGGGAGAACAGGTAGCCGCTGTACCAGTTGCGGTCGTGCAGGTCAGGCTCGGGCTTGTCGGGGCTGAGCGAGAGGTCCTCGTCGCCGCCGCGGCCACTCCCCGCGGACCGGCCGAGCCCGTCGCCGCCGGTGAGCAGCGCCCACGGGCCGGTGAGGTCCCTCGCCGCGGCCATGACGTGCTGCCCGTGCTCGTCGGCCAGGATCTTGCGCACGCTGGCCTCGGGACCGGGCTGCTCCCCCTTCAGCCGCGCGGTCAGCGTCCGCAGGCGGATCAGCTCCAAGAGGGTGTGCTCGATGTAGAGGCCAGCCAGGCGCTGCCGGGCGACGGGATCCGTGACCGGGCCTGCCGCCCGCACCGCGTCGAGCAGGTCGAGCGCGGTCGGCCCGGACCCCCACAGGACACCGCCCGACGACAGCGACACCCGCTCGTTGCCGAGCGTCACCTTGGCCAACCGCCAGCCGTCGTTGACGTCGCCGACCACGTTGGCGGCCGGGATGCGGACGTCGGTGAAGAAGACCTCGTTGAAGCTGGGAACACCCGTCATCGTCCGGATGGGCCGGATCTCGATGCCCGGCAGATCCATCGGGCAGATGAAGTACGTGATGCCCTTGTGCTTCGGGACATCCGGGTCGGTGCGGGCGATGAGGATGCCGAACTGCGCGAACTGAGCGCCGCTGGTCCAGATCTTCTGGCCGTTCACCACCCACTCCTCGCCGTCCCGCACGGCCCGGGTGCCGAGACCGGCCAGATCGGAGCCGGCGCCGGGCTCGCTGAAGAGCTGGCACCAGAACTCTTCGCCCGCCAGCATCGGCAGCAGGTAGCGCTCCTGCTGCTCACCGGTGCCGGCGAACAGGATCGTGGGCCCGGCCCAGCCGATCCCGATGGGGTTGATCGGACGCCGCACCCCGGCCCGGTGCAGCTCGTCGTCGATCACGAGCTGGCTGACCGGGTCCGCTCCCAGCCCGTAGGGCCGCGGCCAGTGGGGCACGACGTAGCCGCCCTCCGCCAGCTGGCGGGCGCTCGGGTTGGGGTGCTCGGCCAGCCAGGCCCGCACCTCGTGACGGCGGGAATCGTCCTCGGCAGGGAGCTCGAAGTCCACGGATCGACCGTACCCGAGCGCCGCTGAGTACCGTCCGGTCCGTGCAGTCCGACGGTTGGAACTTCGCCGACGTGTGGGAGTGGGTGGCGGACCACTTCGGCGAGGCGACGGCCCAGCTCCACGCCGGCCAACGGACGACCTGGGCCGAGATGGACCGGCGGGCCGACGGGATCGCGGCGACGCTGCTCGCCGCCGGCGCGCAGCATCAGGACAAGGTGGCCCACTACCTCTACAACGCACCCGCCTACCTCGAGTCGATGTTCGGCCTCTACAAGGCGGGCCTCGTGCCGGTCAACACCAACTACCGCTACGGCGACGAGGAGCTGGTGTACCTCTGGACCAACGCCGACGCCGTGGCCGTCATCTTCCACGCGTCGCTGACGGAACGGGTGGAGCGGGTGCGCGACCGCGTGCCGGATGTCCGAACATGGCTGCATGTGGCCGACGCCAGCGGCGTCCCCTGCCCTGACTGGGCGATCGACTACGAGAAGGCGGCGAGCTCGGCCACCACGCGCACCTTGGCGCCGTGGGGCCGCAGCGGCGACGACCTCTACATCCTCTACACCGGCGGGACGACCGGCATGCCCAAGGGCGTGATGTGGCGCCAGGACGACGTCATCGCCAGCCTCGACGCCACGTCGCGCCACCCTCTTCCCGCCGAGCCGTCGGACGCGGCGCTGGCCGAGCGGTTCACGCGCCCGGGACCGCTGAACCTCCCGGCGGCGCCGCTCATGCACGGCACCGGCGCGTTCAACGCCATGTGGAACCTGACGATCGCCGGGTCGGTCGTCACGCTCGAGGCCCGCACGTTCGACGTGGTCGAGCTGCTCGACACCTGTCAGCGCGACCAGGTGAAGTCCATGTCGATCGTGGGCGACGCGTTCGCCCGCCCGATCCTCCGGGCTCTCGATGCCGAGCCGGACCGCTGGGACATCTCGGCCCTGCGCGTCATCGTGTCGTCCGGCGTCATGTGGAGTGCCGAGAACAAGGCCGGGCTCCTCCGCCACAACCCCCGGCTCATCATGATCGATTCGCTCGGCTCGTCCGAGGCCATCGGCATGGCCAACGCGACCACGACCGCCGACGGCACCGCCCCGACGGCGCGGTTCCGCCTCGGGCCCAACACCCGTGTGCTGACGGAGGACGGCCGGGACGTCGTGCCCGGGTCCCGTGAGCGGGGACGGGTGGCGCTCCGGGGCCGCACGCCGGTGGGCTACTACAAGGACCCGGAGAAGTCGGCGGCCACCTTCACCGTCGTGGATGGCGTGCGCTACTCGATACCCGGTGACTGGGCCGAGGTGGCCGAGGACGGCGCCGTCGTCCTGCTCGGCCGGGGCAGCCAGGTGATCAACACCGGAGGCGAAAAGGTGCATCCGGAAGAGGTCGAGGAGGTGCTCAAGCAGCACCCGGCGATCGCCGACGCCGCGGTGGTCGGCGTGCCCGACGAGCGCTTCGGGGAGGCGATCGCGGCCCTCGTCGAAGTCCTGCCCGGCCAGCAGGTCGACGCCGCCGAGGTCATCGCCCACGTCAAGACGCATCTGGCCTCCTACAAGGCGCCCAAGCGGGTGCTGCAGGTGGCCAGCGTCGGCAGGGCGGCCAACGGCAAGCTGGACTACCGCAGCCTGAAGGCCCAGGCCGAAGCAGACGCAGGATCCACCGCCGGGGGGTGATGCCGGAACCGGCGCGCCGGCAGTAGCGTTCTCGCGGCAGCACCATTGCCGTCAGGTGGCAGCGTTCACCGCCGGCAGGCGGCATAGTTCAGATGCCTCAGGAGGCACACCGTGGCGAACCCCATCCTCACCGACCAGGCCTTCGAGAAGGCCGCGGCGGCAGCCAGCGGCGCCGACGCCGCGCTTCCGCCGCCCGCCCCCGGCACGCAGGCCGGGCCCATCAGCGACGGCCCGATCTCGCCGTACCGCTCCTACCGGCCGATGACGCTGGACGGCACGATCGCCATCACCGGTCTCCTGTTCGTGCTCCTCGTCGCTTCGGCGATCTGGGGCTGGAACCTCGTCGACGTCAAGGACGGCGAGGTGACCGGCTTCCCGACCTGGAGCCTCATCGCGGTGCTCATCGGGTTCGGCTGCGTCCTGCTCTCGGCGTTCAAGCCGACCCGGGCCAAGTTCCTGGCCCCGATCTACGCCATCGCCGAAGGTGTGTTCGTGGGCGCGATCTCCGCCGCCTACAACGCGCAGTGGGACGGCATCGTGGTGCAGGCGGTCGGCGCCACCCTCGGCGTGTTCTTCGTCATGCTGTTCCTCTACCGGGCCCGCATCGTCAAGGTGACGGACAAGTTCCGCAGCGTCGTCATCGGCGCCACGCTCGGCCTCGCGGTCTTCTACCTCCTCGCGCTCGTCCTCAGCCTGTTCGGCATGAACATCTCGTTCCTGTCCGCCAGCGACAACAGCTGGTTCGGCATCGGCTTCAGCGTCCTGGCCGCGGGGCTGGCGTCCCTGAACCTCCTGCTCGACTTCGACCTCATCGAGCGTGGCGTCCGCGACGCGGCGCCGAAGCACATGGAGTGGTTCGCCAGCCTCGGCCTGCTCGTGACGCTGGTCTGGCTGTACCTCGAGCTGCTGCGCCTGTTGGGCCGGCTGCGGGGCAACTGATCGGCCGCCCGCTCGCCGGGGCCGGCCGGCGGTGGCAGTAGCCTTTTCAAGGTCATGCGCCGTCGCCCCTCCTCCCGTGCCGCTCGCCTCGGCGACCGTTCGTGGCTGGCGGGCGCCGCGGCGCTGGCGCTGATCGGCGGCGGCGTCGCCAGCCAGAACGATGGGCCTCCTGACCAGGGACGGAACGCCGGCAAGGGGGCCGGAGCCGACGCGCAGGTGGTGTGCGAGCCCACTGACTCGTCCTCGACGACGAGTTCCACCACCACCACGACGACGACCACGACGACGGCTCCGGACACGACCGTGGCCGATCCGTGTGCTCCCGACGGCAGCACGACGACGACGCCCGAGGTCGACGGCACCGCCTCCACGACCACGCCGGGTGGTCCAGGGACCACCGCGGATCCCTCCGGAGCCACCACGACGGTGACCTCGGTGGTGGCCGAGACGACGACCGTTGACTCGACGAGCCACGACGAGCACGACGAGCACGACGGTCCCCGCTCCTCCCAAGACCGAGACCGACATCGCCGCGCCCGAGCTCCCGCCGGTGCCGCCCGAGGACTGGCCGATCCGCCTCCTCAGCTTCCCGGTCGCCGGGCCCGTCACGTACTACGACGACTGGGGCGCGTGCCGCGGCGGTGACGGCTGCCCGCGCCGCCACATCGGCAACGACATCATCGGCCGGCGCCTGCAGCCGCTGGTGGCCGCGGCCGACGGCGTCGTCTCCCACCTCGTGCAGGACCATCCGACCGCCGGCTGGGGCCTCGTCATCGAGGACGCCGAGGGCTGGGACTACCGCTACTACCACGTCAACAACGACGCTCCCGGCACCGACGACGGGTCCGATCCGCCCGAGTGGCGACTGGCCCCCGGGATCGTCGAGGGCGCCACGGTGACGGCCGGCCAGGTCGTCGCCTACATGGGCGACAGTGGCAACAGCGAGCTGTCGGTCCCCCACCTCCACTTCGAGCTCCACCAGCCCGACGGCAGCCCGGTCGATCCGTACCGCAGCCTCCGCTTCAGCGAGTGGACGGCCCGTTGCTCGGTCGCCGCCCCCGGTGTGCAGACGACCCAGGCGCTCATGCCGCCGGTCAACACCGCACTGGCCGACGCCGCCGTCGCCACCTCGACCGGGCGGGGCCAGTTCCTCCTCAGCCTCGACGGCACGGTCCTCGCGCTCGGCGACGCCGACTCCGTCGGCTGGAGCCGTCACATCACCGACGATCCGGCCTGCCCCCCGCCCGAACCCGCCGCCTGAGGTGGACGTCGAGGAGCTGCGCCTCGAGGCGCGCGCCTGGCTGGCCGCCAACGCCCATGACGCACCCCGCGACTACGGCGCCATCTGCCCGCCCGAGCTGATCGACGCCGGGAGGGCGTGGCAACGGCGCCTGGCCGAGGCCGGCTGGGCCGGTCTGCACTGGCCGGTGGAGGACGGCGGCCGCGGGCTGACGGTCGAGCACACCGCGGCCTGGATCGAGGAGTGCGCCACCGCCGGCGTGCCCGCGGTCCTCAACATGGTCGGTCTTGTCCTGGCCGGCGGCAGCATCCTGCGCTTCGGCACGCCGGAACAGCGCCAGCGGCACCTGCGCCCCACCCTGTGGGGCGAACAGGTGTGGTGCCAGCTGTTCTCCGAGCCCGGTGCCGGCAGCGACCTGGCCTCGCTCTCCACCCGCGCCGAACAGGACGGAGACCGTTTCATCGTCAACGGTCAGAAGGTGTGGTGCTCCGGCGGGCGGGTCAGCGACTGGGGCATCCTCATGGCCCGGACCGATCCCGACGCGCCGCGGCACCAGGGCATCTCGTTCTTCCTCCTGGACATGCGCACCCCCGGCGTCGAGGTCCGGCCGCTCCGCCAGATGACGGGCGAGGCCGAGTTCGACGAGGTCTTCCTCACCGACGTCGCTGTCCCGGCGACGGATCTGGTCGGCCCGCTCCACGGCGGGTGGGGCGTCGGCATGGCGGTGCTGACGAACGAGCGGGGACACATCGGCGCCTCGGTCATCTCGCTCGAACGGCGACTGGCCGGGATGGCCGGGGAGCTCGCTGCCATCGAGGGCGGCCACGGATCAGTCGAGCGCGACCGGATGACCGCGCTGCTGGCGCGCGGGCGCGCCGCGATCGCGCTCGGCCGCCGGCAGGGTCCCGAGGCGTCCGTCGCCGGCTCCCTGATGAAGCTGGCGATCACCGACCTGTTCTACGACGTCGCCATGCAGCGGGCCGACCTCGCTGGCGCGGACAGCCTGCTCGACGGTCCCGAGGCCGATGGCGTGCTGTCCGCTCCCGCCGGCCGCATCGCCGGCGGCACCAGCCAGATCCAGCGCACGATCATCGGCGAGCGACTGCTGGGCCTGCCCCGCGAGCCTCCACCGGCGCGCTGACCCCGTCGGTACGATCCCGCGCATGGCTCACGACTTCGGGGACGGTGACGGCAATCGCGGCGATGGCGGGATGGCCGAGCACCGCCACCGGTTCCCGACCCGCCTCGTGGCCCTGGTCGTCATCGCCATCGTGTGCGCGCTCTTCATCTCGCAGAACCGCGAGCGTGTCAACGTCGACTTCATCATCTTCGACCGCGACGCCCGCACGTGGGTGGTCATCATCGTGTCGATGGCGCTCGGCGCTCTCCTGGCCGAGTTCATCCGCCTGGCGCTCAAGCGGCGTCGCCAGTCCACCGAGTAGTCAGTCCGCCGAGTAGGCCGTTCCCGGAGTCACCCCATCTTGCGGGCCACGGGACTGCCGTGGTGGGCGACGATCACCCAGCGGTCGTCCCGGTGCTCGAAGACGTTCAGCGCGGCGACCGTGCCACCGAAGCCGTCGTCGGCGAGCAGGTTCTCCGTGCAGGCCACCCATGCCACCGAGCCGCAGACCCTGACGAGCTCGTCGGCCACGATGAACTGCAGGCGCTCGCCGTTGGAGAGCAGCGCCGCCCACGACGCGCCGACCTTCCCCCACCCGTGCAGCGTCGGCCAGCCCGGATGGGTGCAGGCGACATCGTCGCCGTGGTCCCACAGGTCGGCCATGGCGTCGAGATCGCGCTCTTCGAACGCCGAGTAGAAGGCGAGGTTGGCGGCCAACACGTCCCCGGTCTGCTCAACCACGGAGATCCAGGCTAGGGCGCCGATCTGGCGCGTCCACCGTGCCGCCGACGATCATCGGGCGATGGACCCCGGCATCCTCCGCGTGACCTCGGCCGACGGCGTCGGCCTCGTCGTCCACGACCTGGGGGGCGAGGGCCGGCCGCTGCTGCTCTCCCACGCCACGGGGTTCCACGGTTGTGTCCTCGCTCCCCTCGCCGGCGAGCTGGCCGCCGAGTTCCACTCCTGGTCGCTGGACTACCGGGGCCACGGCGACTCCGACGATCCGCCGACGGACATCGGCGACTGGAGCCGCTTCGGTGACGACGCCGTCGCCGTCGCCGAGGCCCTCGACCTCGAGGGAGCCCTGGGGTTCGGGCACTCGATGGGCGGCGCGGCGCTGCTCATGGCCGAGCTGGCGCGGCCGGGCACGTTCGCCGGCCTGGTCCTGTTCGAGCCGATCGCCTTCCCCCGCGATCCGGATCGGGCGGCGGACGGCCCGGCGCCGATGGTCGAAGTGGCACGGCGCCGGCGCACGGTGTTCGCCGACCGGAACGAGGCCTTCGACAACTACGCCGGCAAGCCCCCGCTGGACCTCCTCACACCGGCGGCGCTGCAGGCCTACGTCGACCATGGCTTCGTCGACCGCCCGGACGGCACCGTCGAGCTGAAGTGCGACCCGAGCACGAGGCGCGCATCTTCGAGGGCGGCGCCGAGCAGGACCTGTTCGACCGCCTCGGTGGCGTGGGGTGTCCGGTCCTGGTGCTGACGGGCAGCTTCGAGGGCAACCCGCCTGGTGAGCTCGGCCCGGTCGTGGCCGGCGCGCTCCCCCACGGGCAGGTCGTCACCCTGTCGCAGCTCTCGCACTTCGGCCCCATGGAGGACCCGGCCGCCGTGGCCGCCGAGATCCGGGCCTTCGCCGGATCGCTCCGCACCGTGTCGTGAATGAGGCGGGCCCGAGCGTGCCCGCCTGGCAGTGGGCCCGTGGCGCCGGTCCCCCATCGCTGTAGCACCCCGGGCGTACCATCGCCCCCATGACCTACCCGGTGCCGACCAGCCTCTCGCCGTCCCGGGTCGAGTCGTTCACGAACTGCCCCCTGGCGTTCCGCTTCTCCAGCATCGAGAAGCTGCCGGAGCCGCCCAGCCCCCACGCGGTGAAGGGCACGCTCGTCCACCGCGCCTTGGAGATCCTCCTCGGCCTCCCGCCGGACCAGCGCACCGCCGCCACGGCCCACGCCTGCGTCGAGCAGGCGGCGGTGGAGCTCAGAGAGCACGAGGACCCGGCCGAGCGGGAGCTCGCCATGCTCGAGCTGTCGGAGGATGAGTTGGCGGTCTTCGTCGCCGACGCCCACACCCTCATGGACGCGTACCTCACCCTGGAGGACCCGAAGGCCGTCGCCCCCATGGGCCTGGAGCTCCGCCTGGAGGCCCAGGTGGGCGGGTTGCTGATGCTGGGCATCATCGACCGCCTGGAGGAGGACGAGGACGGTCAGCTCGTCGTCACGGACTACAAGACCGGCCGCGCGCCGAGCATCCACTACGAGCAGCACCGGCTCGGTGGGGTGCACTTCTACGCCTTCCTGTGCGAGCAGGCGCTCGGCCGTCGCCCCGCCGTCATCCGCCTCATGTACCTGCGCGACGCCACCATCATCGAGGCCCGGCCCACCGAACGGTCGGCCCGGTTCCTCCCCAAGCGGACGGAGGCCGTGTGGCGGGCCATCAGCCGGGCCTGCGAGACGGGTGAGTTCAAGCCCCGGCCCAGCCGCCTGTGCCCGTCGTGCGCGTTCCAGGACTGGTGCCCGGCCTTCGGTGGCGATCCCGACCGCGCCGCCTTCGAAGCCCCCGTGCGCTACGGCCGGGGTCCGGTGCAGCTCCCGCTCGACGCCCCGCCCGCGCCAGCCGGCCCGGTCGATACCGCCCTGTCGGCGTGACCCCACCGGCGTCGGCCCCCGCCGTCAGGCGCTTCGACGACGCGTTCGACGACGGCCTCGAACGCGTTCCGCGGCCACCCCGCGGTGGACCACGTCTTCCGCGTCGCCACCACGCTCGGGGACTTCTCCGTCATCTGGCTCCTGGTGGGCGGGGGCTACGGCCTCACCTCGGCCCGCCGCGCCGATCGCGCCCTGCGCATGGCGATCCTGCTGGGGGCGGAGTCCCTCGTCGTCAACCAGGGTCTGAAGCGGCTCTTCCGGCGGACCCGCCCCACGGAGTCGGGCGACGAGCGCTACCCGGTGCGCCGTCCGAGCACCAGCAGCTTCCCGAGCGGTCATGCCAGCTCGGCCTTCTTCGCCGCCAGCCTGCTGAGCGAGCGGGACCGGGCGCTCGCCCCGCTCTGGTTCTCGCTGGCCGCGGTGGTGGCCACGTCCCGGGCCTACGTTCGCATCCACCACGGGTCGGATGTGGTGGCCGGCGCCGCGGTGGGGTTGTCCCTGGCGGCCGTGGCCAAACGGCTCTGGCCCGTGCGCTGAGCCCCAGACCCACCGGCTGCCGGCCGACGGAATAGCCCCAGAGCCCCGGCGGTTGCACCTCTCGTGCCCCTGACCTTCGCCGTGACCTGGGACTACCGGTGTCCCTTCGCCCGCAACGCCCACGAGCACGTGCTCGACGCCCTGGCCGACGGCGCCGATTGGGACGTCACGTTCCTGCCCTTCTCCCTCGGGCAGGTCCACGTCGAGGAGGGACAGCCCGACGTCTGGGACAACCCGGACGCCGACAGCGGCCTCCTGGCGCTCCAGATGGGGGTGGCGGTGCGGGACACCATGCCCGACCGGTTCCTCGACGCCCACCGAGCCCTCTTCGACCACCGGCACGAGCACGGAGGTTCGCTGCGCGACGAGCAGGAGCTCGCCAACCGCCTGAAGTCGATCGGGCTCGACGTCGACGCCGTGCTGGCTGAGGTGGCGTCCGGTCGCCCCCTGGCCACCATCAAGGACGAGCACACCCGCTACGCCGCCAGTCACCACGTCTGGGGCGTGCCGACGTTCATCGTGGGCGACCAGGCCGCCTTCGTCCGGCTCATGAACCGGCCCCACGGCGACGCCGCCGTCGCCCGGTCGTCCATCGAGCGCGTGGTCGACGCCCTCCAGTGGTCGGACCTGAACGAGCTGAAGCACACCTCCATCCCCCGCTGAGGGAGGGCCGCCGCCCGGTGGCCTAGCGTGGGCCCATGGCACGGCCCCCGCAGTTCGACGCCCGCATGAGCGAGGCGGAGAGCCTCATGTGGAGGCTCGACAAGGACCCCTACCTGTCGTCGACGGTCGGCAACATCACCGTGCTGGACCGCCGGGCCGACTACGAGCGGTTCAAGCGCCGCCTGGAACGGGCCAGCCGTCTCGTGCCCCGGCTGCGCCAACGGGTCCAGCCGACCCCCGTCAGCCTCACCCCGCCGGTCTGGGTGGACGATCCCGAGTTCGACATCGACTACCACGTGCGCCACGTGGCCCTGCCCAAGCCGGGCACGCTACGGCAGCTCTGCGATCTGGCCACGCTGATAGTGAGCGACCCCTTCGACCGCACCCGCCCGCTGTGGGGGTTCTTCGTGGTCGACGGCCTGAAGGGCGGCGGCGGGGCCATCATCCAGAAGCTCCACCACACGGTGGCCGACGGCGAGGGCAGCCTCCGGCTGTCCATGCAGTTCCTCGACCTCACCCGTGACGCCGAGGAGCCGCCGATGCCGCCGGAGCCGGAGACGAGCTCCGAGCCGGTGCCACCGCCGACGACCGGCAACACGGTCCGCGATCTCGTGACCGGCAGCATGCGGATGCCGATCGGCATCAGCCGCCAGTTCAAGGGGCTGCTGACCGATCCCACGCAGATCCCCGCCGCCGGCGCGTCGTTGGCGGGCACCCTGCGAGGGGTGGTCAGCCAGCTCTCGGACACCGAGGCCGCACACTCGACGGTGTGGACCCGGCGGTCGCTGCGCCGGCGCCTGGAGACGCTGCAGGCGCCGCTGGCGGAGACGAAGGCGGCGGCCAAGAAGCTGGGCGGCACCCTGAACACCGCGTTCATCACCGCGTCGGCCGCGGCGGCCGGCGAGTACCACCGCAAGGTCGGCGCGCCCGTCGACTGGTTGCGGGCGTCCATGGCCATCAGCACCCGGACCAGGGAGTCGGGCTCCAACGCGTTCTCGCTGGCCCGGCTGCTGGTCCCGACCGGCGAGATGGACATGGCCGAGCGCTTCGCCCTCATCCACGAGGCGACGACGACCGCCCGTGAGGCGTCGGCCACCGCGGGCCTGGAGACCGTGGCGGCCGTGGCGGCCACGCTGCCCACCTCGCTCGTCACCCGTCTCGCCCGGTCGCAGGCGCAGACGGTCGACTTCGCCACCTCCAACGTCCGGGCCGCCGACTTCCCCTGCTACATCGCCGGGGCGCAGATCCTGTCCAACTACCCGATCGGTCCCCTGCTCGGCGTGGCCTTCAACCTCACGTTGATCTCGTACTGCGGCAGCCTCGACATGGGGCTCAACGTCGACGCGGCTGCGATCGAGGATCCCGGTCTGCTCCGGGCCTGCACGGAGGACGCCTTCGCCGAGCTGCAGCGGGTGGGCGAGGCCAGCCGGCGTCGCCGGAGTGGCGGCGGCAAGGCGCGCGCCGCAGCGAACTGATCCGAGTCCCCGGGTCGATCACCCGGGTCGGGCCGCCGGTGGCGTCAGTGGTCGGCGGGCTGCGGAGCGGTGATGAGCAGCGAGCGGACGTCGAGCAGGAGGTCGGACACCTCGTCGGTCGACACGAGCTCACGGTTGAGCATGTCGGCCAGGGCCTTGTCGATCACGGACAGGGCCTCGCTGATCACGGCGTCGTCCCGAATCTCGGTCATCGCTCCTCCTGTCAGCGGGTGGACTTCTGCTCTTGTCTTGGGCTCTTGCCTTGACGGTATCGCTCCGCCGGCCGTCGTGAGTGCATCGTACCCGTGAACATCTCGTTTCCGGCCCCGTCACCACGTGGCGCTCACCACACCCGCCGACTCGACCACCGGCCGTGCCGCGGCGACCCGCTCCCCTACGATCGCCGCCATGGAGCTGCGGGACAAGGTGGTCGTCGTGACCGGCGGGGCCAACGGGATCGGGCGGGCGCTGGCCCGGCGGTTCCACGACGAAGGCGCCCGCGCGGTGGTCGTGGCCGACCTGGACGGGCCCGGCGCCCACGCAGTGGCGGCCGAGCTCGACGCCCGCCGGCCCGGCTCCTCCATCGGCCTCGCCTGCAACGTCGGCCTCGACGTGGAGACGACCGGGCTGATCGAGCGGACGGAGACGACGTTCGGAGAGATCGATCTCTTCTTCGCCAACGCCGGCATCGGACCCGGTGCCGACCTCGAGACCCCCGACGATGTCTGGGCATCCGTCTGGGCGGTGAACTGGCAGGCCCACCTGTTCGCCGCCCGCCGCCTGGTGCCGGGCTGGCTGGCGCGCGGCGAGGGCTACTTCTGCTCGACGGCCTCGGCGGCGGGAGTCCTCGCGCAGATCGGCAACCTGCCGTACTCGGTGACGAAGCACGCCGCGGTGGCCTTCGCCGAGTGGCTCAGCATCACCTACGGCGACCGGGGCATCAGGGTGTCGTGCCTGTGCCCGATGGGCGTCAACACCAACATGCTGGCCGCGGCCGACGAGCTCGGAGGAGGCGAGGCCGGCAACGTGGTCCGGGCGACGAGCGACGTGCTCGAGCCCGAGCAGGTGGCCGACGTCGTCGTCGAAGGCATCCGGGCCGAGCGGTTCCTGCTGCTGCCCCACCCCGACGTGGCCATGCACATGCAGCGCAAGGCCGGCGACATCGACCGCTGGCTGGGCGGGATGCGGAGGCTCCAGGCGCGCATGGGGTCGGCCGGTGGATGAGGCCGGGCGGCCGCCGCTCGCCGCCCTCGGCCTGCGTCCCGGGGATCGGGTGCGCTTCCGCCGCGGCGACGCGGGCCATTGGACGGAGGGTGTCGTCACGGGGCGGGAGCGGGACGGCAGCGTGGGCCTGCACGACCGCAAGGGGGCCAGCCGCGCCATCACGCCGTCGCGCCTCGAGGTGCGCCGGCCAGGACCGCGCGGCGCGCCGCGCTGGATCCCTGTCGCCGAGCTGGCCGCGAGCCGGGAGCAGCTCTCGCTCTTCGGCTGAGCGGGCCGCGTACGCTCCCGGCCATGGGAGTGCGCCTGGACCCGGCCGACGAGTACACGCACGAGCTCGGTCCCGAGCCCAACTTCAACGAGAGCGTGTACGTCAACGTGTTCGATCCCGACGTCGGGTTGGGCGCCTTCTTCCGACTCGGCAACCGGGCCAACGAGGGACAGGCCGAGATGACCGTCTGCGTGTATCTCCCGGACGGCCGGGTCGGCTTCATGTTCAAGCGGCCGCCGATCGCGGACAACGACGCGCTCGACGCCGGAGGCCTCACCTGGACGATGGTCCGGCCGTTCGAGGAGCTGCGGGTCGACTACACGGGCAAGCTCGTCGTCCTGGACGATCCGACCGAGATGGCGGACCCGAAAACGGCCTTCACCTCGAACCCGTACGCCGCCGCGGAGGTCCACCTGACGTTCACCGGCCAGGGCCGGCCCTCGATGTTCGGCGGCGAGCCCGACAAGCCGCACGAGGCCCCGGGCGAGGAGTTCGCGAAGGGCCACTACGAGCAGCTCGTCGCCGGGCACGGCACCGTCACCGTGGGCGACGAGTCATGGGAGATCAGCGGGCACGGCCTGCGCGACCACTCGTGGGGACCGCGCTTCTGGCAGGCGCCCTGGTACTACCGATGGCTGACCGCCAACGCCGGACCCGACTTCGGTTTCATGGCCAGCCGGGTGGCCCGCCGGGACGGCCCGGGCACACGAGGCGGGTTCGTGTGGGAGGACGGCGCGCTCCACCTCTGCGACGACGTGGAGATCACCACCGAGTACGAGGGTGACGACGCCTACCACCGCCGCATCGGCGGACGTCTGCGATCGAGCCGGTCGGACCGCGAATGGCGCTTCGAGGGCGAGGTGCTCAACCTCATCCCGTTGCGCAACCGCCGCCGCGATCCCGAGGCCAGCCTGGACGCGGAGGACGAGGCGCCGTGGCTGATCACCCGCATCAGCGAGGGCATGACGCGCTGGACGATGGCCGACGGTCGGGTCGGGTACGGGCTGTCGGAGTACCTCGACCAGATCGTGGACGGTCAGCCGGTGGGGCTGGCCGAGTAGGCCTCGGCGGCGCACGCGGCGCAGGCCACGAGGTCCAGCGCGGCCACGGGGCCGATCACGATGGTGGCCGGTGGTGCGATCTCCATGGTCGCCAACTCGTCGAGGCGACCCCGGCGCACCCGCTGCGCTGGCGTCCCTGCCCGCTCGACGACCGCCACCGGCGTCTCGGGCGGGCGTCCGCCCCGCATCAGGCGCTCGGCGATGCCCGCTCGCTCGGCCACGCCCATGAGCACGACGATGGTGCCGCCGACGCGGGCCAGCGCCTCCCAGTCGGTGGCCTCCTCGTCGCCGTGCCGGCGGTGCCCGGTGACGACGGTGACCGACGCCGCCAGGCCGCGGTGGGTCACCGGCACGCCGGCCAGCGCGGGCGCGGCCACGGCCGACGTGATGCCGGGGACCACCTCGACGTCGATCCCGGCCGCCTGAAGACCGAGGGCCTCTTCGCCGCCGCGGCCGAACACGAACGGGTCGCCGCCCTTGAGCCGGACCACGCACCCGTGACGGCGGCCGAGCTGCACGAGCAGCTCGGTGATGAGCTCCTGGGGCACGGGCCGCCCCGGGCGCTTGCCGACGTCGATGAGCTCCGCGGCCGGCGAGACCATGGCCAGCACCGCCGGATCGACGAGCGCGTCGTGGACGACGACGTCCGCCGCGGCCAGGAGCCGGGCCGCCTTCAGCGTCAGCAGCTCGGGATCGCCGGGGCCCGCCCCGACGAGGTGCACGGTCACAGGTGGAGCCCGCACTCGGTCTTGGACGAACCGTCCCAACGACCGGCGCGTGCGTCCTCGTCGTTGCGCACCGGCCGGGTGCAGGGCCAGCACCCGATCGACGCGTAGCCCTGCTCCACGAGCGGGTTGACGGGCACGTCGTGCTCGGCGATGTACCCGGCGACGTCGTCGTCGCTCCAGCCGATCAGCGGGTTGACCTTGACCAGCCCGCGCCGGTCGCGCTGCACCACCGGCAGCTGCTGGCGCACCGGCGAATCGGCCCGCCGCACACCGCTCAGCCAGGCCGTCCGGCCCTGGAGCGCCCGCTGCATCGGGAGGACCTTGCGGGCCTGGCAGCAGGCGTCGGGATCGGTCCGCCAGAGGTCGTCCGGCCGGACCTCGGGCCACACCACCCGCAGGCGGATCGGGTAGCGGTCCCGGATCCGCTCGGCCGTGGCCAGGGTCTCCTGGAAGTGGTACTGGGTGTCGAGGAAGATCACCTCGATGCCGGGCGCCACCCGGGAGGCGACGTCGATGAGGACGGCGTCAGCCATGGAGGCGGCCAGGGTGAGGCGGGGGCCGAACATGGCCGCGGCCCAGCCCACGACCTCTTCGGCCGGCGCACCCTCCAGCCGGCGCGCCAGGTCACGCAGCTCGGCGTCGGTCAGGGAGGTGGGCCCGGGCGCCTCGGTCCGGCGGCGGGGCCGGGCCAGCGCCACGGGCGCCGGGAGATCCTCGAGCGCGAGGCTCACGACGCCTTCGCCCGGTGCACGAAGTCGCCGAAGGACTCGTCACCGTGGCGTTCCTCGGCGAAGCGGTCCAGCCACGGGCCGAGCACGCCCGGCAGGTCGGCCAGCTTGACGCTGCGGGCCACGGCGGGGGCGAGGCGGGTTCCGCCGGCGGCGCCGCCCAGGTGGATGTCGTACCCGGTCTTGGTCCGCCCGACGATGCCGATCTCCGCGGTGTACGGCCGGGCGCATCCGTTGGGGCAGCCGGTCATGCGGACGTGGAGGTCGAGCCCGCTGAGCCCGCGGCCGGCCAGCTCGGCCTCGAGCACGTCGAGCACCTCCGGAGCCACTCGTTCCGCCTCGGCCAAGGCCTGCCCGCACGTGGGGAGGGCCGGGCAGGCCATGGCCAGGCGGCGGACAGGCGTGAGGTCGTCGGCCAGCGCCACTCCGTGGCGGCGCAGGCCGTCGACCACCGCCTGCCGCTGTGCCGTCTCGATGCCGGTCAGCAGCAGGTCCTGTCGAGGGGTGATCCGGACGTCGAGCTCGTGCTGCTCGATGATCTCGGCCAGGGCGGCACGAAGCTCGCCGGCCACCCGCCCGCTCGGAACGGGCACGCCGAGGAACCACCGGCCGTCGTCCTGGCGGTGCCAGCCCAGGTGGTCGTGCTGGTGCCACGGCGGCAGCTCGGGCGCGGGAGCGAGGGGGGCTCCGAGGCGCTGCTCGACTTCGGCGCGGAACGCGTCGAGCCCCAGCTCCTCGATGACGTACTTGAGCCGGGCCCGCTTGCGGTCCTCCCGGTTGCCGAGGTCGCGGAAGGCGAGGACGACCGCCTCGGCGACGTCCTCGACGGCGTCGGCGGGGACCCAGCCGAGCGGATCGGCGAGGCGCGGGAAGGTGTCGTCGGGCCGGGCGTGGCTGGCCCCGAGCCCGCCGCCCACGAGGACGGCGAAGCCGTCGACTCCGTCTGCACCCGCCACCGGCACGAGACCCAGATCGTGGCTGAAGATGTCGGTGCAGTTGTCGCCCGGCCAGGCCAGGCCGATCTTGAACTTCCGCGGGAGGTACGTAGCGCCGTACAGCGGGTCCACCTCGACGGGAGGGGACGCCGAGGGCGCCGGCTCGGCGCTGACGGCGCGGTCGCCGTCGATCCACACCTCGTAGTAGGCGCCGGTGGTCGGGCGGAACCGGGCGGCCAGGCGCTGGGCCAGATCGAGCAGGACCTTCTGCCGACTGTCGGAGAGCGGCGCGGGGCAGGCCACGATGTTGCGCACGACGTCGCCGCACGCCGCCAGCGTGGTCACCAGATGGCTGTCCAGTGTCCGGATGAGTGGAGCCAGCCCGCCCTTGCGGGTGAAGTGGAACTGCACGCCGCCGCGGGAGGTCAGCCGGAGGGAACCGTCGGCCACCTCGCCGGCCAGACGATCCATCGCCGACCACTGCGAAGCCGAGACGGCCCCACCGGGGACGCTGGCCCTGACCATGAAGATGTGCTCGAGGTCCTGACCGGACCGGGTGCGCTCGCGGCGCACGTCCCGGTCGTCCTGCTGGTAGATGCCGTGGAACTTCAGGAGATGGCTGCTCTCCTCGGAGAAGGCCGCCGTCCCGTCTCCCAGCTCACCGGCCAGGCCGCCCCGCAGACTGCGGCTGGCGCCCTTGACGTCTTCGACACTGGGCACGACGACGAGCGTAACGCAAAACCTGACTAAAGCAATCGGATTTTAGATATTTAGCGTGGCCGTGGCTCGGGCGGGGGGTCGCGGTCGTCCAGCTCCGCCCACGCGTCGATCACGGCCTGCCAGTCCTCGTTCTCGGTCGAGCGGCCCTGGCCCTGCACCTCGGCCCGGCGGCGGGCCAGCACCGAGACCAGATCGTCGAGCCGCTCGGGCAGGGCGCCGGCCAGCCGGTCGCGGAGCCAGGCGGCGAGTGCCGGGCTCGTCCCCTGCGTCGACACGGCCACCAGCACCGGCTCCCGACGGTGCACCGCGGGCAGGAAGAACGAGCAGCGCTGCGGGTCGTCCGCAGCGTTCACCCAGACCCCGGCCGCTTCACCGTCGTCGAACACCTGCTGTTGCGTGGCGGCGTCGTCCGTGGCCGTGACGACCAGCCACGAGCCGTCCAGGTCGCCGGATCGGTACGCGCGCTCAGCGAGCACGATGTCCCCGCGGGTGGCGGCGTCGCGCAGCTCGTCGACGACCGTGGGCGCCACGACGGTGACGGCGGCGCCGGCGGCCAGGAGCCCGTCGACCTTGCGGGCGGCCACGCTCCCCCCTCCCACGACGAGCACCTGCTTGCCCTCCAGGCGCAGGACGACGGGATAGGCCGTCATTCCACGGTGGTGCGGGCCACCAGGCGGTCGGCCACGTCCCGGTCGCCGAGCACCTCCAGGCCGTCGAGCCCGATGCGGCGCCACAGGGCGAGCAGCAGGTCGCTCGCCGGGCCCCGAATCGCGGCGTCGCCCTTGGCGTGCTCCGCGGTCACGGTCAGCGCGCCGTCGGCTCCCTCCCGCACGACCCACTCTCCGGGGGTGTCGGTGGCGTGCAGGTGGACCGAGCCGCCCAAGGTGGCCCCGCCGTCCTGCGGCCGCTCGTCGAGGAAGAAGGCGAAGAACTCGTCGATCCCGTCGCTGGCCAGCTCGGCGTCGATCGGGCGCGCGTCGCCGGCCGCGGCCTCGGCGTCCCAGCGGTGCACCGCCGTCTCCTGGGCCATCCGCCGCACGATGAACCCGACGTCCTTCTGGGGCGCCCACGTCCACACGGGCGTGGTGGGGTCGGTGTCGTGCAGCGTGCGCTCGAGCTCGGTCGCCTGTTCGGCCGCCCACGCGACCAGCTCGCCGTCGGGAGGACGGGCAGGCGGTTCGACGGTCGGCGCGTCCAGGCGCCGGCGGGCCACCTCGCCCCAGAAGTAGTGGACCTCGCCGAGGTGGTACACGAGATCGGCGACGGTCCAGGCTGGGCAGGGCGGCACGGACGCATCGAGGGGCGCGGCGGTCGCGGCGGCGTTGAACGCGGCCGACTCGGCCGCCAGCAGCTCCAGGTACCGCTCCCGATCCATCGGCCCCACCGTAGGGGCTGTTCAGCTCGGCAGCGGATAGCCGTCGATGCTGTACTCGGTGTCCGGGTCCCAGAAGAGCCAGCTGTGGATGCCGCGGTCGGCCGCCGCCTGCATCTGGGCCTGCACCTCGGCCGGGCCGTACGGGATGTGGCGCGTGTAGTCCTGGAGCCACGGCACGACCGCACGGCCCATCGGCTCGACGGCGCTCTGGAAGTCGAGCAGCGAGCGGGAGACGATGTCGTAGGGCTGGGCCTCGGGGTTGGGCAGGTTGTACTCGCCGAGGCCCCAGAGGTCCGGGTAGACCATCGGGGCGACGTAGTCCACGTGCTGCGCGATGAGCGGGACGTCCTGGGCGATGGTCTGGGGCCGCGTGGCCGAGATGCCGAACACGGACGCACCCTGGTACACGCCGTACGGGCGCAGCAGGGCGTGGCCCTCCTTCAGGAACTGGCCGATGACCTCGCTGGACAGACCGGTGAGGCCGGGCACCACCATGGTCGCCGGGTCGCCCTCGGGCCGCCGGACGTAGTCCCACAGGATGTCGTCGACGCCGGCGCGGGCCGCCTCCTCGGCGATGGCAAGGTTGTAGGCCCGGACCTCGGGCTTCACGTAGTTGGTGAAGCCTCCGTACGCCGACAGGGGCTGCCCGTCGGGCGTCTGGAGCACCCAGTCCGCGTTGCCGGCCGCCCACGCCGCCTTGGCCAGGATGGGATCACGGAAGGCGACGATGCGCCCGATGACCCGCACGCCGAGGCCGTGGAGCTCGTCGAGCGCGGCCTCCAGGTCGTAACTGGCCTGCACCGCACCGATGTCGCGGGCCAGCTTCACGTCGGACGCGTAGCCGACGATGCCGTCCTCGTCCTTGAGGTCGAGCTCCACCGTGTTGATCCGCTTCTCCGTGATCATCCGCAGGATCTCCGCCTTGCGGACCGGGTCGGCCCAGGCGTTGGCGGTGACGTGGACGCCCTTCGTCTCGGGGTACGCGACGGGCACGACGACGGCCATGACCGCGCGGTTGCCGGCCTCGTCGGTGGCGGCGATCTCGACCGGAGCGGCCGGCGGATAGGGGAAGACCAGCGAAACCTCCGAGCCGGCGACCTTCACCTCCGCGCCCGGCGAGGCCACCTCGGCCGCTCCCTCCGCGGTCCCGACGAGGGTGAGCGGCTCGTCGATGGGCACAGGCTCGGTCGGGGCCGCGAAGCGCAGCGCCGGCGGCGTCCCGTCGACCGTGAAGTCTCGGATCGTCGTGACCCGGCCCAGCGGTCGCCGATCCGAGGTGATGGCCAGCTCGTAGCCCCCGTCGACGAGGATGGGGAGCCGGACGTGCAGCATCGAGCCGTCGTTGACGACGGTGGGCAGCGGACGGCCGTTGAGGCGCACCTCGATGGCGTCGAGATCGCCCTCGGTGGTGACGGTGATGTCCCGCTGCGCGAGCGCCGTCGGGGTCACCACCTCGCCGTCGGTCAGACCGGTGATGCTCGGCCCGGCCGACACGAGCCGCAGCCCGACCCAGGCGAGGCCGGCCACCGCGGCGGCGAGGGCCACCCAGATCAGCCGGCGGAGCCGGAAGCGCGGCAACCGCGGCCGCCAGCCCCGCGAGGCGCGGCGCGGACCGCTCCCGCCCAGCTCGCCCAGCCGGCGCAACGACGTTCCCCCAACGGGACCGCCCCAGTCGCCCGACGAGGGCGCGCGGGAGCGGGCCGACCTGGCGAAGTCCCGGCGGGGCGCGGCGAGCGGCGCGCGTGAGCCCATCGCGCTCGAGCCCGTCAACGGCGGCTGCCCGGACACACGACCGGTTGCTTCGCCCACGCTGTCCACGTTGGTCCCCCACCCCGGGAGAGGAAAGCCGCAGCGTAGCCCCCCGGCTACCTTCTCGCCGATGCGACCCACCGACATCGCCGGCCTCGTCTCCGCCGCCTCCCCCGCCGTGTCACCCGACGGGGCCCGGATCGCCTTCGTCGTCGCCCGGGTCGACGAGCCCGCCAACCGGTACCGCAGCCAGATCTGGCTGGCCGACGCGCTCGGGCGGACGCCGCCCCGCCCGCTGACCGCCGGCGACAAGGGTGACGGCTCGCCGGTGTGGTCGCCCGACGGTACGACGCTGGCCTTCACGTCCCACCGCGGGGACAAGGACGAGGAGACGACGCTGCACCTCCTCCCGGTCGACGGCCCCGGGGAGGTCCGCACCGTCGGCGCCATGAAGGGCGGCGTCGAGGAGCTGCAGTGGTCCCCGGACGGGCAGCACCTGGCCTTCGCGTCGCGCACGCTCGATCCCCGCTACGACGAGAGCGAACCGGGCAAGCAGCCGCCCCGCCAGGTCACCCGGTTCTTCTCCCGGTTGAACGGCGAGGACTGGGTGTACGACCGGCCCCGGCACCTCTACGTCGTGCCGGCCGACGGGACGGAGGCGCCCCGCAACCTCACCCCGGGTGAGTACTCCTTCGGGGGGCCGTCCTGGCTCCCCGACTCCTCCGGTCTCGTCTGCTCGGGCGCGGCCTACGAGACATGGGACCGCGACCTGGCCGAGGACCTCCACCTCGTGCCCCTGGAGGGCGAGCGGCGCGCCCTCACCGAGCAGACCGGGCTGTACAGCAACCCGTCGCCCTCACCCGACGGGTCCCAGGTGGCCTTCCTCGGCCAGGACGATCCCCTGACCGATCCCCAGAACGCCATGGTCGGCGTGCTCGATCTGGCCTCCGGTGATCGACGGTGGGTGTCCTCGGGCCTCGACCGCACGTTCGCTCCCTTCCCCGGGGCCCAGCGCCCGATCTGGGTCGGCGGGGAGCTCATCGCCTCCTGCGAGGACCGCGGCGACCTGCACCTGTACCGCGTGGCACCCGACGGCAGCGGCCCCCCGCTGCTGGCGGTGGGGGGCGAGCGGGTCATCACCGGCTTCGACGCCGTCGGTGACACGGTGGCCTTCACCGCCTCGACGATCGAGCGCCCGCCGGAGCTGTACGCCATCGGCCCCGATGGCCAGGAGCGGCGGCTGACTTCGCTGACCGAGCGCTTCGCCACCCGCGCCGGCATCGTTCCGGCCGAGCGCTTCAGCGCCCCGTCGACCAACGGGGCCGAGGTCGACGGCTGGCTCCTCACCCCTCCCGACTTCGACCCGTCCCAGCGCTATCCGGTACTGCTCAACGTGCACGGCGGGCCGTTCACCCAGTACGGCAACCGGTTCTTCGACGAGGCGCAGATCCAGGCCACGGCCGGCTACGTCGTCGTGATGGGCAACCCGCGCGGCTCGTCCGGGCGGGAGACCGCCTGGGGCCAGGCCATCATGGGTCCCAACCACCCGAAGGCGCCGGGCGGGGGCTGGGGATCGGTCGACGTCGACGACGTGCTGGCCACGCTCGACGCCGCCCTCGCCCGTTGCCCGGCTGCCGACCCCGACCGGGTGGGGATGCTCGGCGGCAGCTACGGCGGATTCATGGCCACCTGGCTGGCCGGCACCACGAACCGCTTCAAGGCCATCTGCAGCGAGCGGGCCGTGAACAACCTGGTCAGCGAGGAGTGGAGCTCGGACATCGCGACGGTGTTCCGCACCAACCACGGCGTCAACCACCTCGAGGACCCCGAGCTCTACGCCCGCATGTCGCCGATCCGCTTCGTGCGGGAGATCGACACGCCGATGCTGATCCTCCACTCCGAGGACGATCTGCGCTGCCCGATCAACCAGGCCGAGGAGCTCTTCGTCGCGCTCCGCCTCCTGGACAAGGAGGTCGAGTTCCACCGCTTCCCGGCCGAGAACCACGAGCTGTCGCGCTCCGGCTCTCCCGCCCACCGCCGTCAGCGGATGGACATCATCCTGGAGTTCTTCGGTCGTCACCTGCAGCCAGCCACCGATCTATGAGCTTGCGGGCGATCGAGATGGGCGGCGGGATCGGCGGCAGGTCGTCCCTGGTGAACCAGCCGGCCTCGGCGATCTCGGTGGGATCGATGGCGATCTCGCCGTCCACCCACCGGGCGAAGAACCCGATCATGAGCGAGTGGGGGAACGGCCAGGGCTGCGAGCCCTGGTAGGTCACGTCGTCCACCCGGACGCCGACCTCCTCGAACACCTCACGGGCCACGGCGGCCTCGAGGGTCTCGCCCGGTTCCACGAAGCCGGCCAGGCAGGAGAACATCGGCATCGCGAACTGCACGCCCCGGGCCAGCAACGCCTCGTCCCCCCGCTCCTCGGTGTGGCGGTGCACGAGCGCGATGACGGCCGGGGCCAGCCTCGGATAGGCCAGCAGCCCGCAGCCCGGGCAGCGCATGGCCCGGTCGCCCGGCACAGGATCGGTGGGCGCGCCGCAGCGCCCGCAGTAGCGATGGGTGGAGGCCCAGGCCACGAGCTGCACGGCCCGGCCGGCCACGGTCCAGCCTGACGAGCTCCACCTCGCTCCACAGCCGGCGCAGGTCCGTGAACCCGGCGTCGGACGGGCCGGGGTGTCCGTCGGGGACCTCGACGGCCCAGCAGGCCTCGGTCCCGAGCATGCCGAGGAAGTGCACGGGCCAGCCGTCCTCGGGCGTCAGCTCGGTGATCGCCACCTGGCCCTCCTGCACCCAGAACCACCGCGTCCCGGACACCGCCGGGGAATCGGGCGGGAGCAGCATCGGGACGAACTCGACCGCCATCGCCGCCGAGGCGTATCAGGGGCGCCGCCCGAGGGACAAGTCGATGTGGACGGGAACCCCCTGCCGCAGGCGATCGCGCCGGGGCGCCCGCCGACCGGCCCTCGTAGGATGCCGCGATGACCAGCGTCGTCATCGTCGATGCCGTCCGCACGCCCGTCGGGCGCAGGGGCGGCGGCCTGTCCAGCGTCCATCCGGCCGATCTGCTGTCCACGGTGCAGCGCGAGCTGCTGAGCCGCACCGGCATCGATCCGGCCGAGGTGGGCCAGGTGGTCGGCGGCTGCGTCAGCCAGGTGGGCGAGCAGAGCTTCAACGTCACCCGCACGGCGTGGCTGGCCGCCGGGCTACCCCTCTCCGTGCCCGCCACCACGGTCGACACGCAGTGCGGGTCCAGCCAGCAGGCCACGAACCTGGCCACCTCGCTGGTGGCCGGCGGCGTGGTGGACGTGGCGGTGGCCTGCGGCGTCGAGGTGATGAGCCGCATCCCGATCGGGTCCAACTCCCGCAAGGACCTCGGGCTGGGCATCCCCATCCCCAAGACCTACTTCGGGCAGTACGAGATGACCTCGCAGTTCGAGGGCGCGGAGCGCATCGCCGACAAGTGGGGCATCACCCGCGAGGACACCGACGCCTTCGGCCTGGCCAGCCAGCAGCGCGCCGCCCGGGCGTGGGCGGAGGACCGCTTCGCCGGCAGCTACGTCACGGTCGAGGCGCCCGACCTCGACGCCGACGGCAAGCCGGTCGGCACCACCCACACGGTGGCGAGGGACGAGGGGTTGCGCGACACCACCCTGGACGCGCTGGCGCAGCTCAAGCCGGTCGCCCGGCCCGACGGCGTGCACACCGCGGGCTCGTCGTCGCAGATCTCGGACGGCGCGGCCGCCGTCCTGCTGATGACCGAGGAGAAGGCCGCCTCGCTCGGCCTCACCCCGCGGGCTCGGGTGGTGGACACCTGCCTGGTCGGCGTCGATCCGGTCCTCATGCTCACCGGGCCGATCGACGCCACGCAGCGCCTGTTCGAGCGCACCGGCCTCACCATCGACCAGATGGACACGGTCGAGATCAACGAGGCCTTCGCGTCCGTGGTGCTGTCGTGGGCTGCGGAGCTGCACCCCGACATGGAGCGGGTGAACCCCAACGGTGGCGCCATCGCCCTCGGCCATCCCCTCGGGGGCACGGGCGCGGTGCTCATGACGAAGGCGATCCACGAGCTGGACCGCGCCGGCGGGCGTTACGGACTCATCACCATGTGCTGCGGCGGCGGGTTGGGCACCGGCACGGTGATCGAGCGGCTGTGACATGAACGGCCGCGCTCGCCGGTCCGCCCGGGCCGGGATGGCCGGCCTCCTCGTCAGCCTCGCGGTCCTGGCCGGCTGTGGACCGCCGCGCCGCATCGTCACCGGTTGGATCCCGTACTGGACCACCGACACCGGGCAGACCACCGTCCAGACAGCACGCGACCTGGTGTCCGAGGTCTCGCCGTTCTGGTTCAGGGCGACCGGCGCGGACAGCATCGTGTCCGACGAGCCGGCCGGCGAGCAGGCCGCCGTCGTGCAGCAGGCCCGCGCCGCCAACCTGCCGCTCATCCCGGCGGTCCGCGACGGCATGCCGGCGCGCGCCATGGCGGCCCTGCTCGCCGATCCCGCGCAGCGCGCCCGGCACGTGGCCGCCCTCGTCAGACTGGTCGAGACCAACGGCTACGCCGGGATCGATCTGGACTACGAGCAGTTCGCGTTCGCCGACGGCACGGCCAGCTGGGCCTCGACACGGCCGGCGTGGGTGGCGTTCGTGAGCGAGCTCGGCGCCGCGCTGCACAGCCGGGCCAAGCTGCTCACGGTCACGACGCCGCCCATCTACAACGGCACCCGGGCCGCCGGCAGCGGGTACTGGGTCTACGACTGGGCGGGGATCGCCAACCACATCGACCGGCTGCGGATCATGGCCTACGACTTCAGCTTCAGCTCTGCGGGCCCGATAGCCCCGCTGCCGTGGGTGAGCGGGATCGTCTCCCACGCGGTCAAGGTGGTCGCCCCGGCCAAGGTCCAGATCGGCGTGCCGGCCTACGGGCGGGACTTCGTCGTGCGTGTCGCCGGCACCTGCCCGAACGGGGTCACGCCGGCCAAGCGGGACGTGCGGGTCGTCAACATGCCCGCCCTCGTCGCGCAGAAGCGGGCCACGCCCGTGCGCGACGCCGCGTCCAGCGAGATGACGTTCACGTACGTGGACACCTTCACCGGACCGCCGCCGCCGACCACGCCGGGCGGGCCCGCCCCGCCGCCGACGGTGACCTGCCAGGTGACCCGCACCGTCTGGTACCCCGATGTGGAGTCCATGCTGGCCCGGGCCCGCCTCGTCGGGACGTACGGCATCTCGGGCATGGCGCAGTGGGCCTTCGGCATGGAGGACCCGGCACAGTGGCAGCGGCTGCGGGACTACGCGGCCACGCTCCCTCACCCCGGCGGCACCGACCCGGTCGGCGGCATCGAGGTCGTGGTGCCCGGCACCCGTCAGGTCATCGTCGGCGGCTGGGCCTTCGATCCCGAGTCGGACCTGCCCATCCAGGTCGCCATCACCACGGGCGCCGGGCGGCGCGTGGTCCTGGCCAACGGACCCCGGCCCGACGTCGCCCGCACCCACAACGGCATGGGCCCGTTCCACGGCTTCGGCTACCCGGTGGCCGCGCCGGCGGGACGCCAGTCGGTCTGCGTGGAGGCGCTCGGCGTGGGCGACCGGAGCCCGGGCGGTCTCCCTCGGCTGCCGAACGGTCAACGTCGGCTGACCCATCCGCCGAATCGATATCGAATCGGCGGACGACGCCGTGATCGCGATGTCGGAGCCGGATGAGCCGCCGACGGCGCGTTCGGCTCAGAGCTCAGTCGGCGAGGGCCTTCTCCACCCGGGCCACCGAGCCAGGGATGTCGACGGGGTCGAAGAAGACGGTGACCATCCCGCAGGCCTCGGCGCCGCGGAGGTTGTTCTGCTGGTCGTCGACGAACACGACGGTGGCGGGATCGGGGTCGCCGAGGGCGCTGAGCGCGGCCTCGTAGGCGGCAGGGTCGGGCTTGAGCACCTTGGTGATCGACGCGTCGATCAGGATGTCGATCTCGCCGAGCACCGTGATCGACTCCAGCCACTCCGTGCCGTGGAAGGCCCGCAGGTCGTTGGTGAGGATGGCGACCCGGCCGCCGGCGGCGTGATGGGCCCGCACGACGTCCCACATCTCGTCGCGGATCAGGTGGTCGCCACCGGGCTCGAAGAACCCGCCCATGAACGTCTGCGTCTCGAGCCCGTGGGAGGCGGCCCGCCGGGCCCAGTAGTCGCGCTCGGTGACCTCGCCGGCCTGCCACTGCTGCCAGAGCGGATCGGACGGCGGGTCGAACGGCCCGGCCCACGACAGGGTCCCGGGCGCCAGCCCCAGCGACCGCTCGGCTTCGTGGCGGAGCTCGAACGGCGTTCGCAGGAGCACGCCACCGAAGTCCAGCAGGAGGTCCTTCACGGCGTGGTCAGGTCCCGCGCACGGACACGGAGCCGAGGTGGCCGAACGTGGCCGTGACCGTGGTGCCGGCGGCCAGCGGGACGGCAGCCGTCAACCCTCCGGAGAAGACGATCCATCCGGGCAGGATCGCCTCCCCCCGCGCGCCCAGCCAGTTGGCCAGCATCGCCACCGCCTCGGCGGGATGGCCCATCGTGGCCGCGCCGGCGGCGGTGGCGACCGTCGAGCCGTCGACCTCCAGCAGCAGACCGACGAGGGCGAGGTCGAGGCCAGCCGGGTCGACCATGGTCGGTCCCAGCACGATCCGGGCCGCAGACGTGTTGTCGGCCACGACGTCCGCGGCGGTGAACGAGAAGTCGGCGTAGCGGGAGTCGATGATCTCCAGCCCGCAGCAGACGGCGCGCGTCGCCCCCAGCACCTCGGCCGCCGTGACGCCGGGACCACGCAGGCCGTCCCGCATCACGAAGACGATCTCGGGCTCCACCCGCGGATGGATGAGCTCGTCGACGGCGACGGGATCGCCGGCAGGGTGCAGGCCGCCCGAGAGCAGACGGCCGTACACGGGCTCGGCCACGTTCATCTGCTCCTGCTTGGCCCGGGCCGTCAGCCCGAGCTTGGCCCCGATGACCCGCTCGCCGGACATCACCCGCTGCGCGCACCCTTCGGCCTGGATGGCGTAGGCGACCTCCAGGGAGAGGTCCGGGTACGACGCGGTCAGGCGGGGGATGGCAACCCGGTCGGCGGTGGCCGCGGCCAGCATGACCGCGGCCTCCGAGACGAGGTCCAGGCCGACGGCGCTCACGAGGGGGCGCCGGCCAGCGTCGCCGCGATCTGGATGATCTGGTCCTCCTGGCCGCCCACCAGCTTCTGCCGGCCGCACTCGAGCAGGATGTCGGCCCCGCTCACGTCGTAGCGCTCGGCCGCCCGGTAGGCGTGCTTGAGGAAGGACGAGTAGACGCCGGCGTAGCCCATGATGACGGCCAAGCGGTCCTTCACGCACTCGCCGTCCATCACCGGCCGCACCACATCCTCGGCCACGTCGATCATCTTCAGCACGTCGAGGCCGGTGGCGATGCCCAGCCGCTCGGCCACGGCGGCGAAGCACTCCAGCGGCGTGTTGCCGGCGCCGGCCCCGAAAGCGCGAGTGGAGCCGTCGATCTGCACCGCGCCGGCCCGGACGGCCAGCACGCTGTTGGCCACCGACAGTCCCAGGTTCTCGTGGCCGTGGAACCCGACCTGGGCGTCGCCGCCCAGCTCCGCCACGAGCGCGACGACGCGGTCCGACGCGTCCTCCAGCACCATCGCGCCAGCGGAATCCACTACGTAGACGCACTGGCAGCCGGCGTCGGCCATGATTCGCGCCTGCTTCGCCAGAGCCTCCGGAGGCTGGGAGTGGGCCATCATCAGGAACCCCACCGTCTCCAGCCCGATCTCCCGGGCCAGGCCGAAGTGCTGGATGGAGATGTCGGCCTCGGTGCAGTGGGTCGCCACCCGCACGATCGCCACGCCCAGGTCGGCGCAGGCCTTGATGTCGTCCTTCGTGCCGAGTCCCGGGAGCATCAGCGCGGCGATGCGGGCCCGTCGGGCGGTCTCCACCGCGGCCTTCATCAGCACCCGCTCGTCGGTCTTCGAGAAGCCGTAGTTGTAAGAGGAACCACCCAGGCCGTCGCCGTGCGTGACCTCGATCACCGGCATGCCGGCATCGTCGAGCGCGCCCACGATCGACCGCACGTGCTCCTCGGTGAACTGGTGCCGCTTGGCGTGCGAGCCGTCCCGCAGGCTGGTGTCGGTGACCCGGATGTCGAGCTGGTCCGAGTACGTCATGCGCCTCCTCCTCCTTCGGTCACGAGCTCCCGGGCGATCTCCTCGCCCACCTTCGCCGCCGCGGCCGTCATGATGTCCAGGTTCCCCGAGTAGGGCGGCAGGTAGTCGCCCGCCCCCTCGACCTCGAGGAAGGTCGCCACCCGCGCCGTCCCGTCCTCGAACCGGTCGAACTGCGGCTCACCGCGCAGGCGGTACCCGGGCACGTAGCCCTGCACCTCCTCCACCATGTCCTGGATGGATCGGGCCACCTTGGCCTCGTCGGCGTCCGCGGGCAGCGAGCAGTAGATGGTGTCGCGCATGATGAGCGGCGGATCAGCCGGGTTGAGGATGATGATGGCCTTGCCCCGGGCCGCGCCGCCGATGACCTCGACGGCCTTGGCCGTGGTGCGGGTGAACTCGTCGATGTTGGACCGGGTGCCCGGGCCGGCCGAGGCCGACGCCACCGTGGCCACGATCTCCGCGTAGTCCACCGGCGCCACCCGGTGGACGGCGTGCACGATGGGGATGGTCGCCTGCCCGCCGCACGTCACCATGTTGACGTTGGGCCGGTTGAGGTGCTCGCGCAGGTTGACCGGCGGCACCACGTACGGACCGCGCGCCGCGGGCGTGAGGTCCACGGCCCTGATGCCGGCCTCCTCGTACCGGGGCGCGTTGCGCACGTGCACGTAGGCGGACGTCGCCTCGAAGACGATGGCCGGCGGCTCCGGCCGGGCCAGCAGCCAGTCGACGCCTTCGGCCGACGCCTCCAGGCCGGCAGCCTCGGCGAGTCGCAGCCCCTCCGAGTTCGGATCGACCCCGACCATGTAGCGGGGCTCGATCACCGCCGAGCGCCGGAGCTTCTCCATGAGGTCGGTCCCGATGTTGCCGGGCCCGACGATGGCGGCCGTCACCTTGGTGGGCACCGTCCTCCTCCTCTCCTGTCAGGCGAACCGGACGCTCACGTGGCCGAGCCGGTCGAAGTCGGCCCGGATCGTGTCGCCGGCGGCCACGGGCACCATGCGGGTGCACGAGCCAGGCATGATCACATGGCCGGGCTCCAGCGTCACGCCGAACTGGGCGACCTTGTTGGCGAGCCAGGCCACGGCGATGACCGGGTTGCCGAGCACGGCGCCGCTGCAGCCCGTCTCCACGATCTCGCCGTTCTTGCGCAGCACCGCGCCGATGAGCGCGGGGTCGACGTCGTGCAGTCGGGTCGGGCGACCGCCGAGCACGAGCGCGGCCGACGAGGCGTTGTCGGCGATCGTGTCCTGGATCTTGATCTTCCAGTCCCGCACGCGCGAGTCGACGATCTCGATGGACGGGAGCACGTAGTCGGTGGCGCGCACCACGTCGGCCACGGTGACGCCCGGTCCCGCCAGAGGGCGACCGAGCACGAAGGCCACCTCGATCTCCGCCCGTGGTTGGCAGAAGCGCGACATCGGGATGACGTCGTGCTCGTAGCAGAACATGTCGTCGAGCAGGTGGCCGTAGTCCGGCTCGTGCACGCCGAGCATCTCCTGCATCGCCTTGGCCGACAGGCCCACCTTGTGGCCGCGCACGAGACCACCGGCCTCGAGGCGCCGGGCGATGTTGGCCTGCTGGATCTCGTAGGCGTCGACGACGTCGATGTCCGGCCACGTCTCGGTGAGCGGGGCGATCGGCTCCTTCGTCTGGTCGGCGTTCCAGAGCGCGTCGGCTGCCTCCGCCCGCCGGTCGTCAGCCACGAGCCGGCCCGAGCTCGTCCGTCACCACGTGGCGCCCTCGAACGCGTCCCAGCACCGGCGCGTGGCCTCGGCGCCGGCGAAGTACGCGGCGCGAGCGGAGCGCCGCTTCGCGTCGGTGTCGAGGTAGCGCTCGGCGAACGCGCCCACGCCGCCGCCGTGCTCCTCGTCCACCGCGATGTGGATGGTGTGGAAGGCGTAGTCGTCCGGCGAGAGCACGTCGCCGTAGTGCTCCTTGAAGCCCTGGACGGCGCGCGTGTACGCGTCCGGGATCTGGTTCTCGATGCCGAGGATGGCGCCGAACTGGAACTCGTACCACGGCCGCTGGTGGGCGAGGTTGTACAGCAGGCTCTCGGACAGCACGGCGGCCACGTTCGGGGTCGCCTCCTCGATGACGCTGTCCGGCGCGCCGAGCGCCCGCGTGAACTGGAAGAGCCAGTGGAGGTGGCCGTACCCCGACTTGGACTGGATCCCCAGCACCTCCTCGCCGATGTTCTCGATGACGGCATCGGTCATCTCGTAGGGGATGCGGCCGACCCAGATCGAGAGGAAGCGACGGGTGTGGTACGTGACGCCCCAGTAGTGCTGCCGGGCCCAACCGACCATCTCCTGCGGCGTGGCCTCGCCCTGGGTCACCCTCTCGACCCAGACCGCCTTGTCGAGCGTGCGACCGGAGTCGATGAGCTCCTGGCGCATCTCCGCGACGAACGCTTCCCCATCGAAGGCCATGACGTGTCCCTCCATCGTGCCCGGTCGATCCTGTCGGCTGTCACGCTTGCACCTCCCGTGTTCCAGGGACAAGCAAGGCGTTCTCCTCTGTGGAACGAAGGCGTTGCCGCGTGCGGCGCCCCGACCGTACCGTGCCCGCCATGGCCGTCTCGGACCCCGCCCAGGGCACCTGGGTCGACCGCAACGGCGGCTTCGCCGGCTACGGCGAGCCGGCGACAACCACCACGGTCACGGTGGACGGCACGGCCTACACCATCACCTGCGATCCGACGATGGCCGCACTCAAGGCGATCCGGGAGATCGCCGGCCACGCCCGTCCCCGCCGGGGCTGCCAGGAGGGCATCTGCGGCAAGTGCGAGTCCGTGGTCGACGGCACCGAGACCCGCCTGTGCATCACGCCCGTCGGCACGCTCGAGGGCGCGACCATCGTCACCCCCGCCCCTCGCCGCAGCATCTGGGGCTGACCCCTCAAGTCCCCTGGCCGTAGGTCCTGAACCGCTCGGCGACGCGGGCGATCTCGTCGTCCGGCAGGACCACCGGCTGGCCGAGCGCCGACGCCCGCCGCCACACCCCGGCCAGCCACTCGACGTCGGCGGCCAGGGCGACGGCGGCTTCGAGCGTCGGGCCCACCGTCAGCAGGCCGTGGTTGGCCATCAGGCAGGCCATGCCGTCGCCGAGTGCGTCCGACCACGTTGGCGGCCAGCTCCTCCGAGCCGTAGGTGGCGTACGGCGCGCAGGGCACGGTCGAGCGGCCGGCGCGGGCCACGACGTAGTGGATCGCGGGCAGCGGGCGGGCGACGCACGCCGCCGCCGTGGCCTCGGGCGAGTGGGTGTGCACGACGCCCACGACATCCGGACGCGCCGCCAGCACAGCCACGTGCAGCCGCCATTCGCTGGTCGGCACCAGCTGCCCCGGCTGCGGCACGCCGTCCGCGTCCAGCGCGACGACGTCCTCCTCGCGCAGGTCCTCGGCCGGCACGCCGCTCGGCGTCACCAGCAGCCCGCCGTCCACCCGCAGGCCGACGTTCCCCGCCGTGCCGACGTTCAGCCCCCACGCCGACAGCCGCCGCGCCGCCGACACGACCTCCCGACGGCCGGCCCCGGTCACCGGCAAGCTCACGAGAGGAGTTGGGCGATGGCGAACGGCGCCGCGGCGATCAGGCCCCGCTCGGTGATGAACCCGGAGACGAGTCGGGCCGGTGTGACGTCGAAGCCCCAGTTGCGCACGTCGGTGTCCGGCAGCGTGACGGTGACGCCCATGGTGTGGCCGTTGTCGGCTCGGCCGTACACCTTGGTGACCTCGTTCGGCCCCCGCTCCTCGATGGGGATGACCGCACCCGTCGCGGCCCGCATGTCGAATGTGGTCGTCGGAGCCGCCACGTAGAACGGCACGTGGCTGTCGCGCGCGGCGAGCGCCTTCAGGTACGTGCCGATCTTGTTGGCGACGTCGCCGTTGGCGGCGATGCGGTCGGCGCCCACCAGCACCAGGTCGACCTGCCCGGAAGCCAGGAGATGGCCGGCGGCGTTGTCGACGATGACCGTGTGGGGGATGCGGCGCTGCGCCAGCTCCCAGGCCGTCAGGCGACGCGCCCTGGTTGCGTGGCCGCGTCTCGCTCACCCACACGTGCACGTCGATCCCCCGCTCCCGGGCGACGTACACGGGCGCGGTGGCGGTGCCCCACTCGACGCAAGCCAGCCAGCCGGCGTTGCAGTGGGTCAGCACCTGGACGGGCCGGTCCACCCTGTCGGCCACGTCCCTGATGAGCCGGGCACCGATCTCACCGATGGCGCGGCACGCGGTGGCGTCGTCGTCGGCCAGGCGTTCGGCCAGCACCCGGGCGGCGGCCGCCCGCAGCTCGTTGGGGCGGGGACGGACGTCCAGGTCGATCCGCTCCAGCGCGTTGCGGAGGTTGACGGCCGTCGGCCTGGTCGCCGAGAGGGTCTCCATGGCGTGGTCCAGCGCAGCGTCGCGGGCGTCGGCGGCCATGGCCAGTGCCACGCCGTGGGCGGCGGCGACGCCGATGAGGGGCGCGCCGCGCACCTGCATGACCCGGATGCCCTCGGCCACGTCATCCACCGTGCGCCAGCGCCGCGTGACGTAACGGTGGGGCAGGTAGCGCTGGTCGATCACGGTGACGGACTGCCCGTCCCACCAGATCGTGCGCTTGACGCCCACCGTCGCGACCACGCGGCGACGGTACACCGCCCCCTCCGCACTCCCGCTGCGACACCCCCGTGCCAGACTGCGCGCTCGCCGCTGCGGGCGGCCGGTCGCCATCCCTCCCTCCCAGAGGCTCCCGCCTGGAGGCTCCGATGCCCCATCTCCGTGCCGCCGGTGCCGTCGCGTCGCTCGTCTTCCTCGCGGGTTGCCGTTCGACCGGTCCGCCGCCACGCCGGCCCGGTCGCCCGGGCCCCTCGGCCGGCGATGCCGTCGTCGAGCACGTCGTCGACGGGGACACGGTGGACCTCGACCTCGACGGCCGGGAGGAGCGGGTCCGCCTCATCGGCATCGACACACCCGAGACCAAGGACCAGGACTCGCCCGTCGAGTGCTACGGCCCCGAGGCCACCGCGCTCACCGAGATCCTCATCCCTCCTGGGACGTCCGTCCGGCTCGAACGGGATGTCGAGGCCCGGGACGACTACGGCCGGCTGCTCGCCTACGTGCACCGCAGCGACGGCCTGTTCGTCAACCTGGAGCTCGCCCGCCAGGGGGCCGCCACGGTGCTGTCCATCCGGCCCAACACGGCGTACGCCGGCGCCATCGCCGACGCGGTGGACGAGGCCCGGCGCGCCGGCCGCGGCCTGTGGGGCGCCTGTCCGGCGCCGTCCTGACAGCCACCGGTAGCGTGGCCGCCGTGCCGAACCCCGACGGCTCCAGCCTGGTCGAACGCCTGGGCTACCGCGCCGGCGACAAGCTCGTCATCATCAGCTGCGACGATCTCGGCACCTGCCACGCGCTGAACGTCGGCATCTTCACCGCGCTTCGCCACGGCGCGGCGACGTGCGCCTCGCTGATGGTGCCCGGGCCGTGGGCCCGCCACGCCGCCGCCGAGCAGCGGGGCGAGGACCTCGGCGTCCACCTCACCCTCAACGCCGAGCACGAGCTGTACCGGTGGGGGCCGATCACCCACGCGCCGTCACTGGTCGACGGGGACGGCGGGTTCCCCCGCAGCATCGACGACCTCTGGGAGCACGCCGACCAGGAAGAGGTCCGGCGCGAGTGCCGGACGCAGCTCGAGCGGGCGCTCGAGTGGGGCCTCGACGTCACCCACCTCGCTCCCCACCTGTCGGCCATGTCGCTGCGACCGGAGTTCTTCGACGTCTACCTCGACCTGGCCGTGGACTTCCGGCTCCCGGTCCGCCTCCCGTCGACGGTCGGCGAACGGGACGCCGGCTTCCCGTTCCGCGCCCTGGCCGCGGACGAGGGCGTGCTGTTCCCCGACCACTTCGACAACGCCTGGCGGGCCGGCAGCCGCGAGCGCATCCTCAAGGAGGTCGCGCAGCTGCAGCCGGGGGTCACGGAGCTGCACGTGCAGCCCGCCGTCGACACCCCGGAGGTGCGGGCCATCTCGCCCGACGCCGAAGGCTGGATCGACGATCTGGACCTCATCATGGCGCCGGCGCTGCGCGAGGCCCTCGACGCCGTCGGGGCCGTGCGGATCGGCTACCGCGACCTGCGGGACCTGATGCGCAGCGAGGCGCCGGCCCGCAACTCGGCCTGAGACCGACCGCAGCCGGTCAGCCGCCGGCGCTCAGGCGTGGGCCTTGAGCACCTCGGCGGCCGCGCCGGAGCGGAACGCCTCGAAGAGCACGCCCGTGTGGCCCGCGGCCTTGAGCCGGCCCTGCATGTAGGCGACGGCAGGGTCCAGGCCGCAGTCGGCCTGGGGGACGGTGATGACGACGTCGGCGTCGTCGGGACCGATCACGATCTCGTCCTTCTTGCCCAGGACCACCCGGTACTGCACGGTGCCCGTCATCTCGCCCCTCCGCACCGTGACACGGAGCCGCTCCATCGCTCATTGCCGTACCGACACCCGCACGCCCGCGAACAGGTCGTCCTCCATCTCGCCCGGCGCCGGCTCGCCGACGACGGAGCGGGCCAGGATCCAGTCCTCGTAGGGGTAGACGTCCGCCAGCTCCTGGTCGGAGAGGCCGAACCAGAACGCCTCGCTCGGGTCCACCTGGGTGGCGTGCGCCCGCAGCGCGCCGGACCTCGCCCACAGGTGGTCACCGACCGGGACCTGCGTCGTGATGCGGCCGTCCTGATCCGGGCGCTCGAACCAGGCCTCGTCGAACGGCGATGCACCCCGCAGGGCCAGGAGCGCCTCGTGGACGGCCAGCAGCCGGCGCCGGCTCCACACCGTGTAGTACAGCTTGCTGGGCTGCCACGGCGGGCCCAGCTCCGGGTACCAGTCGGGGTCGCCGGCCCGGTCGAAGGCCGGCAGCGAGATGTCGTGGACCTTCAGGTGGTCCGGGTGCGGGTAGCCCTGCTGGTCGTCGTTGTAGGTGACGATGACCTGCGGGCGTGTGCGCCGGATGACCTCGACCAGCCGGCCCACGGCCTCGTCGAAGTCGGCCTGGTGGAAGCTGGCCGGATCGTCGTTCGCCGGGCTGTCCTTCATGCCGGAGTCCCGGTAGCCGAGCATCACGACCTCGTCGAAGCCGATGATCTCGGCCGAACGGGCCAGCTCCTGGGGCCGGAGCTCGGCCAGCAGGGCCTTCTCCTGCCTCCGGCGAGAGCCCGTGGAAGGGCTGGCCGGGCTCACGGAGCGAGGGGTTGTGGAGGTCGCCCTCCTCCCCTCCCGTGCAGCACACGAGCACGGTCCGGACGCCCTCGCTGTGGTACCGGGCCAGCGTAGGGGCGCCTTTGGAGGCCTCGTCGTCCGGGTGGGCGTGCACCGTCAGCACGCAGAGTGGGAAGCCCTCGGGATCAGCTGGAGCCACGTCGTCACGCTACCGGGCCGGGCCGCGGGAGCCGTCGATGGGACAGCGATGCGCACGGCTCGGTGCCGATCGTGGCCAGAGCCGCGCCGGCCGTGGGGATGGGTGAACCCTGCGGGGCCCGACGGCCTGGCGTGCCATGGGGCTCACCACGTCGCGGCCATCTACGCGTACGGTGATCGTCCGAGCAACGGGAGGTCCGCGGAATGTCTTGTGGAACCATCGTCAGCCGGCTGCGGGTGGCGGGCCCGGTCGGGCTGGCCGCCCTGCTCCTCACCGTCACGGCCTGCGTCCCGCCTGGGACGGGCCCTGCGCCGGGTCCCGCGCCAGGACCCGGACCGAGCGGCCCCGGCGTGCTCCCGAGCCTGCCCGGCCCGGTGGTCGCCGGCCAGGGCGGCTTCGGTTCGCTCGTGAGCTGGAACGACTTCGTAGCCATCCACCTGGTGGTCAGCCCGACCGGCGACGTCCTCATGTGGGACCGCGTCCAGGGCCTCACCAGCGCCCGCCGGTGGAACCCGGCCACCGGCGCGTTCACGGACACCCCCGGGCTCCCCCTGTCGTTGTTCTGCGCCTTCCAGACCCGGCTGCCCAACGGACGCCTGGCGGTGGTCGGTGGCACGGCCTACAAGGCCGGCAACACCGGCATCGACGTGATGCAGTTCTTCGACTGGGGCACGAACACGTGGACGAAGGGCCCGTCCCTCCATACCCCGCGCTGGTACCCGACGGTGATCGCGCTGCCGGACGGCCGGATGGTCACGCCTCGGCGGCCAGATCAACGACTCCGGCGTCATGGCCAACCTGGCCGAGCTGTACAACCCGGCCACCAACACGTGGACCGAGCTGCCCGGCCTGGCCGAGTCCAAGCCCATGGGCCTCTACCCGCGGGCCATCCTGGCGCCCAACGGCAAGGTGTTCGTGATCAAGAACGCCAAGGGGAAGTCGGCCTACATGGACGTCGACACCCAGCAGTGGACCGAGGTCACGCCCGCCCCGCCCACGTGGCGGGCGGCGGGATGGCGATGTACGAGAACGGCAAGATCCTGCTGTACGCGATCGGCGGCAGCGGGACGGACTCCTGGGTCATCGACCTCAACGCCGCGGCGCCATCCTGGCGCAAGGTCGGCTCGCTCCAGTTCAAGCGCAAGAAGTTCAGCACCGTGCTGCTCCCCGACGGCCGGGTGCATGGCCATCGGCGGCTCCACAGACGGGGACTCCGTGATCGCCAACGCCGTGCTGACGCCCGAGATCTGGGACCCGACCACGGAACGGTGGACGACGCTGCCCAACCTGGCGGTGCCCCGCATGTACCACTCCAACGCCCTGCTCCTCCCGGACGGCCGCGTCGTCACGGCGGGCGGCGGCCGGGCGGGCAGCGCACCGAACTTCCCCAGCTCGCAGCTCTACTCACCGCCCTACCTGTCCATGCCCAACCGCCCGGCCATCACGGGTGGCCCCGACGTCTGGACGTCCGGCTCCTCGGTGAACCTGGCCGTCAGCTCGGCCAACGGTATCCACTCCGTGGTGCTCATGGGCCTGCCGGGCGTCACCCATGGCCTGGACACCCAGCAGCGGCGCCTCACGCTGCCCGTGACGTCGGCCTACGAGCCCGCCACCGGCCGCATCTCGGTGAAGGTGCCGTCGATCAAGAACGCCGCCCCCGGGCACTACTACGCCATCGCCCTGGACGGCCGCGGCGTGCCGAGCGCGGCCAAGATCGTGCAGCTCGTAGCCGGCGGTGGCGCAGCCGCGGTGGAAGCCGCCGTCGAGGCGGCTCCGGCCGCGGTGGACCCGAACGTTCCCAGGCAGGTCGCCGTCGTGGAGCCCCGCGAGGAGGACTGATCGCCCGTCCAGGCCGGTCGTAACGTTCCAACCGCTCCGCCCAGTAGTCGAGCCGCCCGGTCCGTTGCTGGCCGCGGCCGGGCCCCCCTTCCCCGTGGCGGCGCGCCCGACACCTGCACAGGTCCCGCCCCGCCGTCACCGGCCCCTTCCCGCCCCCCGGGGAGTGCTCTCGGCTGGCCACGGCGGGCGGCCGGCACCGCGCTCGGCGGTGGCCAGCAGAGCCCTGGCCGGGCCACGCGCGTGGCCCGGCGTCCGCGGGCTCGGTCCGGACGGTACGCCCGGGCGTACCGTTGTAGTCGGCACTCGGCTGGCGGGCGGCCCGTGATCACGAACCGGAGATCCAGGATATGATCGGTCGTCGGATGGGTCGGACGCTGGTCGCCATGGCGCTGGCCGGCACAATCGTGGCAACTGCCGCCGGCCCGACGGGCGCGGCGCCCGCCGGTCCCGGCTCCTGGTCCGGGGTGATGGACTGGAACAACTTCGTCGCCATTCACCTCTCGGTCGGACCCAACGGCGACGTCCTCATGTGGGACAAAGAGAACGGGCTCACCAGCGCCCGGCGCTGGAACCCGGCCACCGGTGCCTTCTCGTCGACGCCCGGCGTGAACGTGGCCCTGTTCTGCGCCTTCCAGACGCAGCTCCCCGACGGCCGCCTGGTCGTCGTCGGCGGCACCGCTTACAAGCAGCCGGGGAGCGGCCTCGCGGTGACCCGGATCTTCGACTGGGCCTCCAACACGTGGAGCGCGGCGGCGTCGATGAAGACCCCGCGGTGGTACCCGACGGTGATCGCCCTGCCCGACGGCCGCCAGGTGGCCCTGGGCGGGCAGGTCAGGAAGGGCCTCATGGCCAACCTGTCCGAGATCTACAACCCCATCACCAACACCTGGCGCGAGCTGCCGGGGCTGGCCGAATCCAAGCCGATGGGCCTCTACCCCCGCGCCGTCCTCGCCCCCAACGGCAAGGTCTTCGTGGTGAAGAACGCGTCGGGGAAGTCCGCCTACCTGGACGTCGACGCCCAGACCTGGACCACGGTCACGAAGAGCCCGCCGGTGGCCGCTGGCACCGGCATGGCCATGTACGACACGGGCAAGATCCTCCTCTACGCCGCCGGGAGCACGGGCACGGACTCGTGGGTGATCGACCTGAAGGCCGCCAGCCCGACGTGGCGCAAGGTCGGCTCGCTCAACCTGAAGCGCAAGAAGTTCAGCACCGTGGTCCTCCCGGACGGGCGGGTGATGGCGATCGGCGGGTCCACTGACGGCACGTCCACCATCGCCAAGGCGGTGATGACGCCCGAGGTGTGGGACCCGGCAACGGAGAGCTGGACGACGCTCCCGGACCTGGCGGTGCCCCGCATGTACCACTCCAACGCCGTGCTCTTGGCCGACGGCCGGGTCCTGTCGGCGGGAGGCGGCCGGACCGGCAGCGCCCCCACCTTCCCGAGCGGCCAGGTGTACAGCCCCCAGTACCTCGCGCTGGCCGGCCGGCCGACGATCACCAACCCCGGGAGCGCCACGTGGCCGTCCGGCGGCACCATCACCCTCGGGGTGAGCGCCGCCCACGGGCTGGGCTCCGTCGTGCTGATGGGGCTGCCGTCGGTAACCCACAGCATCGACACCTCGCAACGGAGGCTGGTGCTGCCTGTGACGTCGGCCTGGAACCCGGCGAACGGCAGCGTCGGCGTGCGGGTACCGCCGCTCAGCCAAGCCCCAGCCGGGCACTACTACGCGATCGCCCTGGACAGCCGGGGCGTGCCGAGCGCCGCCCGCATCGTCAGGATCATCGGCGGCGGTGGCGCCACCGCGGCCTCCGTGCCCGAGGCGAGCGCGACGGAGGCCGCACGCGTCGTGGCCGACCCCGAAACGCCAGAGACGGACTGACCGTCCGCCCAGGCAGGCCCGGCCGTAGTGTCGGCCCGACCGTGCCCGCGCGGCCTCTCCTCCCCGTCGCCGCCGTGGCCGCGGCCGTCCGCTCATCGGCTGCGACACCGGCGACGGCCGCGAGCTGCGCCCGGCCGGTCCGGACCAGACGGCCTCGGTGTTCAACAGCACCACCACGACGATCCCCGCCGATCCCGCGGTGCTCGGATCCGGCCTGCCGGGCGAAGGCGTCGGCGAGCTCGGGCTGACGCTGCGGGCTCCCTGGGACGACGAGGCGCGTCATCGACGTGCGCTTCACGTGCGACAGCGCCGGCGGCGAGTCGGGCGAGGGCCTCTCGCCCGCGCTCTCGTGGTCCGGCGTCCCGGTCGAGGCCACCAACCTGGCCGTGGTCGTGACCGATCTGTCGGCCGACGGCTTCGTGCACTGGGTCGTGGCGGGCATCGACCCCGGCGTGACCGGCCTGGGCGAGGGCGAAGCGCCGGCCGGGGGCATCCAGGGCACGAACGGCTTCGGCGAGGTCGGCTGGGGCGGCCCGTGCCCCCCGCCGGGGACCGGGGAGCACGAGTACCTGGTGCAGCTCCACGCCCTCGACCAGGACCTCGGCCTGGCGCCGGGGTTCGACGGCGAGGAGGTCATCCCGGACATCGAGGCGTCGTCGATCGCCACCGTCAGCGTCGTCGGGCGCTACAGCGCCGCGCCGCGGGCAGCCGCGGCCTCGAGCAGCACCACGGTCCGGCCGGCGCACCAGCACGACCACGGCCAGCACAGCCACCACCGCCGGCAGCGACGACGACCACGACCGTCGGCTGACGGGCGGCTGACCTACGAGTTCAGCGCCATCCCGTCGAGGTACTCGGCGAACTTCTCCTGCGCGGCGCGGCGGCGGGTGGGCACGTGCTCGCTCGGCACCTCGGCCGGCTTGTACTGCTTGAGCACCTGCCGGGCGACGGTGACCTTGTGGACCTCGTCCGGCCCGTCGTAGATCCGGGCCGCCCGCGCGGCGCGGTACATCGACTCCAGCGGCAGGTCGGTGGTGTAGCCGAGCGAGCCGTGCACCTGGATGGCCCGGTCGATCACGTTGTAGAGGGCCCGGGCGCCCCAGAACTTGATGGTGGCGATCTCGATGCGGGCGTCGCTGTGGTGCCGCCCCGCCTCATGGAGCTGATCCATCTTCCACGCCGCCTGCAGGGTCAGCAGGCGGGCGGCCTGCAGCTCCGCGTAGCTCTCGGCGATCCAGTCCTGCACCATCTGCTTCTCCGCCAGCAGCGAGCCGTGGGTGAAGCGCGACAGCGCCCGCTCGCACAGCATGTCGAAGGCCCGCTTGGACTGGCCCAGCCAGCGCATGGCGTGATGGATGCGACCCGGGCCGAGCCGCTTCTGGGCGAGCGCGAAGCCGTCCCCGGGATTGCCGATGATGTTGTCGGCCGGGACGCGCACGTCCTCGTACAGGATCTCGGCGTGGCCGCCGGGCTCGCCGGTGCGGTGGTCCGGCTCCCCCATCGTCGGCACGTCGCGGAGGATGTTCACGCCCGGCGTGCGGGTGGGCACGATGATCATCGAGTACCGCCGGTAGGGCTCGACGTCCGGGTTCGTGAGGCACATCACGATGAGGAAGTCCGAGATGCTGGCGTTGGAGGAGAACCACTTGTGGCCGTTGATGACCCACTCGTCGCCGTCCCGCTCGGCGCGGGTGGTGAGGAGCGTGGGGTCGGCGCCCGCCCCCGGCTCGGTCATCGAGAAGCAGGACCGCAGCTCGCCGGCCAGCAACGGCTCCATCCACTGCCGCTTCTGCTCGTCGGTGCCGCCGACGGCGATGAGCTCCGCGTTGCCCGAGTCCGGCGCCTGGTTGCCGAAGATGCCCGGCGCATAGATGCAGGCGCCGAGGATCTCGTGCATGAGGCCCAACTTCACCTGGCCGAACCCGCCGCCGCCCATCTCCGGCGGCAGGTGGGCCGCCCACAGGCCCTGGTCCTTGACCTGCTCCTTGAGCGGCGCGGTGATGGCGACGAAGCGCTGCCGCCCCTCCGGCGAGCGCAAGAGGTCGGCGAGGGTCTCGAGGGGCATGATCTCCTCGCGGACGAAGCTGCGCATCCAGTCGAGCTTCGCCTCGAACTCGGGCTCGGTGGAGAAGTCCCAGGCCATGCGACCCCCAGTCAGTCGGCTGTCGTGGCAACCTACCCGGGGTGGTGGAACTCGTCCTAACGGTCGGTGTGCTGGCCTTCGTCGGCTTCCGGCTGGCCGGCGCCGCTCGCCATTCCTTCACCGCCGCCGGTCGCTCACAGACCCTGCCGATCCTCCGCGGCATCCGCTGGCGCCACGTCTGGCCGGCCCCGCTCGTCCTCACGCTCGTGCTCGTCGTGGCCTCCGTGCTGCTGCTGGTGCCCGGACTGGACTGGGGTTGGTGGAGCGCGCTCGGCGGTGCGGGCAACCCCGTCACCGGCACCACCGAACAGACCTCGGGCACACCGCTCGAGTGGATCATCCCCGGTGTCTTCCTCGCCCTGCTGCTGCCGGCCATCCCGCTGTTCGCGCTGGCCGAGGAGCGCGCGTTCCGCCGCGGCTGCGAGCGGTGGTCCTGGCCGCGTCGCGTCCGCCGCACGATCGAGTTCGGCCTGGCCCACGCCCTGATCGGCATCCCGATCGGCGTCGCCCTGGCCCTGTCCTGCGGCGGCGCCTACTTCATGCACTGCTACTTGCGTGGGTACCGCCCAGACCAGAGCCGGCGCGAGGCGGTGCTCGAGTCGGCACGGGCCCACAGCGTCTACAACGCGCTCATCGTCGTCATGGTGCTGACCGCCGTCGTCCTCCAGGCCGTCGGCGCCGTCGACGGCCTCTGATCTCAGGCAGGGAGCGACAGCACCAGCGACAGCTGGCGCGATTGGGCCAGCAGGCGGCCTGACCGGCTCCAGATCTCGCCGTCCTCCTCAGCGAAGCCCTCGACGGAGGAACGGGTGCGGAACACGACGAGGAACCACTCGTCGTCGGGGAGGAGCCGGCTGCGGAAGTGGATGGTGAGGTCGATGGTCGGCACACCGAAGCGCTCCTGGGCGCGGCTGAACACGGGCGGCACCCAGGCGTCCGCCACCGCGGCGAGGAGCGCGTGATCCGCCGGGCGGGGCTCGGTCAGGCGGATCCAGCCGCCCACCTCGGCGCGGTCGCCACCGGTGAACGGCATGGGGCCGATGGCCCAGCGGGAGTCGTAGTGCGCCCGAAACGGGATCTCGAACGGCGTCTCGAGGGCGAGGCGCTCGAGCTCTTCGGGCGGCGGCACGTCGGGCGGCTTCGCCTCGTCGAACTCCGGGGCCACGACCGGCACGCTGAAGACGGCCTGCGACAGCGCCAGCAGCCGCTCGCCCTGCTCCAGGCGGCCGGTCACGAAGCTGAGCTGGCGCCCGGCCCGCTCGACGGTCGTCCGCACGGTGACCGGGCCCTCCTCCGGCGGGGCGAGGTAGTGCACGGTGAACGAGCGGGGTGTGCGTTGCGGATCGTCGACGGCCGCCGTGAGCGCGCGCAGGATGACCGCAGCGACGTACCCGCCGTTCGGTCCCCGCTCGACCCACCACCCGCGATCCATGCGCGCCTCGAAGCGACCGTCGCCCGCCGGAACGACGGCCGTGTCGACATCGAACCGGGCAGGCTGCTCGTCGCTCACGGCCGGGCAACGTAGCGACGGGAGCGGGCCACCGCTACGTTCGACGCGGTGGCTGCCTCGTCCGTCAGCGTCACCGACATCGACATCGATCGCCGCCGCTCGGTGCGGTTGACCTTCGACGACGGGGCCGTCTGCGAGCTCGGGCTCGAGGAGCTGCGCGGCATCTGCCCGTGCGCCACGTGCCGCAGCCAGCGCGAGCGGGGCGAGGTGTCCTGGCCGCGACCGGGGCAGACGACGGAGCTGTGGATCGAGGACGCCGAGCTGGTCGGCGCCTGGGGGTTGTCCATCCGCTGGAGCGACGGCCACTCCACGGGCATCTACTCGTGGGAGCTGCTCCATGCCTGGTGCAGGGATTGACGGTGCAGGGATTGACGGGCGGGCCGCCGTTACGCTGCACCCTCACCGTGAGCCTCCCCCCGCCGACTCCCGTCACCTGCTACCGACACCCCTCACGGGCCACCGGCCGGGCCTGCACCCGCTGCGGACGCCCGGCCTGCACGGACTGCCTCACCCCGGCCGCCGTCGGGTCCCAGTGCGCCGACTGCATCCGCGAGAGCCGGCCCTCCACGCGGGAGTCCATGCGTCGCTGGGGGGCGAGCCGCCCCACCCTCATGACGAAGGTGTTCATCGGGATCAGCGTGGCCGTGTTCCTGCTCAGCCTGGCCGGCGGCGACGGCCTGTTCGGCGGCCTGGCGTCGTCGGGGATCAACGATGTCCAGCGTGACTACGGCCTGAACCCCATCCTCATCGACGCCGGCGGCGAGTGGTGGCGCATCTTCACGAGCGGCTTCGTGCACTTCGGTCTGCTTCACCTCGCCATGAACATGCTCGTGATCTACCAGGTGTCGCTGATGCTGGAGCCCGCGCTGGGGCCGGTGCGCTACACGCTCACCTACCTGTCGTGCCTCGTCGGAGGGTCGGCCGGCGCGCTCATCCTCACGGACGATCCGCGCGCCATCACCGCCGGCGCGTCCGGCGTGGCCTTCGGGCTCGTCGGTTGCGCGGTCGCCGGCATGGTCATCCGCAAGATCCCGATCATGCGCACCAACCTCGGTGGGCTCCTCATCATCAACCTGGTGCTGACGTTCGCCATCCCCGGCATCTCGATCGGCGGTCACATCGGCGGGCTGGTGGCCGGGTTCCTGTGCGGCCTCGTCCTGATGCGGCCCCATCACGGTCCCCCACCGGTGTGGGACATGCTGGTGCCCTTCGTGCTCGGGCTGGCCGGTGTGGCGCTGTCGTTCTGGGCCGCCGGGCAGTGGCCGGGCCGTCTCTGACCCGACTCGACTGCGTCGTCGGTGCCTGGACGCCGACCACGTCGTCACGGTCAGATGCGGGAGAGCATGGTCCGGCGGGCGATCCTGATGCGGCGGCGGGGGCCCGTCACCCGATCGCTCGACCACACCCCGGGCGGCGCCATCACGAGCGCGCACAGCTCCGCGAGCACGCTGTCGTAGTTCACCCGCCAGCCGGCGAAGTCGCGCCAGGCCTGCTCGCGGTCAGGCTTGAGCGGGACCCCGGCCGCCTCGAGCTCCGCGCAGAGCTGCTCGAACTCGTGGCGGGTCACGGAGATGGGATCGTCCGGGCTGGGATCGGGGTCGTACGGGATGCCGAAGAAGTCCGAGATGCGCCGGAGGCACAGGTAGCCCCCGCGGAGGAGGACGTCGGCCCGCGCGTCATGCGGCTTGTCGAGCACGGCGTTGGCGATGGCCGCAGTGTCGAGGACGCAGCCCGCCGCCGTGATCCAACTCCGCCCGGGATGGGGTGAGCGCAGGAAGTTGAGCGCGCTCTGGCTCGTGTGGCTCTCCTCGATCTCGGCGAACCACATCTCCCACGACGGGAACAGCTCCTCACCCAGCCGGTCCAGCCAGCCGATGCGGGCATATCTGGTGAGGAGCTCAGCCGGGCTCGGCGGCAACCCCGCCCGGACCTCCAACGTCGCCACCAGCGCTTCGCGGCGGCTGAACGCGCCGTAGATCGACGGCAGGTACGAGATGACGAGCGCCACGATGCCCAGGCCCATCAGCGCCTCCGTGAACGACACGACGATGTGGCCCATGTCGCCGGGGCGGTCGAAGCCCAGCGTGAAGAGCGAAGATCCGCTGATGGCCAGCGCCTCCGCCAGCGGCTCGATGCCCGTCCCCCAGTAGATGCCGGTGTACCCCAGCAGCACCATCGTCACCCAGGTCACGGGCAGGAGGAGCAGGACGACGGGCGCGTAGTAGGCCATGACCCGGTCCCGGAACGCGAACGACCGCTTGGGGGAGCACACCCGGTCGAACAGCCGCCGCAGGTTGATGAACAGCGCGGCGGCCACGCTCGAGGCCTCGGCGCGGGGCAGGACCATCGTCTTCATGGCCGACACGAGCGCCCACGCCACCAGCGCGATGCCCCCCACGGTGGCCAGCACGCGAAGAGCAGTCACGGAGGGGCAGTCTGCACCGGCGTGACGGACGCCCCGCGGACCATGCCGTGGGACGGCCACCTCCGGCTCCTAGAGTGGGTTCCGACCGAACGACAGGAGCACTGCGTGCCGAAGCAGAAGGAAGACGCCATCGTCTTCGAAGGTCAGGCCACCGAGGCGCTGAAAGGCGGGCACTTCCGGATCCTTCTGGACAACGGCCACAACGTGCTGGGTCACCTCAGCGGGAAGATGCGCAAGCACCACATCCGGGTGCTCCCGGGCGACCGGGTGCAGGTGGAGCTGTCGCCGTACGACCTCAACAGGGCCCGCATCACCTTCCGCTACAAGTGATCGGACGAAGGCTGTAGCACCCCGTCGTTAGGGTGCCGCCACGGCTTCCCCCGCCGCCCATCGAGCGCGAGGAGCCGCCGTGGCCCCCACCCTTCGTCACCCATCCTTCGACTCCGCGGGCCAGGGCGTCACGCCCGTCCCGCTGACGGACGCCTCGGCCGCACTGGCCGTCGTCCGGCTGGCCGCCAGCGACCCTCCCCGGCCGGAGACCGTCGTCCTCTTCCTCGACGACGCGCACCTCGGGCACGGTTGCTGCATCGTGAGCGGCACCACCGCGCCTGACGACGTGCTCGATGTCGCCGCGCTCGCCACCGAGGTCGCCGGGCGGTCGCCGGACGTCCACGCCGTCGTGCTGGCCACCATCCGGGACCGGCCCGCCGCTGGTGCGGGCCCCGGCGTGGGTCTTGACGACGACGTCGTCCGCTGGCTGGTGCTGCTCGACCTGTTCGACGAGATCGGCGTCGAGCTGCTCGACTGGTTCGTCCTCGGGCCCGGCTCCGAGGTGCTGTCGCTGCGGGCGCACACCGGCCTGCCGTCCCTGTGGCGCGCCACCTGAGCGGCGCGAGCGCCCGGTCGGCCTCAGGTGCCGGCGCGGTGACCGGCTCAGGTGCCGGCGCGGTTGCCGGAGCGGGCCCGTCGCTGCGCCGGGGACAGCCTCAGGCCCGCGGCCCGTAGCCGCGCCAGCAGCTCACGGCTCGGCACCGGCTCCGCGCCCGCGGCCAGCACCTCGGGGCGGCGGTCCTCGGGGATGTCGTAGTGATCGCCCTGGAACGCGCGCGACGGGATGCCCAGGGTGGACGCGAACTCGTGCAGCTCGGCGAGGCTGACATCGCTCACCAGGTGGCACCAACGACGACCTCTCCACCACCAGAGCGGCTCATCGACCAGGATGGCCATCGCCGTAGGCTGGCACGGGTGGAGGAGCTGCTGCGAGCGCAGTGGCAGGCCGCCGTCGGCCCTGGCCGGGACGGGACGAGCCTCGCCGACGACCACTTCGAGCGACTCCTGGCCCGCTACCGGGAGCCCCATCGGCGCTACCACACGGTGACCCACCTGGCCGCCGTGCTGAGCGCGGCCGAGGACCTCACGCGTCAGGTCGCGGTGACCGATCGCGAGGCCGTGCGCCTGGCGCTGTTCTTCCACGACGCCGTCTACGACCCGCGCTCGGACACCAACGAGGTCGACAGCGCGGCGCTCGCACGCACCGTCCTGTCCGAGCTGGACGTCCCATCGGCCCGGCTCGACAAGGTCGCGGCCCTGATCATGGCCACCTGCCATCAGACGTCACCGGCCGCCTCCGATCCCGACGGTGAACCCGAGGACGGGGACGCCGCGGTCGTGCTGGACGCCGACCTGGCCGTCCTCGCCGCCGAACCGTCCCGGTACCAGGCCTACGCGCGCGGCGTCCGGGCCGAGTACGCCCACGTCGACGACGCGTCCTGGCGGGCCGGGCGGGCGGTCGTGCTGCGGACCTTCCTGGACCGCCCCGCCATCTACCTCACCGCGCCCATGCGCAGCCAGGAGCACCGGGCGCGCGCCAACCTGGCCGCCGAGCTGTCCGGCCTGACGATGCCCTGACCCCCACCCGTCCGGGCGGACCGGGTCAGCCCAGCAAGCGCTCCATCGTCCGGTCGACGGCGGTCCGATAGGAGGCCTCGTCGCGACGGGTCGCGATCGTGGCCGACACGACGCCGTCCGCCGCCACCTGCGCCGTGTGGATCAGACCGGGGTCGACCGGGAGCGGGCCGACCGGCGCGCCGGCGGCCGCCAGCGCGGTGGATGTGAACGCCCACCGGCGGGCCAGCGCCGCGCCGTCGAGCGGCGGGAAGACGAACACCGCCTTGCCCAGGTGCCCGCCCGCCACCACCTGCGAGACCTCCCACCGCAGCCCGGGTGTCTCGCCGGTGGCGACGACCACGGCGCGGGCGTCGTGCATGCGTTGGGCGACCTGGTCCTGCCAGGTGTCGTCGGAAAGGTGTTCACGTGCCGCGCCCAGCGAGGCCAGCGAGTGCCCGGGCCGGCCCACGGCCACGACCGGTCCGTAGGTGGCGAACTCCCAGGCCACCGCCTCCTCGAACGGGTCACGACCACGGAACGAGAACAGCTCGAAGAACGGCCGCCGCGCCGAGGCGATGGTGGCCAGGGGCACCGAGTCGTCCCCGAACGACCGCAGGTACAGCACCGGGGGCCGGTGGTCGACGGCCAGGAGCTTGCGGGTATCGGCCCGCCCGAGGGCCCTGGCGATGCGGAACAGGATCCCGCCGATCACGGCGACCATCAGGCCGCCGATGGCGAAGGCGATCCCCACGCCCCGAGGCGACAACCCCAACAGGTCGGACCAGCGGAGCTGGGCCAGCGACGGCTTCAGGAGCAGGTAGCGCACGCCCTTCAGGGCATACGCCGTGCCGACGCCGAGCACGGCCAGGGCGATGATGCCGACCAGCGCGCCGGCCGGGCGGGGAAGGATGAACGGACTGCCGCTGCCCTCGGGGCCGAGGGCGCCGAGCTCCTTGCGCCGCCACCAGGACGTGAAGCCGAGCCCGCCGGCCAGGCCGAGCACCGCGACGATGACGCCGGGCCAGCCGAAGTCGCCGGCCAGCGAGATCACGATCACGTTGAGCGCGATGAGCTGCGCGGCGACGACCACGATGCCCCGCCGGCGCAGGTTGGCGGCGTCCGCGTCCAGCGACACCACTCCTGTCGCCGGCGCAGATCCCGTCGCCGGGCGTGGCGCCTGGTCGACCCCCGGGGCCGGCGGCGCCGCCAGGACGACAGCCGGGGTGTCGGACCGGCGCAGCGTCCAGGCCCGGGCCCGGCCCACGCCGACGGACGCCAGGCCGGCCGCCGTCACCGCGGCGGACGTCACCGCCAGGCCGGCGAAGGTCGACGGTGGGGACGGGAAGCGGTACGGCTCGCTGGCCTCGGCCGGCAGCCGCGCGTCGAGCTGACGGGTCAGGTCGACCACGGCGCCCGCCGCCTCCTGCAGACCACCGTCACCGGCCTCGACGAGCACGATGGCGCTGAGCCGCCCGCGTCGCAGCGCGGCCCCGACCTGACCGTCCTTGTCCCCGGTCCCCAGGAACGTGTGGACGTCGGAGATGTCCTCGGTGCCGTTGAAGGCGCGGGCCTCCGCCTCGGGATCGTCGATGGAGGCGGCCAGTGCCGCCGCCGCGAACACGTTGTACGGGTATTCCGTGAGCCCCACGGCCGCGCTCAGTCCCGTCTCCGGATTGGCCCACACCCGGACCGTGCTGCGGGACCGGTTGCTGAGGAACGAGACGACCTCCGGGTCGATGCCGACCGCGTCCGGGATCTCGTCCACTCCCGAGACGGTGACGGGTTGCGTCAGCCCGAACGCGGGGGCGGGATCCTGGGGCAGCATCGCCTCGAGCTCCGGGTCCGGGGGGAGGACCACTGCGCTCGACACGCCGGAAGTGTCGGGAGGACCACCGGCCCGCTCGATCTGCCGCCGGGCCACGTCGAGCAGCGTCTCCACCGGCGGGAGGGCGTCGACGTCCTCGCTGCTCAGCAGCGCGGTGAAGATCCCGGTGCGGCTGGCGAACATGACGATGACCACCGGGGCTCGGGCCGGGTCCGTCCCCTCGGTGGCGGACCATCGGGCCAGGGGCAGCCCGGGCACGTCGACCCGCTCGAGACCGACAAAGCCCGGATCGGCCTGCTCCATGAACGCGAAGAACTGCGCGGCGTCCATGTCCTCGGCGAGCGGCGTGTACTGGACGACCAGCTGGCCGGCGGGATGGACGAAGGTCCGGCTGGCCGTCCCCCCACGGCCGGTCTCGTCACCGGCCTGCTCGAACCCCGGCCCGGCATCCTCGATGAGCACGTCCGTGTCGACGGTGGCATGGGCAGCGGGCGACAGCATGGCCCCGGTCATGGCGGCCAGCGCCGCGACCAAGGCCCCGACGATGAGGGACCCGCGTACCCACCGCACCCGCGTCAGGGTACGCCGCGGCGGGCGCGAGGTTCAGCGACGGCGCGGGCGGCGGCTGCGGACCGGGATCAGCAGGGGCACCGGGCGGCGGGGGCCGGCAGCCCTGGCCGCGGCCCATGCGGCAGCGGCGGCGGCCGCAGCGCTGGCGATGGCCCAGATCACGAGACCGAGTCTACCGCTGGGGCCCCGCCGCTGCTGGTCGGAACGCACCACGGTCGTGGTTGACTTTGGATCGTGCCCGAACTGGTGACGCAGCAATTGGTGACACGGCCCGCCGAGACCATCCCCGTCCAGGACGAGGACCTGCAGACCGGCGAACCGGCGATGGCCCACATCGTGAAGACGGAGCCGGAAGAGAGCGCGGCGGCCAAGGTGCTCGAGGCCCGCATCTACGGCACACCGGTCGAGGCGCTGTGCGGGCACGTCTGGGTGCCGTCACGGGACCCGAAGCAGCTCCCGTTGTGCCAGAAGTGCAAGGAGATCTACGAGGTCTACCAGGCGTTCAACGACGGCCTGAGCGACCGCCCGGACGATGCTTGAGTGCGTCAGACGACCTGACGACGCCTGAGAAGCGTCAGACGACCTGCAGGCGGGTCGAGGCGATCTGGCTCGGGTTGCGGCCGCAGTTGACCTGCACCGTGTAGGTGCCCTTCGCCGCGCTGGCCGGGATGCCGAAGCCCTGGACGACCGTGCCGTCGGACCTGGTCGAGCCGTAGAAGCTGAAGCTCGACGAGGCGCCCAGCACCTGGACGGCGGCCTGGACCTCGCCGTTGGCCGAGCGCCCGCAGCCCCGCGCCGTCAGCGTGGCGGCACCGCCCGCGTGCGCCGGGCTGGTGACGGACACCGCGGCCTGGGGCGCCGCTCCGGCGATGACGTTGACGGGGGTGGTCGGCACGTTGGTCAGCGAGCCGGTGCAGATGAGGTTGGCGACGTATGCCCCGGGCGCCAGCAGCGGTGTCTGGAAGGTCACGGCCACGGACCCGTCGGGACGCACGGCCGCTGCGGCGCTGCCCATGGCCCGCAGCTCGATGACGTTGTTCGTGCCGGCCGGCCAGAGCTGCACCCGCGGCCCGGCGGGATGGGCGGGATCGCAGCCCGTGCCCCTCACGACGACGGTGTCGAAGGACCAGATCGGCCCCTCCACGACGATGCCAGGTTTTCCGGGGGTCGGAGTCGGTTCGCAGGCTGTCCCGAAGGCCAGGGCCAGGATCGCACCCGAGATCGCCATCATCGTGCTGGTCCGCCGCAAGTCGCGCCCCTCTCATCCATGTGCTGACATATGACGGTTCGGTGAACGATAGTCGTTGAGATCGAAACAATCGCAACAATCGCTACCGAAAATCGCGACTTTCGACATGCGCAGCCACGGGGAGTGGGTCCAGCCGGTCGGCCACGACATTGATCACCCCCTCGCTGCGCTCCAGCCGGCCCCGGATGAGCAGCGCCGGCGCGTCCCTGGCCACCCGCCGGTACCGGGACCAACACCCCTTCGAGCACACCACGTTGATGAGCCCGGTCTCGTCCTCCAGGTTGATGAACGTCGTGCCCTGTGCGGTCATCGGACGCTGACGGTGCGTGACGACACCGCCCACCAGCACCCGCTCCCCCGGCGTCACGTCCCACAGGCCCATGGCGGTCACCACGCCGAGGGTGGTCAGGCGCCGGCGCAGGAACTGCGTGGGGTGACCATCGGGCGAGACCCCGGTGGCCCACAGATCGGCCACGGACTCCTCCACCGGTGTCATGCCCGGCAGGGTGGGGGCATGGGCGCCGGTCACCACGCCGGTCAGGCGGTCGGGCCGGGACTGGGAGAGCGCGCCCACCGCCCACAGTGCCTCGCGCCGCTCCAGGCCGAAGCAGCCGAAGGCGCCGGCGGTGGCCATCGCCTCCAGCTGGTGCAGCCGCAGGGCGGGCACCCGCCGGACCAGGTCCTCCAGGTCCTCGTACGGACGCCCGGCGGCGATCTCCGTCGCCAGCTCGGAGCTCGGTGCGCGGGCGGACGCCAACCCACGGATGGAACCCAGCCCGAGGCGCACGGCGACGTCGTTGTGGCTGCCGGGGCAGGGCTCGAGCACCGCGCCGGCGGAGGAGGCGTTGAGATCCGGCGTGTGCACCACCACGCCGTGACGGCGGGCGTCCTGCACCAGGGAGTGCGGTGAGTAGAAGCCCATCGGCTGCGCGTTGACCAGGGCCGCGCAGAACGCCGCCGGCTCGTGCAGCTTGATCCAGGACGAGGCGTACACCAGGTAGGCGAACGAGACGCTGTGGCTCTCGGGGAAGCCGTAGTTGGCGAAGGCCGACATCTTCACGAAGATCTCGTCGGCCACCTCGCCGCTGATCCCCCGCTCGGCCATGCCCTCGTACAGCCGCGCCCGCAGCCGCTCCATGCGGGTCCGGCTGCGCTTGGAGCCCATGGCCTGGCGCAGCTCGTCCGCCTCCGCGGGGGTGAACCCGGCCACGTCGATGGCCATCTGCATCAGCTGCTCCTGGAACAGCGGCACCCCGAGGGTCTTCTTCAGGCTGTTCTCGAGCAGGGGATGGAGGTAGGTGACGGGCTCCTGGCCGTTGCGGCGCCGGATGTACGGGTGGACCGACCCGCCCTGGATGGGCCCGGGACGGATGAGCGCCACCTCCACCACCAGGTCGTAGAACTCGCGGGGGCGGAGCCGGGGCAGGGTGGCCATCTGGGCCCGGGACTCCACCTGGAACACCCCGACGGAGTCGGCCCGGCACAGCATCTCGTAGACCTCGGGCTCCTGGGGGATGGCGGCCAGGTCCACCTCGTAGCCCCGGTGGTCGCGGATGAGGTCCACGGCGTAGTGCAGGGCGGAGAGCATCCCCAGGCCCAGCAGGTCGAACTTGACCAGGCCGACGGCCGCGCAGTCGTCCTTGTCCCATTGCAGGACGCTGCGGTTCTCCATGCGGGCCCACTCCACCGGACACACCTCGATGACGGGCCGGTCGCAGATGACCATGCCCCCGGAGTGGATGCCCAGGTGGCGCGGGTAGTCCTCCACCTGCTTGGCCAGGTCCAGCACGGTGGCCGGGATGTCGTGGGAGGGGCCACCGCCCAGGGAGGCCGGGTCCCGCTGGGACTCGGTGACCTCCACCCGGCCCCACGCGTCCACCTGCTTGCTCCACGCGTCCTGCTGGCCGGGGGCGAACCCCATGGCCTTGGCCATGTCCCGCACGGCGGAGCGGGCGCGGTAGGTGATGACGTTGGCGACCTGCGCCGTGTGGTGGCGCCCGTGGGCGCGGTAGACGTGCTGGATGGCCTCCTCCCGCCGGTCGGACTCGATGTCGAGGTCGATGTCGGGTGGTCCGTCGCGCTCGGGCGACAAGAAGCGCTCGAACAGCAGGCCGAGGGACACCGCATCGGCCTTGGTGACGCCGAGCGCGTAGCAGACGGCGCTGTTGGCTGCGCTCCCCCGCCCCTGGCAGTAGATGTCCTTCTTCCGGCAGAACTCCACGATGTCCCACACGACCAGGAAGTAGCCGGGGAAGCCCAGGGCCTCGATGACGCCGAGCTCGTGATCGATGGTCCGCCAGGCCAGCGAGTCCCGACCGTCCCGGGGGCGGGGCCCGTAGCGGCGGGTGGCCCCCTCCTCCACCAGCTCTCGCAGGTAGCTCATCTCGGTGTGGCCGTGAGGGCACAGGAACGGCGGGAGCGACGGGGCCATGAGCGCAAGGTCGAACGCCGCCGCCCGTCCGATCTCCACCGCCCGCTCGACCGCGCCGGGGTACCGGGCGAAACGCCGGGTCATCTCCGCTCCCGAACGGAGGTGGGCGGAGCCGGCAGCCGGCAGCCAGGGGTCCAGCTCGTCGAGGCTGCGGCGGGCCCGCACGGCGGCCAGCGCGGTGGCCAGCGGCCGGTGGGCGGGCGTGGCGTAGTGCGCGTTGCCGGTGGCGATGCAGGCCACCTCGTGGCGGGCGGCCAGCTCCGCCAGGGCGTCGTTGCGGGCCGAGTCCAGCGGGTCCCCGTGGTCCCACAGCTCGACCACCACGCGATCGCGCCCGAACGCCTCCACCAGCCGGTGGAGCTCCCTCCCGGCCGCCGCCGGGCCGTGCTCGACCAGGGCCGCCGGGACCGTCCCCTTGCGGCAGCCCGTGAGCACCCACCAGTGGCCCCGCCCCGTCCCGGCCAGCTCCTCCAGGGTGAAGCGGGGCGCGCCCTTCTCCCCCGCCAGCTGACCCAGGCTGATGGCCCGGGCCAGGCAGGCGTACCCCTCCGGGCCGTCGGCCAGGACGACGAGATGACGGCCCATCGGATCGGCCACGCCGTTCTGCGGGGCATCGACGCCGAGGGTCAGCTCGGCTCCGAACACCGTGGGCACGCCGACCGCCCGCGCCGCCTCGGCGAAGCGCACCACGCCGTACAGCCCGTCGTGGTCGGTGAGGGCCAGCGCCTCCAGCCCCAGCCGAGCCGCTTCCTCGGCCAGCTCCTCGGGGTGGGAGGCGCCGTCCAGAAAGCTGAAGTTGGAGTGGCAGTGCAGCTCGGCGTAGGGCACGGTGCCGGCCGGCCGTGACCGTCCCCGGTCGGGGTCGGCGGGTTCGAAGGGCTGGCGCTTTCGGCTCCACGCCGGGCCGTCACCGCCGGCGTTCCAGCTCGGTGAACCGAGCGTCCGCCCGTTGGAGAGCCGCCGCTCCAGCTCCTTCCACGGCATCAACGGGTTGTTGAAACCCACCCCTGCACCCTACGAACTGGTGTTCGTCAGCGCAACCGCGCCCGCTCACATCGCCTCGCGGGAAGCGCCGTTCCGTCGAACCCATCGGCAAGAATCCGCACCGGTGAGCGAGCGGAGCGAGCTCCATGTCACGGTGCAGTGTCCGCCGCGAAGCGGCGGACAGCTCACTGGTGCACCTGGCAACGGCGACGGCCATGACCGCTCCCACGATCAGATGGTGCACCAGTGAGCGTCGTCGAGGAGGCAGCCGCGTCGGGTGACGCGGGTGACGCCACCGACGAGCGCACGCGCCTCGCACCGGCCGGTTGGTACCGCCACCCGGCCGACCTGGCGCGCCTCATCGTGGCACTCGCGGTGACCGCGCTGATCGCCCTCGTCGTCGAGATCTATCCCGAGGGCGTTCTCAGGATGTCGACCGACCTGGTGCGGCTGGTCTCGAACCTACCCAGCTGGCTGACGGCGGGCATCGTGGGCTTCCTCCAGCTAGCCGCCCTCGTCACCCCGGTCGTGGTCGTGGCGGTGCTGGTCATCCGCCGCAAGTGGGCGGTGCTCGGCCTCTTGGCGCTGGCTGGGGCCTTCGGCGCGATCCTCATACTGCTCGGTCAGACCTTCGTCGAGGACACCGCTCCCGCTGCTGTCCAACGCAACCAGAGGCTCGACTCGTGGTTCACCGGACGGTCCTTCCCGTCCGGGACCTATCTGGCGGTGGCCGCCGCGGTGGCCATCGCCGCCGGGCCCTTCCTGCGGCGCTCGTGGCGACGCATCACCTATGCGGGAGTCGGTGCGGCCGCGCTGCTGCGCCTGCTCACCGCGAGCGAGGTGCCCATCAACCTGGCGACGGGCCTCGCCCTCGGCTGCGTGGCCGGCTCCCTGGCCCTGGTGCTGCTCGGCGCGCCACCACAGCGCATCGACACCGACCTCGTGCGGTCCGTCCTGGAGCGATGTGGTCTGGACGCACGGTCCATCACGCCGCTCTCGCGCGACCGCGGCTCGCCGACGGTCCTGGCCGAACTGCCCGACGGCGGGGCGTACGTGCGGGTGCTCGGGCGGGAGGAGCGCGACACCGACCTGTTGCTGCGCTGGTGGCGGGTGCTGCGGGTCAAGGGCCTCGGCGACCACCGGCCGGCGGGCTCGGCCCGGCGCGTGGCGGAGAACGCCGCACTGGCCGAGAGCCTGGCCGGCACAGCCGGAGCGCGGGTGCCGACGGTGCTCGGCGTCGCCGACACGGACGTCGAAGGCGCGATCTTGCTGGTCGTCGAGCACGTCGACGGAGTGCCGCTGTCGGCCATGACCGGCGACGAGATCGGCGACGACCTGCTCGAGGACATGTGGCGGCAGGTCGCGGCACTGCGGAGCCGCCGCATCGCGCACCGGTGGCTCGACGCCAAGCACGTGCGTGTGCGCGATGGCGTCGCGGTCATCGTCGACTTCCGTTCCGCTGTCACCGCCGCGCGCGACGAGCTGCTGGCCGCCGACGTGGTCGAGCTGCTCGCGTCGACGAGCGCCCTCGTCGGCGTTCCGCGGGCAGTGGCCGCCGCTCGCGGCGTGCTCGGCCCCGCCCCGCTCGCCGAGGCGCTGCCGCTCCTGCAGCCGGTGGTGCTCCGCCCGCGATCGCGCGAGCAGATGAAGCCGAAGGGCGAGATGGAGGCGCTGCGGGTCGCCGTCCAAGAGGCAGCCGGCGTCGAGAAGGTCGAGCTGGCGCAGATCCAGCGCATCACCATCAAGGGCGTCGTCTCGCTGGTTGGCAGCGCCGTGCTGGCCTACTACCTCATCTCCCTGCTCAGCGACTGGCAAGACATCTGGGAGACGATGAAGTCCGCTGACTGGTCCAGCCTCCCCTGGATGCTGGTGCTGATGGTCGGTTCGTACGTCGGCGGCAGCTTCAGCCTCATGGGCGCGGTCAACAACGACCTCGCCTTCGGGCGCACGCTCGAGGTGATGTTCGGCCAGTCGTTCCTCAACCGCTTCACCCCCGCCAACGCGGGCGGCATGGCGCTGCGGGCCCGCTACCTCCAGCTCGCGGGCACCGACCTCACCGTTGCCGCGGCGGCGGTCGGCCTCACGTCCGCGGCGAGCGGAATCGTGCAGGGCGTCCTGCTCGTCGTGTTCGCGTTCTGGGGCGGTGCGACCGGCGCGTTCGGTGACATCTCGCTCCCTGCGGCGTCCACCGTCCTCCTCGTGCTCGTCGCCATCGCCGCCGTCGTGGGCCTCGTCCTGCTCAGTGGCTGGGGTCGGAGGGTCGTGGTCCCCTGGACCCGCCGGACGTGGGAGAAGGCGTTCGGAAGCTTCCGGGAGCTGGCCAAGCGGCCGATGAAGATGATCGAGCTCTTCGGGGGCGCCCTGTTCGCCAAGCTCTCCACGATCATCGCGTTCTACGTGAGCATCCACGCGTTCGGGGTCGACATGTCGTTCGCCCGCGCCGGAGCGCTCTACATGGTGGCCAACACCATCGGCTCCGCCGTCCCGACCCCGGGCGGCGTCGGCGGCATCGAGGCTGCCCTCACCGCGGCACTGCTGGCCGCCGGCGTGGAGGACGCCACCGCGGCGTCCATCGTGCTCTTCTTCCGGTTGTGGACGTTCTGGTTCCCGACCATCCCCGGGTGGTTCTACCTCCAGCGGATCCAGCGCCAGGGGATCGTGTAGACACCGGGCCGTGAACCGAACCGCCGTCGCCACGCTGTCCCTGCCCGAGCGTCTCCTCGTCGAGCAGACCGAGCCGAAGGCGCTGGCCGCGCTCGACGAGGACGAGGCCGGCGACCTGCTGCTCCAGGTCCGGCGGGCCCGCAACAAGTACTCGAAGCTGTACCGCCGCCAGGCCGGTGCCCAGGTGGCCACGGACGCGTCGCGTGCGAAGGCCAGCGCCAAGAACCAGCGCACGCGGGACAAGGCTGAGATCTTCGAGGATGCGTTGGCCCGCGTCAGCCGCCGGCTGGCCGCCCTCGCTCGCGAGAGCGCAGCCGAGCTGAGGACCGAGCGAGTGGCCGCGGCGCGGCGCGCCGGACCTGCGCCGGGTTCGACATCCCGTCGACGGGCGACCGGCGACGGCGCGGTCGGCGATGTTGGCCGGTCCGGCGGCAAGACGCCGGCGAGCCGGAAGCGGACGGCGTCGACGAGGGCGACGGGCGCCCGCCGCCAGGCCAAGCGCGACAGCCGCTGAGCCGGGGTCCCCGATCCGCACGGGGCGCAGCCCTACGCTCGCGTCATGGTCCCTCGCCCTGCGAGGACGATGGCGCTGATGACGGCGGCGCTGGCCGCCGGCGCCGTGCTCGGTGCTTGCGACGAGCCTCGCGCCAGCCGAGGGCGCGTCGAGGGCACGGTGACGGCCGGTCCGTCGTGCGACACGCAACAAGGTCAGCTGTGCCTGCCCCGAGCGGTCGAAGGTGAGGTGCAGGCCGTGCACGAGGGCGCCGTCGTGGCCCGGGCGCGCACCAGCCCTGCCGGCGCGTACGAGCTGGCCGTCGACGCCGGCGACTACACGCTGGTCGTCGACACCGGCGGACAGCCTTTCCCGCAGTGCCCGCCCATCGCCGTGCAGGTCCAGGTGGCCGCCACCGCCACCGTCGACATCGACTGCGTCGCCGGCGCGGGCTGACGCGTCGGCCCCGCCGGGCTCAGTCCGGTCGCCGCACCAGGACCTCCAGGCGGACGAAGGTCTGGTCGAAGCTGCCGTCGGCGCGCTGCAGCTCGTCGAAGCGGGCCTCGACCTCGCGGCGGAACCGTTCGGCCCGATCGGCGTCCAGGCGCGAGGTGTACGCCTGCTCGACCTGGCTCCGGAACCAGCCCAGCAGCGCTGCCCGGTCGAAGCGTCGGTGCTGCGCGGTCGAGCGCACGAACCCGGGACCGATCTCGAGACCGGCCTGCTCGACGAGCTCGAGGTAGGTCGCGGGGTCCGTGAAGGTCCACGGCGTCACCGGCCCGCCCAGGCGGCGTGAGACGTCGTCGAGCACGGCCAGCACCACCGGGATGTTGCCGGCCCCGCCGAACTCCGCCCGGAACCAGCCACCGGGCTGCAGGAGCCGGCGGACCTGGGCCAGCAGCCCAGGATGGTCGGCGAGGGAGACCCAGTGCAGCACGGACCGGCTCATCACGACGTCGAAGGCCTCGCCGTTCGGGAACAGGGAGCCGAGGTCCTGCACCCGCCCCTGTACGAACCGCTGGTTGGGGCGGGCGCAGGCGCGGGCCTCGGCCAGCAGCGATGGTTGCGGCTCCAGGCCGACGACGATCCCGTCCGGCACCTGCTCGGCCACGGTCGCCGTGAAGTCGCCCGAGCCGCACCCGAGGTCGAGCACGTGGTCGCCGGGGCGGAGCGGCAACGTGTCGAGGAAGGCGCCGTCGTACACCCGGTGGTGCCTGGTGTTGGCCGCGTAGAGAGCGCCATCCCACGGCGCCAGTGCCAGGTCCTTCTCATCCAATGAGATTAGATTTCTCACTCATCAGAACGACTGTAGCAGCCGTCCGACCTCGTCCTCCCCTACCGCCGAGAAATCCCTGTACGAGAGGCCGACCGCCCGCAGGTGGACCGGCACGTTGTCGCAGATGACGTCGTCGGCCAGCCCCTCGAGACTGCGCACGGCCTCGGGCGACGCCACCGGTGCAGCCACCACCACCTCCGAGGCGCCGGCCCGACGGGCGGCGACCGCCGCCACCCGCATCGTCGCTCCGGTGGCCAGGCCGTCGTCGACCAGCACCACGGGTCGCCCGACCAGGTCCAGCGGAGGGCGATCGCCGCGCAGCCGCTCCTCCATCTCCTGCACCACGGCCAGGCGCGCCGCGGCCTGCCGCTGCAGCTCCGCCTCGTCCAGCCCGGCGACGGCGAACACGTCGTCGTTGACCACGATGGCCCCGCCGGTGGCGACGGCTCCCAGGGCGAGCTCCTCGTGGCCGGGGAAGCCGAGCTTGCGCACGACCAGCACGTCGAGCGGCGCCCCCAGCCCGCGCGCCACTTCAGCGGCCACGACCACCCCACCCCGGGGCAGTCCGAGCACGATCAGCCCCTCGCGCCCGCGCAGGTGCTCGAGCCGGGCGACCAAGCGCCGACCGGCGTCGGCGCGGTCACGGAAGTGGCGTGTCATGTCTCCATCGTGCGCCGGTTCCGGGCCGCGTGCCATCGTGCGCCGGCTCCCGGACGGGTGAGAGCGAGCGGAGGAGCAGCCGACAGCGAAGTCTCAGTCGTAGGTCGCAGCCAGCCACCACCGCCCTTCCGCCAAGATCACGAGATGGGCCTGACCGTCCTCGGTCACCAGCTGGAAGCGGGCCCGCCGGCGACGGGTCAACGGATCCCACCATCGCTCCTCGATCGGCCAGGGCCCCGCCCAACCCGTCACCCGGCGGGGCGAACCGGCCTGATCGTGTTGACCGACGGCGAGGAGCGAGGGTTCCGCGCTCAGGGTCCCCCGGCCGCTCACCGCCACGGTGTGGCCGCGCTCGTCCACCACGCTGGCCGGCACCAGCGCGGCAGGGACACGGGCCGGGGAGGGAGGGGGCAACCGGCCCGGCCAGGGCCCCGACTGTGGGGGAGGCCCCGAGCGACCTTCGCGCTCGAGCAGCTCGACGGACGCGACCGGCACCGCGGTGACCTGTTCCCCCGGGCCCCGCCCTCCCCGCCACTCCGGGGTCCGCACCGCGTCCGGTCCCAGCAGACCGGCCAGGCGGGCGGCGGCCCGGGCCGCCCGCTCGGCCCGCAACCGATCCCCACCCCAGAAGCCGAGCTGACGGCCCTCGTCGGCCACCACCTCCACCGGCATGAGCGTCAGGGTCGTGATACCGGCCGTGGGACCGGTGGGCGACTGGGCCCAGCCCTCCAACTGCCAGCGCACCCGCTCGGTGAGCGCGGCCCCGGTGAAGCCTTGCGCGTGGTGCCAGATGCGTTCATGGCGCTCGGCGTGCTCGGACTCCACCCGCACCAGGCAGGTGGTGATGACCATGCCGCGGCGAGGTGGTCGCGGCGTTGAGGTCGTCGGCCAGGTGCTTGGCCGCGAACACCACGGGCCCGCTCTGCAGCACCGGCGGCTCGAACGCCTGCTGGACGGTCAGCTCGGGCGGCGGGGAACGCGGACCGGGTGGACGGTCGTCGAGCGCGGCCGCGGCCCGGTGGGCCAGGGCTCCCGGTGAACCGAAGCGGCCCAGCACGTCGGCCGCCGGCAGGGCGGCCAGCTGCCCCAGCGTGCGCAGGCCCAGGCGGTGGAAGAGCTCGGTCAGCGCACGCTCGACCACGCCCAGGTCGGCCAGCACCCCGACCGGGAACGGGGCCAGGAACGCCGCCGCTCCGCCGGCGGGGACCACGTGAGCCCGGGCCGACAAGGCGGCCAGGGTCGGCGGCCAGGCGACCGTCGGCCACTCCGACCCCCGGCGGTCCGGTCGCCGGGAGCCGATCCGCCAGGACCCCGATCACGCCTTCGAGCACCTGCGTCGCCAGAGACTCGTCCCCTCCGTGGTAGCGGGACGGACCCCGGGCGGCGAAGGTGGCGGTGCCGGGCTCGGTGAGCTCCACCACCGGGGTGAAGCGCTCCACGGCGCGCAGGACGTCCTCGAAGGCCCGGGCCGCCTCCGCGGGGTCGGCCGGCACCAGGGTGAGCGCGGGACAACGGGCTTGGGCGACCCGCCGGCGCTGCCCCGGCTCCACCCCTTCCTCGCGGGCGGCCCGGGAGGCGGCCACGACGCGGTTGGCCGCCAGCACCGCCATCGGGGCGTCGGGCGGCACACCCGCCCGACCACCGGCGGCCGCCACCGGCCAGTCCGGGCAGTGGACCACCACCAGGCGGGGAGGCGCGCTCATCACCCCGCCGCTCCGGCGCGGAGGGGAACGACCGGTGCCGGTTCGAGGCGCACCTGTCCCGTCTCGTCCGGCAACCAGAGCCGGCCGGTGCGGGGACGGCTGGCGGCCCGACGGCCCGTCACCTCGACGGGGATGCAGCGGGACCGGAGGTGACCCCACCCCGCGCCGAGCCCCTGCCAGGACGGCGCCGAGGCGCTGAGCACCAGGTCCGGCTGGAAGGCCCCGGTCGCGCCGACCAGCACCACGACCGCGCCCCGATCCCGCAACCGGGACTGGAGGCGGCGGACCTCGGGCTGCCGCCCCCCACGGGCCAGGGTGCGAGGAAGCTCCACCAGCACGGCGTCCATCCCGTCGAGCGCGGCGGCCACCGCCGTGGACCACTGGTCGGGGACGGGGACATCGACCAGGAGGAGCCGCTCCAGGGCCAGACCCAGCTCACCGGCCGCCTCGAGCCCCAATCCCTGGAGGCCGACGGCCGCCACCCACGATCCGTCCTCCGTGCACCCGGCCAGGAGAGCCAGGGCCAGCGAGGTGGCCCCCGGCCCGTTGGTCTGGGTGACGGTGCCCCTGCGGAGACCGGCGTCGGGGAGCAGGCCCTCGAACGCCGCCGTGACCGGGAGCACCTGCTGCTCGGCCAGCACCAGCGGCTGGCCCCGCCGGCCCAGCTCCCCCACCACCTCCCTGGGCTGGATCTCCCTGGCCCGCACCGCCTGCATGCCGCCACCATAGCGAACGGATGTTCGTAGTTCCAGGGCGAGGAGGCCCGTGGTCTGCCATCGTGAGGCATGAACGCTTCCGAGGCGCCTCCCGTGGCTGCGCCGCTGCCGGACGTGGTGACCGACCGACTCGACCTTCGGCGTTTCGACGCCGCGGACCTGGACGAGCTCGCAGAGCTCTTCGCCGAGGTCGAGCTGTGGAGGTTCCCGTACGGACGTGGGTTCACGCGCGCAGAAACGGCGGCGTTCCTCGACCACCAACTCCGTGAGTGGAACGACTTCGGATTCGGGTGCTGGGTCGCTCGACGCCGGGACGAAGGGGGGATCATCGGCTACGTCGGGCTGTCCGTCCCCCGGTTCCTGCCCGCGATCCTTCCCGCGGTCGAGGTCGGATGGCGGTTCGCGGCCACCACCTGGGGACAGGGCTTCGCGACGGAGGGCGGCACCGCGGCGCTCGACGAGGCATTCGCCACGTTGCGACTCACGAGCGTCTGCTCGATCCCGCAGGCCGACAACATCTCCTCTGTCCGAGTCGCTCAGCGGCTCGGCATGACGCTCGTCGGCGAGGTGACGATCCCGGCCAACGAACGTCGTGGCGAGTTGTCCGCGCTGCACTACGCCATCGGGCGCGAAGAGTGGCTCAGCCGGCCACGATCGCGGCGGCGAGCGCGGTCCGATGGTCCTTCGTCCAGGGCGGTCCCAACCTCGCACGGGGACCCTCCAGGACCTCGTCCGCCCGATCCCCCAGGATCCTGACGGCCTGCGGGACGACGTCCTTGGCGACATAGAGGTGAACGGCCCAGTCACGGGCCTGGGCGACCTCGGCGAGCACCTGGCGGTACATGATGGCGTCGGCGCGGGCCTCGTACGGGGAGCGTCGTTGGACGGCGATGTCATCAGGGAAGTCGAGCGGCCAGGTGCGCATCGAGATCGAGAGGATCGGCTCGGGCAGTGCAGAGGCGAGCTCGTCGAGCGCGGCCGACGTCGCCCTCGTGGCCGACGCCCGCACCGTCGCCACCAGCGCCGCCGTGGCCGCGACATCGAGACGGGAGCTGTCGTAGTGGACCGGCGCCGCCGTGATGCCGGGTTCGATCAGGTCGATCCGCCGGCGGTCCACGACCTCGTGGTCCGCCGACGCCGTCACGGCGACGGCCCAGCCGAAGTGATCAGCGATCCCCACACGCATCTCACCAAGTATCCCTGCCACCGCAAGGCCATACCCTCCGAGGATGGGCGACCACTGGTTGCGCTGGCACCAGGCCTACGACGACGAGGCCAACCCGCTGAACGAGCGGCGCCGTCACGTGGTCGAAGCGATCACGGAGTCCCTCGATGCCGCGCCACCGGGACCCCTGACCGTCGTGTCGCTGTGCGCGGGTGATGCCACCGACATCGCGATCGCGGCCGGACGCCACACGCGGCGCGGCGACATCACGGGTGCCGCGGTCGAGCTCGATCCGGATCTCGCCCGTCGCGCCGCTGGCAACCTCGAACGCGCGGGCGTGAGACTCGACGTCCGCGCCGCCGACGCCGGCGACGTGCAGAGCTTCTCCGATCTCCTCCCGGCGGACCTGCTGCTGCTGGTCGGGATCTTCGGCAACATCAGCGATGCGGACATCGAGGACACCATCGGCGCTGTCCCCACGTTGTGCCGTCCGGGCGCCACGGTCATCTGGACCCGGCACCGCCGCCCACCAGATCTGACGCCCCGCATCCGAGCCTGGTTCGAGCAGCACGGCTGCACGCACCTCCGGTTCGACGCGCCGGAGTCCGTCAGCTGGACGGTGGGCGCAGAACGTCTCGATCACTCGCCGGCCGGTCGCCCGCCGACCGGGTCCACACGACTGTTCACCTTCCTGCCGCCCGACTGACGCGAACGAGGACGACGGCGTCTACTCGTTGGCCACCTCGATCAACACGTCGGCGTGGCAGGGCTCGCCCAGCGGGCAGTAGCAGGCGAGATCCCGCCCACGAAGCTCACGCTTGGCGTCCTCGACCGTGATCCGGAGCCTGCCCGCGAGCAGGTCGGCGCGGTACCGACGCACCGCCTGTTCTCGACCGAGCTCCAACGGATGAGGGTTGCCCCACTTGGTCGGCCGGCTCACGACCACCGTGCCCGCGGGGAGCCGCGCTCCCCGACGGCGCGAGCGTTGGAACCGCTGCGGCATCGTCGGGGGCCCCAGCTCACCCGGGCGGTTCCCAGATGAGCTCAGCGACATCGATGAACAGTCCGTCGGGGCGCACCTCGCCGGTACCGACGCACACCACGTCGTTCAGCCAGCGATAGCCCGGGTCGTCGCTCAGGTGGGTGAGCCAGCACACGATCTGGCGGGCTCCCTGCGGGTAGGCGCGCCCGTAGCCGCCGCAGTGGAACAACACGGTGGCGGCGTCGCCGGTGGTGATCACCCCGTCGAAGTCGGGGCAGTACGTGCCGTCACCTCTTCGTCGGGGATGGTTCGCGCCCTGCATCGACCCGCTGAGCCGTCCCTCGCATCGACCCTCGGCCAGGAACAGGTGCTGGCCCTCGTCCCCGCCGGCGGCCAGCGCGACGCTCCACGCCTGCGGATAGTCGAACTCCATCCGGTACAAGGGCTCGAGGCGCATGGGCACAGTTCATCACCGTCACAGATCGCCGGTCGTGATCGGTCGCCTACGGTGCCGCCGTGCCGAGCGCCGATCTCCAGGCGGACGTCTGTGTCGTCGGTGCCGGCTTTGCCGGCCTGACCGCGGCGCGGCGGCTCGTCCAAGGAGGCGCTCGGGTCGTCGTGCTCGAAGCGCGCGATCGCGTCGGCGGGCGGACCTGGAACCGTGCGATGCCGGACGGGTTGTCGGTGTCGGTCGGCGGCACTTGGCTCGGGGTCGGTCAGGACCGCATGTTCCAGCTCAGCAACGAGGTCGGCGTCGACACCTATGAGCACTTCAGCCGGGGAGATCACCTCCTCCGGCTCGACGGCACCAACGTGCGGTACGAGGGGTCATCGGTGCCGAAGAAGTACCTCGTCGGCCTCGGCAGCTACGCATTGGCGATTCGCCGGCTCAGCCGGATGGCCGACCGCCTCCCTGCCGAGCGACCGTGGGACGCCGACGACGCCGACGAGCTCGACGCCCGCACCCTGGCCGACTGGCTGAACTCGCGCCTGAACGTTCCCTCGAGCCTCGGCCGGGAACTGACCCACATGGCGATGGGGGTGCTGTTCTGCACCGACCCCGCCGAGCTCTCGGTGCTCGGCGCGCTCGTCCTCGCTCGCGGCGGCCACGGCGCCAAGCGCGGGTTCGAGTACTACACCGACAGCAAGCTCACGGAGACGCATCTGCTCGACGGTGACCCTCCGGCCGTCGCCGATCGCATCGCCGCCGCCCTCGGCGAGGCTGTCCACCTCGGGCAACCGGTGCGGGCGATCACCGATATCGATGGTGGGATCGAGGCGCACACGGACGATCTCGTCGTTGCGGCCGAGCGTGTCGTCGTGGCGACGCCGCCGGCGCTCGCCGCGCGCATCACCTTCGAGCCTGGCCTCCCTCCCGCACACCACCACCTGTTGATGCGCATGGTCCCGGGCGCGGCGATCCGGGTGATCACGACCTACCCCGAGCCGTTCTGGCGTGAGGCCGGGCTCTGCGGAGAGTCAGCCGACCCGCGCTCTCCGGTCGTCATCACGATCGACCAGTGCCCCAAGGGCGGTATCCCCGGCGTGCTGAGCAGCTACGCGTTCGGACCGCCGGCCCTCCGCCTGGCAGGGATGTCCCCGACCCAACGTCGAGCCGCATGGCTGAGCGAGCTGGTCGAGCGCTTCGGATCCGCCGCCGGGGAGCCGATCGGCTATCTCGAGACCGACTGGTCGGCGGAGGAGTGGTCGCTCGGGGGGATGATCTCGCATTTCCCGCCCGGCACGCTGACCAGCTACGGCAGCGCGCTCCGGGCCCCGGTCGGTCGCATCCATTGGGCCGGTGCCGAGCAGGCCACCGAGATGCACGGGCTGATCGAAGGCGCGGTGCGTTCGGGAGAGCGGGCAGCGGACGAGGTGCTGCGCACCTAGACGCGCCGCCTACCGTTCGGGGGCGACAGTCGCGATAGAGGAGGTGCCCGCGTGACGAGGTTCGTGATCGGTCCGGACGTCGCCCTGCGCCTCGCCGCGGAGGAGGCCACGATCCCCGACGGGCATGCACTCCTCGCGCCAACGCTCCTGCGCTCGCAGGTGCTCTGCCTGCTGTTCCGAGAGGTGCAGCAAGGCGACCTGACGAAGGCCGACGCCGACCAGCGCCTGAACTACCTGCGAGGGCTGCGCCTGCGACTGCTCGGTGACCGTGTCCTGCAGAACGTCGCCTGGAAGATCGCTCAGCAGCTCGGCTGGTCCGACACGTTCGACGCCGAGTACGTCGCACTGACCCAACTGCAAGCAGACGCCTTCGTCACCCTCGACCGCCGTCTCGCCCGCGCCGTGGGCGCGATCGTGACGGTCGCAACGATCGAAGAGCTGCTGGCTTAGGGGCGACTGCCCATCGCCATGTCTTCGAGCAGGGCCACGACGGCGCGGCCGTCGCACGCCCAGCCGTCGGCGCCGAGCTCACGCGCGTGGTCCCCGTCGCGGACCGCACAACCGCCGACCAGGATGGGCACGCCGTCCACGACGCCCCGCAGCGCGTCTGATGGTCGCCTCCGCCGAGCGCGTGGACTCCTGTGTGCTGATCGACACCCCGACGACGGTCAGTTGCTCGGCGCGGGCGGCGGCCAGCACGAAGGACGGCGCGGGGACGTCGGAACCGAGGTCCGAGACGTCCCAGCCGGCTCCCCGCAGCAGGTCGGCCAGCAGCGCCAGCGGGAGCGAGTGGCGTTCGCCCGCGGGCGCACCGAGGACCACCGTGCCGCGGTTGCGCCCCCGCCGCAGGAACCGGTGCCCGAGCCGCCCGACCAACCGGCCCGCGATCACACTGGCCCGGTGCTCTACGGCGACGTCGAGCTCGCCCGACTCCCATCGCCGGCCGATGGACACCATGGCCGGCGCCACGAGGTCGAGGTACACCTCGTCGACGTCGGCGCCGGCGGCCTGCGCGGCTTCGATGACCCCCCAGGCCCCGCGGGCGTCGCCGGCCACGAGACGGTGCTCGAGGCGGTCGGCCCACGGAGCCCGCCGGCCCCCTCGCCGCCCTTCCCGCGGTCGCGCGCCAGCGGTTGCGTCACCTAGGCCGGTCTCGCGGGCCTGGATGAAGGCCTCGACCACTTCGGGCGACACCCGCCACGTGCCTCCCGACTTCTCCGCCGCCAGCACACCCAGACGCACGTACCGGTACGCGGTCATGTAGTGGACGTCGAGCCGGTCGGCGGCCTCCTGCAGCGTGAGTGCGGGTTCGCCGGGGTCGACCACCGGCGCGGACCTTAGTGCTAAAGACCACCTGGACCATGGATCGGAGCGGCGTTCCGGGCGAAGTCGGCGATGAACAGCCGCGCCGCTCAGCCCTGCTTGGCCAGCCAGCGCTCCTTGGCCAGGCGGCTGCGCTCGAGCAGGTCCGCGGGCACACGGGAGTCCGCGGCACCGGCACCGGCGGCCCCGTCACCGGCGTCGCCTTCTCCCCCGCCGCCCGCCGCCGGTGCCTCCTCAGCGGGCATCTCCAGCGGAGGAGGCACGAAGCCCGGGCGGTAGTAGGTGTAGAGCTCCTCGATGATCGGCTCGAGTGCCTCCCCGCTGAAGCCCTTGCGCAGGTCGACGGTGACGATGTTGCCGAAGACGTGCACCGACTCGACCCCGCCCGTCTCCAGGAGGCGCCGGGCCAGGATGGGCCCGGACCCGCTCCCGGTGGCGTCGGCGACCGTTCGGTAGTACTCGTGCCCCATGCCGGTGAGGCTGCGGTTGGCCTCGAAGCGCAGCAGCCCTGGTTGGGTGCTGGGCAGCAGGGTGACGGCGACGGGCTGGCCCACGGCGGCGCAGGCTAGCCAGCGTCGCCGGCGTGATCAGCAACTGTGTCGGCAGGCGTGTCAGCAGGCGCGGCCGGCGCCGGGGTCCGCAGCCGTCGCACCACCAGCCAGGCGGCAACGGCGAAGGCGATGCTCACGGCGGCCAGCACCGAGTGCACGACCTTGAACCCGGTACCCCGGGCGTCGTCGCCCCAGATGTTCCAGATCCGCGTGGCCCAGATCCAGACCGTCCACAGGCAGAACGCACGGAGCAGGTTGGCCTGACCTCGGGTCATGCGGCGCAAGCCAAGTGGTCTGCCGGTCGACGGTGGGGTCTCGATCATCGGCTCGACGGTACTGCCGGCCGTGTCCGCCGACCTTGGCGGCCGTGCCCGGCGGGCCTCCTCCCGGCTACATTGACCCGCAGGTCAAGTCCGTGTTCCAGGGGGTCCGATCCATGCCCGACGTCAGCCTCGAGGCCTTCGAGACGGAAGCCCGCGGCTTCCTCGATGCCAACGCCACCAGGCGGGAGGTCGAGAAGACCTTCGTGTGGGGAGAGGGCTCGGACAAGGTGTCGCTGTTCGACGAGAAGGCCCGCGAGCGCGAGCAGGAGGAGCTCGCCCGGGCCCAGGAGTGGCGGGCCACGAAGTTCGACGCGGGATTCGGATGGATCGGCGGGCCGGCCCAGTTCGGCGGTCGGGAGCTGCCCAACTCCCATGAGCGGCTGTGGTCATCGCTGGAGTCGCAGTACGAGGTGCCCAACCAGGCCTTCTTCGGCATCGGCCTCGGCATGGTCGCCCCGACCATCCTCGCCCACGCCTCGGAGGGCGCAAAGGACCGCTACCTGCGCGCCATGTACCGGGGCGACATCGTCGGCTGCCAGCTCTTCTCCGAGCCGGGCGCCGGCTCGGACCTCGCCAGCCTCCAGACCAAGGCTGAGCGCGACGGCGACGAGTGGCTCATCACCGGCCAGAAGGTGTGGACGTCGGGCGCGCAGTACTCCGACATCGGCGAGATCATCTGCCGCACCGACCCGGACCTGCCCAAGCACAAGGGCCTCACAGGGTTCATCGTCGACATGCGGGCGCCCGGCGTCGAGATCCGGCCGCTGCGCCAGATGACCGGCGGCGCCAGCTTCAACGAGGTGTTCTTCAACGAGGTCAGGGTCCCGGACGACCATCGCCTCGGCGACGTCAACCAGGGTTGGTCGGTGGCCCTCACCACGCTCATGAACGAGCGGGCGTCCATCGGCGCCGGAGGCGCGGGCGGGCCCACGGGCGGCATGACGGCCCGGCTCATCGAGATGGTGCGCCACTTCGGCCTCGCCGACGATCCCATCGTGCGCAACGAGCTCGCCGGCATCATCACGTCGCTCCGCGTGGCCGGCTACACGAACCAGCGGGCGATGGACAAGATCAAGCGCGGTCAGCTCCCCGGGCCCGAGCTCTCGATCGCCAAGCTCTCCCTCACCATGAACATGCGGCGCATGAGCGAGTTCGCGGCCGACGTGCTCGGCCCTCGGATCCTCGCCGACTCGGGCGAGTGGGGCACCTACGCCTGGGGCGCGTTCTTCCTCGGCGTTCCTGGCATGCGCATCGCCGGCGGGTCGGACGAGGTGATGCGCAACATCGTTGGTGAGCGCGTCCTCGGCTTGCCGAAGGATCCCGGGATCGATTCGGTCACCCCGTTCCGCGAGCTCAAGGTGGGGACCCAGACGAGCTGACGAAGCCGTGCTCCCCGGCCCAGCGGCCGAGGTCGCGGCGCTCGATCGCCGCGGCCAGCAGATCGGGGAAGGCGTCGGGCGTGCAGGCGAAGCAGGGAACGCCGAGCGCGGCAAGCACTGACGCGCGCGGCGTGGTCGTGCGCGGGAGCGCCCTCGTCGGACAGCGCCAGCAGCACCACGGCAGTGACGCCCGCCCGGGTGAGCGCCGCCAGCCGCGCCTCCAGCTCGCCGGCGAGGCCGCCCTCGTACAGGTCCGACACGATGACCAGCACGGTGTCGGCCGGCCGGGTGATGAGTCCCTCGCAGTAGGCCACGGCCCGGTTGATGTCCGTGCCCCCTCCGAGCTGGATGCCGAACAGGACGTCGACCGGATCGTGGAGCAGATCGGTGAGGTCCACGACCTCGGTGCTGAAGGCCACCACCGACGTGTCGAGCGCGGGCACCGACGCCAGCGCCGCGCCCATCACCCCCGCGTACACCGCCGACTCGGCCATGGAGCCGGACTGGTCGATGGCGATGACCAGCTCGCGCTGGACGGCCGGAGCCAGCCGGCCGAATCCCACGAGGTGGTCGGGCACGAGCACCCGGCGGTCCGGCAGCCAGTGACGGAGGTTGGCCCGGATGGTGCGGTTCCAATCCACGTCCCCCGGCCGGGGCCGGCGGGTGCGGAGGTGGCGGCGCAGCGCCCCCGCGGTCGCCTGCTGGAGCGGACGGGCCAGCCGCGCCTCGATCTCGGCCACGACGGTGGCCACCACGCGGCGGGCTGTCGCCCGGGCCTCGTCGGGGAGGTAGGCCTGGAGCGCCAGCAGCGTGCCGACGAGGTGGATGTCGGGTTCGAGCGCGGACAGCATCTCCGGCTCCAGCAGGAGCCGGGTGAGGTCGAGCCGTTCGATGGCGTCGCGCTGCATCACCTGCACGACAGAGGTCGGGAAGTAGCGGCGGATGTCGCCCAGCCAGCGCGCCACCTGCGGCGAGCTGCGGCCGAGCCCGGCCTGCCGGCGGCCGCCGCGGGCACCGACCTCGGGCCCGCGGTCGTAGAGGGCGGCGAGCACGGCGTCCATGCCGGCGTCGTCGCCGGACAGACCGGCGCCGGTCCCGTCATCGCCACCGTCATCGCCACCGCCGAGCACCAGACGCCAGCGGCGCAGGCGCTCGGCCTCGCCCGGCGCCGCGCTCATGGTCGCTCCCCGTGCTCGACACCGAGGAGGGCGGCCATCGTCGCCAGCGCCGCCCGCACGCGCTCCTCGTCGAGGCCGGCGGCCAGGCCCGGATCGCTCGGCGCCCCCACCCCACCGCGGCGCACCAGCTCCCCGATGAGCCGGCGTTCGGACGGCTCGAACGTGGCGAACGTCCGCCGCAGCAGTGGGAGCGCGTCCGTGAAGGCCTCGGCCGGCAGCTCGGCCACCCACTCGTCGACCAGGCCGAGCAGCGCGCGGTCGTGCACGAGGACGGTGCCGCTACCGGCGAGGAAGCCTTCGACGAAGGCCGCGCCCTCTTGTGCGGGCGTGCCGGCGGTCAGCGCCCGGCCGAGGAGCCGCCCGGCACCATCAGCGTCGAGCTGCTCGGCGTCCAGCAGCAGGCGCGACGCGCGCCCCCGCACGAGGCCGGGAACGGTCGGGCCCTGCAGCAGGCCGCTCAAAGCGCGGAACCAGAGCGGCTGGAGCCCGGCCCTGTTCTCGTTCGCTGCGTCGTCGTTCGCCGTCAGCAGGGCGAGTGCGGCCTGGGTGGCCTGGAGGCGGTGGCCCATGGCGGCGGCCTCATCGGCGTCGAGGCTGGTGCAGGCGGGACCGAGGCCGGAGGTGATGCGCACCACCAGGCCACGCAGCACGGTGTCGAGCGCGGCGACGTCGGTGCCACGGACGTCGCCGTAGCGGCGGGCGCGGGCCAGCGGGCCGAGAGCGTCCATGAGCTGCGGAACCTCGGCATGCACCGCGGCACGGTCGGCCAGCACCCGCATGACGTCGCCGAGGGCCGCGGGCAGGTCGGCCAGCAGGCAGCCCTCCACCAGCCGGGTGAGGTCGGCCAGGCCCGCCTCATCGTTCGCGAGGTGGACGACGTAGGCGGCGGCCGCCGCTTCGACCGTCGTCCCGAACGCGCTGCGCTCGACGAGCCGGACCGACAGCTCCGGCTCCCACCGCAGCTGCCAGGTCTCCCGGAACGTCCCCGCCGCGCCCCGACCGTCGAGCGGGACGCCCCAGGGCACATCGAGCAGCGCCAGCCGGTGCAGCAGGTGCGACCGTGCGAGGCCGCCGGCGCGACGCAGGTCCAGCTCCAGCGTGCGGTCCTCCGGCTTGAGCCGGAGCCGGCGCTGCCAGCCGGCGAGGTCGCGGGCCAGCGGGACCATGGGCGTGTCGGCGGACACCGCCCCGACCGCCGTGCCGACGACCAGCTCCTCGTGCACGAGTGCCATCGGCGCCGAACCCCCCTCGCCCAGGACGGCGGCCGCGGCATCGGTCACCTCGGACAGCCCGGCCAGCGCCCGCCGGCGCATCGTGGCCAGCGCCTCGGCGAGGCGGGTGGCATCGATGAGCTGCGCCGGCGACACGGTGTGGCCGCCGGCCCGGAGCACGGCGGCGACCTCGCAGAACCAGCGGGCCACCACGTCCGGCCCGGCGTGGGTGAACAGGTGGTGGTACCAGCCGGGGGCACGGACCCCGGCGCCGTAGCCGGTGCTGGCGGCCAGGCGCCGGCTCGACCACGGCACCCACGTCATCGCCACCTTGACGGACGGCAGCCCCCGGAGCAGCGCCCTGTCCGCCGCGGCCGGCGCGAGCGAGAGGTCCTGCAGCGCCGGGCCGTGCCATGCGCCGCACACGACGGCCACCCGGGCCGCGCCCTCGGCGACCGCCGCCCGCACGCGCTCACGCATGTGCGCCTCCCGCCGATCGTCCAACGCGCCGGGCGGCAGCGACGGCGCGGCCTCCCGGGCGGCGGCCATCGCCTCGCCCACGGCGGCGAACACCTCGCGGTCGCTGTGCTCCACCAGGTCGTCCCACCACCGCTCGACATCGTCGTATCCGGCCGCCGCGGCCAGACCGGCGAGGGGGTCCGGCTGCTCCAGCGTCCCGCTGCGCGCGATCGGAGCCGGCGGCCAGCACATGCGCCGCCGGCAGGTCGATGAACCGCACCGCGCTCCCGTGCCGCTGCGCCCAGCGCAGCGCCTGCCATTCGGGGCTGAAGCTGGCGAGCGGCCAGAACGTCGCCGTCGAGGGATGGTCGAGGTCGTAGGCGAGGAGCGCCACCGGCGGCGCCATGGCCGGATCGGCGGCGAGGGCGCGATGGCTTCGGCCTCCGGCGGGCCCTCGATGCACACGACGTCCGGTCCGAACGCGTCGAGCGCGTCGAGCGTGGAGCGGGCCGAGCCCGGCCCGTGGTGGCGGACGCCGAGGACCCGGACCTCCGCAAGCGCCGACGGCGGCGTCACAGCGTCTCGCGGCAGGCGCGGTAGAAGTCCGCCCAGCCCGGCCGGTCCCGCATCACCCCCTCGACGTACTCCCGCCAGGCGACCGTGTCGTGGACGGGATCCTTGACCACGGCACCGACGATGCTGTCGGCCAGATCGGACGGGTGGAGCTCCCCGTCGCCGAAGTGGGCGGCCAGGGACCAACCATTGGTCACGACCGAGATCGCCTCCGCCGGTGACAGCGTGGCCGTCGGGGTCTTGAGGCTGACCCGGCCGTCGTCGGTGACACCGGCGCGGAGCTCACGGAACACGGTCACGACCCGGCGGATCTCGGCGTCGGCGCTCGGGAGGTCGGGCAGCTCCAACGCCCTGCCGATGTCGGCGACGCGGCGGCCCACGATGGCGACCTCGTCGTCCGCGGAGGCGGGCAAGCGGGAGGAGCACCGTGTTGAAGCGGCGGCGCAGCGCGCTGGACAGCTCGTTGACGCCGCGGTCGCGATCGTTGGCCGTGGCGATGACGTTGAAGCCCGGCGCGGCCTGCACCTCCGCGCCCAGCTCGGGGATGGGCAGGGTCTTCTCGGACAGGATGGTGATGAGGGCGTCCTGCACGTCGGACGGGATGCGGGTCAGCTCCTCGACCCGGACGAGGGCGCCGTCCCGCATGGCCCTCAGCACCGGGCTGGGCACGAGCGCCTGCTCGCTCGGGCCCTCGGTGAGCAGGCGGGCGTAGTTCCAGCCGTAGCGCAAGGACTCCTCCGGCGTCCCGGCCGTCCCTTGGACGAGGAGCATCGAGTTGCCCGAGATGGCGGCGGCCAGGTGCTCGCTCAGCCAGGTCTTGGCCGTGCCGGGCAGCCCGAGCAGCAGCAACGCCCGGTCCGTGGCCAGGGTCGCAACCGCCACCTCGACCACCCGCCGCGGGCCGATGTACTTGGGCGTGATGGTCGTGCCGTCCGCCAGCACGCCGCCGAGCACGTACGTCACGACGGCCCACGGCGACAACCTCCACTGCGGAGGCCGCGGGTGGTCGTCGGCACGGGCCAGCGCGTCCAGCTCGTGCGCGTACTCCTCCTCGGCGTGCGGCCGCAGGACAGGTCCGCCGCCGTGCCGGTCGCCGCCGTTCGCGCCGGCCTCGTTGCCCTTCGTCATACGCGTCAGCTCCTCCAACATCGCGGCGCGGAACCGCAGCCTGGCAGCCAGGTCGTCCCGCAGCCCGTCCAACGGAGGCGGCAGGTCCAGCAGCGGAGAGGCGCGCCGGCCAGCGGCAGCAGCACCGGTGGGTCGAGCGCGCGGGCCAGGCGACGCAGCGAGGGCACGTGGTGCCGGCCGAGGCGGCGCTCGAGGAAGAGCGCGTCGACCGCCTCGCCCACCCGCGGGCCGAGCGCCTCCGGCCACGGTCGCCGCAGCGCCTCCAGCGTGGCCAGGCCGAGCGCGGTGAGGACGCCGTCGGCCGTAGCCAGGCGGAGGGCCAGCCGCTCCACCTCCTCATGGCCCAGCACGGCCACCAGCGCGGGGTCTTCGGTCTCGTCGACGAGCAGGCGGGCCCAGTCCGCCCGGCGCTGGCGGATGGCTGCCGCCGTCCACCCGGCCAGGAGGGCGGGGCCGAGCTCGTGCTCGGCGGCCAGCACGACCAGGTGCGATGCAGGCGCGAGCGCCTCCCACCACGACAACGGTGTACCGGCGACCACCTGCACGAGCACGTGGACGCCGAGCGAGGTCCTGGCCGGCGCGGACGGGTCGATGCCGTCCCGCTCCCAACGGGCCGGCAGCGGCGCCACCAGCCGGATGTCGAACCGGTCATGTCCCGGCGGCCCGACCACGTGCACCATCTGCTCGGCCCGCCGAGCCATGCGGGCCGACCAGGCCGAGCCGGGGAGCGCGGCGAGGAGGTCCGCCGCCACCGCGCGCACCGAGGCCACGCGGTCGTCCAGGGCGCGCTCGAGGACCGCCTCGTCGTCGGGGCCGAGCCCGACGGCCAGTGCGCCGTAGCACGCGGCGCGCATCTCCGCCCGCTCCCCTCCCAGCCCTGCGGCCAGCAGCGCACGGGCGGCGGCAGGGTCGGTGGCGCGCAGGCGGCGGAGGGCGTCGATCCGCTCCGCGGCGCCACCCCGTTCCCACGCCTCGACGGGATCGGCCGCCGGCTCCCACCCCAGCCCGGGCACGACCTCGCACAACCACGCCGCCAGCGGGCCGGCCGCCGCCTGAACCGCCTGGCGCGCCCTCGGATCGCCTCTCGTCAGCTCCATGAGCGCGGCGAGGTGCTCGGGCGGTGCGGCCAGCCCTGCCGCCCGCAGCGCCTGGAGCCACTCGGGTAGGAGGTCGGCCTGGTGACCGCCCAGCAGGAGGCCCAGCCGCCGCGCCGCGCGGCGCGGGCAGGGTGGTCTGGGATCGGCCGGGCACTCGGCCAGCGGGCGCCCGACCGGCTCGGGCACGGCGCCGGCACGACGCGCTGCGACGACGGCGGCGGCTCGGTCCAACAGGGCGACGGCGGGGTCCGGGCCGGTGCCGAAGTCCTCCACCGTCCCGACGGGCACCGACGGCAACGACCGGCGATCCGTGCCGAGCATGGCGGTGGCTACGAGGTCCGTCCAGACGCCGGCGAGCCCCACCGCCGTCATCGCGAGCACCGCCGTCCGGTCGTGGGAACGGACCGCCAGGGGGACGAAACCGCCGGCCCGATGCTCGCCGGCCACCACCACGGGCCTCCCGCCGGAGACGGCGAGCAGGGTCAGCAGGGCCGGCGTCCCGGCGATCGGCAGCGCGCCGGTGTCGTCCACGAGCGCCCATCCGTGCTGAGGGTGACGCGGCGCGGGCGTGGCGAGGACGACCGCGGGCCAGCGCTCCAGCCAGGGTTCGCGGGCGATGGCCCAGCCCGCGTCGGCCAGCGTGCCGGCGACGGTCGACGCGGGAGGTCCGGTCTCGTCCTCCTCCGCCGGCTCGTGCACGACGCCGACGAGCGCGCGCAGCGGCACCCGCGCCGGGAAGTGGTGCAGATCGGCGTAGAGCACGCTGCCCACGGCAGGCTCGTCGGCCAGGCTCTCGCCGAAGGCCGCGAAGTCCAGCAGCAACCCCCAGCGCCCGGAGCGCCGGCCGAGCAGCCACGTCCGGCGGACGGTGATCCGATGCTCCTCGGTGTCGCTGCGGGCCACGACGTGCCAGTGATCAGTCGTGGGCGGCGTGGCCAGCACCTCCTCACGGGCGACGGTCCAGCCGACGGCGGTCCGGACGCTCGCCGCCAGGTCCTCGTCCAGCGCGGGTGTGCGCCGTCCGGCGACGGTCAGCGTGTGCAGGGTGGCCATCTCGGCGAGGACCGCGGCGTACCCGCTCGGCCCCGTCGTCAATTGCTGCGTCGCCAGCAGCTCCGTCGCCCGCCGGACCCGGTTGGCCAGCGCGCCGGCCTGCGCGTCCACCAAGCGCGTCGCCGCGGCCTCCCACGCGTCGCGGGCGGTCGCCTCCGGGGACGCCAGGCCACGGCGGATCTGGTCGGCCAGCCAGCGGTCCAGCTCCTCCAGACCGCCGCGCACCCGCGCCGCCCGCTCGTCCGCCCGTCGCTGGCGGGCACGGTCGGGCACGGAAGCCGAACCGGCGGAAGGTGACGGGCGGCCGCGGCCCGCCGGCGACCCCTCGACGTCCCCTGCTGCCACCGTGGTCCCGGCCTCCGCCGCGTCCCGGGCCGCCGCCGCAGCCCGGGCGGCCAGCCACGACGAGACGGCGGCCGGTCGCACGGTGGTCGGCACCGAGCCCTCGGCCCACAGCAGGAGCAGGCCGACGGCGTGCTTGCAGGGCAGCTTGCGGCTGGGGCACGAGCACCGCCAGGCCGGGCCGGAGCGGTCCACGGCGACGTCGTACGGCTCGGCCGAGGTGCCCCGGTAGAGGCCCCAGACCCCGACGTCATCGCTACCGAGGTCGGACCACGATGAGGGGACGGCCAGCGCACGGGCGGCGCGGGCGACGGCGTCGTCGGGCGCCAGGGCCAGCACGTCGGACGTCGACCACATGGCCTTCGAGGGTAGCCAGGGGGTGCGCCGCAGTAGCGTGGTCGGCGTGGGGAACGCCAGCCGCGACGGGGAAGGGAGCCTCTCGAGCGGCCCCGAGATCGCCGAGTCGGTGCTCGACCTCATCGGCAACACCCCGCTCGTGAAGCTCGGCCGCGTGGCCGCCGCGCACCGGGTCACCTGCACGCTGGCGGCGAAGCTGGAGATCACCAACCCCGGGGGGTCGTCGAAGGACCGGCCGGCACTCGAGATGGTCCTGGCCGCGGAGCGCGACGGCCTGTTGCGCCCTGGCGGCACCATCGTCGAACCGACCTCGGGCAACACGGGCGTGGGCCTGGCCATCGTGGCCGCGCAGCGCGGCTACCGCTGCCACTTCGTCACGACCGACAAGGTCGCTCCGGAGAAGATCGACCTCCTCCGCGCCTACGGCGCCGAGGTCACGGTCTGCCCCGTGGCCGTGCCGCCCGACCATCCCGACAGCTACTACTCGACCGCTGAGCGGCTGGTGAAGGAGATCCCCGACGCCTTCCGCCCCAACCAGTACGCCAACCCGGCCAACCCCCTGTCCCACGAGAAGACGACGGGGCCGGAGATCTGGCGCCAGACCGCCGGCCGGATCACGCACTTCGTGGCGGGGGCGGGCACCTGCGGCACGATCACGGGCGTCGCCCGGTACCTGAAGCGACAGGATCCTGACGTCCAGGTGATCGCCGCCGACCCCGAAGGTTCCGTCTTCTCGGGCGGCTCCGGGCGGCCCTACCTCATCGAGGGGGTGGGCGAGGACTTCTTCCCCGAGGCGTGGGACCCGTCCGTGCTCGATCAGGTGGTGGCCTGCACGGACGAGGAGGCGTACTTGATGGCCCGCCAGGTGGCGAAGGAGGAGGGCATCCTTCTCGGCTCGTCGGGTGGGCTGGCGGTGGCCGCGGCGATCAAGGTGGCACGCGAACTGCCCGCCGACGCGCTGGTCGTGGTGCTCATCCCGGACTCCGGCCGCGGCTACCTGTCCCGCGTCTACAACGACGAATGGATGGCCACCTACGGGTTCCTGCGCGAGTGCGACCTCTGCGTCGGCTCGGTCTTGGAGGCCCGCAGCGAGGACCTGCCCGCGCTGCTGTACGTCAACCCCGAACAGACCGTGCGGGAGGCCGTCTCGCTCATGCGGTCCACCGGCGTGTCCCAACTCCCGGTGTGCAAGAACGAGCCACCGTTCGCGGCCGCCGAGGTGGCCGGCGCCGTCGACGAGCTGGCGCTGATGGACGCCGCGTTCCGCGATCCGTCGGTGCTCGACATCCCCGTCGACAAGGTGATGGGACCGAAGCTGCCGACCGTCGGCATCGGCCAGCCGCTGTCGCGGGCCGTCGAGATGCTGGACCGGGCGCCGGCCCTGCTCGTGCTGGCCGGCGGCCGTCCGCTCTCGGTGCTGACCCGCACCGACGTCCTCACCTTCCTGTCCCCGACCGCGGCCGGCCCGGCCTGACCTCGGGCACTCGCGCATGGGTGAGCAGGACCAGGGAGAGGGGCTCGGGTTCGAGACGAGGGCCATCCACGCCGGTCAGGACGCCGACGCCGCGACCGGCGCCGTCGTCACCCCCATCACCCTGTCGACCACGTTCGTCCAGGATGAGGTCGGGGTCCACCAGGGCTACGAGTACGCCCGCTCGGGCAACCCGACCCGCGCCGCACTCGAGGACTGTGTGGCGTCGCTGGAGCGGGCGACCCACGGCCTGGCCTTCGCGTCCGGGCTGGCCGCCGAGGACAACGTGCTGCGACTGCTGCAGCCCGGCGAGCGCATCGTCCTCGGCAACGACGCGTACGGCGGCACGTATCGCCTCATCTCCAAGATCTACGGCGCTGTCGGCTACCCCTGGACCGCGGTCGACCTGACCGATCTCGACGGGCTGCGCGAGCGCTGGTTGCCGGACACCCGCATGATCTGGTTGGAGAGCCCGACCAACCCGTTGCTGACCTGCATCGACATCGAGGCCGTGGCCGACATCGCGCACGAGATGGGTGCGCTGGTGGTCGTCGACAACACCTTCGCCACGCCCTACCTCCAGCAGCCGCTGACGCTCGGCGCCGACGTAGTCGTTCACTCTGCAACCAAGTACCTGGGCGGTCACTCGGACGTGGTGGGCGGCTTCGTGGCCGTCGACGACGACGCGCTGGCCGAGCGCCTCCGCTTCACGCAGAACGCGGCCGGAGCAGTGCCGGCACCCTTCGACTGCTACCTCGTGCTCCGCGGCCTCAAGACGCTCGCCGTGCGGATGGACCGCCACTGCACCAACGCCCGCGCCGTGGTCGACCTGCTCGTCGGGCATCCGGCGGTCGACCGGGTGCTGTACCCCCAGCTTCCCGACCATCCAGGACATCCCGCCGCAGCGCGCCAGATGCGGGACTTCGGCGGCATGGTGAGCTTCACCGTCCGGGGTGGCGAGGACGCGGCGCTGGAGGTCGTTCGCCACACCGAGCTGTTCACGCTGGCCGAGTCGCTCGGGGCCGTCGAGTCGCTCATCGAGCACCCAGGCCGCATGACGCACGCGAGCGCGGCGGGATCCGACCTGGAGGTCCCGCCGTCACTGGTACGGCTGTCGGTCGGGTTGGAGACGGCCACGGACCTGGTCGCCGACTTGCGTCAGGCGCTCGACCGGATCTGAGCCCCGAACGCTGGCCGCCTTCGGCCGGCGTCAGCCCGGGCGGACCCAGCGGTCGATCGTCGTGGTGCGCAAGAACCCGCAGGAGTCGTAGAAGGCGATCGATCCCGCGTTGGCGGCGTCGGCGTTGACCCCGACCGTCCCGATGCCCCGCCGGGCGAGCCGCCGCGACCGCCTCCCGGCAGGCCACGCGACCCAGACCGCGCCGCCAGAAGTGGGGCCGGGTGCCGACGGGCTCGAGCTGTCCCGTCCCACTCACTGCGTCGGCCCAGGCCATGGCGTACGCGGCCACACGGCCGTCGTCGGTGACGACGGCGACGTCGAGCTCGGGGTCGTAGCCGGGGGCCCGCCGGAAGGCGGTGTAGCGCTCCGGCGTCATGACCGAGGGATCGAAGGCGCGGCGGTGGCACTCCGCCCGTTCGGCCACCCACTCGTCGGTCACCGCGTCGAGCAGCCGGAACCGCCGGCGGCAAGGCCGGAACATCGGGCGCGGCGCTGTCAGACGAGATGGCGAACACCTGCAGAAACGCCGTCGTCCGTTCGTAGCCGTGGGCGGCCAGGAGCGCGCGCCGGGGCCCGTCTTCGGCTGCCGCGGCCGCGAAGTGCGTGACGGCACCAGGTCCCAGGCGTTGCTCCGCCTGGGCGATCACCGCTTCCTCGACAGGCCCACCCCGCAGGTCCGTTCGCACGGCCGAGTCCGCGGCGCGAGCCGGCTCGTTGATCACCACCCAGCCCGCCGGGCCGTCGCCGTCGAACCAGAGGGTCGTGAACGGCCGGTGATCCGGGCCGTAGGAGAACCACCAGTCGATCTCGCCGGGGTGCCAGTACCCGGCCAGCGGCGCGTCGGCGCGGGCGAGGCGCACGACCGCCTTCATCGCCTCGAGGTCCTCCGGCCCACCGAACGGCCGGGCCTCCATCCCCGTCAAAACAGCGCGGGCTGCTCGGCGCGGATCACCCGGAGACCCGGCCAGGGGACGTAGTGGTCCATGAAGATCCAGGTGCGGCGGTGGATGGCGCTCGGCCCGTAGCCCTGGAGCGCGGCCTTGTGGACCGGGCAGGGGTAGCCCTTGTTGCTGTCGAACGACCAGTGCGGGTAGTGCTCGGACTGCTCCCGCATGAACCGGTCGCGCGTGACCTTGGCGAGGATGGAGGCCGCGGCCACCGAGAGGCAGAAGGCGTCAGCCTTCACCCGGCGGTCGACATGGGGCACGACCGGCCCGACGAAGTTCCAGCGCCCGTCGACCACGGCCGCGTCGGGCTCGACGCCGAGGGCCTCGATGGCCCGGCGCGCGGCCAGCTTCTGCGCGGGCGCCATCCCCAGCTCGTCGCACTCCTCGCGCGAGGCCACGCCCACCGCCCACGCCTGGCACCAGCCGGCGACCCGGTCGAACAGCTTCTCCCGCTCCGGCTCGGTCAGGAGCTTCGAGTCCCGGACCCCGTTCACCCGCCTGGCCCGCGGCAGCACAGCCGCACCGACCATCAGCGGTCCCGCCCACGCGCCCCGGCCGACCTCGTCCACACCGACGACCACCTCGTGGCCGGCGGCCCAGAGCTCCTGCTCCGCCGATCGGGTCGGCGCCCGCTTCTTCGTCACCCGCACCGGCACGGCCCGACGCTACCGGTCCCCGACCCTTCACTCAGGCGATGCGCTCAGGCGATGCGGACCCCGGCGGGGCCGGCCTCGACCTGTCCCACCGCCCTGAAGCCGGCCGCCTCGGTCGCCTCGACGGCATCGGCGGCGACGGCGGCGAGCAGACCACCCGACGTCTGGGGATCGAAGCACAGCACGTCGAGCGCCTCGGGCGCCTCACTGGTGACGCGTTGGCCCAGGTACTCCCGGTTGCGGGCATCGCCACCGGTTCGCACGCCCCGCTCGGCCGCCGCCCGCGCGCCCGCGTACAGCGGGAGCTGCCCCGCGTCGAACACCACCCTCACGCCACCCCGCTCGGCCATCTCCCACCCGTGGCCGGCCAGGCCGAACCCGGTGACGTCGGTGACCGCGTGCACCGCGCCTCCCAGCGCCTGCAGGGCCTCGGAGGCCGCCCGGTTCAAGCCGCGCATGCCCTCGATGGCGGCCGCCTTCTCGTCGTCCGACCCCTCGGCCAGAACGACGCCGGTGCCGAGCGGCTTGGACAGCACGAGGACGTCGCCGGGCCGTCCGCCTCCCTTGGTGAAGATGCGGTCAGGGTGGACGAGACCCTGCACCGCCAGCCCGAAGATGGGCTCCTCGCTGCGGATGGTGTGACCGCCGACGACGGAGCCGCCGGCCGCCCGTACCGTCGCCGCGGCGGCGGCCAGGATGGCCTCGATGGCCTCGATGGGCAGGCGCTCCGGGAAGGCGGAGACGTTCAGCGCCGTCGTGACCCGGCCTCCCATGGCGAACACGTCGCTGCAGGCGTTGGCCGCGGCGATCGCTCCGAAGTCGGCGGGATCGTCGACGAGGGGAGGGAAGAAGTCCGTGGTCGACACGACGGCCAGGTCGTCGCTGACCCGGTAGACAGCGGCGTCGTCGAATGGGGCCAGCCCCACCAGCAGCGCGTCGTCCGTGCCTCCCGCCAGATCCCGGACGAGGTTGGACAGGGGCGCGCCTCCCCACTTCGCGGCACAGCCGCCGCAGGCCGTCCACTCGGTGAGCCGGAGCATGGAGGTGGACGGCGTGGTCGCGGCGGCACTCATGGGAGCCGAGCCTAAGGCGGAGCGCGCGCCCTCCCCCGGGTCGGCGGCGGTGACAGGCTGGACGGGATGACCACCGCACTGACCGTCGAGGGCTACCGCTACACGGCTCACGACGCCCGGGCCACCATCACCAACCTGGGCGCCTGGTGGGCGCAGCTGCTCACCGGCCGCAGCGCGGTGCCGGAGGTCGAGGACCTGCTGGCCGAGCAGGTGGCGCTGCTGGCCCACGCGTTGCACCACCCGGCACCGCGGCCCGGCACGACCGCCGAGGCCGTCGAGGTGATCGGCGAGCTCGGCCGGGAGGCCTACGACGCCATCGGAGACGACCGGCTCGATCCTTCGCTCCTCCTCGGACCGTCCCTCCGGTTGCACGATCGGGCCGTCGACGCCTTGAGGGCTGCGGGCCGCCTGCCCGCGCGGGCCGCGGGCTCGGTCGTCCAGCTCAACGTGAGCGACGGGGGCGTGCCCAAACGGCCCGTCGAGTCGGTCGAGGTCGACGAGCGGGGCCTGGCCGGCGACCGCCAGGCGGCGCGCCGCCACCACGGCCGACCGTGGCAGGCCCTGAGCCTGTGGTCGACGGAGGTGATCGACGCCTTCGCCGCCGACGGCCATCCCATCGGATACGGGCTGTGCGGCGAGAACGTCACGGTGCGGGGCCTGCCCTGGGCGGACGTGCGCTGCGGGGTCCGCCTGGCCATCGGCCCGGTCCTCGCCCAGGTCTCGCTCTTCGCCCTGCCCTGCGCCAAGAACGCCCAGTGGTTCGCCGACCGGGACTTCACCCACATGCACCACGAGCGGGGTCCCGTGAGCCGGGTGTACGCCACCGTCCTCAGCGGCGGAGTCATCCGCACGGGCGATGCCGTCGTGCTCGAACCGTGACGCCACCGGCGGGCGGCGTGGAGCTGGCGCAGGTCAACGTGGCACGGCTGCGGCAGCCGCTCGACCACCCGGACACCGCCGATTTCGTGGCCGGGCTGGAGCCCGTGAACGCCCTCGCTGACGCCAGCCCCGGCTTCGTCTGGCGGCTCCAGACCGATGAAGGCGATGCCACCGCGCTGCGGGTCTTCCCGGACGATCAGGTGATCGTCAACCTGAGCGTCTGGACGTCGGTGGACACGCTGCGGGACTTCGTCTACCGCAGCGCCCACACCCCGTTCCTGCGCCGGCGGGCCGAGTGGTTCGAGCGGATGGCCACGCCGGCCGTGGCGCTCTGGTGGGTTCCCGCAGGCCACCGGCCGGACGTGGCGGAGGCGCGGGACCGCCTGGACTTCGTGGCTCTCCACGGTGCGTCGCCGTACGCCTTCGGGCTGCGGAACCCGGAACCTCCACTCCTGCTCGAGCGGCAGCTCCCGAGCGCGCCCGAGGCCGCGGCCCTCATCCGGCAGCTCGACGAGGAGCTGGTCCGGCGCTACCCCGAGCCGGACGGCACCTTCTTCCGGCTCGACGACCGGGAGGTCGACGAAGGGCGGGGCGCCTTCCTGGTCGCTCGCCTGGACGGGCAGCCCGTCGGCTGCGGAGCGGTGCGGGTCCTCGACGGTGAGTGGCCACAGCGCACGGCCGAGCTCAAGCGGATGTACGTGCGCCCGGACGGTCGCGGCCGGCGGATCGGTGCCGCCGTGCTCGACGGCCTGCTGGCCGAGGCCCGCCGGCTGGGTGTGCGCAAGGTGGTGCTGGAGACCGGACGCCGCCAGCTCGAGGCGCTGGCCCTCTACGAGCGGGCCGGCTTCGAGGAGTGCGGCTGCTGGGGCCAGTACACCCAGGCCCCGCTCAGCGTGTGCCTCGGCCGGTCCGTCGGCTGATCGCCGCCGGCTGATCGGCGGCCACCTGGGCCGCGAACCGTTCGGCCGTCCTCGACGTACCCCCTCATGACACGTCCAGAAGGGGGACCAATGACCCGCACGTTCCGCCACCTGGCCGCCACCGCCGCGGTCGTCGTGATGGTCAGCATCGCCAGCTCCTGCGGCAGCTCCGACGACTCGGACTCCGTGGACACCGCGGCGGGCGGCGCCGGAGCGGACACGACGGCCGCCGATTCCGGCACGCGCGGCGGGATCTACGGCGACACCGGCACCGACGCGCCCGCGGACACGACGGCGGACACGGCTGCGGCCGCGCCGGACACCGGTGACGGCGCGGTGAGCGTCGCCGACTTCGCCTTCAGCCCGGGTGACGTCTCGGTCGCCGCCGGCACCACGGTCACGTGGACGAACGACGACGGCGTCGCCCATCGGGTCAAGGCCAACGACGACTCGTTCGAGAGCGAAGATCTGGCGCAAGGGGACACGTTCGAGCACACGTTCGACGCCGCCGGCACCTTCGACTACATCTGCGCCATCCACCCGGACATGACAGGGACGATCACCGTCACCGGGTGAGCCGAGCTTCGCCCGGAGAGAGCCTCGCTCAGAAGCCGCAGAGGTCGGTCAGCGCGGCGGCGATGTCGCCGACCTGCGGGAGGATCGCCTCCTCCAGCGTGGGCTCGTAGGCCACGTGCGTGTCGAGGGCCGTCACCCGGCGGATGGGCGCGTCGAGGTCGGTGAAGCAGTGCTCGGCCGCCCACGCCGCCACCTCGCCGCCGAAGCCCGCCGTCAGCACGTCCTCGTGGACGACGAGGAGCCGGTGCGTGCGGCGGACCGATGCGGCGACGAGGTCCCGATCCCACGGCACGATCGTCCGCAGATCGACGACCTCGGCCTCGAAGCCCTCCGCCGCCGACACCCGCTCCGCGGCCTGGAGGCACTTCTCGACCGTCGCGCCCCACGTGACGATGGTGCAGTCGTCGCCCGGCCGGCGGATGTCGCCCCGGCCGAACGGGATCACGTAGTCGGGCGGCGGGAACGGATCGACGGTGTAGGGCTGGCGGAGCAGGTGCTTGTGCTCCAGGAAGAGCACCGGATCGTCACCGGCGAAGGCCGCCCGCAGCAGGCCCGCGGCATCGCGCGCCCGTGATGGAAAGGCGATCAGCAGGCCGGGCACGTGGGCGAAGATGCTCTCGCCGCTCTGGCTGTGCCAGATGGCGCCGCCGGTGAGGTAGCCGCCGATCGGCACCCGGATCACCATCGGGCAGGTGAAGGCCCCGTTGGAGCGCCAGCGGATGGTGGCCGCCTCGCTCTTGATCTGGGTCATGGCCGGCCAGATGTAGTCGAAGAACTGGATCTCGGGCGCCGGCTTGAGGCCCCGCAGCGCCTGACCGACGCCCCGGCCGACGATGTTGGCCTCCGACAGGGGGGTGTTGTAGCAGCGGGCCTGACCGAACGCCCGCTGCAGCCCGTGGGTGGTGCCGAACACACCGCCCTTGCCCTCGACGTTGCTGAGGACGACCTCCCGGGCGTCGGCCACGTCCTCGCCGAAGACCCGGATCCGCTCGTCGGCCGCCATCAGCTCGTGCAGCGTGCGCTTGATGGCCTCCCCCAGCGGGACGGCGTCGCCGCCCTCGTAGCTCTCCGGAGGGTCGGGCAGGTCGGGGAGCACATAGACGTGTTCGGTGACGCGGGCCGGGTCCGGCCGGGCCGACGCCAGCGCCTCGGCCGCGGCCTTGGCGACGATCTCCTTGGCCTCGGCCCTCAGCTCGGCGGCGCTCTCGGCCGTCAGCACCCCGTGCTCGATCAGGGTGTGCTCCATCTGGTCGATGGGGTCCCGGCGCGCCTCGTCGGCCAGCTCCTCGGCCGAGCGGTACTTCGCCTGGGTGTCGGCGGCCGAGTGCGAGTACGGGCGGACGACGTCGCAGTGCAGGAGCGCCGGGCCGACGCCGGCCCGCACGTGGTCGATGACGGCCTTCGTGCGGTGCCGGATGCAGAAGTAGTCGGTGCCGTCGAGGCGGTGGACCTCCAGGCCCCGGAAGCCGGCCACCAGGTCGGCCACCGGCGCCGGCTGCTGGTCGGTCGTCGGCACGGAGATGGCGAACCCGTTGTCGGGCACCACGTACAGCACCGGCAGGTGCAGGTTGCAGGCCGTGTTGAGGCTCTCCCAGAACTCGCCCTCGCTGCACGCCCCCTCGCCCAGGCTGACGTAGGTCAGCTCATCGCCGTGGGCGGGCAGGCCGAGGTCGGGCCGGCGCACGATGTAGCGGGCGGCCTCGGCCGAGCCCACGGCCGGGATGCACTGGCTGCCGGTGGGGCTGGACTGGGTCACGAGGTTGACCGCCGTGTGCCCCCAATGGCTCGGCATCTGGCGCCCGCCGCTGGCCGGGTCCTCGGCCGAGCCGACCGCCTGCAGCAGGATCTCTTTGGGCGTCACACCCAGACCGAGGACCAGCGCCTGGTCCCGGTAGTAAGGGAAGAACCAGTCGTAGCCGGCGCGCAGGTGGCGGGCCAGCGCCAGGCCGAGCGCCTCGTGGCCGGCGCCCGAGATCTGGAAGAACACCCGGCTCTGCTTCTGCATGCTGATCTGGCGGTCGTCGATGGCCCGGGAGACGCAAGCCAGGCGGAAGTCGTCGATCAGCTCCTCGACCGGGAAACCATGGACGGTGTCACCCGTCTCGACGGTGTCGCCGCTGCCGGCCATCAGAGCTCCTGCTGCCAGTCGCGGGTCTCGAGGAGCTCTCGGACGAGGGCCAGGAACGCCGCCGCGTACGCCCCGTCGACGGCGCGGTGATCGAAGCTGAGGCTCAGGTTGCCGAGGGGGTGCACGGCGACGACCCACTCGCCCGCCTCGCTGCGCACGGCCGTGGGCCGCATGCGCACACCGTCCGTCGAGAGGATGGCCACCTGGGGCTGGTTGATGACCGGCGCCGTCACCACCGTGCCGTACGCGCCGACGTTGGTGATCGTGAAGGTGCCGCCGCTGAGGTCGTCACCGGTGAGGCGCTTGCTGCGGGCCTTGTCGGCCTGCGCGGCCATGGCCTCGGCCAGGGCGCCGAGGCGCAGGCCACCGGCGTCCTTGACCACCGGCACCACGAGCGCCTCGAAGCCGACGTCGACGGCGAGACCGAGGTTGATGCGGCGGTGCACGATGAGCTCGTCGTCGCCGACGCTGGCGTTGAGGTGAGGGTGCTCGCGCAGCGCGTCGATCGTCGCCCGGGCGACGAACGGCAGGTAGCTCAGCCCGGCGCGGCGGCGCACAGGATCGACGTGGTGGTAGTCGACCTCGGTGGCGACGAGCGTGTGCGCGCTCGTGGCCAGCGACCGCACCATGTGCTCGGCCGTGGCCCGGCGCGCCTTCGTGAACTCGACGACGTCGTCGTCCGGCCCGGCCCGTGGGACCTCGGCGTGCGGTGGCCGCGCGGTCGGGGCGGCGGCCGGCGGTGGCAGCTCGGCCGATCGGTTCGCGGCGGCGGCCAGGACGTCGTTCCGGGTGATGCGACCGTCCCGCCCGCTGCCGGCGACGTCGCCGGGTGAGAGGCCGTGCTCGTCCATGAGCGCCCGCACCACCGGCGACAGGAAACCGTCGTGCTCGGGCCTGGGCGCGCTGGGCGCCGTGGCGGCCGCGGGCGATTCCGCGGCGACCGTCGTGTCACGGTCCGGCGCCGCGGGCGCGGCTGCGACCGGAGCCACGGGCTCGTCCATCGGCTCGTCGGCGGTGGCGGTGATGACGGCCAGCGCCGTCCCGACCGGCACCGTCTCACCCTCGCCCACGTGCACCGCCCGCAGGACTCCCGCCACGGCCGAGGGGACCTCGGTGTCCACCTTCTCGGTCGATACCTCGAACAGCACGTCGTCGACGGCGACGGGGTCGCCGACCGCCTTGTACCAGCGGATGATCGTCCCCTCCGTGACGGTCTCGCCCAGCTGGGGCATCGTGACGAGCTCCACTGGCACCCACTGTACGGGGGTGTGGCCGGCAGTGCCGTCGACCGCTACTCGGTGAGGCCCACCGCCGTCGCCTCGTCGGGAGCGATCCCGAGGCGCACGTCGCGGCCCTCGCAGGCCAGCGCGCCCACCTGGTCGCCGCCGGCCATCACGGTGACACCGCCGTTCTCCTCGCTCGTGGCGTCGAAGGCCGCGCCGTACCACTCCCGCACAGCGGCGCAGAGCGCTCCCCCGTCGTCGCGGTCGACCAACCCGACGGCCAGCGCCGAACGGTCGCCGTCCGTGTACAGCGTGAGCTCGCCACCCGCCCACCGGCGCACCGCGTCCTCGGCGTTCTCGATGCCGGCCTCCTCGTCGCCGCCGGGAGCCTGGAGCAGCCACAGCAGCGGCGCGGCACCGAGCGTGTCACGGCGGGCCTGCGTCCACCCGCCGCCGGGCGAGGCAGGATCGCTCGGGTTCTCGGGCTTGTCGCCGGCGGCCTCCGGGAAGAGGATCTCGGCGGTCGTCTGCGGCAGATCGTCGTAGGCCGCGTCGACCGCCGGCCAGCCGCCCTCGACGTAGAGGCGGCAGGCGTAGCTCAAGCCGGACAGGTACGGGAACATGAGCTCGTTGCGGAGATACGCCGGCACGTCCTCCAACTGATCCTGCGCGGCGAGGGCGTCAGGTGACAGCGCCGACCCGAGTTGATCCATCAGGTTCGCGGCCGTGAAGGAGAACTGTTGCATGAGCAACGTCGCGTCACCCTCGACCAGCGCGGTCGCCGCCAGGTTGGCGTCGCTCTGTCCCTCGTCGTCGGCACCCGGCAGGCCGAGGGCCTGATCGGTGAGGGCGTGATCGAGCTCGTGGGCCAGCGTCACCTGGCCGTTGAGGTCGAGGCTGGCGCCGGCGTCCGGCACGCGCACGACGATCTCCCCGGTCTCGGGGTCGTAGTACCCCGCCACCTGGCCCTCCAGCACCTCGCTCTGTAACGCCTTCAGATCGGTGCCCTTGGGAATCGCGCCCAGCAGCTGCAGCACACGACCGTCGAGGTCAGCCTGCTCGGCCGGGTACTCGGATTCGACCGTGTCGGCGAGCTCGCGCTCGAACTCGTCGCTGGTCTGGAAGTCGGGGTCGACGCCATCCTCGAACCGCAGACCGCGCAGGTCCTCGACGACGGGGGCGATGGCCGTCACCTGCTCTTCGACCGTCCCGTCGATGGACTCACCGCCGCCCTCGCCGAGGACATCCGTGAAGCACGCGGGATCGACATCGGGCAGCCCGGCCGATCCCATGAGCTGGTCCAGCAGGTCCTGGAGCCCACCCTCCTCGCTCTCCTCGCGGGGCGCCTCGCTCGGCGCGTCGCCGCTCGGCGGCGCATCACCCTGCGGGCCGTCGCCCTGGGCCGGTCCGTCGCCCTGGGCGGGAGCGTCGCCTTGTGCCGCGCCGTCCCCGCCCTCATCCGACGATGGCTGTTCCGGTGCCTGCTGGGCCTCGACCTGCTCGCGCAGCGAGTCGAGCTCCCGTCGCGCCTCCGCCCGGTCCCGGACGACCACGACCAGCCCGGCCGTCACGAGCACCAGGGCCAGGGACAAGGCCGCCACCAGCCAGGGCCAGCGGCGGCGCGACCGCCCGGTCGCACCGGTCGGCGGGGCGGGCGGAGGAAGGGCAGACGACGACATCGGTAAGAGGTCTCCTCGAGTTCGGCCGTCACGGTCGCGTGGCCGGGCTAAAGGAGCCGTAAAGCGGATCGGGGCCGTCGGGCGAACCGCTCGCTAGGCTCGGACACCCCGGGGAGTAGCGCAGTGGTAGCGCACCTGCTTTGGGAGCAGGAGGCCGGGGGTTCAAGTCCCCCCTCCCCGACCACATCTA
>CAVYKN010000012.1:0-82904 GCA_963769115.1 uncultured Acidimicrobiales bacterium
GCGCCTGGAGCGCCTCGATGAGCTTGGGCAGCACCTTGTGGACGTCTCCGACGATGCCCAGGTCGGCGATGCCGAAGATGGGCGCTTCCTTGTCCTTGTTGATGGCGATGATGTTCTTGGCGCCCTTCATGCCCACCATGTGCTGCGTGGCGCCGGAGATCCCGGCCGCGATGTAGACGGTGGGCTTCACGACCTTGCCCGTCTGGCCGACCTGGTAGCTGTAGGGCACCCAGCCGGCGTCGACGATGGCCCTCGACGCCCCGGGCGCGCCCTTGAGGAGCTTGGCCAGGTCCTCGATGAGCTGGTAGTTGGCGGCTTCGCCCAACCCCCGCCCGCCGGACACGACGACCGCGGCTTCGTCCAGGCGCGGGCCGGTGGACTCCTCCACGTGGACCGCATCGATGGTGGCCGCGCCGGCCGCGCCCAGGTCGGGGATGGTGACGTCGACCACCTCGGCCGGCCCGCCCCCTGACTCCTCTGCCGCGAACGACTTCGGGCGGAACGAGGCCAGGTGGGGCCCTTCGGCGGTGAAGGTGGTGGTGACGAGCACGTTGCCGCCGAAGATGGGCGTGGTCACGCTCACGCTGTCCCCGTCGGCCCCGTCCCTGTCGATGGTGATGTCGGTGTTGTTGGTGAGCACCGTGCGATCGAGCTTCACCGAGAGGCGGGCCATCACGTCGCGGCCCTCGTAGTTCTGGGGGAACAGGATCAGCCCGGGCGTGTCCCCGCCCTCGATGACCTGGGCCATGGCGGCCGAGACCGCCGGGCCGGGCAGCTTCCCGCCCAGGTCGCCGGGCGCGTAGACCTTGGCGGCGCCGTGCGCGCCGAGGGCGGCGGCCGCCGCGGCGGCGTCGGGGCCGCCGGCGTGGAACGCGGCGACGGTCGAGGCGCCGAGCGAACGCGCCTTGGTGAGCAGCTCGAGGGTGCCGGTGGTGGGCACCCCGTCGTTGGACTGGGCGAAGACCCAGACGGTGTCGATGGCCATGGTTGCGATCGTCCTTTGCGCTCAGATGACCTTGAGGTTCTCGAGGAAGGCGACGACCTTGGCGTACCCCTCGCCGTCGTCCTCCACGATCTCGCCCGCCTGGCGGGCCTCGGCCTGGGCGACGTCCACGATCTTCTGGCCGGCGCCCGCCCAGCCCGCCGGCGTCACGCCGAGGTCGGCCGCCGTCACCGCGTCGACCGGCTTGGACTTGGCCGCCATGATCCCCTTGAAGCTCGGGTACCGGGGCTCGACCACGCCCGCGGTGACCGACACGACGGCCGGGAACGGGCAGGTGACCTCGTCGTAGCCCTCCTCGGTCTGGCGCTGGACCTTGAGCGTCCCGTCGGCGGCCTCGATGTGCTTGGCGAAGGTGACCGAGGGACGGCCGAGCAGCTCGGCCACCTGCTCGGGCACGGTGCCCGTGTAGCCGTCGGTCGACTCCGTGGCCGCGATGACGAGCTCCGGACCGTCGAGGCGCTCGATGGCCTTGGCCAGGACCTTGGCCGTGGTCAGCGCATCGGAACCCTGCAGCTCGGGGTCGGACACCAGGACGGCCTTGGCCGCTCCCATGGCCAGGGCCGTCCGCAGGCCGGACGTCTCCCCGTTGGGCGCCATCGAGACCAGGCTGACCTCACCGCCGCCGGCGGCGTCGACGAGCTGCAGCGCCATCTCGACGCCGTAGCTGTCGGACTCGTCGAGGATCAGCTTCCCCTCCCGCTTGAGGGTGTTGGTTGCTGGATCGAGCGCGCCCGGCGCGGCCGGATCCGGGATCTGCTTGACGCAGACGACGAATGTTCATGGCGGGTCATTGTTACCGACGGGTCACCACGCGGGCCAGACAGCAGAGGCGAGCCGGACAGGCCTCGGTGGTACCGTCGATCGCCTCGTGCGGCTGCTCCTCGTCGTCAACTCCTTCGCGTCCTCGGTCACGGCCCGCAACACCGTCGTGGTGCACCAGGTGCTGTCGCAGGGCCACGACGTGCAGATCGTGGAGACCAGCAGGCGGGGTCACGCCACCCGCTTCGCCCAGGACGCGGCCAGCCGGGGCGTCGACGTGGTCGTCGCCTTCGGCGGGGACGGCACGCTGAACGAGATCGCGGCGGGCATCGCCGACAGCCGCACCGCGCTCGCCGTGCTGCCGGGCGGGTCCACCAACGTGTTCGCCCGCAGCATCGGCCTGCCCAACGACCCCATCGCCGCGGCCCGGCTCCTCGTCCCCGCGCTCAAGGAGGGCCACATCCGCCGGGTCGGCCTCGGCATGGTCAACGGCCGCTACTTCTGCTTCCACACGGGCGTGGGCTTCGACGCCGCGGTCGTGCGGGAGGTGGAGAAGCGGGCCTCCGTCAAGCGGTGGATGGGCCATCCGCTCTTCATCTACGCCGCGTTGCGGACCTGGTTCTCCCGCTACGACCGCCGCCATCCCCACTTCAGCGTCGAAGCCCCCGGCCGGGCACCGGCGTTGACCGACGGCTACTTCACGGTCGTGCTCAACGCCAGCCCGTACACCTACCTCGGCAACCGTCCACTCGACCTGTCGCCGTACGCCACGCTCGACCGCGGCCTGGTGGCGATCACGTTCCGCAGCCTCCGGGCCCTGCCGTTCCTGGGCGCGCTGGCCAGAACGCTGCGGGGGCGGCCCATCGAGGCCAACGACACCGTCGACGAGCACCACGACCTGGCCGAGCTCTGCATCGAGTCGGCCCGGCCCTTCCCGTACCAGGTCGACGGCGACTACCTGGGCGAGACCCGGCGGCTGCGCTTCCAGCACCGCCCGGAGGTCATGGATCTGGTGTTCCCGCTCACTGGTGCACCATCTGATCGTGGGAGCGGTCATGGTCGTCGAGCCCGGTGCACCAGTGAGCTGTCCGCCGCTCTGCGGCGGACACGCACCGTGACATGGAGCTCGCTTCGCTCGCTCAGTCCCTGAGGACGGCGACGGCGACGTCGGGCACGTTGGTGCAGATGCCGTCGATCCCCCACGCCGCCAGGCGGCCCATGGCGTCGGGTTCGTCGCACGTCCAGACGTTGACGGCCAGGCCGGCCCGGTGGCAGCGCTCGATCAGTGGCTGGTCGACGGCCTGCCACCACGGGTGCAGCGCCTGGTGGCCGCCGGCCACCAGCACGTCGACCACCTCGGCCGGGGGCGCGGTGACGAGCCACGCGGTGGCGATCGGTGGATCGGCCACGGCCCGCAGGCGGTCGAGGCTCGGCCGGTCGAACGACGAGACGAGGATCCGGTCGGTCTCGCCCCGAGCGCGGACGAGGGCGGCGACCTCGTCGGACACCGTCCGGTCGGCATCGAACCCGGGCTCGGCGGGATCGTTCTTGATCTCGATGTTGACCGCCATGCCGGCACAGGCGTCGAGGGCGTCATCGAGCGTGGGCACGTGGTCCGGCAGGTCGGCCTCGGCGACGGAGCAGACCGCGCGGCCGTCCCCGAGGTGGGCGTCGTGGTGCACGACCAACCCGCCGTCGGCGCTCCGGCGCACGTCCAGCTCGACCATGTCCGCGCCCAGCTCCGCGGCCCGCCGGAAGGCCGCCACCGTGTTCTCCCGCTCGGCCCGCGAGGCCCCCCGGTGGGCGATGACGGATGTCACACCGTGCGACGGCCGCGTGTCCAACATCTTTCCGACCTCCCCTTGTCAAGTCTGGTCCGTTGACCTACGTTGTGCCGGTCCCTGACGAGTGCAACTAATTCGTCGGGACGTGCCATGTGAACAGTCTCACAAGGCGTTCAGCTTTCCGAGCTGGCCCTGGTGACGCCCATCGGACGCCGTGGAAACGGCCCACTGAAGACGGTGAACGATGTCCTTGCCCGCAAGCGTGATCGCCCTGGCCAACGCCGAGTACGGATGGCGCGCGGAGGCGCTGTGCCGTGACACCGATCCTGAGCTGTTCTTCCCCATCGGCACCACCGGGGCCGCGCTGGTCCAGATCGAGCACGCCCGGGCCGTGTGCCGGCAGTGCCCGGCCCAGGCCGACTGCCTCGACTTCGCACTGAGCACCAACCAGGACTCCGGCATCTGGGGCGGCACCTCCGAGGAGGAGCGCCGGGTCCTGCGCCGCGAGTACGTCGCCCGGCAGAAGGCCGTCGCCGTCTGAGGCGACTACGGTCGTGACGACCGGCTGACGGCCGGCGACGACGGGCACAGACACCGGACTCGATGCGCGGGCGAGTTGGGAGACAAGGCGATGATCACCACAGGCAGGCGGCGTGCCGTCGCGGCCGTGTCGGGGTTGTTCCTGCTGGTGGCGGCGGCCTGCGGCCCACCCCCGGCGAGCCCGGCCCCGCCGGCGACCGGCGAGTCCCGCACGCTCCCCCCGGGCAGCGCGCTCCCGAGCGACGCCACCTGCCGGGCCCGCGTGCGCGCCGCCGCCGAGAAGCGGGCGGTCAACAGCCGGTTCAACCAGACGCCGGGACGGGCGACCGCGCCCGATCCGGACCTGGCCTTCGCCCACCGGGCCACCGGTTCCTTCACCGGGACCACCGACGAGATCATCCAGTGGACGGCCTGCAAGTGGGGCATCGCCACCGACATCGTGCGGGCCCAGGTGGCGATGGAGTCGTGGTGGCACCAGGACGCCGCCGGCGACTTCACCACCAACCCCGGCATCTGCGCGCCGGGCCACCCGATCGGCGCCGACGGCCGGCCCGGACTGTGCCCCGAGTCGATCGGGCTGATGCAGGTCCGCACGCAGTACTTCCGCGCCTACATCGACACCGCCGTGGCGTCGTCGGCCTACAACATGGACATCGCGTACGCGGTGTGGCGCTCGTGCTTCGAGGGCAGGGAGACCTGGCTCAACACCGTGGAGCGGGGCCGGCAGTACGCGGCGGGAGACGCCTGGGGCTGCATCGGGCGCTGGTTCTCCGGCCGCTGGTACACCGCGGCCGCGAACGACTACATCGCCCGCGTGCAGGACTACCTCGCCCGCCGGGTCTGGACCACGTCCGACTTCGCCAACGGCTGAGCGTCCGGTCAGACGTCGAGGTGCATGGGCACCTCGACGACGACCGTGGTCCCCGTGCCCTGGTCAGGTGCCTCGAGCGACGCCCGCAGGTGGTCGGCCGGGGTCCCGGCGCGGATCGAGATGTGACCGGCCAGCTCGGTCGTCACGAGCGTGCGCACGATGGTGAGGCCGAGGCTCGACGTCTGATCGATGGAGAAGTCCTCGGGGACGCCGATGCCGTCATCCACCACCTTCACCGCCAGCTTGTGGTCGTCGTGCTCCAGGATGACCACCACGTTGCCCGGCCGGTTGCGGTTGACGAAGGCGTGGGCGACCGCGTTCTGCAGCAGCTCCGTCAGCACGACGGCCAGCGGCGTGGCCATGCCCGACGGCAGCTTGCCCCCGTCGCCTTCCACCCGGAAGCGCACGGGCCGCTCCGGCGACTGCAGCGAGTCCTCGGCCAGCCGCAGCAGCGGCCGGACGATCTCCACGAACGCCACGTCGTCGCTGGCCTCCCTCGACAGGGTCTCGTGGACGATGGCGATCGTCCTGATGCGCCGGACCGCCTCGGCCAGGACCGCCTTCGCGCTGTCCGAGGGTGTGCGGCGGGCCTGCAGGCGCAACAGTGACGAGATCGTCTGGAGGTTGTTCTTCACCCGGTGGTGGATCTCGCGGATGGTGGCGTCCTTCGACAGGAGCAGCCGGTCCCGCTGCCGCAGCTCGCTCACGTCCCGCAGCAGCAGCACCCCGCCGGTGATGGCACCACCGGCCATGATCGGGATGCAGCGGGTGAGCAACGTGACCTCGGTGGTCTGGTCGACCTCTTCGATCACCGGCTCCCCGCGCTCGAAGGCCTGCCGCACGGAGGCGTCGTTGAAGCCCAGCTCGGCCAGGCGCTGCCCGACGGCGTTGGCGTTGATGCCGACCCGGTGCAGCGCGGACACGGCGTTCGGCGACGAGTACTGCACGCGCGCGCCGGCGTCGAGCAGCATCACCCCGTCCCCCACGCGCGGCGCCACCGGCGCGCTGCTGCGCCGGGCTTCGAACGGGAAGCTGCCCTCGGCGATCATCGCCGCGAACCGGTGGAAGATGGAGAGGTAGGTGCGCTCCAGCTCGCCCGGCTGGCGCCCGGTGCGGGGCGACCACTCCTTCGTGAGCACGGCGATGACCCGGCCCTGCCGGCGGACGGGGACGGCGAGGAGACGGGTCGTGTCCGGCATGCCCTCGACGACGATCTCGCCCTCGACCATCTCGCCCGACCCGTGCGCCTTCGAGAGCAGGGTCGCCTCGGACTCGTTGGCCCACGAGCCCACCCAGTCCGAGAGGTAGAGCGTCTGCCCGGTGACGGGCCGCACGTGGCCCAGCACCAGCCACCGCCCGTCCCTGGCCAGGGTGTAGAGCAGGACATCGGCGAAGCAGAAGTCGGCCAGCATCCCCCAGTCGGCGATCAGGCGCAGCAGGTGGACCGTGTCCGCGCGGTCGAGCTCCGTGTGCTGCCGGGCGAGATCGGACAGGGTGGCCACGGGCGAAGAGTCTGCCGACGGTCCGCGGTCAGCGCCAGCAGCACCGGCCCAGACGGACCAGACCGGCGAGATCGTTGACCGGCTCGTCGAGCACGGGAACGGTCACGAGGACGTCGGCACCAGCGGCCAGCTCGGCGCGCTGCTCGGCCTCCCGCGCCGCCACGACGGCGTAGTTGGCGAAGCTCTCGCCCACCTCGGCCAGCACCCGGCGGATGCGGGCCTTCGGCGCGCCGACCTCGTGGCGCACCGCGGTGGCCAGCGGGCCCGGCGCGTCACAGAACCGGCCCGCCACCGCGCTCGGGGCCGGCGTCGAGCAGCCACTCCGGCACCGCCTTGTTGACGATCACCGCGCCCAGCGGCAGACCACGACGGCGGAGCTCCTCGACGAAGAAGGCCGCCTCCTGGGCGGGCGCGGTCTCGAGGGTCGTCACGACGCAGAACGCGGTCCGGGCATCGGCCATGAGCGCGCTCACGCTGCGGGCGCGATCGACGAAGCCCTTCTCCATCGACTGCATCAACGTGAAGAACTCGGCGATGTCCTGGAGGAAGCGGGCCCCGAGCACGCGATCGGCGATGGTGAGGAAAGGACGCGACGCCGCGCCGACCACGCGGTTGCGCATCGGCGCCGTCAGCCAGCGCAGGAGCCGTCCGCCGAAGAACTCCTCCATCCGCTCGGGGGCGTCGAGGAAGTCGAGCGCGTTGCGGGAGGGCGGGGTGTCGACGACGATCAGGTCGTAGCGGCCGGACGTGTGCAGCTCGTGCAGTCGCTCCATGGCGATGTAGTCGTGGCTCTGGACGAAGCGGGCGGTGATGTTGTCGTAGAGCGGGTTGGCGAGGATGGCGTCGCGGGTCCGGTCATCGGGGGCGTGCTGCCTGATGAGGTCGTCCCAGGACGCTTTGGTGTCGAGCATCGCCGCCCACAGCTCGCCGCGGGGCTTCAACCCGGCGGCGGCGAAGACCTCCGGGCCCACCCGGTGCTCCTCGTTCCCGATGCCCTCGAGCCCCAGCGCGTCGGCCAGCCGCCGGGCCGGATCGATCGTGAGCACGAGCACCCGCCCGCCCAGGTGCAGGGCGGCCATCGTGGCCAGCGCGGCCGCCGTCGTGGTCTTCCCGACGCCGCCCGCCCCGCACGTGACCACGACCTCCTTGGCCGACAGCAGCTGCTCCAGCGTGGTCGTCGCCATCAGCTCAGCTCCTCGGCGAGCGCCTCGGCGACCTGCATCACCGCCCGCTTGCCATGGCTGCGGGCGAAGAGCTCGGGCACGAGGATGATGCCGAGGCCGGGCCGGAGCCGTTCCTGCAGCATGGCGAGGTTCCCCGCCCGCTCGCGCCGGAGGGCCACCGCCAGCGCCGCCGCGTCCAGGACCTGCGTGACGTCGTCCACCGGGGCACCGGCCGCCGTGGCCATGGCACCGACGGCCGCCGGGGTGCGCAGGGCGGCGAACAGCTCCTCGTCGTCACGGGTGAACAGCTCCGGCAGCACGCGGTTGACCACCACCACGGCCAGCGCGACCGGGACGGTCGCCCCGAGGGCGTCGATGAGCTCCAGCGTCTCCACGACGGGAAGCTCCTCGGCGGTCGTCACGACCACCACCCCGGTCTGGGCGGGGTCGGCGAGGATGTCGGTCATCCAGCGGGTCTGGTCACGCACCAGCCCCACCTGCACGAGGTCGTTGATCGTCCACGGCGCCGAGAGCTGCCCCGCGATGTGGCCGGAGGCCGCGGCATCCACGACGACGAGGTCGTAGTGCTCCTCCCGCACCTCGTAGCAGACCTTGCCGACCGTGAGGATCTCCTTGACGCCCGGCGCGGCGTCGGCGACGAAGTCGAAGGTGCGGGCCAGCGGCCCGATCCGGGCCACGAGCGGCAGGCGCACGTAGAGGCGGAGGTACTCGCGCAGGGAGTCCTCGGTGTCCATGGCCATGGCGTCGATGCCCGGGTGCACGGGCCGCGGTTGGAAGCGCAGTGGACCGGCCTCGAACGCCGCCGCCAGCGTCCCCTTGGCGTCCACCTCGCAGGCCAGGACCCGCTTGCCCGCCGCGGCCGCGTGGATGGCGAGCGCGGCGGCGATCGTCGTCTTGCCGACGCCACCCTTGCCGGTGACGAAGAGGAGACGGTCAATCAGGCGGGGGTCGATGAGTGGACGGCCGCCGCCGACCGGTTCGGTCAACCGCCGAAGCCGATGTGCCGGTCGCCGTCGGCCAGGCCGACCTCTATGTAGGCGATCTTCTCCGCCGGGACGAGGATGTCCCGGCCCCGCCGGTCGGTCAGGGCCAGCGTGTCGACGGCACCGCCCAGCGCGGCGTCGATGGAGCTCCGGAGCGTGTCGCGGTCCGTGTCGTCGGCGAGCTCGATGAGCAACTCGCGAGCGACCTGGGTGATGCCGATGCGGACGTCCACGGGATGACTCCAGTTCCGTTGGGCGATGGGGAAGGGCGGATGCGGCGAGCGGTCAGCCTACTGAGGGCCGGTCCGTCAGCTGATGCGCAGCTGCGGGCTGAACACCTTGCGGGGCGCCAGCTCGACGGCGATGCGCTCGGCCATCTGCTGGAAGGCGCGCGCCGCTTCGCTGTCGGGAGCAACCGCCGCGATCGGCCGGCCGGTATCGCCGCCTTCGCGCAACTCGGGGATCAGCGGGAGCTGGGCGAGGAGCGGGACGCCGAGCTCGTCGGCGAGCTCCTGGCCACCACCGGCCCCGAACAGCTCGTAGCGCTTGCCGTCGTCCCCGGTGAACCAGGACATGTTCTCGATGACGCCGCGGACGGGGAGGTGGACCTTGTCCGCCATGGCCGCCGACAGCCGGGCGACCTTCTGCGCCGCCGGCTGCGGTGTGGTGACGACGAGCACCTCGGCCCGGGGCAGGTACTGGCTGAGGCTGAGGGCGATGTCACCGGTGCCGGGCGGCATGTCGACCAGGAGGTACTCCGGGTCGTCCCAGAAGACGTCGGTGAGGAACTGCTCCAGCGCCTTGTGCAGCATGGGACCGCGCCAGATGACGGCCTGGCCCTCGGGCACGAAGTAGCCCATCGAGATGCACCGGACGCCCCACTTCTCCGGCGGTATGAGCATCTGGTCGATGGCGACCGGCTCCCGGTCCGTGCCGAGCATGCGGGGGATCGAGAAGCCGTAGACGTCGGCGTCGATCACGCCCACCGAGTGCCCCCGTTGGGCCAGGGCGACGGCCAGGTTCGTGGTGACGCTGGACTTGCCGACCCCGCCCTTGCCCGACGCGATGAGGAGGGGCCTGGTCTTGGAGCCGGGCTGGGCGAAGGGGATCTGCCGTCCCTCGGCGTGGCCGTGCGCCTGCGCGGCACCGGCCGTTGCGCCCGGGTCACCGTGCAGCCGCAGGCGCAGCTCCTCGCGCTCCTTGTCGGTCATCACGGTGAAGTCGAGTGAGACGCCGGCGACGCCCTCGAGCGGCTGCACGGCCTCGCTCACCCGGCGCTCGATCTCGTTGCGCAGCGGACAGCCGGGCACGGTGAGTGCGATGAGCACGCCGACCACCCCGTCAGCCCGCACGTCGACTCCGCGCACCATGCCGAGCTCGACGATCGAGCGGTGCAGCTCCGGATCGTCGACCGGGCGCAGCGCGTCGATGACCTGGTCACTGGTGACGGGCATGGGCTCCTCGGTCCTGGACGGTGAGTGGGAGGTGCTGCAGGGTTCGGCCCAGGGAATTACCACTACGGCGATAGGTAGAATACCCGTGTGGCTTCCGCCGCACCCACCTCGCCCCCGACCTCGCCGATCCCATCACCGGCATCGACGTCGGAGTTCTCGGCCGCCGTGAGCGCCATCACCAACGCGTTCGGGGACCCGACCCGCCGCGCCATCTACCTCTTCGCCCACGAGTCGGGCGAGGACGGCGTGACGGCCGCCCAGGTGGCCGAGAGGTTCGGGCTCCACCCGAACGTGGCCCGCCACCACCTGGACAAGCTGGCCGCCGGCTCCTACCTCGAGGTGGCCATGGGCAAGCCGGGCTCCGGAGCGGGGCGGCCGTCGAAGCGGTACCGCGCCCTCGGCGAGCGGGTCTCGCTCGACGCCGCGGTGCGGACGGACGACCTCATGTTGACCCTCCTGGGCCGGGCCCTCGCCCTGCTGCCCAGGGACGAGGCGGAGGCCATGGCCGAGGAGGTGGGCCAGGAGTACGGCCGGGCCCTGGCGGCGGGGATGACGGGCCGGTCCGCGGAGCCCGACCAGGCCGGCGCCCACCGTTCGTTCCGCTCGGCCCTGCACGCGGTCGCGGATGCGCTCACCGCGCACGGCTTCGCCGCCCACACGGACAGCCGCAACGACCAGCTCCGCATCATCAACAACCACTGCCCGTTCGGCGAGGTGGCGATGGAGCACCCGGTCATCTGCGCCGTCGACCGCGGGATGGTGAAGGGCATGCTGGCCACGCTCTACGGCGAGACCGAGCCGGCGATCACCACGTCGCTCCCCCACGGTGACGACATGTGCGTCACCTCGTTCTGACCGCGCCGCCCTGCGGAGCCGCGGCACGGTGAGCCGCCACTACCTGGACCACGCGTCGACCTCGCCCACCCGGCCGGAGGCGGTGGAGGCCATGGTCAGCGTCCTGCGCGAGCCCGACGGGGATCCGGCCCGCATCCACCACGAAGGCCAGGTCGCCCGGGTGGCGGTCGAGGAGGCGCGCGAGCGCGTGGCCGCGCTGCTCGGAGCCCGTGGGCGCGAGGTGGTGTTCACGAGCGGCGCCACCGAGGCCATCGCCACGGCGGTCCACGGAGCGGCGGCGCGGGCCGAGGAGGGCGCGCCGGATCGCCGGGTCCACGTGGTCGCGGCGGCGGTCGAACATTCCGCAGTGCGCCTGAGCTCGGCCCGGCACGACCTGAGCCTCGTCGGCTGCGATCGCCAGGGCCGCGTCGACGCCGACGAGCTCTTGGCCGCCGTGCGCCCGGACACCGCGCTGGTCCACCTCCAGTGGGGCAACCACGAGGTCGGCACGACGCAGCCGGTCGCCGAGGTGGTGGCCGGCTGCCGTGAACGGGGCGTGCTGGTGCACGTGGACGCCGCGCAGGCCGCGGGCCACGTGCCCGTCGACTTCCGATCACTCGACGCCGATCTCATGAGCGTCAGCGCGCACAAGATGGGCGGCCCGCCGGGCGTTGGCGCCCTGCTCGTCCGGCGTGGCCTGCGCCTCGATGCCCTGCTCGTCGGCGGGGACCAGGAGCGGGCCCGCCGGGCCGGGTTCGAGAACGTGCCCGCCATCGTCGGATGGGGCGCGGCGGCCGGCATCCTGGCCGGCGGGCTCGACGAGGAGGAGCGGGCCGCCCGCCGGCGGACGGCGCGGGTCCTGGAGGCGGCGACTGCGCTCGACGATGTCGAGGTGTTCGGCGATGCGCAGGTCCGGCTCCCCCACATCGTGTGCATGGGCATCCGCGGCATCGAACCCCAGGCCGTCCTGCTCGGCCTCGACCAGGCCGGCATCGCCGTGCACTCGGGCAGCGCCTGCGCGTCCGAAGATCTCGTGCCGTCGCCCGTCCTCGAGGCCATGGGCGTCGACGCACACCACTCGCTGCGGATCAGCGTGGGGTGGAGCACGACGGACGAGGACATCGACGCCCTGCTCGACGCACTCCCGTCGGTGCTCAGCCGCCTCCGGGCGCTCGGTGCGTGACCGCATCCTGGGTGAGTTGCCCCGGAGCGATAACGTTCGGTCTCCTATGGCGCTGTACCTGGTTCGTCACGCCAAGGCCGGCCAGCGGGGCCGGTGGGACGGGCCCGACCATCTCCGACCGCTGACCAAGGCGGGCAGGGCGCAAGCCCAGGGCCTGGCCACGTGGCTGGCCAACTACCCCGTGCCGCAGATCCTGTCGAGCCCCTTCGTCCGCTGCGTCCAGACGGTCGAGCCCCTCGCCGCGAAGCTCGACCTGGCCATCGAGACGGTGGAGTTCCTCAGCGAGGCCGTCCCGTTCGAGCCCGCGCTCGAGCGGCTCCACGCCCTTCCCGACCACGCGGTGCTGTGCACGCACGGCGACCTCCTCCCCGACCTGATCGAGGCGCTCGTGCGGCGGGGAACGGTGATCGACGGGGCGACGGACTGGCGCAAGGGCACGACCTGGGTGCTCACGCGCGAGGACGGCGTCGTCGTGCGGGCCCATGCCGTGCCGCCTCCCGAGATCGACCAGGACTAGCGAAGCTCGGGCACGTCGTAGCTGACCTCGCCGAACACGAGGGCCAGGACGAACGCGACGAGGATGGCCGCCCCGCAGACGAGGCCGGCGATGGCCAGGCCGCGCCCGGTCAGCTCGTTCGGCTGGTGGTCGATCTGGCGCATCGCCACGGCACCGAAGACCACAGCGAGGATGGACGGCAGCAGCAGGAAGCAGGCGAAGACGCCGACGATGCCGAGCACCAGCGACGCCACGGCGAGTCCACTCGTCCGGCGCGCCGCGGGAGGCCCGACGGCGGGGAACCGTCCCGCGGGGCGGCGGTGGCGGTGGTGAAGGGGGAGGAGGTGGTGGTGGAGGGAGCGCGCTCACCGACTCAGGCGGCTGACTGCGAACCCTTGCTGATCCAGAACTCGTTCAGGGCCCGCTGGACCTTCGGGAACCAGATGATCCACCCGATGAAGGGCAGGAGGAACCACAGGCCCCACAGGGTGCTGACCGGGCTCTCGCGGCCTTCGCGCTGGTACATCTGCTCGATCTCGTGGGGGATGGTGAACATGATCACCGGGCTGATGAAGAGCCCGAGCAGCAGGCCGGCCACCTCGCCGAGGCCATCGCCCTTGTACCGCTTGAGGTCCCCGTGGGTGCGGTACGCGTAGACGCAGAACCAGATGCCGCAGGTGATGATCGTCAGCAGGATGTTGACGCCCGCCTTGTAGTACACCTCGTTGAGCGTCGGCGGTACCTGGCCGTACGTCACGACCGGGGGCGGGGGCGCCGGAGGAGCTGCCGGTGCTCCTGCCGAAACCTGGCCGGGGACGGCGTCCGCGGGGACGGGGCGTCCGGCGGGGACGGCGGCGTCGGCGCTGCCGGCGGCGTCGGCGCGCCGGTGGGGTCCGAGGGCTGCGGAGGTACGTCGGGCGTGGACGGGACGTCGGACATGGCCGCGGACCCTAGCGCTCGCCGCGCCCTCGGGCAGCGGACCTCACGCTGCTCATTGATACGATGACCGAGCGAAAGGCGTTCCTGCTGCGCATCGATCCCCGCCTGTACGTGGCGCTGTCCGGCGGAACACCAAGTCCTGACGGTCAGGGCGCGGTGGTCGTGTCGGACCGGACGCCAGCGCGGCCTCGATCTCGGCGCCGAGCCCCCCGACCAGCTCGGCCACCTGGGCCGGGGGATCGAGCGCGGCGCAGCGCTCGATCGCGGGTTGGGCGGTCGCGGCGTCGTCCAGGAAGCGGAAGTGGACCACGGCCTTGAAGCAATACGCGTCGGCCCGGTCGGGATCGAGGGCGATGGCCTCGTCGAGCACCAGCGCCGCTTCACGAACCTGCTCCGGCGTCCCGTTCTGGGACAGCTGGATGGCGGCCAGCCAGCCGACGTAGGTCTTGGCTTCCGCGTTGTCCGGATCGGTCAACGTGATCTGGCGGTACTGCTCGAACGCCGCGGCCGGGTCCGTGCCCAGCAGGGCGCGGGCCTGGGCCAGGCGGCTGTTCGTGTCCTCGCTGATCCCGCCGCTCACCGTCTGCCCGGGCAGGCGCTGACCGGCGAAGCGGGCGACGGCGACGCCGAGCCCGACCGCCACGACGACGACCGCTCCGACGACGAGCAGCGTCCGGGGCCAGTTGCGCGGTGGCCGGGGAGGCTGGGCCCGTCTCCCTTCGTCGATGGCGCGCAGGACGGCCGCAGCCCGCTGCGTGTACCCGTCCTTCAGCGTCTGGTAGTCGCCGTCGTCGAGATCCCCGGCCTCGTGCTCCCGCTCGAGGTCGGCCAGCGAGGTGAGGAGGAAGCGCCGCTCGTCCTCGAGCAGCGCCAGCCGGTCCGGGTCGGTCGCGGCGGACTGCACGTCAGGTGGATCCTTCGCGCGACTCGGCCGCCAGGGCATCGGCCACCAGCGCGCGGTCTTCCTCCGTGGGGGCGCCGGTCGCGCCCTCGCGTCGCCAGCGGCGGAAGACGACGACGAGGGCGGCCATGGACGCCACGAGGACGGCGACCGGGAGCACCCACACGACGGCGTCGACGCCCTGGGCCCGCGGCACCAGGAGGACGCTGTCGCCGTACCGGGCCACGATGCCGGCTCGGATCTCGTCGTCCGTCTGGCCGGCCCGCACCTGGCGCGCGATCTCCGCCTTCAGGTTGAGCGACACGTTGTTGCGGCTCTCGTAGAGGCTCTCGCCCGGGCACACCGGACACTTGAGCGTCTTGGCGACGGCGTCGATGCGCTCCTCGGGCGTGCGGGCCTCGCTGGAGCGCGCCGCGCCGAGGGCCAGCGCCAGCACGGCCACCAGGCCGAGCACGAGCCACGCGGCACGTGAACCGGCCCAGCGGCGGGTGCGCCGGGCCTGGGTGGCCGTGTTCACGATCCTGGGCTCACGATCCCGGGCGGCACGCCGGCCTGGAGCTCGGCCAGCAGCCCGCCCAGGGTGTCGGCCGACACCGCGCTGATCACCCGGGCCCGCACGACGCCGTCGGGGTCGATGATCCAGGTCTCGGGGGACTTGGCCACCCCGAAGGCCACCTGGACCCGCCCGTCGGGATCGACCAGCTTCGGCCAGTCGCCGCCCTGCTCGGCGAAGAAGCGCTCGACCTCGCCGGGGTCGTCGTTGAAGATGACGCTGTACAGCTCGGCCCCGCCGGGCTGGGACGCCTGACCGTTGGCGAAGCGCACGAGCTCGGGGTGCTCCTCCACGCACGGCCGGCACCAGGTGGAGAAGAAGTTCAGCACCACCCAGCTCCCCCGGCGGCTGGCCAGGTCGAACGGGCGGCCGTCGATGGTGGTGGTCTCGACCACCGGCGCCGGCTGGCCGAGCAGCGGCGTCTCGGCAGTGTCCTTGTCGCCGCCCTTCACGACCGCGGCGAGAGCGACGAAGAGGCCGACCACGATGGCCACGGCGACGGCCACGATCGGCGCCACCCGTCGCGGCCGCGGATCGCCGACCGGCTCCGGCGGCGGGCCGGCCTGCTCGAGGACCTCAGACATCGGCGCTCCCCAGGCGGGGCACCCCGACCAGGTCGGAGTCGTCGGCGGGATCGGCGGACGGCGGGGTCGCGGCGGCGGAGGGCACGGGCGCGGAGACGGGATCGGTCGGACGGCGCCGCCCGCGACCCGGGAACGCGGCCAGCACCGTGCCCACCGCGAGCAGCGAGCCTCCGATCCACAGCCACAGGCTGAGGGGCATGAGGCGCACGCCGAAGGTGACCGTCGGATCGTCCGCCGTCGCCGGCTTGACCAGCGTCAGGTAGATGTCCTCGGTCAGCCCGGTGCGCACGGACGGCGTGGGGATGATGTCGCCGCGGACGAGGAACTGCTGGCGGGCCGGCGCGTGCACCACGCCGTCGTCGATGCGGATGCGGGCCTTGATGGCCCGGACGGCGTCGGTCTCCTCCACCACCTGCTCGACCAGCGTGAAGCGGTGGCCCCCGAAGGTGGCCGTCTCCCCCGGTGACAGCCGGAACTCACCGGCCCGCTGGTAGCTCGTCTGGGCGGCCAGGGCCACGGCGATGACGATGATCCCGAGGTGCACGATCATGCCGCCGTTGGCCCGGCCGAGGAGGCCCCGCACACCCTGCCGGCGGGTGGCCAGCACGAGCTGGCGCAGCGCCGAGCCGGCCGCGAACCCACCCAGTCCGAACGCCAGCAGCGGCGCCACGCCCTCGGCTCCCATCAGGACGGGGATGACGAGGCAGGCGACACCGAAGCAGGCGGGCCAGAACAGCCGGGTGCGGAGCAGCTCGGTCGACGCCTTGCGCCACGGCAGGACCGGGGCGATCGCCATCAACGTGAGGAGCGCGAGGCCGAGCGGTGTGGTCATGCGATCGAAGAAGGGCCGGCCGACCGAGAGCCGGCGGTCCTGCAAGGCCTCCACGACGAGCGGGAACACGGTGCCCAGCAGCACGACGAACGCGAACAGGGCGAAGAGCACGTTGTTGGCCATGAACGCCGCCTCGCGCGACAGCGGCGAGTCGATCGTGCCCGGCGAGCGCAGCCGGTCGCCCCGCCACCCGATGAGCGCGATGGAGGTGCCCGCTGCCACCGCGAAGAACGTGAGCAGGTAGACGCCGATCGGTCCGTCCGAGAACGCGTGCACGCTCTCCAGCACGCCGCTGCGGGTGAGGAAGGTGCCGAGGATGGTCAGGCAGAACGTCGCGGCGAGCAGCGACAGGTTCCAGACCCGCAACATCCCCCGCCGCTCCTGCACCAGCACCGAGTGGATGAACGCGGTGCCCGTCAGCCACGGCAGGAGGCTGGCGTTCTCCACCGGGTCCCAGCCCCACACGCCACCCCAACCCAGCACCTCGTAGCTCCACCACGCGCCGAGGACGATCCCGACGGACAGGAACCCCCAGGCGAAGAGCGTCCAGCGCCGCGTGTCGAGCAGCCACCCCTCGCCGACGCGGCCCGTGACGAGCCCGCCGATGGCGAACGCGAACGGGACGCTGAACCCCACGTAGCCGAGGTAGAGCATCGGTGGGTGCACGACCATGAGCGGGTGGTTCTGGAGGAGCGGATTGGGCCCGGGTCCGTCCGTGGGCACGGCGCCGCTCACCCGGCTGAACGGGTTGGCCGGGCCGGCCAGGAGGAGGAAGAAGAAGGCGGCGATGACGAGCAGCACGACGAGCGCCCAGGTGACGAGCGGATCGGTCAGGCGGGCCCGGAACCACAGCCGGGTGGCGACGACGTACAGGGCGAGGATCAGCGTCCACAGGAGGATCGAGCCGTCGAGCGAGCTCCACAGGCTGGCCACGTTGTAGAGCGCGGGGGTGCGGGTCGAGCCCACCTCGGCGACGTAGCCCAGCGAGAAGTCCCGCGTGATGAGGGCGCGCTCCATCGCCACCACGGCGAGCACGGCGCCGCCCAGCACCAGCCAGACGTAGAGGACTCCGCTGCGCACCAGCCGCGGCCGGTGCTGCACCGCCGCGAGCACGAGCGTGAACGCGCCCAGGAGCGATGCGGCGAGGCCGAGCGCGATGCCCGCCATGCCCAGGGCGCCGTTCACCGGTGGGCTCCGGTCCCGGGGCCCGGTCATGGGGGCGGGCGCCGTCACGGCTCGGTGCCGGGGACGCGGTCGGGGTTCTCGGCCTTGTAGTCGCTGTCGTGCTTCACGAGGATGCGGTCGGCCTCGAAGGTGCCGTCCTCCAGCCGGCCCTCCACCACGGCGGCCCGGCCGGGCTGGAACAGGTCGCTGGGCTCGCCACCCTGGTAGCGCACGGGCACGGTCGCGCCGTTGAACGTGAGCGCGAAGGACAGGATCCCGCTGTCCCGCTGCGCCTCGTCGAGGCCGTCCACCGCGCCCTGCAGCCGGAAGCGCTTGCCTTCCGTACAGCTGGACTTCACGCCGACCTCGTCGGCGTTGCAGAAGTAGAGCGACGCGCTGCTGAGGAACTGGAAGAGGACGACGGCCACCCCCGCCAGCACCAGCGCCAGGACGACCGCGGGCGCCCAGCGCCGGCGGCGCGGTGGCGCCGGCGGCTGCTCCAGGTCGGTGACCGTCCGGGGCGTCAGGTCCACGGCTTGTCCTCGTCGGGCACACCCCGGCCGAGCCGGCGACCCCGCGCCACGAGCACCGCGGTGAAGCCGGCGACGGCGCCGAACACCACGATGTAGGCCGGGATGACGTACTCCGCGTAGTTCACGGGTGGAGCACCCCCGCGGGGGGCGTGACGGCCGGGCTCGCCTCGGCGTGGCGGGCGGCGATGGCCTGGTCGAGCGACAGCGCGCCGGCGTGGTCCTCCAGCCAGAGCTGGCGCTGGCGGTGGAGCAGCAACCACACGTAGATCAGTGTGAACACGGCCAGCGACAGGAAGAGCGTGAACAGCATGGCGCCGTCGAGCTGGGCGTCGAGGTCGCGCCGGGCCACCGTGGCGTCCTGGTGGAGTGACCGCCACCATTCGACGCTGAGGTGCACGATCGGGACGTCGATGAAGGCGATCAGCCCGGCGATGGCGGCCCGCTTCGCCCGCTGCTCCGGCAGCGCCGGGAGGCGGCGGATGGCGAGGTAGCCGAGGAACAGCAGGAACAGCAGGGCCGTGCTGGTCAGGCGGGCGTCCCAGGTCCAGAACACGCCCCACGTCGGCCGGCCCCACAACATCCCCGTCGCCAGCGCCAGGCCGGTGAAAAGCACGCCGATCTCCGCCGACGCACCGGCGAAGCGGTCGAGCGTCAGGCTGCGCGTGCGAGGCCACAGGTAGAGGGCCGAGCACACGGCGGTCACGCCGAAGGCCAGGTAGGCCAACCAGGCCGACGGCACGTGGACGTACATGATTCGGACCGAGTCACCCATCTCGACGTCCTCGGGCGAGGTGACGAGGCCGAGCAGCAGCACGAGCGGCACACCGATCAGCGCCAGCACGCCGATCACGCGCGTGGCGCGCGTGCCGGTGGCGTTGCCACTGTGCGTGCCACCGCGTCCTCGACTGCCCCCTTCTCGACTGTCCCCTTCTCGACTGCCTGGGCCATCAGTCCTCCAGCAGGGCCCCGAAGGCCACCAGGCCGAGGGCGGTGTAGGCCAGCGCGAACACCGTGAGCAAGCCCACCCACGGCCAACCTTCCGACACCGCCCGATCACCGATGCCGAGGGCCGCTTCGTTGGCCCTGGTGGCACCGATCAGGACGGGAGCCACGACGGGCAGCAGGAGGAGCGGGAGCAACGTGTCCCGCACCCGCTGACCGGCTGCCAGCCCGCCGTAGAGCGTACCGACGGCGACCAGACCCCAGGTCGCGGCCAGGGCGCTGGCGACGAAGAGGACCAGCCCCCCGGCCCGGGTGGGGGCGTCGTAGAGGAGCACGACGCCGGCGCCGAGGACCACCTCCAGCACCAGCAGCTCGACGGCGAGGGCAGCGGCCTTGCCCAGGAAGAGCCCAGCCGGATCGAGCGCGCTCAGCCGCAGCCCGTCACGGGCCCCGTCCGCCGTCTCCAGCCCGAACGCCCTCTGCACGGTGAACAGCAGGCAGAACAGCACGGCCAGCCAGAACAGCCCCGGGGTGGCCCGCCGGAGCGCGCCGCTGTCGGGATCCAGCGCGAACGCGAACAGGACGAGCACGACGGCCGCGAAGGGGAGCACCTGGTTGGTGGCCACCCTGCTGCGGGCTTCGATGCGGAGATCCTTGCCGGCCACCAGGCGCATCGTCCTCAGCACGGCAGGACTCCGGCGGCCGCTGCCGGCCGGTCGGGCGCATCCGCCGCCGGGGTCGCATCCGCGGTCGGAGTCACAGCCGCCGTCGCCGTGTCCAGCGTGCGGCCCCCCTCCACGAGCACGCGGCGACCGGCCAGCGCCCCTGCCCGGTCCTGCTCGTGCGAGGCCAGCACGACGGTGGCTCCGGCCGCGGCCGCCGAGCGCAGCAGGTCGTCGACCAGGTCCCGGCCCTCGGCGTCCAGGCCGGCATGCGGCTCGTCGAGCAGCCAGAGCTCCGGGCGGCGGACCACGAGCGCGGCCAGGGCGGTGCGCCGCCGCTGACCGGCCGACAGACCGGTGACCGGCGTGCCGGCCAGCCGCCCCGCCAGACCGAGGCGGGTGATGGCCCGGTCCACCTCGTCGGTGCCCGCGGCGACGCTCCTGGCCCAGAATCTGACGTTCTCGCTCACGGTGAGGTCCTCGTAGAGGCCGTTGGCGTGCCCGAGCAGGCCGACGCGCGAGCGCACGTCGCGGCGGTCACGGACCAGGTCGGTCCCGAGCACGCGCGCCTCGCCGCGGACCACGGGGAGGAGGCCCGCGCACGTCCTGAGCACGGATGTCTTCCCGGCGCCGTTCGGGCCGTGGAGCAGCACGATCTCGCCCCGCTCGACCTGCAGGGTGGCGCCGGCGAGGACCGGGAAGCGACCGAGCACCACCACGGCGTCGCGGAGGTGGATCACCGGTTCCATAGGCGCGGGCCAACGGTACCGACCGGCCCTGCGGCTGAACAATGCAGGCTGCGAGTGCACGTGGCCGACCGGAGCGGCGCGGAGGGCACCCGGTAGCGTCCGCCGAGGTGAACGACGAGGCGGCCGCTCCCTCCGCCTGGCCGGACATCGAGGTGGAGCCGTACCGGCGCCGGCGGGACTGGCGGTGGTGGGTCGGAGGGGTCGGCCGCGTGCTGGTGGCCGTCGGGCTGCTGCTGCTGGCGTTCGTCGCCTATCAGCTCTGGGGCACGAGCATCCAGACCCGCCAGGCCCAGAACCGGCTGGAGCAGCAGTTCGCGGAGACGGTCTCGTCCTCCCCGTCCGCGGCGACGACAACGGTGCCGACGACGGTGCCCGGCCCGACGACCTCCGCCGCCGCGACCACCACGACCACGACGCCGCCACCGGCCACGCTGCCGGTGCCCGCGCTCGGCGACCCGGTGGCCCGGCTCGAGGCGCCGTCCATCGGCCTCGACTGGATCGTCGTCTCGGGCGTCGGGGTCGACGAGCTCAAGAAGGGCCCGGGCCACTACCCGGACACGCCGCTGCCCGGTCAGGGCGGCAACGTCGGGATCGCGGGGCACCGCACGACGTACGGCGCGCCCTTCTTCCGCATCGACGAGCTTGCGCCGGGGGACGACGTGATCCTCACCAGCACCACGGGCGACCGCTTCGTCTACAAGGTGACCGAGCAGTTCATCGTGGCGCCGTCGCAGTACGAGGTCCTGGCCCCGAGCGACCAACCGATCCTCACGCTGACGTCGTGCCACCCCCGCTACTCGGCCAGCAAGCGCATCATCGTGCGGGCCGCGCTGGACCCGGCCCAGTCGGCCCCTCTCCTCGACGCCGCGCCGACCACGACCACCACGGTCGCGCCGACCACGACCCAGCCGGCCCCGGGTTCCACGGTCGCCACAACGGTCCCCGAGACGACGGATCCCCGCCAAGCGGCCGTCATCGGCGGGCCCGAGCTGGAGCGGGGCTGGTTCGACGATCCCGACGCCTGGCCACAGGTGGCGTTGTGGGGCCTCGGGCTCACCGGCATCGCACTCCTCGCCTGGGCGGTCAGCCGCCGCACCGGACACAACTGGATCGGCGCGCTCGCCGGCATCGTGCCCTTCGTCGTGTGCCTCTACTTCTTCTTCGAGAACGTCAACCGGCTCCTGCCCCCGAACATCTGAGTCAGCGACGGTGCCGGGGCTCGGAGCGGCGGCGGCTTCGGCCGCCAGCTCTGCCGGGCCGACGACCCGCCCCCCGCCGAGAGGGAGGGCCGGTCAGCCACGGGGCTACTTCTTGTCTTTCTTGGTAGCCGAGCGGCGTGCATTGAGGGACATGCGACGACGGGCTGACTTAGTTGGCCGCCGCGTGTTACCAGAGTTGCGGGGCATCGGTCTCCTCGGTGGTCCCGCTCAGGGTCGTGGACCTCCGATGAGACGGTACCGGCGCCGAGTTCCGGATCCTTCAATATCGGCGACGTCCTTCCAGTCGACAACGTATTTGTAGAGCACGGCGGTCGAGCGTGCCGGACAGCGGACATCCGGCTCGATCCACCGACCGACTACGCGGCCTCTGAGTCAGTCTCCCTGTTCAGGGAACATCGCGTCGTGGCGTCGAGTCGAGCAGCTCGGAAAGGTTCGGCCGGTCAGCCTTGTCGGCGCCGTCGGGGTCGGCGGTGAACGGCGAGGAAAAGCGCGTAGGCGGCGCCGTCGGGGTCAGAGCGCTGATCGAACTCGTCAAGGAGCGCGGCCAGCCGGCCGGTGAGCTCCTCGTAGCTCGCCTGGTTCAGGTTGAGCGCGACGCGACTCGAGGTCTCCAGTTGGCCGCCGACCTCTGCCACTTCGGCCATGAAGGCCTCTAGAACCGCAGTGTCGATCCGACCCCCAGACGTCCTGTCGGTGACGCTGACGGTCCAGGACTTGCCGGTGTCGCGGTAGGGCTTCTCCGTGATGCCGTTCGGCCCGGGTCGTTCACGGTCGGGCGCGACGAACCCCGTTCGTACGAGGGTCCGAACGTGATGCAGGGTGGTTGCCGGCTTCAGGTCCAGCCGTCCCGCGATCTCCGCGTTGGTCTGGCTGCCATCTCGCAGCAACCGGAGAATCCGCAAGCGGATCGGATTGGCCAACGCCCGGGCTTCGTCCTGGGTCGCCTCGCGACGGCTGACGGCCACTCAGCCATCGTACAGGAGCTGGAGGCCCACGGTTGACATACTTCAATCGATTGAGAAGACTCAATCGTTATGCCTCGCGCCTCACTCGGTGCCGACTACCGGCAGCTCTGGAGGGCAACCGCGATCTCGAACCTGGGCGACGGCGTCTTCCTCGTCACCTTCCCGCTCCTGGCGGCCTCCGTCAGTCACGATCCGATGGCCGTGTCCGCGGTGACGCTGGCGCTCACCATCCCCTGGCTGCTGTTTGCGCTGGTCAGTGGCGCTCTGGTCGACCGCTGGGATCGGCTCGCGGTGATGCGGCGGGTCGACGTGATCCGAGCCGTGCTCACCGCCACGCTCGCCCTGGTCGTCCTCCTCGGCCTGGAAACGATCCCTGCCTTGGTCGGCTTCGCTCTCCTGCTGGGCACGGCCGAGACGATGTTCGACACGGCCTCCCTCGCCGCCGTCCCCTCGATCGTCGGGTCCTCACCAGACCGACTCCATCCGGCGAACGCCCGGCTGGAGAACGCCCGGCTGGTCGCCAACGATTTCGTCGGACCGCCTGTGGGCGGCGCACTCTTCGCCGTGGCACCGGCGGTACCGGCCATCGTCGATGCTGTCTCCTTTCTCGCCTCGACACTTCTGCTTCGTCGGATCCCGACCCGAGAAGGCTCGCCGCCGCCGCGCCCGGGTGCACGGTCGACCATCCGCCAAGAGATCACCGAGGGCCTCCGCTGGCTGAGGAGCCAACCGATCCTGCCCACCCTCGCCGCGGTCGTCGGGATCATCAACCTCGGTTTCATGGCCGCTACCACCGTGCTCGTCCTCCTGCTCGACGAACGGACGGACGTGGGCTCGTTCGGCTACGGCCTCATCCTCGGCCTCGGCGCCATCGGCGCGGTGGCGGGCAATCTCCTTGCCGAGCGTTTTGGACGCCGATTCCCCCTCGGGCTGACCCTCGGTGCCGCCACCACGCTCATCGGCGCAGCCCTGACCACCATCGCACTCCGGCCGACCGCGCCAGTGATCACCGCCTGCTTCGCGGCGGCTGGCTGCGCGGGCGCCGTCTGGAACGTACTCACGGTCTCTCTTCGGCAGACCGTCATCCCCGGCCCGCTCCTCGGGCGGGTCAACAGCGTGTATCGACTCGTCGCCTACGGAACCATGCCCGTCGGAGCCCTCCTCGGCGGCACCATCGCCAGCCGGGCCGGCCTCACCGCACCATTCCTCATGGCCGGGACCCTCATCCTGGCCACCACCCCCATCGTCATCGCCACCGTCACCCCCGCAGCCCTCCTCGCCCTGCGCCCATCCGAATGACGAACATCTGACGCGCGCGTAAGGTCCGCCGCCATGCCGCCCGACGCCGCGACCCAGCAGCTCCTCGATCTCCTCGCTGCCGAGGCCCAGCCGCCGCTGGAGGAGATGAGCCCGACCCAGGCCCGCGAGGCGTTCGCCGCGCTGGCACTGCTCCAGGGAGATCCGCCCGAAGAGACGTCCGTGGTCGTACAGGAGATCGCCGGCGTCCCCTGTGAGGTGATAACGCCCGGCGGCGAGGCCCCGGGGGACCGGGGCTGGCCGGTCCTCATCTGGATCCACGGCGGCGGCTGGGTGATCGGACAGGCCGCCGAGTCCACGATCACGGCGTCCCGGCTGGGCGCACGGGCCGGCTGCGTCGTGGTCAACGTGGACTACCGGCTGGCGCCCGAGCATCCGTACCCGGCCGCGCCCGACGACTGCGTCGCGGTCACCCGTTGGGTGCTCGAGCACGCCGGCGAGTTCGGCGGCGATCCGACGCGGGTGGCGGTGGGCGGCGATTCCGCCGGCGGCAACCTCAGCGCGGTCGTGGCCAACGAGGTGCCCGGCCTCGCGTTCCAGCTCCTCGTGTACCCGGTGACGGACCTCACGATGTCGATGCCCTCCTACGAGGAGAACGCCGACGGGTACCTGCTGACGAAGGCGGGGATGGCGTGGTTCATCGACCACTACCTGTCCGGCGGCGGCGATCCCAAGGATCCGCGTGTGTCGCCGTACCACGCAGACGACGCGGTCATCGCCGCCGCGCCGCCGGCCCTCGTCGTCACCGCGGAGCTCGACCCGCTGCGCGACGAGGGCGAGGCTTACGCCGACCGCCTGGCCGCGGCGGGCGTCGCCACCACCAAGACCCGCTACGACGGCCAGATCCACGCCTTCTTCGTCCTGCCGGCGGTACTCCCCGTCGCCACGACCGCCGTCGACGCCGCCGCCGCGCAGCTCAGGCAGGCGTTCGGCTCGGGCTGACCCGGGCGCGCCGGTAGCCTCCGGCGGGACACCCGCTTGCCGCCCGGTGCTCGCTCGGGCCGGCCCGTTCCGGAGGTCCCCATGGCTCAGTCCACACCCGGCCCTGCCCGCCTACCCGGAATCGGGACGAGCCTCGAGGTACGGGACGAGGACGGCCGGCCGCTCAGCGTCATCCGGCGGATCGACGGCCACGTCGAGCTCTACGCTCGGAGAGCGGTTCGTAGCCCGCCTCGACGAGGCGACGGCCAGCGCGCTCGGTGCCTTCCTCGGCGGGCGCGTCGTGCTGCCGGCCGACCTGGCCGAGCGCATGTCCGGAGTGATCGGCGGGCTGGAGTTCGACTGGATGCGCATCCCGACCGGGGCCTACGCGGCCGGGCGCACCGTGGGCGAGCTCCACGTGCGCCGCCGGACGGGCGTCACCATCGTGGCCGTCCTGCGGGGCTCGGCCCCCATCCTCGACATCACCACCAACACGGAGCTCCGGGCCGGCGACGAGCTCGTCTTCACCGGACGGGCACAGGACGGCGTGGCCTTCCGCGACTACATCCTGCGGGGCGTGTGATGGGCCGGGAGCTCATCGTCCTCGGCGTCGCCTTCCTGCTGGCCGGGCTCCTCGCCCGAGCCGGCCGCCGCGTCGGGCTGCCCACGATCCCCTTCTTCATGGCCGCCGGCATCCTCGTCGGGCCCTACACACCGGGCCCCGTCCTGTTCGAGCACCCCGAGGACCTCGAGCTCTTGGCCGCCTTCGGTCTGATCTTCCTGCTCTTCTACCTGGGGGTCGAGTTCTCGCTCGAGGATCTCACCGGAGGCGGGCGCAAGCTGCTGGCCTCGGCCGGGCTCTACCTCGGCCTCAACCTCGGGGCGGGCCTGGCCTTCGGCTTCGCGCTCGGCTGGGGCAGCAAGGAGGCGTTCCTCGTGGCCGGCGCCACCGGCATCTCGTCGAGCGCCATCGTCACCAAGCTGCTCGTCGAGCTCAGGCGCCTCGGCAACCCGGAGACGAGGCTCATCCTCGGCATCATCGTGCTGGAGGACCTGTTCCTGGCCCTCTACCTCGCCGCGCTGGCGCCGATCCTCGGCGAGGCCGACGGCGCCGCAGAGGCCGTGTTGCTCTTCGCCCGGGCCCTGGCCTTCCTGATCGTGCTCGGCCTGGTCGCGCGCTACGGCAGCCGGGTGGTCGGCGCGCTGATCACGTCGCGCGACGACGAGCTGCTGGTCGTGCTGTTCGTCGGCTTCGCGCTGCTGATCTCGGGCATCGCCTTCGAGCTCGGCGTCTCGGACGCCATCGGCGCGTTCATGGCCGGGCTCGTGCTCGCGGCCACGGCGTCGGCCCGGCGCATCCAGCGCCTCGTCCTGCCGTTGCGGGACGCCTTCGCGGCCCTCTTCTTCTTCGCCTTCGGCCTGTCCATCGATGTCGGGGACTTCGACGAGGTCGTGGCACCCGCCGTCGCCGCCGTGGTGATGTCGATCGTGCTCGCGCTGATCGCCGGCGTCGGCGTCGCCCGCATCAACCGCCTCGACCGGGAGGCCGCCGCCAACATCGCCTTCACGGTCGTCGCCCGCGGGGAGTTCGCGCTGATCCTGGTCGCGCTGGCCATCGAGGCCGGGCTCGACGACCGTCTGGGGCCGTTCGTCGCGCTCTACGTCCTCGCGCTGGCGGTGATCAGCCCTCTGCTGGCCAGCCGCTCCACGGAGCTGGCCCGGCTCATCCCGAGCCGCGTCTGCGCGCCGCCGGAGTCGCCTGTCCCTGCCGGCGCCGTCGACACGGTGGACGAGCCCGTCCAGCCGCCCTGGTGAGGCCGCGCGCCGTCGCCGTCAGGTGCCCGTGAAGCGGGGGCGGCGCTTCTCCAGGAAGGCCGTCCGACCCTCCATGGCATCGGCGCTGGCCCAGGCCCGCCGGCGGGCCTCGTCCGCGTCCGGGTCTGCCACCGGTGAAGGAGCTGAGCGCTCCATCGCCAGCTTGTGAGCGGCGACGGTCAGGGGCGCCAGCTCGGCGATCTCGGCGGCCCAGTCGAGGGCCACGTCGAGGGCGCCCGTCCGCTGCACGAACCCGAGGCGGTGCAACTCCTCGCCGCTCGCGGTCGTCGCCGCCAGCAGCATGGCCCTGGTCGTCGGCCACCCGACCTCGCGACTCACGCGCTCGATCGTCCACTCGTCGATCGCCAGACCCAGCCGGGCGGCGGGGATGCCGAACACGCTGGCGGGGGTCGCCACCCGCAGGTCGCAGGCCGCCGCCAGCTGCATCCCCGCGCCGAGTGCCGGGCCATCGACGGCGGCGATGCAGACGGCCGGCAGCTCCCCGAAGCCCCGAAGCACCTCGCCCAGCGTGGCCGTGAACCCGTGGTCCTCCACGCCGCCCAGGTCGGCACCGGCGCAGAACGCCGGCGGTGCGCCGGTGAGCACCAGCACCCGGGCGCGGTCGGCCGCGGCCGCCGCCTGAGCCTCGCGCAGCGCGAGGAGCGTGGCGTGATCGACGGCGTTGCGCCGCTCCGGCCGGTCGAGGGTGACGAGCAACACCTGGCCCCGCCACTCCGTGTGGACGGTCACGGATCGAGAACGGCCACCACGTCGCCCTCCTGGACGTTGTCGTCCGGAGCGACCCGCAGTTCGACCACCGTGCCGGACGAGGGCGCGGTGACCGGGATCTCCATCTTCATGGACTCGAGGATGACCAGCTCGTCGCCCTCCGCCACCTCGGCTCCGACCTCCGTGCGCACCTGCCAGACGTTGGCGGTGATCTCCGCCCGGACCTCGGTCATCGGCGCACCCTACTTCCGGGCTCCACGCGGCGGCCGGGTCCAGGGGCCCGGGTTCAGGGGGTCGGGGTTCAGGGACCGCCGGTGCGGCGGTCCTGCAGGAAGCGGAAGCGCTCCCGCACCTTCGCCACCTCGGCGGCGTCGATGTCGGCCAGCAGGACCGTCTCCGTCCGGGCGGCGCCGGCCAGCATCTCGCCCAGGGGATCGAAGATGCGGCTGTCGCCGGCGTAGGTGAGCCCACCACCCTCACCGACGCGGTTGACCCCGACCACGTAGGCCTGGTTCTCGATGGCCCGCGCCTGCAGGAGCGCGACCCAGTGGCTTCGCCGCGCCTCCGGCCAGTTGGCGCAGCACAGGTAGAGGTCGGTGGTGGGCGCCAGCGGCCACCAGTCGTCGGCGAAGCGCAGGTCGTAGCAGACGAAGGGGCTGATCCGGACGCCCGCCACGTCCACCGTCACCGTGGCCGTGCCGGCGTCGTACGCCTCGTGCTCGCCGGCGAAGGTGAAGGGGTGCAGCTTGGCGTAGCGGTGGGCGGTGCCGTCCGGGCCGGCGAGGATGCCGACGTTGCGAGGCCGCCCCTCCGCGGGGCGCTCGGCGACCGAGCCGTACAGCCACACGCCATAGGTGGCAGCCTGCTCCAGCATCCACGTCGAGGTCGGGCCGCCCTCGTCCTCGGCGACGCGGTCGGCCTCCAGCGAGAAGCCGGTGGCGAACATCTCGGCCACGACGACCAGGTCGGCGCCCGAGGCCACCGCGCCCGCGACCATGGGCTCCAGGTGGCGACGGGTGGCCGCGCTGTCCTCCCAGACGATGTCGTGCTGGATGGCGGCGATCCTCATGGTGCGCTCCCTTGCTCGTTCTGCAGGCCGATCAGACGGTCGGCCGCTTCCTCCAGCACCGCCATGCGCTTGCAGAACGCGAAGCGCACGAGCGGGCGGCCGGCGTCGACGTCGTCGTAGAAGACCACGTTGGGCACGGCGACCACGCCGCACCGCTCGGGCAGCGCGCGGCAGAAGGCCATGCCGTCGGACTCACCGATCGACCGGATGTCCACGGAGACGAAGTACGTGCCCTGCGGCCGGAACACCTCGAGGCCCGCCCGTTCCAGACCGTCCGACAGGTGGTCCCGCTTGCGCTGCAGGTCGGCGCGGAACTCGGCGAAGTAGCCGTCCGGCAGGCCGAGGCCGACGGCCGCCGCGTACTGGAACGGACCGCTGGCCACGTAGGTGAGGAACTGCTTGGCCGTGCGCACCGCGCCGACGAGCGGCGCGGGACCGGTGGCCCACCCGACCTTCCAACCGGTGAAGCTGAAGGTCTTCCCCGCCGAACCGATGGTCACCGTCCGGTCCCACATGCCGGGGAGGGTGGCGATGGGGACGTGCTCCGCGTCGTCGAACGTGAGGTGCTCGTACACCTCGTCCGCCACGACCAGCAGGTCGTGCTCCTGGGCCACCTCGGCGATGGCCGCGAGCTCGTCGCGGTCGAACACCTTGCCGGTCGGGTTGTGGGGTGAGTTCAGGAGGATGAGCCGGGTGCGCGGCGTGACGCTGGCACGGAGGGCGTCGACGTCGAGCGCGAAGTCGGGAGGCCGCAACGTGATCGGACGGCGGGTGGCTCCGGCCATGGAGATGCAGGCGGCGTAGCTGTCGTAGTAGGGCTCGAAGGCGATGGCCTCGTCGCCGGTGTCGAGCAGGGCGAAGAGCGAGGCGGCGATGGCCTCCGTGGCCCCGCACGTCACGAGGACCTGGGAGTCGGGGTCGACGGCGAGGCCGTAGAAGCGCTGCTGGTGGGCGGCGACGGCCTGGCGCAGTTCGGGCACCCCGGGCCCGGGCGGGTACTGGTTGCCCCGACCGGCGGCGATGGCGTCGAGCGCGGCCTGGCGCACCTCGTCCGGCCCGTCGGTGTCGGGGAAGCCCTGCCCCAGGTTGATGGCGCCCGTGGCAATGGCCAGGGCCGACATCTCGGCGAAGATGGTGGTGCCGAAGCCCTGCAGCTTCGAGGTCAGGTACGGCTCACCCATGGCGCCAGTCGATCACACCGGGAGGACGCCGTGCTTGCGCCAGGGACGGTCGACGTGCTTCGTGCGCGAGACCTGCAGGCCCTGCCAGATGGCGTGGCGGGTGTCGGCCGGGTCGATCACGGCGTCGACGGCCGCGTGCCCGGCCGCGATGTACGGGTCGATGTTCTTGCGGAACTCCTCGGCCAGGCGGATCTTCGCCTCACCACGCTCCTTGGGATCCTCGTACTGGTCGAGCACCTTGCGCTGCGTGATCTCGACCATGCCGTCCGGCCCCATGACGGCGATCTCCGCGGTCGGCCAGATGGCGACGTAGTCGGCCTCGTACGCGGTGCCGTTCATCACGAAGTAGCCCGCGCCGTAGCTCTTGCGCAGCACCACTGACACCTTGGGCACGGTCGCCTCCGACACCGCGAACAGCATCTTGGCCCCGTGACGGATGATGCCTTGCTTCTCCACCGCCGAGCCGACGATGAAGCCGGGCACGTCGTGCAGGAAGACGAGCGGGATCCCGAACGCGTCGCAGAGCCACACGAACCGGGCCGCCTTGTCGGCCGCGTTCACGTCCAGCGCGCCCCCGAGCACCATCGGGTTCGACGCCACGAAGCCGACCGGCATCCCGCCGACCCGGCCGAGCCCGGTGACGAGGTTGCGGGCGAAGCCCGGCTTGATGGGCAGGAACTCGCCGTCGTCGCAGAGCAGCGGCACCACCTTCGTCATGTCGTAAGCCCGGCGGGGCGCCGTCGGCACCAGCGTGTAGAGCTCCGTGACCCGACGGTCGACGGGGTCGGACGTCTCGCGCACCGGCGGCGGCTCCTGGTTGTGGGACGGGAAGAACGACAGGTACTGGCGCACGACGGCCAGGCACTCCTCGTCCGAGCCCACCTCCAGGTCGGCGACGCCCGAGATCTTGGTGTGGACCTCCGAGCCGCCCATCTCCTCCTCGGTGACCTCTTCACCGGTGGCCGCCCGGACCAGGTGCCGGCCGCCGAGGGCCATGGACGACGTGCCCTTCACCATCGGGATGAAGTCGGCCAGCGCCGGGATGTAGGCCGTGCCGGCGGCGCAGTGTCCGAGCATGGCCGCCACCTGGGGCACCACGCCGCTGAGCGTGACCTGCTCGCGGAAGAGCGCGCCGGCCGCGGCGAAGGTCGAACCTGACGACGACTGGATGCGGGCGCCGGCGGAGTCGAGCAGCCAGACCACCGGGATGCGCTGGCGCAGCGCCAACCTCCCGCAGGCGCGCCGTCTTCGATTCGCCGATGGCGCCCATCGATCCGGCCAGCACGGTGAAGTCGTAGGCGCAGACGGCGACCCGCCGGCCGTCGATGGCACCGACGCCGGCCACCATCCCGTCGGCGGCGAGGTAGCCCCGCTCGGCCTGCAGCGCGGGATCCATCGAGTCGGCGAGCATCCCGAACTCGACGAAGCTTCCCGGGTCGAGCAGCAGGTCCAGACGCTCCCGCACCGGCAGCTTGCCCATGCCGCGCTGCCGCTCGACCTGCTTCTCACCACCCATGGCGAGGGCGGCGGCGCGGCGCTCCTCGAGGTCGGCCACCAGCGGCGACCAGTCGTACAGGTCAGGCTGCTGCGTCATGCAGCGCGTCTACCACAGCGGCTGGGTCACACTATGGGTGTGATCGTCGACGGTGCTGCCTATCTGGACGGGCAGCGCGTGCCCGGGCTGCTGACCCTCGACGACGCCTGGCGCTGGCACGAGCGTGACGATCTTCCGGAGGAAGCCTTCGTGTGGCTCGGCCTGCACATGCCGACCCCGGACGAGATCGCGACGGCGCAGAAGATGTTCGACCTGCACGAGCTCGCCGTGGAGGACGCCTTGGGCGACCACGTCCGGCCCAAGCTCGAGATCTACGACGACACGCTCTTCATGGTGCTGCGCACCGCCCGCTACTACCGGCCCCGGAGCGAGCTGAGCCTCGGCGAGATCTCCGTCTTCCTCGGCGAGGACTTCGTCGTGTCGGTCCGCCATGGCCAGGCGAGTCCGCTCTCCGGCGTCCGGGAGGAGGCCGAGAGCCGGCCCGATCTCCTCAAGATCGGTCCGAGCTCGGTGCTGCACGCCATCGCCGACCGCGTCGTCAACGACTACGAGCCCGTCCTCGACACGCTGGAGCAGCGCGAGCGCGAGCTGGAACGGGATGTGTTCAGCGACTCCCGTGAGCAGCCCACGCGCCAGATCTACGAGCTCATCCGCCAGGTGCTCGACATGCTGTCCGCCATCGAGCCGCTGACCGCGCCGCTCTACCGGCTGGCCGGCAGCTGTGACCGGTGGGTGTCGCCCGACATCGCACCGTTCTTCCGGGACGTCAGCGATGCGCTGGTGCGGTCCGTCGAGCGGGCCCGCAACCTCTACAACCTGCTCACCACCGTGCTGGAGGCCAACCAGACGCAGGTCTCCATCCGCCAGAACGAGGACATGCGCAAGATCACCGCGTGGGTGGCCATCGCCGCCGTCCCCACGATGATCGCCGGCATCTACGGGATGAACTTCGACCACATGCCCGAGCTGCGATCGGTGTGGGGCTATCCCGCCGTGCTGCTCGGCATGTTCATGCTCTGTTACTACATGTACCGCCGCTTCAAGCAGAGCGAGTGGTTGTAACCCTCCTCGCCGGAGCAAAGCTCCAGCTCGGAACTCTTGGTGCCGGCCTTCCGCCGGCCCTGTTCCCTGGCCGACCGACCGGCGGAGCCGGATCGGTCGCCGGCGGGGGCTCCGGCGGAGCCTCTGCCCCCGCACCCCCGCCCACGGTTCGAGCTCCTACCGACCTCTCCACTCGGGCCGGCGCTTCTCCCGGAAGGAGGCCATGCCCTCGGCGGCGTCCTCGGTGCCGGTGACGATGGTGAGCCCGGCCTGCAGCAGCCGCAGCGAGTGCTCCACGTCCAGATCGAGCACGTCGTAGAAGGCGTCGCGCCCGAGGCGCATGGCCGCCGGTGCCTTCTCGGCCAGCGTGGCCGCCAGCTCGTCGACGGCGGCGTCGAGCTCGCCGACGGGGACGACACGGCTGACGAAGCCCAACCGCTCGCCTTCGGCCGCCGTCACGCGGCGCCCGGTCATCATCAGCTCCAACGCCTTCTTCGGAGGCATCGCCCGCAGCAGCGGCACCGTGATCATCATCGGCCAGATCCCCACGTTGATCTCCGGCGTGCCGAACACCGCGTCATCGGCGGCCACGACGATGTCGCACGAAAGCGCCACGCCGAACCCGCCGGCCAGGCACCAGCCCCGCACCTTGGCGATGGTCGGCTTCCCGAGCGACCAGATGTCTTTGATGAAACGACCCAGCTCGCCCCGCGCGTCGTGCAGCTCGAGGTGGCTGGACCCGCCGACCATGCCGGACAGATCCGCCCCCGCCGAGAAGGCCTCCTCCCCGGCGCCCGTCAACACGACCACGCGAACGGCGCGGTCCGCCTTGGCTCGCGACAGCGCGTCGCGCAGCTCGGCGAAGGTGCCCATCGTGAGAGCGTTGCGCTTGGACGGGTTGTCGATCGTGAGGGTGGCCACCGCGCCCGCGACCTCGTAGCGGAGGGTGTCGTACGCGGTCGGCTCATCGGTCGGCATCGGCGCGGACTGTACGCCGGGTGGTCCGGCCGGCGGGCCGGACACCGCGCCACGAGGCCGGGCCGAGAGGCCGTGCCAGGATGACGCCGATGGCGGAGGCGACCGTGGCGCTCCTCTCGTTCCGCCTCGGGGGACCGGACGGGGTATCAGTCGTCGCCGAGACCTGGCGTCAGGCGTTCGGGGAGCTCGGCTTCCGCACCCGCACCGTGGCCGGCGAGGGCCCAGTGGATCGCACCGTCCCCGGTCTGGCCATCGACGCTGCCACCCCACCGGATGCGGCCGAGCTCGAGCGCGCGCTGACCGGGGCACAGCTCGTCGTCGTCGAGAACCTCCTGACCATCCCCATGAACCTGCCCGCCTCGCGGGTGACGGCGCAGGTGCTCCGGGGCCGGCCGGCCCTGCTCCACCACCACGACCCGCCCTGGCATCGGGCCCGCTTCGCCCACATCACCGAACTGCCCGTGGACGATCCGGCCTGGCGGCACGTCGCCATCAGCCACCTGGCCGCCGCCGAGCTGGCCGAGCGAGGGTTCCAGGCGGACGTCGTCTACAACGCCCTCGACGTGGACACGCCTCCCGGGGACGGCGCCGCGGTGCGGGCGCGGCTCGACGCTGACCCGGCGCGCCCGCTGCTCCTCCACCCGGTACGGGCGATCGAACGCAAGGACATCCCCACCGCGCTCGCGCTGGCCGCCGCCGTCGGAGGCACGTACTGGCTGCCCGGCCCGGCCGAGGAGGGCTACGGACCGACGCTCGAGCGCCTGCTCGCCCAGGCGTCGGTCCCCGTTCGCCGCGAACCTTTCGTCCACGCCGCCCGCGCCGACGTCTACGCCGCCGCCGACGCCGTGCTCTACCCGTCGACCTGGGAGGGCTTCGGCATCCCGCCGCTCGAGGCCGCGGTCTTCGGCCGCCCGGTCGTGGTGGGCGACTACCCGGTGGCCGCCGAGCTGCGCGCGCTCGGGTTCCGCTGGCTCCCGGCTGACGACCCGGAGCCGTTGCGACGCGCCCTGTCCGACCCCGGCAGCGTGAAGGCCGATCTGGCGCACAACCGATCCGTGGTGCGGCGGTGGTTCTCGCTCGATCGCCTGCGCGACACCCTCGCCGACGTGCTGGCGCGGGCAGGATGGGCGCCGTGAGCCGCCGCCCGCCCGTCCCCGACGACCCCGTGCGGGCCAGGCGGGCGCAGATCGCCCACTGGACATTGCTGGCCAACCGCGTCGGCTACCTGCTGTTCGGCGTGGCCGTGGCCCTCTTCATCGCCGCCTTCGTCGTGGGCTTCACCGGGCCGCTCGTAGCGGCCATCATCGGTGCCCTCGTCGTCGGCTCGCTGCTGCTGGCCCCGGCGATCGTCCTCGGCTACGCCGTCAAGGCGGCCGAGAAGGAGGACCGCGCCCGCGGGCTGTAGCCCCACCTCGGTTACCATCGGGTAACCATGTCGACCCGCCTGCCGGCCTCCGCCCGCCGTGAGCAACTCCTGGCCATCGGTCTCGAGGTCTTCGCCCGGCAGGGCTTCCACGGGACTTCCATGAACGACGTCGCCGACGCCGCCGGTGTCACCAAGCCGGTCCTCTACCAGCACTTCGCCTCCAAACGTGAGCTCTACCTGGCCCTGCTCGACGACGTGGGACGTCAGCTCCTGGACGCCATCGCCAAGGCCGCCGCCGGCGCGCTGGACGGCAAGGCGCAGACGGAGGCCGGCTTCACCGCCTACTTCCAGTGGGTGGCCGACGATCACGCCGCCTTCCTGCTGCTGTTCGGGAGCGGGGCGCGCCGCGACGAGGAGTTCGCGGAGGCCGTGCGGCACGTCGAGGAGGCCATCGCCGAGGCCATCGAACCGCTCATCGCCGCGGACATCGACGCCGCCCACCGGCGCACGCTCGCGCACGCGCTCGTCGGTCTGGCCGAAGGGGCCAGCCGGCAGCTCGTGGCGCTCGGCAACGAGTTCGATGCCAACCTGCTGGCCCGCCAGGTGACCGACCTGGCGTGGGCCGGCCTGCGCGGCGTCCGCCGGGTCCCGGCCGCCCCGGCCTGAGGCCGAGCGGGCGCACTACGCTTCCGTTTCGGGGGCCGGCATCGTCCGGCGCGGGACTGGGGAGCTGCCATGACCACGACCGAACCCGTTGAGGACTGGCGGTCCGACTACGACATCTTCGACCCCGGCTACATCGCCGACCCGGCGCCCCGCTGGGACGAGCTGCGGGGCTGTCCCATCGCCCACAGCGAGCGCTGGGGCGGGTCATGGCTCCCGACCCAATACCGCGACGTCCACGCCATCGCCCACGACGTCGAGCACTTCTCGTCCACCCAGATCACCGTCGTCCCCCGCGTGGTCGTGCCCGGCACCGAGCACGTGCACGCCCCGCCGATCGACTCCGATCCGCCCGAGCACGGCTGGTCGCGCCGGCTCCTGCTGCCGGCGTTCGCACCGCGGGCGGTCGAGAAGCACGAGGCGGGCACGCGCACGCTCTGCCGGTCGCTCATCGACCGCTTCGTCGACCGGGGCCGCGCCGACGCCGCCGTCGAGTACGCGCAGCAGATCCCGTCACGGGTCATCGCCGAGCTCATGGGCATCCCCTCCGATCGGGCCGACGACTTCACCGAGTGGGTGCGCGGCCTCCTCGAGCTGGGGCAGACGGACATCCCGCTGCGCCTGCGCTCGCGCGAGGCCCTGTTCGGCTTCCTGACCGAGATCATCGAGGACCGCCAGCGCCACCCACGAGACGACCTCATCACCGAGCTCCTCCGCAGCGAGGTCGACGGGCAGCCGGTGCCGGTGTCGCACGTGCTCGGCACCTGCCAGCTGCTGATCATCGCCGGCATCGACACGACGTGGTCCTCGATCGGCTCCGCCCTCTGGCACCTCGCGCAGCACCCCGACGACCGCCGGCGGCTGGCCGAGGATCCCGCCATGATCCCCACCGCGGTCGAGGAGCTTCTCCGCGCCTACTCCCCCGTCACCATGGCCCGCATCGTGCGGGAGCCGATCGAGATCGGCGGCGTGTCGATGCAACCCGGCGAGCGCGTCCTCATGTCCTTCCCGGCCGCCAACCGCGATCCCGACGCGTTCGAGGACGCCGACCAGGTCGTCATCGACCGGCAGCACAACCGCCATGTGGCGTTCGGCGTGGGCATCCACCGCTGCGCCGGCTCGAACCTGGCCCGCATGGAGATGAGGGTGGCGCTCGAGGAGTGGCTGGCCCGCATCCCCGAGTTCCGGCTGGAGGACCCGAGCCTCGTCACCTGGGCGGGTGGGCAGGTCCGCGGGCCCCGTTCCATCCCGGTGGTGTTCCCGTAGCGGAAGCCTGACAGCACAGGTCAGAACGCCAGGAGCAGGTGGACAGCCCACTGGCAGCCGATGCCGGCGGCGACGATCGAGTACATGGGCTTGTTCCGCCACGCCAGGACGGCGCCGGCGGCGAGCGCGGCGACCACCGGGAGCACCGGCCCGCGCTCGACCACCCGCAGGCATGACGTGACGAGAAGGGCGCTCACCGCCGCCGTGCCGGCGTGGCGGATGAGCTCGTCGACCACCGGCGGCGGCTCGAACCGGCTGCGGAGCAGCAGCGGCCCGACCCGCATCCCGTAGCTACCGAGGCCCACGGCCACGATGGCGATCCAGGCGGTCACGACGCCGCCCGGGAGGCGGACCGGCCGGCGACCGTGCCGGCGACTGTGCCGGCGGTCAGGGCGACGATGAGCCCCGAACCCGCCGGCCACGCCGCGGTCAGGACGGCCACGACACCGGTGGTGAGCACGACGAGGGCGCCCTGCCGATCGCGCATGCGGGGAGCGACCAGCGTGAACAGGCAGAGCGGGACGGCCACGTCCAGTCCCAGGCTGCCGCCGGCGTGCGACCCGAGCAGCATCCCGAGCGTCACGAGCGCTCCCCACACGGCGGCGAGCGCCAGCGCGGCGCCGAAGAAGTGGCGGCGCTCCGCGGCCAGCGTTCCTGGCTGGCGCGCGCGCTGGTCGGCGATCAGCCATGTCGGATCGACGATGAACGGCGCGGCGGCGAAGCGGAACCACATCGGCTGGTGCCGCCACCGGCCGCCCAGCGAGGCGCTGTAGACGAGCAGCCGGGCGTTGACCAGGAGGCCCGTGAGCGCAGCGAGCAGGGCGCTACCGTCGTCGAGGGCGTTCAGCGTGGCCAGGTGCGCGCTGCCGCCGAAGATCAGCCAGGTGCCGGCCCACCCGGCCGCCGGCGAGCTGTGGGCGCCGATGACCGATCCCACGACCACGGCATAGGGGGCGAAGCCGATCAGCAGCGGCGCGATGGCCATGGCGCCGGCGCGCAGGTCGCCCGACCCCTGGAGGCCGGGCGCCGTGCGGGTGGTCGTTCCGGTCGGCGCGCCGGCCGTGACGGTCGGCGCGCTCATTGCCCGCGTGCAGGTCGGGCGCGCTTGGCCTCGCCCGGCCAGGTTCGGTTCGCACCGCGATCGCGGCGCGACGTCGGCAATGCGTGCCACCGGCACGCCGATGCCGCCCACAAGCCGCTGCCGTTGAAAAGTTGCTCGATCATCTGGGTCTCCTCGTTCATGTGTGGGGGATGGTCATCCGGTCGGCTTCCCCGGACCTTCCCGGGCGCCCCCGGGACATCTCCCATGGTCCGGCACCGGGGGGATCGAGGCTTGGAGAGGGCGTGGAGATCACGTGATGACCTGCTGCTCGCACCTGAAGGAGAGAAGGTCGGGAGAAGGCGGGCTCCGTACGTTCCGGGCATGACTGCCGTCGATGTCCGCCCCATCCCATCCCCCGCCCCGCGCCCGCGCGGCGTCTGCATCGAGACCGAAGCCGTGAGCCGGGTGCTGCGGAACGGGAACACGATCCTCAGCAGCGTGTCGGTCGCCATCGAACCGGGCCGGCTCGTCGCCGTCATCGGCGCCAGCGGCTCGGGCAAGACGACCCTGCTGGAGACCTTGGCCGGCCTCCGCGCTCCGAGCTCAGGACGGGTGCTGCTGGACGGACGGGACGTGCACGCCGACCGTGAGCAGCTCCGCGGCACGATCGGCTACGTCCCCCAGGACGACATCATCCACCGGGACCTGGCCGTACGGGCGACCATCCGGCACGCGGCGCGGCTCCGGCTGCCCGGGCTCGACGGCGCGGCTCTCGACGAGCGGGTCGACCACACCATCGACGCGCTGGGACTGACCGATCGGGCGTCCACGGCCGTCGGACGCCTGAGTGGCGGCCAGCGCAAGCGGGTCAGCATCGCCGTGGAGCTCCTGACGGGGCCCCGGGCCTTCTTCCTCGACGAACCGACGTCCGGACTCGATCCCGGCACGGCGCGGGCCCTCATCGACTCGTTGCGGAGCCTCACCGCGAACGGCTCGACCGTGACCATGACGACCCACAGCCCTGACGACGTGACGCAGTGCGACGAGGTGATCGTCCTCGGATCCGGGGGCTGGGTCGCCTTCCAGGGGCGGCCCGACGACGCGCTCGACCACTTCGGCGTGACGTCCCTCGCCGACGTCTACCGGGTGCTCGGCGAGATGCCGAAGCCGGCCTCGGCGTCGTCGTCCACGAACGGTCCGGGCACCCGTTGCCAGCTGCCGGCCGACGTACCGCCTCGGTCCCGCACACCCCGTCGCGCCCGCCAGCAGTGGATGGTCCTCTGCCGTCGCAACGTCGAGGTGCTGGCCCGCAACCGCCTGACCCTCGCCATCATGCTGGGCGCACCGGTCCTGGTCATCGGCATGTTCGTGATCCTCTTCCGCCCCGGAGCGTTCGATCCGCAGGGCGATCCGCTGGCCGCCGTGGGCACCACCTACTGGCTCGCCTTCGCAGCCTTCTTCTTCGGCCTCACCTACGGCCTGCTGCAGATCACCACGGAGATGGCGGTCGTGCGCCGCGAGCGCCACGTGGGCGTCGGCGTCGTGCCGTACCTGCTGGCCAAGATGGCCGTGCTGCTACCGGCAGGCCAGCGTCGCCTCGTCCGCATCCTGGACGTCGTCGATGGCCAGCACCGCACTCCTGGTCGCCGGGGCCAGCCGCAGTAGCTCGCCCACGGCCACAAAGAGGCGTTGATGGGTGTTCCTGCCGGACCACGTCGCCTCGACCCCCGCCAGGACCCGGTCGATCTCCTGCCGGTAGAGATCGGTCAACCCCTCCAGCAATGCTGGTTGGCGACGGCAGAGGTCGGCGACCGCGTCGAGCAGCGGCGAGTACCCCCCCCCCTTCACCCACCCCCGGTCCGCGACCGAGACCCACCCCCCGCTCGTGGCAGCCCCGCCCGTCATCCGCCCCAGGCCTGCGCGCCTCCCTCTCCCCCCCCCGCCCCCGCCGCTCTCCGTGCCCGCCCTCGCGCCGGCTGCCCTCCCCATCGCCCTCGCCCCCCCCACCCTCCCGCCCGCCCGACCGGCGATCGCCCCCCCCCGGCTGTCCGCTCTCCTTCCTTCGGCGGCGGCCGCGTCCGGCGCTGGCCGCCCCACCCCGCCGGCGGCAGCGCTCGCCCTCCCGTGTCCGCCCCGCGCGGTCGACCGGCTCAGCGCGCTGTAGCGGCGACCCGCGGCCACGAACTGCTCCATCTGCTCCAGTTGCCCCCGCCCGCCCCCCTCCGCGACCGCCGCCTCCCCCCCCCCCTCCCCCCCAGCGGCGTCGACCGATCGACAACCGCCAAGCCGCGCTCCGCATGCTGGCCCTCAGCCCTGTCCGCTCACGTCCCGCCGGCCGGCACCCCGCCCCTGCCGGCCACCCCAGCCCGCCGTCCTCCCCGTGTCTGTCGATTCCATCCGCTCCCCGCGGCCCGATCGAATGCGTGCGACGGACACGTCGATGTCCGGGAAGAGCTGCACCACCTCACCACCGAGCACGATGGTTCCCGGATGACCTGTGACCTTGCGGGCGTAGTGGGCGGCCTTGTGCAACTTGGCCGCCGCGGTGTCCATGGGGTCGTCCGGCCAGACGAGGTCGAGGACCTGCTCGCGGTGGAGCCGTCGCTCCGGTCGCAGGGCGAGGAGCTTGACGAGCGTGGCGGCCTGCTTCCGCGTCCACGCCCGTGCGGGCACCAGCTCTCCGGACACGGTTACATCGAAACCGCCGAGCAGCTCCATGCGTATCGATGTCATGACCCCACGCCGCCGTCGCCGCCCGCGGGCACCCTCACCACGTCCTGCACGGGCACGATCGTCGTGTACGCCCGGTGTGCCGGTGCGCGGGGAAGGACCGGAGAAGGTCCCGTCCGTACCGTCGTCTCATCTGAGCCACCCCCACGGGAGCCGACCATGATGCCCCTGATCCACCCGCAGCGATGGTCCCTGGACACCGGTGATCCCACCGCGGAGCTGGGCACCGTCCTCGGCGTGTGGGCCCACCCCGACGACGAGGCCTACCTCTCGGCCGGCCTCATGGCGCTGGCCCGCCGCCACGGCCGACGGGTGGTCGTCGTCACGGCGACCGCCGGCGAGCACGGCACCGACGACCCCGTCTGCTGGCCACCGGCCCGACTTGCCCGCCGCCGCCGCAAGGAGATGGCGGCCAGCCTGGCCGCCATCGGCGTGGACGAGCACCATTGGCTGGGGTACGGCGACGGCGCGTGCGCGCGATGCCGACGAGAGCGAGGCCGTCGCCACGATCGGCGAGATCATCGACGCCGTCCAGCCCCACACGATCGTGACCTTCGGGCCCGACGGCATGACCGGCCATCCCGACCATCGCGCGGTGTCGGCGTGGACGACTGCGGCCTGGGCGTCCTGCCGCCGCCGCTACCCCGGAGCCCGGCTCTGGTACGCCACACTGCTCCCCTCGTTCCACCAGGAGTGGGGCAGCCTCAACGACGCCGTCGGCATCTTCCCCGCCGAGGCCACGCCGCCGGAGACACCCGAGGACGAGGCCGCGGCCATCGTCCATTGCGACGGTTGGCTGGCCCGCCGCAAGGCCGCCGCGCTGCGGGCTCACGCCAGCCAGGTCCGGCCGCTCATCGAGGCCGTCGGTGAGGACGTGTACGACCGTTGGTGGGCGGTGGAGGCCTTCGTCGACGCGGCTCACGTCCCCGCGGGCATGTCGTAGAGACTTCGACGCGGGCAGATCCGCCTGACGATCCGCGCCGAACGGTGGAGACCGACACCGTCGTAGGAGGTTCCACCATTCGACGTCGATTCGCCGGGCGAGCCGGTCGCCGAACCGGGTGTGACGCACGGCGGGCGGGGGAAGCTTGCAGGCGGCAAGCTTCGGTCCTACCCTCGCCTCGATGCGCGTCTCGGAGCGGGTACAGGCCGAGGCCGAGCGGCGGCGCTGGCTCATCCTCGCCGTCCTGTGCTTCAGCCTGCTCGTCATCGTCCTCGACAACTCGATCCTCAACGTGGCCCTGCCGGCCATCGTGCGGGAGCTCGACGCCACCAACACCCAGCTGCAGTGGATCGTCGACAGCTACACGCTCGTGTTCGCCGGGCTGCTGCTGACCGCCGGCAGCCTCGGTGACCGGTTCGGCCGCCGCCCGGCGCTGCAGGTCGGCTTCCTGATCTTCGGGCTGGGCTCGCTGGCGTCCGCGCTGGCCGACTCACCGCAGACGCTGATCCTCAGCCGGGCCTCGATGGGCGTGGGCGGGGCCTTCATCATGCCGGCCACCCTTTCCATCATCACCAACGTCTTCCCCGACCGCGAGCGGGGCAAGGCCATCGGTGTGTGGGCGGCCACCGCCGGCCTCGCCGCCGCGCTCGGCCCGCTGGCGGGAGGGTTCCTCCTGGAGCACTTCTACTGGGGCTCGGTGTTCCTCGTGAACCTGCCCATCGTGCTCGTCGGGCTGATCGCCGGCGTCTTTCTCATCCCGGACTCCAAGGACCCTGCGGCGCCGCGGCTGGATCCGCTCGGAGCGGTCCTCTCGATCACCGGGCTCGGCGCCCTGCTGTTCGCCATCATCGAGGCTCCGCGCCACGGCTGGAGCGATCCGATGACGCTCGGCGTCTTCGCGATCGCGGCGATCCTCCTCCTGGCCTTCGCCTGGTGGGAGCTGCATTGCGACCACCCGATGCTCGACTTCGGGTTCTTCCGCAACCCCCGGTTCAGCGCGGCGAGCGCCGGCATCACCCTCACGTTCTTCGCCATGTTCGGCTCGGTCTTCATCTACACCCAATACCTGCAGTTCGTTCTGGGGTACTCCCCGCTGCAGTCAGGCGTGCGGCTGCTGGCCATCGCGCTGCCGATGATGATCGTGGCCCCGCTGTCGCCTCGGTTCGTGCACCGCTTCGGCACCAAGCTGGTGGTGGCCGCCGGCATGGCCCTCACCACGTTGGGCCTGCTGCTCATGTCGTTCGTGTCCGCCGACACGTCGTACCCGCAACTGGCTTGGCGGATGGTCGTGATGGCCTGCGGCCTGGCGCTCACGATGGCCCCGGCCACCGAGTCGATCATGGGGTCCTTGCCGCTGGCCAAGGCCGGTGTGGGCTCCGCCGTCAACGACACGACCCGCCAGGTCGGTGGTGCGCTGGGCGTCGCCGTCCTCGGCAGCGTCTTCACCTCCATCTACGGCTCGCGCGTCATCGACTCCCTTTCCGCGAGCGACATCCCGGCGAGCGCGGTCGACGCCGCGCAGGACTCGGTCGGCGGTGCGCTGCAGGTGGCTTCGTCCGTCGGTGGCGCGGCCGGGGACCTGATCACGCAGGCGGCCCGGTCGGCCTTCATGGACGGCCTGCGCACGGCCTCGCCGCGGGCGCGCTGGTGACCTTGATCGGCGTCTTCGTCATCCTGCGCTGGCTGCCGGCGCGAGCCCGCCCGCGGGACGTCGAGCGTCAGGCCGAGGAGTTCGCCACCGAGCACGGTCACTGATCGCGCGCCTCGGCGCTGCTCGCCCTCCGAGCCGCGTAAGGGGGCTCAGTACAGGAACATGGGCTTGCCGTCGACGTGGCGGATCTTGGGACGGTAGGCGGCCACGTCGTACAGGGCGTCGACGTCCACCCGCTTCACCCCTTGTCTGGTCACGCCGAGCGGCACGTTGAGGTAGTTGCCCATGCGCAGGGCCACCAGCCGGCCGGACAAGCCCTCCAGCAGCAGGTCGGCGGCCATCACGCCGTAGTTGACGGCGACCATGAGGTCGAGCGAGTCGGGGTTGCCCGAACGCATCAGGTAGCCGAGGTGCTGGACGATGATGCCCTCGCCGGTCCGCTCTCGGATCAGCTCACCGGTGAGCTCGCCGATGCCGCCCAGCTTCTGGTGTCCATACGCGTCGGCCTCGCCGCGCAGGGCCATCTCGCCACCGACGACGCTCGCGCCCTCGGAGATCGTCATCATGGCGTAGCCGCTGGGGTTGGCCCGCTTGTCCTCCATCAGCAGGTCGGTCAACCGGTCGATGTCGAACGGAACCTCGGAGATGACCGCCCGGTCCACACCCGACAGATAGGCGGACACCAACGACGTCTCGCCGCTGTAGCGGCCGAACACCTCGACCACCGCCAACCGCTCGTGCGACCCCGCGCTCGTACGGAGCTGGTGGATGAAGTTGACCGTGCGCGTGACCGCGGTGGAGAAGCCGATGCAGTAGTCGGTGCCGTGGACGTCGTTGTCCATGGTCTTGGGGATGGCCACGACCGGGAACCCCTCGTCCGAGAGGCGCAGCGCGAACGACAGCGTGTCGTCGCCGCCGATGGGGACGAGGGCGTCGATGCCGAGGCGCTCGAGCACGGAGAGGCAGTGCTTGGTCAGGTCGTGCGGGCCCTCCCCCTCGACGAGACCGGACAGGAACGGCGGGACCTCGGACGCTCGCACGCGCGCAGGATTGGTGCGCGAGCTGTGCAGGACCGTGCCGCCGCTGCGGTCGATGGTGCGCACGGAGCTCGGGTCCAGCGCCATCGTGCAGGCGGTCACGGACTGGGGATCGTCAGGGTTGCACTCCAGCAGCCCCGCCCACCCGCGCCGCAGCCCGACCGCCGAATGCCCCTCGGCGGTCACCCTCATGACGACGGCCTTGATGCTGGCGTTGAGCCCGGGGACGTCACCGCCTCCGGTCAGGACCCCAACTCGCATCATGCCTCCCTGCTTCGGCCTGTGGTCGATCGTGCCAGCGTTCGGTGGTGCCCCCCATCATGGTGCCCGCCGGCCGACCCCCAGCGCGTACTCGACGAGCTCACCCAGCAGGAACGACCGTCCCCGCTCGAGATCGCGGGCGAAGGCGGCAGGATCGAGCCGGGTCCGGGCGCCCTCGAGCAGCGCGTCGATCACCGCCTGCTCGTCGGCGGAGGCGTGGGATCGTCCCGGCTGTATCGGATGACGAGGCCCGGGAGCGCTTCCCGGACGGATGGGTCGCGGTCAAGCCGTACCTGCGGATCGTGCCGGCGCCGGGCTGACCGACTGGACTGACCGGCAGGTCGATCAGGCGCCGGCCGTGACGACACCGGCCGGCCGGCGCCCGGCCGCACCGTCGACCTTGCGGTGACGGGCCAGGTCGCGCGACGCCCGCCGCACGGCCCGCATCATCGAGGGCCGCATCAGCGACGACGGCGGCGCCAGCAGGTTCTGCACCAGGATCATCGCGGTGTTGACCTCGGGCGACACCTGCGCCGCCCGCAGCACCCGGGCGATGTACCGGTTGACGAGGTCCGTGCCGGCGGGCTTGGGGCCGGTGGTCTCGGGGTAGGCGAAGTCGGAACCCACAGCGATCTGCCACGGGTTGGCGATCACCTTCGCCGCCCGGCGGTAGAAGGCCCGCACCAACGCCTGGTCGTTCTCGTGCCCCTGCAGGCACTCGCCCAGGGCGACGGCCTGGAGCACGGCGCTGCTCATGCCCTGCGCGTACAGCGGGTTGAAGCTGCAGATGGCATCGCCGAGGGCGAGGAACCCGGCCGGCACGTCGCGCAGCCGTTCGTAGCGGCGGCGCTTGCTGGAGATCAGCCGGTGCGTGGCCAGGGGGCCGAGCTCGTCGAGGCTCTCGAGCAGCCGGTGCATCTCCGGTGACGGCAGGGTGGCAGCGGCGGCGCGGAAGCTCGCCTCGTCGGTCGGGGCCTCCGCCCCGTAGCCCGCCGTGATGGTGGCGATCCAGCGGTCGCCCTCGATCGGCAGCAGGAACGCGGCCCGCTTGCCGTGCGGCGGCGACTCGATGACGACCGAGAACGTCTTGTCGACATCACCCTGGCGCCGGGGCAGGATGACGGAGGCGTAGCGCACGTCGCAACGCACCTCGACGGTCTCCGGCGCCTGGTACCCGAGGTCCTCCATCCACAGCGCACCGTGCGAGGCGCGGCCCGAGCAGTCGACCACGAGATCGGCGGGGAGGTCACGCGACGTCGTCCCGTCGAACACCTTCACCCCGGTCACGCGACCGCCGGCGTGGAGGAGGGTCTCGACGGCCTGGCCGGACTCGATCGTGACGCGCGGAAGCGCGGCGACACGACGGCGCACGCCCGCCTCGATGAAGGGCCGGCTGGCGGACACGACCTGGCGGACGACCAGGCACTCGGCCCGGTAGCCGCCGGCCTGGTACCAGGATCCGCCGTTGAACTCGATCAGCTCGGCGCCGTCGGCGACCAGTTCCTCCATGATCCCGGGGAACAGCTCGGCGATGGCCCGCGAGCCGCCGGTGAGGAGCGCGTGGGCCTGGCGACCCTGGGGTACGCCCTTGCGGGGACCGGTGCCCTCGGGCAGGGGGTCGCGGTCGAGCACGGTCACGGACTCGAAGTGATCGGTGAGGACCCGGGCCGTGGCGAGGCCGGCCATGCTCGCACCGATGACGACGGCGTGGCGATGGAGGGAGCGGGGCATCCTGCGTTCCTTTCGCGGTGGTTGCGTTCCGGTACGCAGCGCGCTCAGGACCGGTTCAGGATCCCGCTGTGACAGCCTTCACGGGCTCGGGCTGCTGTTCGGCCTGCAGCTCTGACGGGGCTCGGCCCGCCGTCACCCGGGTGGGCCCAGCCGCGGCCATGACCGCGGCGATGCCGGTGCCGGCCAGCACCAGGACCCCCGGCTCGGCGAGGGCGCGGAAGCGCTGGTTGCCGTAGGCGAGGGCGGCGGTCACGACGACCACCCCGATCGGGACGAGCAGGAGCCACAGCGGCTGGCACCTGCCATCGGCTCGCTGCCGCTCGCTGCGGTGCAGGGCCACCGCGCCGAGCGCGGCGAGCGAGATCACGACCAGGTGAGCGAGCCAACCGGCCCACAGCCAGCCGTAGGGCCGGCCCTCGAGGCTCTCGTAGCGGAGCTGCCCGCTGACGTCCCACAGGCCGAAGGTGCGCAACACGCGCACGCTGGCCACGGCGGGGAGGCGATCCGCGTGCCCGCCCGCGTAGCGCAGGCCGGCACGGCGCATGGAGCCCGCCGCCGCTGCTTCGTCGGTGATCGGGTCGGGAAGCGACTCGGTGGCGCAACGCAGGCTCCACTGGCCGGTGCGGCGACCGCGGTACACCTCGTCGCAGTTGGCGCCGGCCAGCAGCGTCCCGCTGTTCGTCGTCAGGGGCACCACGGCGTCGAGGCGGGTGGCGGTGCGCACCGTCCAGGCGCCCAGCAGGATCGCCACCGGGAGGAGCACGGCGGCCAGGCGGCGCAGGCGGGCCCGCGCACCGCCCGGCCCGGCCAGGAGGGCGACCGGCACGGCCAGGGCGGGCACGAGGAGCACGGCCTCGCTGCGGGTCAGCGCGGCGAGGGCCAGGGCAGCACCGAGCGCCATGAGGACAGCGACGCCCCGTCGCCCGGCCGGCCGTTCGCGTACGGCGACGGCAGCGAGGAGCAGCGCGCCGGCGACCAGCGGGAGCAACACCGCTTCCGCCATCAGTCCACCGTCCAGAGCGATGAGCTGCGGGTGGAGCGCGGTGAGCACGGCGGCCGCCACACCGGCCACCGGCCCGGCCAGGAGGCGGGCGGTCAGCGCCACGAGGACGACGGTGACGCCGCCCAGGAGCGCGCCCACCAGGCGGTGAGCGGTGGGCGAGTCCAGCCCGAGCAGATCGGCGACGGCCAGGAGCGAGGGCCACAGCGGGGGGAACTCGGCCGATGGCACGTTCCGCCCGTTGACGATGAGGTCGAGGGGCCGCACGTAACCCTGTCCGTCAGCCAGGAGACGGGCCAGCAGGTGGTAGGTGAGCGCGTCACCTACGGGCTCACGGACGTCCCGATAGGCGACGAGCACGTAGAGGGTGCGGACGGCCACCCCGAGCGCTGCGGCCGCGGCGACCGCCGGCCCGAACCAGGCCGGGCGCGAAGAGATCGCCGTCCGGCTCAGGGGATGGCGCGGGCGCAGGCGGCCACGAACTCACGCATGGCCGCGTAGCCGCCGGTGGCGCCCACCGTCATGTGCACCTTGTCCCGCTCCAGGTACTGCGGGTGGCGGACGACCTCGGCAGCCCAGTCGCAGACGCGCAGGTTGGGGTACTTGGCGTCGACGTTCACGAGCGCCTGGTTCCAGGCCGCCATGAGATCGGGACGGTTGTGGTGGATCGTCGTCCACACCACCTGCACGTTGCCCAACGCCTTCATCGCCGTCTCGATGCGCTGCATGTTGCGGTTGACGTCGTTGGCCGCCGGATAGCCGACGTCGTTGGCGCCGGAGATGACCACCACGGCCCTCGGGGCGAGGCCGCGGGCCCGGAACTCGCCGATCCAGCGCACCACGGTGTCGGGGTCCAACGGCTTCTCCGGGGCAGCATGGAGCCCGAGCTGGGTGTAGCTGCGCAGCGGTCCCCAGCCGTCCTGGACGAGCCGCCCGGTGACGTTGCCGACCGTCGTCAGCCCGTAGCCGACGCTGTCCCCGAGGACCGCGATGGCGCCCTTCGGCCGATTGACGAGATCCCAGCGCTCGTCACCGAGCCAGTTGGTCCGCGCTCCCGACGCGCAGGCCGAGGTGAGGGCCGCCGCTGCCATTGCAACCGCAACGAATCGGGCCATTCGCCTGCCACGCGTGCGTCGCCGTTCCACGGCAGGATGGTAACCCTTGACCGGTTCGGTGCGCAGCCTCGCCTACCAGCCCGCCATCGACGGGATGCGGGGGCTGGCGGTCCTCGCCGTGCTGTTCTTCCACGCCGGTCACCTGCAGGGCGGCTTCCTGGGCGTGGACCTGTTCTTCACCGTTTCGGGCTACCTGATCACGTCCCTCCTGCTGGCCGAACGGGACGGGACAGGGCGCATCAGCCTGCCCACGTTCTGGGGCCGGAGGGCCCGGCGCCTGCTGCCGGCGCTGTTCATCCTGATCGCCGCGGTGATGGCCGTGTACGCCATCTGGGGCGCGCCGGGCCAGGCTGAGCAGCTGCGGGAGCCGGGGCTGGCCGGCCTGTTCTACGCCGCCAACTGGCAGGCCATCGCCGGCGACGGCTACTGGGACCTGTTCAGCGCCCCGTCGCCCTTCGAGCATCTCTGGAGCCTGGCGATCGAGGAGCAGTTCTATCTCCTCTGGCCGTTCGCGGTCGTCGTGGTGCTGGCCTACGCCCGTCGTGGACCCCGCACACTGGCGATCGTCGCTGGCGCGGCGGCGGTGGTCTCCGTCGTCCTGATGGCGCTCTACGCCCGCTCGGACATCGAGCGTGCCTACCTCGGCACGGACAGCCGGCTGGCGTCGATCCTCATCGGCGCGGTGATCGCGGTCGCGCTCCGCCGGCCGGCCCCACTCCGGGCCGACGCCGCTCGCCGCCCGCTGGTGATCTCGGCCTGGGCGTGCGCAGCGGTGCTGGCGGTCATGTGGGTCGCCCTCGATGGCGACGACATGTTGCTGTACCGCGGTGGGTTCGCGGTCCACGCGCTCGCGGTCGCAGTCATCATCGTCGCCATCACCCTTCACCCGGGCACCGCGCTCGGGCGGGCGTTGTCCTGGCGGCCGCTGGTGGCGGTGGGCCTCATCTCCTACGGCCTCTACCTCTGGCACTGGCCGGTCTTCGTCTGGATGAGTCCGGACCGCATGGGCTTCTCCGGTTGGGGCCTGACCGCGGTGCGGTTCGCGGTGGCCTTCGGGCTGGCCTACGCCTCCTATCGGCTGATCGAACGGCCGATCCGCCGGGGCGCGCTCAACCCCCGCCTCGCCATCCCCTTGGCGGTGACCGCGGCGGTGGTGCTGGCCGTCGCCGTCCTCGTCGTCAGCCGCCCGCCCGATCCGGACGAGCTGGTGACCGGTGCCGCCCTCGCCCCGACGGGTGCCGCGACCACCGTGGCCCCGCCTTCGACGACCGTTCCGACCACTGAGCCAACGACCTCCACCGCGGCGACGACCGCCTCGACCGCGCCCACGACCCCGCCGACGACCGCCGCCACGTCACCGCCCACGACGGCCGGGCCCACCCTGTCGGACCTCGTGCGCATCGTGCCCGCCGCCCCCGCTCCCCTGCGGCAGCCCACGCCGGACAACCCGTTCCGCGTCGCGCTCTTCGGCGACTCGTACATGTACGACGCCGCACCCGGCATCGAGGCTGCGCTGGAGGCCACCGGGCTCGTACAGGTGGAGGACCGCTCGGTGCTCGGGTTCGGTCTGGCCAAGGACGACTGGGCCGAGCACATCAACGACGCCATCGACGACGGCCCTGAACTCGTCGTCACCATGTGGGCCCGCTTCGACGTCGGCCTCGTCGAGGAGCGAGGTGCGGCCGAGTTCGCCGCCCGCCTCCAGGAGGCGACCTCCATGCTGCTGTCGGGGGGCGCGCAGGTGGTGGTGGTCGGCCTCGCCCCCTCCGAGCTCGGCTTCGGTCAGCACGAGGCGGTGTCCAGGGGGATCAACGACGTCTTCGCCGGGCTTCCCGCCGTGTTCCCCGGGCGTGTCACCTACCTCGACCCGGACCCCCTCGTGGCGCCGGACGGTGTGCCCCGCCTGACCATCCCGGTCCCGGGCGGCGAGCTGCGGGTGCGCAAGATCGATCTGGGCCACTACTGCCCCGACGGCGCGGCCCGCTTCGGGCAAGCGATGGTCGAGATCGTCGGCGTGGCGGCCCGGGTCCCGCCGCCCACCGCGCCCTGGTACGCCGGCCCGTGGCGCCAGGACGACCGCTACGACGATCCTCCCGGCGCCTGCCGCTGACCCACCGACCCTCCGCCGACGCCGATCCACCGAATCGATATCGAATCGGTGGGATCGAGGTCTGAGCCGGATGAGCCGGGGATGACGCGTTCGACTCAGACCTCCCGGCGGGGCGGGTCCGCGCCCGGCTCAGGCGTCGAAGCGCACGACGGCCCGGGCGACCTCGCCCCGGGCCAACGCGGCGAAGCCGGCGTTGACGTCGTCCAGCGGGAGCTGGTCGGACACCATCGAGGCCAGGTCGAGCTCACCCCGCTCCCACAGCTCGATGTAGCGCGGGATGTCGCGCCGCGGCCGGGTCGAACCCATGAAGACCCCGACCAGCCGCTTGCCCCGTCGCAGCGCCTTGGCCGGCAGGTTCACCGACGAGCCCTCCGGCAGGATGCCCACCGCGTACGCCGCCCGGCCGGGCGCCGCAAGCTCCACCGCCAGCTCCATGGTCGCCGGCCTCCCTACGGCCTCGAAGGCGTGGTCGATGGTGCCCGCCACCGCATTCACCGCGTCGGCGTCGGCGGCGTTGGCGACGCTCGTAGCGCCCAGCCGGCGGGCCAGTTCGAGCTTGGCGTCGGCGACATCGATGGCCACGATCTCGCCCGCTCCGGCGATGCGGGCCCCCTGGATGATGGCCAGACCGATGCCGCCGCACCCGATGACGGCCACCCGTTCTCCCGGGCGGACGTCGGCCACGTTGAGCACGGACCCCAGCCCGGTGACGATGGCGCAGCCCAGCACGGCGGCCAGCTCGGGAGGCACGCGGGCGGGCACGGCCACCACCGCCCGCTCGTCCACGATGAGGCGCTCCCCGAGCGCCCCGATCCCGGCCATCTGCGCGACCGGCGTCCCGTCGAGCTCGAGCCGCGCCCGGTCGCTCCCGCGCAACGTCGCCGCGGGATCAGCGCACAGGTGCTCCTCGCCCGCCCGGCACCGCCCGCACGCCCCACAGGGCATCACGAGGCACGTGACCACGGACGTGCCGACGCCGACCGACGACACCTCCGGGCCGACGGCCTCGACCACGCCGGCCGCCTCGTGCCCGAGCACGATCGGCCGCGGCCGGACGAGAGACCCGTCGACCACGTGCAGGTCGCTGTGGCACAGCCCGACGGCCTGGGTGCGCACGACCACCTCGCGCCCTCGCGGACCGTCGATGGTCACGTCCGCCACCACGAGGTCGTCACGACCGTCGACGAGGCAGGCAGCCCTCACGGACCGATCGCTAGCACACCGGAATGAGAGCGCCGCGTTTGCCGTGGACACGCCGGCAACTCCCCGGGCAGGCTGCACCCATGAAGATGATGTGGTTCCACCTCATGCCGTACCCGGCCCTCCCGGAGGACTTCAACAAGCAGCACCGCAGCGTGTGGGTGGACATCGATCCCAAGCTCTTCGACCGTGACGTCCTCGTTCGGACCTACGAGTCCTACATCGACCAGCTCGTCTATGCCGAGGAGTGCGGCTTCGACGGCATCTGCGTCAACGAGCACCACAACAACGGCTACGGGCTCATGCCGTCGCCCAACCTCATCGCCTCGATCCTGGCCAGCCGCACGTCACAGGCGGCCATCACCGTGCTCGGCAACTCGGTGGCGCTCTACAACCCGCCCATCCGGGTGGCGGAGGAGTTCGCCATGCTGGACCTCTTCTCCCACGGCCGCCTCATCGCCGGCTTCCCGGTGGGCACGGCCATGGACACGGCCTACTCGTACAGCGTGAACCCGACGCAGCTGCGGCCCCGGTACTACGAGGGCATCGAGCTCATCCTGAAGGCGTGGCAGGCCGACGAGCCCTTCTCCTTCAACGGGCGCTTCAACCAGTACCGCTACGTCAACCCGGTCCCCCGGCCGTGGCAGCAGCCCCACCCGCCGGTGTGGATCCCGGGCGGCGGCTCGGTCGAGACGTGGGACTTCTGCGCCCGGAACGACTTCGTGTACGGCGCGCTCACCTACTACGGCTACAAGGCCGTGCGTGAGACGGTCGGCGGTTACTGGCGCCAGGTCGAGGCCAACGGCAAGGACGACAACCCGCACCGTCTCGCCGTCACCCAGTTCATCGGCGTGGCCGACACCGACGCCGAAGCCCGCAAGCTCTACCGCGAGCCGGCCGAGTACTTCTTCAACCGGTCGCTGCACGTCTTCCCCGGTTTCACCGACGCCCCCGGCTACGTCACCGAGGCCTCCGTGCGCGCCCGCTACAAGTCGCAGGTCCGCCAGGTGGCGCGGGCCAAGCAGGCCAAGCACGACCTCACGTGGGACGAGATGCTCGAGAACGGCTACGTCGTCGTCGGCAGTCCCGACACCGTCCGCGAACAGCTCGAAGAGGCGGCCAAGGAGCTGCGCATCGGGCACCTGTGCGCCATGCTCCAGTTCGGCGACATGAGCGACGAGCTCACCCGCTTCAACAGCAAGATGTTCGGGGACAAGGTGGCGCCGGGCCTGCGGACGCTGTTCTCCGAGTACCCCGATCCGTGGTGGCCGGAGAACGCCCGATGAGCGCCGATCGGAGCAGCAGGCACCTCGTCTACCTCTGGGGGATCGCCGGGCACCCCGAGCTGTCGCCCGCCATGCGATCGCTGGCCGACGACGGATGGGAGGTCGTCGTCCCCTCCGTCGGCGGGTTCGACGGCGAACCGGGCTTCGTCGCCCCCGACGACCACCTGGGCTGGCTGACGATGTTCTGGGACGCCCTGGACGCCACCGGCGCGCTGCCCTGCCCGGTGATCGGCGTGTCGATCGGCGGCATGGTGGCCGCCGAGCTGGCCGCGCTCCGCCCGGAGGCGGTGACCGCACTCGGTCTGGTCGCGCCGTTCGGCATCGGCGACGCCGACCAGCCGGGACTCGATCTCTTCGCCGTGCCCGCGCCGCAGCGCATGGAGCACCTCTTCGCCAAGGACGTCCCTGAGGCCTTCGCGAACCGCTTCGCGGAGCGCGGCGACGAGGAGGCGCCCGTCGCCCGGTACCTCTGCGACGTCGCCGCCGCCGGCATGATGTGGCCCCTCGGCGAGCGGGGGCTGGGCAACCGCCTGCATCGCATCTCGTGCCCGAAGGTCGTCATCTGGGGCGACCAGGACGAGCTCATGCCGCCCAGCCGGATCGAGCGATGGGGCGGCGGCACCGTCATCGCCGGCGCCGGCCACCTGGCCGAGTGGGATGCGCCGGCCGACGTGGCCGCCGCGCTGCGCGCCGTCCTCGCCTGAGCCAGGCCGGGCACAGGCGCCCGATCAGTCAGGCCCGGTCACACGGGCTCGACGGCGCGCTCCAGGACGGTGACGGTGCCCTTGGTGCCGTCGACCTCGATGCGATCACCGGTCTTGATCCGTGAGGTGGCCATCGACGTTCCGACGACGCAGGGGATGCCGTACTCCCTGCTCACCGTCGCCGCGTGGGTGAGCGAGCCGCCGCCGTCGCACACGCAGGCGCCGATGATGGCGAAGGCCGGCGTCCAGTTGGGCGAGGTGCACTCCGTGACGAGGATCTCACCCTCCTCCAGGTCGAACAGCTCCATCGCTGACAGCATCACCCGCGCCGTCCCGGTGTAGGTGCCCGCGGAGGCCGGGAAGCCGGTGAGGACGTTCGACGTGCCGTCGGCCGCGAGGGCCTCGAAGAAGTGATGGTGCATCCCGAAGATCTCGATGAGCACGGGATCTTCGACCTTGTCCGGGATGGTGCCGATCACCTTCGGGATGCTGCTCCGCAGGCCCTGGTAGTGGTCGTAGTACTCGTGCCGGGCGGTGACGATCGACTGCAGGTCCTTCCACTGCCGCTCGCCCCGGTAGACCTGTCGCAGCTCGGGCATGAAGAGGAAGGTGGCGTCGTCGTAGCGGTCGGCGCCGACGGCCTCGCCCAGGGCCAGCGCACCGCGCCGGACGGGGATCGAGGCCCGCAGATCGATGTAGTAGTTGTGGTCCTCGTTCCACCAGGCGAAGTTGGCGACCGAGCAGATGCCCAGCAGCTCGTTGAACGCTCCGAGCGCGTCACCGCTGAGCTTCGAGCGAGCGGCTTCGATGGCCTCGTCCCGCTCGGCGTGCGACGCGGTGAGCGCGGCATCGAAGTCGTGCCGCTCGTCGGCCTGGATGAAGTTGCGGATCTGGCCCAGGGGCGACGACTGGTCCTCGATCCACGACGGGATGTTGATGTCCGCGATGCCTTCGGTCCGGAAGCCGTAGTCCTTCAGGAAGTCGTCGAACTTCGTCAGCCAGGTCGACGCGTTGCCGCCGGCCGATGACAGCGCACCGCGGATCTGCTCGGGCTCGGTGTCGAACACGTCGGCGATGCCGAGGCGCTTGGCCTCGTCGGCCAGGTCCCACATGGCCCTGTCGCACTCCATGATCTTGGAGTCGCGACCCTGGAGCATCTTGGCGATGTTGCCGGGGTCGACGCCGTTCGACGCGCACACGCCGTAGAGCTGCAGGTAGATCGCCAGCAGCGGGTACATGATCTCGAAGTGGATCTCCCAGGCCCGCAGCTGGAAGATCGTGGCATCCTCCACGTACTGGCCGATGTCGGCGAGTGACGTCCCTGCGAAGTCGAAGCTCTCGAAGTACTGGAGCCCGAGCTCGAGCTCCCACTTCCGCTCCTCCCAGATGGCATCGAAGTTGCCGAGGAACTTGGGCATGTTCTTCTCGATGCGGGCAGCGCGGAAGCCGATCTCCCACGGCGAGGTGATGGGCACCTCGCCTTCGTAGAGGAACGGTCCGCCCATCCGCTGCACGAGTCCGCCGGCCGGAGGCAGCGGCAGCTGGTGGGCGGCGAGCTGCGTGGTCATGGCCGCGGTGTTGACGAAGTAGAAGCCGAGCGGCGAGAAACCACGCGGCCAGTGGAAGTCGGCGAACCAGAAGCGGTCCTCGTCCTCCTTGCTGAACGGCTTGGACTTCATTCGCAGCCAGGGATCGTCGATCAGCTCGGGCGTCCAGCCCGGGTACCAACCATCCAAGAAGACGTCGACCGGCACGACCTCAGCCATCGGACTGGACCCCCCTCGGTTCCCCCTCGGCGACTTTCGGCCGGGACTGTAGCCGTCGCCTCAGGCCGCGACCCCCACGGTCAGGGCGACCGTGTAGCCCTCGTCGATCGAGCCGCTGGCCGTCGGTGTCTCGAGCTCCCAGCCGTCGCTGAACACGTTGTCGCTCTCCAGGCTCACCTGGGACGCGTTGCCCACGCTGTCCTCGTAACCCTCGGTGGCGTACACCGCGGAGGACACCTCTTCGGGCAGCGCGATCTGCGAGGTGGCGATGGGGCGGCCTCCCGAGGTGGCGTCGGCCAGGCTGGCGTACACCTCGAAGTGCACGTGGGGCCAACGGCCGGCGTAGCAGCCCGGGTAGATGCTCGTGAACGTCGCCGCACCGTCGGCGCCCGTCTCCTGCACGCCCCGCAGGTAGTTCTCGTCCTCGGCGCCCTCGGAGTAGATGGAGTAGCGCCCCTCCCGGTCGCAGTGCCACGCGTAGACGGCCGCGCCGGGCAGCGGAGCGTCGCTGTCGGCGTCGACGACGGTGAAGGCGACCGTCGTGAGGATCCCCTCGGCGGTGGTCGAGGACGAGCCGAAGCTGCTGCGGATGTCGCTGCGGACCACGCCGCTCTCGGTCAGCACGTTCGGACCGTTGGACCCGTCGGCCGGGTACGGCCCCGCCGTCTCCTCAGGGATGACGTCCACGTCGCCGGTGGCGGCGGTCGTGCCCGCCGTGGTGGCTGCGGTGGCGCCGGTGGTGGCGGCCGTTCCGGAGGTCCCGGTCGTCCCGCTCGTCCCGGAGCCGGCCGTGGTCCCCGCCGCGCCGTCGTCGTTGGAGGACGCGCAGCCGACCAGGGCCAGCAGGCTGGCGCCACCGAGGACCTGCAGGGCCCGGCGCCGCCCGATCAGGCGCGGGAGGTCGTAGGCCAAGCCCCGATCGTGCTCGTGCTCATGGTCATGTTCGTGGAGGGGGGTCATGGCTCCATCCTGGCAAGCCACGCTCCCGCGACCCTTGGCGGTCGCTGAGAGAAACCTGGGAAGGCCGGACGCGCGGGTCAGGCGGCCGGTCGATCGACGGGCGGCCCGACCGGCACACCGGCGCGCACCGCCAGCTCGCGGTAGTCCGCAGCCAGCGAGGCCAGCGACGCATGGGCGTTCAGTCCGCTGGGGTTCGGGGCGATCCACAGCTCCGCGCCGCCGAGGTCCCCCGGTTGGCGCCCTGCCACCGCCTTCGGCTGTCCGAACGCCTGGCGGTACGCGGTGAGGCCGAGGACGCCGACGACCCGCGGCCCGGTCGTCCGGACGAGCTCCTCCAGGCGGCGGGCGCCGTCCCGGAGCTGCTCCGCCGTCAGCTCGTCCGCCCGGGCCGTGGCCACGTTGACGATGTTGGTGATGCCGACGCCCTTGGTCACGAGGAGGTCGGCGTCGGCCGGCATGAGACCGCGTGACGCGTCGATCGGTCGATCCACGATGCCGGCGCGGTACAAGGCGGGCCAGAAGCGGTTGCCCGGCCGGGCGAAGTGGGCGTTGACGGCCGCCGTCCACAACCCCGGGTTGATGCCGACCAGCAGGAGGAGCAGGCCCGGCCCCACGAGGTCGTCGACGGGCGCGCCCCGGTACCGCTCGAGCTCGTCCCGTCGCATCCGCGCAGGTTGCCACGCGCCGGCCCGCCGGCCGGCACCCTGGTCACGCTCCGACGGTGGCCGGTCGGTAGCTCGCGAGGTGCCCGGCCACCACGGCGTACGCGGCGTCGGCACTCGGCTGGTGTCGGCCGAGGGCCTCGAGCAGGTCGTCCCGGTCGAGCTCGAAGAGATCGAGATCGCTGTCCGCCACGACGGCGGCGGTGCGGGGAACGTCATGCAGGACGGCGATCTCGCCGAACGCGTCCCCCGGCCCCAAAGAGGCGATGAGCCGGCCGTCGCCCACCACGTCGGCGGCGCCGTCGACGATCACGAACGCGCTGGCCCCCGGGTCCCCCTGTTCGAACACCCGCTCCCCCGCGGGCACGGTCCGGCGGTGCAGACGGCTGGCGAGGTGCTCGATCATCGGCACCGGGAGCAGCGCCAGCATCCCGACCGCGCGCAGCACGCGGATCTCCTCGTCCCGCACCTCGAGCCGGCCGTCCAGCGCGCGCAGGGCCCGCCAGCTGACGACGGCGAGGAGGGGCAGCAGCAGCCCGGTCACGACGAGCGCGGGGCGCAGACCGGCCGTGGCGATGAGGATCGGACTGGCCACCGATCCCAGCCCGACACCCAGCGCGATCAGGGCCTCGAACAGGCCGAACGCCCTCGCCAGCACGGCATCGTCGACCAGTCGCACGGGCAGCGTGAACAGCGGGACGTCGATGACCGCGTTGGCCAGGCCGACGACCATGAGCAGGGAGAAGACCGCGGCCGTCGCCGGTGCCGCGCCCATGACGGCGATGGGGCCACCCCAGAGGACGAGCGCGATCGCCAGCCACTTGCCGAGGTGGCGGCTGCCGACGAGCAACGACGAGCCGAAGGAGCCGAACAGCCCGCCGAGACCGACCGCGGCCGCGAACGCCGCCACCACGCCGTCACCTCGGTCCAACAGATCGAAGGCGACGACCACGATGAAGACGTTGAGGGCGCCGCGCACGATCGTCTGCGCGAAGCCGAGTGCGAACACCAGCCCGAGATCGCGGTGCTGCGCCACCACGCGGAACCCCTCGCCGACCTCGGAGAGCACCGTCCCGACCCGGGCCCGCCCAGGCCGGCGGCCGGCCGACGAGCGGATGCCGAGCAGCGGCAGCGCGGTGGCGGCCCCGAGGAAGGCTGCCGCCATGAGCACGGCGGTCGGACCGGCGAGCGCCAGGAGGATCCCGGCGAGCACAGGACCGGCCAGGGTCGCTGCCGCCTCCACCATCCCGCGCACGACGTTCGCGCTGGTGAGCGTCGTGGTCTCGGCGCACAGGAGCGGCAGCAGCGCGGAATGGACGGGCCGGAAGATCGTCACGCCGACGGTCGCGACGATGGCGGCGGCGTAGATCGTCCACGCCGGGGCCCCGGCCGCGAAGAGCACTGCGGCGGCGCCGACGGCCGCGGCGCGCGCCAGGGTCGCCACCGCCAGCACCAGCTCGCGGCGAGCACGGTCGGCGAACGGCGTCAGGACGGTGGACCCGAGCGCGGACGGCACCATCCGCAGTAGCGCCACGAGCCCGACCGCAGCGGCGCCGCCCTCGCGGAAGGCGACGATGGAGAGCGCCACCGTGAAGGCGGCTTCGCTGGTGCACACGAGGGCGAAAGCCGCCTCGGCCCGCCGCAGCTCGGGGTGGGCCACCACCTCCCGCAGGGCGCGGGCCGTGGCGGCCAGCCGGACCCGTGCCGCCCTTGCGCCTACCGGTCGGCTGCGGCGCGACATGCCGTCATGATGCGCCGGCGGTACGGGAACAACCAGGGTGGCAGCACCGTCGCGCCGTCGGGTGCCACCACGGCGAAGTGGTCGATGGACGTCACCAGGGCAGGTGGGGCGAGCGCTCGCCGGCGTCCAGCCATTCCGCGAACGTCGGCCCGATGAGGCGGGCGTCCCGGGCCGGGAGCAGCGCGCCGCCGGCCAGCAGCTCTGCCCGCTCCGTGCCGTCGCGGTGGCCCTCGACCCGCTCCGGCTCGCCCCGCCGGGCGGCCACCCGCGTGGCCAGGTCGACCAGCTGCTCGACGAGCGGCCCACCGACGTCGGCGGTCGCGGACGGTGACTCCGCGAGGGCGAGCTCGACGAGCTCCGCGGCGATCGATTCGGCGGCGACCGGCTGCACGAGCATCTCGGGCACGCGGCTCACCGCGCCGTCCCGGTCCCAGGTGAGCACCTGGCCGGCGAACTCGTGGAACTGGGTCGAGCGCAGCACGACGGTGGGGACCTCGCCGGCCTTCGTGGTCTCCTCGTGGGCGAGCTTGGCCGCGTAGTAGCCGGACGGAACTCGGTCGATGCCGACGATCGACAGCAGCACGATCCGGTCGGCATCCACGCGTGCCGCCGCCGCCTGCAGCTGCGCCCCGGCGGCAGTGAAGAACGCCGTGGCCTTCGCCTCGTCGGTGGTCCGCACGTTGCTCACGTCGATGATGCGCTGCACGCCGGCCAGCGCCCGGTCCAGGCCGGCCCCGGTCGTGAGGTCCACGCCGCTCTCTCTCGAGACGACGACCACGTCGACATCCGTGGTCACGAACGCGTCCACGACGCGACGTCCGACGAGCCCTGTCCCTCCGACGACGGCGATCCTCATGGGAGCGAGCCTGCCACGGCTCGCCGCAACCCGTTGGTCAAAGCGGTCAGCCCGGCCGGGAACGCGTGCTCGGCCGGGGTCCCGAAGCCGACAACGATGCCGGGCCGCCGCGGGCGCGGCCGGTGCCAGTAGCCGCCGAGCCCGTGCACCACGACCCCCTCCGCGGCCAGCGAGGCGACGACCTCGGCCTCGGTCGGGCCGTCCTCCGGGAGGTCCACGACGGCGTGCAGGCCGGCGGCGATGCCCCGGACACCGATAGCCGGCACGGTGCCCAGCGCGGCCACGAGCTCGTCCCGCCGTCGCCGGTAGCGCAGCCGGTTGCGGCGGATGTGCCGGTCCAGCCCTCCGGAGTTGATGAGCTCGGCCAGCGCGGCCTGCTCGATGACGCCCGACTGCCGGTCCGCCAGCTCCTTGGCCGTCACCACCGGCTCCACCAGGTCGTCCGGCAAGACCATCCACCCGAGGCGGAGCCCGGGCGCCAGGCTCTTGCTGGCCGTGCCGACGTAGACGACGTGGTCGGCGTCCATGCCCTGGAGCGCGCCGACGGGCTGGCGGTCGTACCGGTGCTCACCGTCGTAGTCGTCCTCGATCACGATCCGACCGTGGTGGCGGGCCCAGTCGACGAACGCCGCACGGCGGTCGGGCGCCAGCGTGGTGCCGGTCGGGTACTGATGCGCGGGTGTGAGAAGGACGGCCGCGACGTCACCCCAGCCCGGGCTGTCCGACGTCCGGGCGCGGACGAGGTTCGAGGGGTCGGCGCCGTCCTCGTCGACGTCGAGGAAGCGGATGGACAGCTCGGCGCGGGCCGTCACCGTCCGGTAGGCGTTCATGCACGGGTTCTCCATCGCCACGACCGACGCCCCCTGGCGGCGAAGGGTCGAGGTCAGGAGCGCCAGCGCCTGCACGAACCCACTGCAGATCATGAGCCGGTCGGGGTCGGCCCGCACCCCGCGGGCCCGGGCGAGGTAACCGGAGAGGGCCTCGCGCGTCGACAGCAGCCCGCGGGGATCGCCGTAGCGGAGGTCGGTGTCGGGCATGGTGCGCAGGCCCTTGCGCACGGCCGCCAGCCACTCATGGCGGGGAAACGACGAGACGTCCGGGCTGCCGGGGCGGAAGTCGTGTCGCACCTGCACCGCCGTGGTCCGGGCCGCGGCGCGACCGTTGGACCGATGGTCACCCGCCCACGCGACGACGGTGCCCGAACCCTGCCGGGCCGCGAGCCAGCCCTCGGCCACGAGCTGGTCGTAGGCCTCGGTCACCGTGCCACGGGCGACGCAGAGGTCCCGGGCCAGCACCCGGCTCGACGGGACGCGCGTGCCCGTCGCCAGGCGGCCGTCGCGGATCGCCCGGCGCAGGGCCTCCTCGATGGAGGTGCGCCGGCCACCCGGCCCGACCTCGAGGTGGAGGTCGGGACCACCACCCGTTCGCGGCGCGGAAGTGGACCAGTGAGACTGCATCGGACTGGACCTTACTCCTGATCCACTTCTGCCGTACCGTGGCTCCTATGACGATCAGTGAGCTCCTCGCCACCATCGAGCCCCGCCTGGCGGTCGGGCGGGCGGCACCGGCCCCCTACCGGGCCCTCGACGCCTTCGACCGCTCCATCGACCTCGAGCCCCGCCTCCGCGAGCTCATCCGCATCCGGGTGTCCCAGCTGAACGGGTGTGCCTACTGCCTCGATCAGCACGTGAGAGATGCCCTGGCCGCCAACGAGGGCGAGCGCCGCCTGGCCACCCTGGCCGCGTGGCGCGAGTCGGTCTTCTTCACGGCGCGCGAGCGGGCCGCGCTCGCACTGGCCGAGCAGGTCACGCTCATCGGTCAGGGCGGCGTCACGGACCAGGTGTGGAGCGACGCCGCGGCCGAGTTCTCCGAGGCCGAGCTGGGCCAGCTCCTGCTGGCCGTCGTGGCCATCAACGCCTGGAACCGCGTCGCCATCGCCACCCACATGGTGCCCGAGCTGTGAGCACGACCGAGCACAGCGCAGCGGCGGCCCCTCTCACTGGGCCAGCCGGCCCGCGCTCGGACCGGTCCCGCGTACGCCGGGTCCCCAGGCGGGCGGCCTATGACGACGACACGATCCACGCCATCCTCGACGCCGGCCTGATCGGCCACGTGGGCTTCGTGGCGTCCGGTCGCCCGATCGTGATCCCCATGCTCTACGGCCGCGACGGCGACTCGCTGTACCTCCACGGGTCCGTCGCCAGCCGCCTGCTGCGCGACCTGGCCGGTGGCGTGGACGTGTGCCTCACCGTGACCCTCGTCGACGGGCTGGTGCTGGCCCGGTCGGCCTTCCACCACTCGATGAACTACCGCTCGGTCGTGGCCTTCGGTCGCGCCCGGAAGGTCGAAGGGGACGAGCGCGAGCACGGCCTGCGGGTGATCAGCGAGCACCTGGCCCCCGGGCGGTGGGACGAGGTGCGCGGCCCGAACGACCAGGAGCTCAAGCTCACGTCCGTCCTCCGGCTGGACGTCGAGGAGGCGTCGGCCAAGGTCCGCACCGGCGACCCCGTCGACGACGAGGAGGATCTCCCGCTCCAGGTGTGGGCCGGCGTCGTCCCCTGCTCGCTCGCGTGGGGGACACCGATCGACTCGGCCGATCTCCTGCCGGGCCGGGATGTGTCCCCCTCGGTGCTGGCGGGGCGCAACCCGGACGGGCAGTAGCAGATCCACGGTCGCCCGATATCGTCTCAGCCGCGTGTGGGAACGACGTGCAGCTGCGAGACGCAGCGAGGAGAGAGGACACGAGGATGGGTTTGCTCATTGGCGAGACGGCGCCGGACTTCGAGGCCGACACCACCGAGGGCCGGATCAACTTCCATGACTGGATCGGCGACTCCTGGGCGGTGTTGTTCTCGCACCCCAAGGACTTCACCCCGGTGTGCACGACCGAGCTCGGGTACATGGCCAAGCTGCAGCCTGAGTTCGACCGCCGGAACGTGAAGGTGATCGGGCTCTCCGTCGACGCCACCGAGGACCACCAGTCCTGGGCGGACGACATCGAGGAGACCCAGGGCTCCCGGCCCAACTACCCGATCATCGGCGATGCCGACTTCAACGTCTCCAAGCTCTACGGGATGCTCCCGGCCAGCACGTCGGGCGACGCCAAGTCCCGGACGCCCGCTGACAACCAGACCGTGCGCAACGTGTTCGTGATCGGCCCGGACAAGAAGGTCAAGCTGGTCCTCGTCTACCCCATGACCACGGGGCGCAACTTCGACGAGGTGCTGCGGGTCATCGACTCCCTCCAGCTCACGGCCAAGCACCGGGTGTCGACGCCGGTCAACTGGAAGCAGGGCGAGGACGTCATCATCGCCGGCTCCGTGTCGAACGACGAGGCGAAGGAGATCTTCGGCGAGTGGAAGTCGCCGAAGCCCTACATCCGCATCGTCCCGCAGCCGAGCTGAGGTCCGCCTCCTGATCGACCCGTGAAGGACTGGATCCTTCACGTCGACCTCGACCAGTTCCTCGCCGCCGTAGAGATCCTGCGGCGGCCGGAACTGGCCGGCCGCCCCGTCGTGGTGGGCGGAGACGGGAACCCGGCGCGCTTGCGGCAGGTGGTCGCCACGGCGTCCTACGAGGCGAGAGCCTTCGGCGTGCGGTCGGGCATGCCGCTCGCACTCGCCGCCCGCCGCTGCCCGGAGGCGGTGTTCCTGGCCTCGGACAAGCCGGCGTACGAAGCGGCGTCGGCTCGCGCCATGGGTGTCCTCCGGTCGTTCCCCGCGGTCGTCGTGGAGGAGTGGGGGTGGGACGAGGCGCTGATCGGCGCCCGCACGGACGACCCTGAAGGTCTGGCGCGCGCCGTGCAGGAGCGCATGCGCGCCGAGACCGGTCTCACCTGTGCCGTCGGAGTCGGCGAGACGAAGCTCCAGGCCAAGACGGCAACAGGGTTCGCGAAGCCCGGCGGCATCGCCACCCTCACGCAGGCCACCTGGTTGGAGACCATGGGCGATCGGCCCGTCACCGCCCTCTCGGGGATCGGCAACCGCATGGCCGGCCATCTCGCGGAGCTCGGCATCCACAGCGTGCGGGATCTCGCCGCCTCGGACCGCCACGTCCTGGCCGCCCGCTTCGGGCCGACGATCGGTCCGTCGCTGAAGATCCTCGGCATGGGCGGGGACCGGAGCCCGGTGGTGGATCTCCCCCACGTCCCGCGGTCCCGCAGCCGGGAGGAGACGTTCGAGCGCGATCTCAGCTCGCCGGAAGAGGTCCGGGCGCAGGTCGTCAGGCTGGCCGAGGAGGTGACGGCCTCCGTCGTCACGGAGGGCCGGCGGGTGACGCACGTGGCCGTCAAGGTCCGGACCGCGACGTTCTTCACCCGGTCGAAGATCCGCAAGCTGCCCGAGCCGACGACGGACACGACCGACGTGGTCCGGGCTGCCCTGGAGGTGCTGGACCGCTTCGAGCTGCACCGGCCCGTCCGCCTGCTCGGCGTCCGGGTGGAGCTCGAACGACCGTCGGACGGCGCTGTCCGCTAAGAGCGCGGCTGCTGCAGCGCCGCGACGGCCACCTCGGCCCGGTTGCGGCAGCCCGTCTTGGCAAACACGTGCTCGAGGTGCGTCTTCACGGTGCCGCGTGACATCAGGAGCCGCTCGGCGATCTCCGGATTCGTGTGACCCGCCATCACCAGCTCGACCACCTTCTGCTCCGTCGGTGTCAGGCTGGCCCATCCGTGGCGCGGGCGGGCACGTTCCCCACGAGCCCGCTCGGCATAGGCGACGGCCTCCCGCCAGGCGAGGCCGCTGCCTTCCTCCCAGAGCGCATCCGCAGCTTCGCCGAGCTCCTCGCGGGCGGACCCGAGCGCGGCGTCGTAGCTCTGCTGCTCACCGGGGAAGCGCCACTGGTACCCGGTCTCGCGGCGGAGCCGGTCAGCCGCCCCGAGCAGGCGGAGGGCCTCCGGTGAAGCTGTCGCCAGCGGCCGCCGCGGCAGCGATGGCTTCCAGCGCGTCGACCGCGATGAGGCGCAGCCCGTACTCGTCAGCCAGTCGGAGGGCCCGGTGCCACTCGTCCTCACTCCCCTCGACCAGGCCGGTCACGGCGTGGGCCATCGCCCGCCTCGTCGCCCCGCCTTCGCGCAGCGACACCGCGAGGGCCCGGGCCGCCTCGGCGTCGCCTCGATCAGCGTGGTCGCGGGCGACGAGCCAGTCGTCGGGGGCGGCCGACAGGACGGGACGATCGCTGGGAGGCTCCCCGCCGAGCAGGGCCAGGAAGTACGCCGCGATGTCGGCCCTGGCCTCGGAGCCTGGCTCCCGTCGGGCGAGGGCGCGCTCGGCGACTTCGCTGGCGGTCTGCACGGCCGGCGCGTCGCGACGGAGCAGACCGCCGACGGCGAGCAGCCATTCGCCGTAGTCCTGGATCGGACGGGTGGCGCTGGCAACGAGCTCCCGCCCGGCATCGACGACCAGCGCCAGGTCGCCGAACACGATCTCCTGCCGGCCGTGGGCGGCGGTGGCGTAGTCACGGATGTAGCGGCTGGGGTAGGTGGAGGCGACTTGTCTGGGCGTCCCCGAGCGCCTCCCGAGCCGATCCCGGCTCGTCGAGGGTTGTGTCGATGGCCAACCTCACGGTGGCCAGGGCGAACGCATAGGGCTCGTTCGCCCGCTGCGCCTCGGTCTGCAGCTCCCGCCCTGCTTCGATCGATCCTGGTTGCAGGAGCCAGCGGGTGATGGCCACGCGGTAGCTGTCACCGATGGCCAGCGCGACCGCCTCGCAGCGGGTCAGCAGCTCGGCGAACGCTTGCGGGCCTTGGTAGCTCAAGACCGGGATCGCGGCCGACACGGCCGCTCGGGCCCACGCCTCGGGGTATCGCTGCTCGACGTCCGGTGCGAGCAGGATGTCGATGGCCGGCATCGCTTCGCCCGCCCGTCCGGTTCCTTGGAACCCGCGTGCAAGCGGCCACAAGAGGCGCAGACCCAGCTCGGCGTCGCGCCCGGCGGCCCAGGTCAGCGCGGCGACGAGATCCTCGTGGTTGGCGTCGACCAGTGTGATGACGTCGTCCGTCGGGCCGGTGACGCGCAGCTCCTCCAGTCGTGAAGACCACCACAGGGCGTGTGTGTCACGAAGGAGCGCCAGCTCCCCGGCCTCTCGGGCGCGATCCACGGCGAACGCGCGGATGGTCTCGAGCAATCGGTACCGCGAGCCACCTTCAGCGTCCTCGACGATGACCAAGCTCTTGTCGACCAGTCGGCTGACGGTGTCGAACACCTCGATGGGGTCGACGTCGGCCGGCGCCGCGACGACCGCCTCCGCCGCCTCGAGGGCGAACGCGCCTCCGAAGGCACCCAGCCGTCGGAGGACACGACGCTCGAGCTCGTCGAGAAGGTCGAAGCTCCACTCCACCGACGCAGCCAACGTCTGCTGCCGCGGCATCACGGTCCGCGAACCTCCTGTGAGGAGGTGGAAGCGATCGTCGAGCTCGGAAGCGATCCGATCCACGCTCATGTGGCGACACCGGGCCGCCGCCAGCTCGACGGCCAGCGGGATGCCGTCCAGGCGATGGCAGACCTGCGCGACGGCGGCCGCGTTGGCGTCGTCGACCGAGAACGAGGGGCGGGCCCGCCGCGCCCTGTCCACGAACAGTGTGACGGCGTCGTACTGCGACAGCGCCTCGACGGCGAGCGGCTCGCCCTTCGGCGGTGACGCGAGCGACGGCACCCGCCAGGCCACCTCCCCGGCCACGCCGAGCTGTTCTCGACTCGTCGCCAGGACCGTGACCGCAGGATTGGCGCGCAGGACGGTCGTCGTGAACTCGGCGCACTCGTCGAGGAGGTGCTCGCAGTTGTCCAGGATGACGAGCGAGCGATCGATCTCACCGAGCTCGACGGCCGCCACGTCGGCTGGCGGGACGCCCGGCGTCTCGTGCGCTCCCAACACCTTCAGCGTGGCCCGACCGACAGACGCGGCCCCGCCCGTCGCGCCGAGCTCCACGAACCACACGCCACCGGGAAAGCTCGCCAGCAGTTCGGCTCCCACCGCCAGCGCCAACCGGGTCTTCCCGACACCCCCGGCCCCGGTCAGCGTCACGAGCCGTTCCCCGGGCAGGAGGCCGACGAGCTCGGCGATCTCGGACCGGCGGCCGATCAGTGGTGAGAGCTGGAGTGGCAGGTTCTGGCGAAAGGCATCCAGGGACAGGAGGGGCGCGAAGTCACTCGCCAGGTCGGGATGCACGACCTGCCAGATCCGTTCGGGCCGGCCGAGGTCCTTCAAGCGGTGTCGACCGAGGTCGACGAGCTTGACGCCGTCCCGTAGAGCATCGGCGACGAGCCCGGCCGTGACGTTCGAGACGAGCACCTGCCCGCCGTGCCCACAGGAGCGGAGGCGGGCGCAGCGGATGACGGACAGCCCGAAGTAGTTCCCCTCGTCGCGCAGTTGGGCCTCGCCGGTGTGCACGGCCATCCGCACGGCCAGCTCGACGCCGCCGGGCCACGGCTCGGCCTGCAGCATCCGCTGGGCGGTGACGGCGGCGGCGACGGCGTCCGATGCTCGGCTGAACGCGGCGACGATGCTGTCCCCCTCACCCTGCTCGACGGGCCGGACGCCACCGTGGAGGGCGATCGCCTCGTCGAGGATCTCGTAGTGCCTCGGCACCGCTCGTGCCAGCGCCTCCGACTCACGCTCCCATGACCGCGTCGAACCCTCGATGTCCGTCATGAGGAACGTCACGGTCCCGGTCGGCAGCACGAACCCTCCCGACGTTCCCACGCCATCGCCGTCATCGACGAACAAGGGCGTGGGGACTCGGGAAGCAGTCTGGCTCACGCCCCCAACTGTGAGCGCCGCCGCGGCGGCGAACATCTGCCATGTGGCCGATCTCGACCGCCTTTGTGTTGCACAGGGGAACACATGTTCGCTAGTGTGGCCGCATGCCGATGGCGGACTCGGTGCTCGAAGCGCTCCATGAAGCGGTCGACGCGTTCGGGACTCTCGACGCGCCGGGTCTGCAGGACGCCGAGCTTCACGAGCTCGTAGTCGCCGTGCAGCGGGAGCGGGCGCGCCTGGGCGCGGTGGCCGCGGCGTTGCTGGGGCGCTGGGATGCTCGCCGGATCTGGGCCGGGGACGGGTCCAGGAGCGCCGCCGCACGGTTGTCGCGGGAGACGGCCTGCTCGCCGGCGACGGCCAGTGTCGAGATGCGGCGGGCCCGCCAACAGCGCGACCTCCCGGCGACCATGGCCGCGATCGGGCGAGGCGAGCTCTCGTTGGACCACATCGATCTGCTCGGCCGGGCGAACCAGGCCCACCGTGCCGCCCACCTTGCTCGCGACGAGGCCTTCCTCGTGGAGCAGTGCACTCGGCTGCGGTTCGCGCCGGCCACCCGGGTCATCGGGTACTGGTGCCAGCGGGTCGATGCGGAGGTCCAGGTGGACGACGCCGCCGGTCAGGCTTGCGACGACATCCACCTTCATGCTGCGACGACCATGGGAGGCACGGTCGTGATCAGCGGGGTCCTTGACCCTGTCGGCGGCTCAGCAGTGCTGGACGAGCTGAACCGCCTCGAGCACGAGCTGTACCTCGCCGAGCAGCGGGACGGCACCGTCCGTACGGCGGCGGCGCGCCGGGCGGCGGCCCTCGTCGTCATGGCCCAACGCTCGGCCACCAGCCCGGCCGGCGGCCGCCCACCCCGGCCATTGTTCACCGTCCTCCTCGGAGACGCCGCGTTCACCGAGCTGTGCGAGCTCGCCAACGGCACCGTCATCACCCCGCGCCAGCTGGTTCCGTGGCTGAGTGCCGCCGACCTCGAGACGATCCTGTTCGACGGGCCGTCCACCGTGGTCTCGGTGTCACACCGGCGGACCTTCGCCGGCGCCGTGCGGCGCGCGGTCGAGGTGCGTGACCGGCACTGCCAGACACCCCGCGGGCTGCGACGTGCCCGCCACCAGGTGCGACGTCGACCACATCGTCCCCCACAGCCGGGGCGGCGAGACGAGCCAGTTCAACGGCCGGCTGGAGTGCCCCACGCACAACCGCCACGCCGACCGCCACGATCACGACGCCGTCCCTCGTCCCGCCCGGCCACTCACCAGGCTGGACGAGCTGCGCGGCCGAATCCGGTGGCGCGTGATCCACGACGACGCGCTGGACAGCGGCTGGTAGGAAGAGATCGTGCTCATCCTGCTGCCGGCGTCGGAGAGGAAGACGCCGGTCACCCGCGGCAAGCCATTCGAGCCTGACCGCCTGTCGTTCCCGGCGCTCGCGCGCCGACCCGCTCCGCCGTGCTCGACGCGCTGGCCGAGGTCAGCGCCGGTCCCGACGCGTTGCGGCGCCTCGACGTGCGCGCCAGCCTCAGCGACCTCGTCCGTGCAAACGTGACGCTCGGCGAGGCGCCGGCCGCGCCCGCGGGCACGGTGTACGCCGGCCCGCTGTACGAAGGGCTCGGTCTGGCCGACCTCGACGCCGCATCGCGTCGTCGGGCCCGGGCCTGGATCGTGGTCATCTCCGCCTTGTGGGGCGCCGTCCGGCTGGGCGACCGCATCCCCGCCTACCGGCTCAACATGTGCGGCCGTCTGCCCGGGCTGGCGCACCTCCCCGACGTCTGGCGGGCCCCTCTCACCGGTGTGCTGCCGGCGGCGGCCCGCCGAGGGCTCATCGTCGACTGCCGCTCGGCCGAGTACGCGACGGCATGGCGGCCGGCGGGTGAGCTCGCCGAGCGGACCCTGGTCGTCAAGCTGCGGGCTTCGTCCCACGACGCCAAGTACCTGCGCGGGCGGCTCGCCCGCCGGATCGTCACCGATGCCCTCGATCCGCAACAGCCGGAGGAGCTGGCCAACGCGCTGTCGGAGAACTTCAAGGTGGATCTGCAGTCGCCGGCGCGCGCCGGCCGGAGCTGGGAGCTGCGGGTCATCGAGGCGTTGGACTGAGGACCAGCTCGAACTCCAACTCGTGCCGCATCGGAATCCCGTGCTGACCGATGGTCGGGATTGACGGCTTGACCAGCCGTGACCGGGTCACCCCGTCACGGACCACACGCACGAGGTCCATCCCCCATCGCTGGTAGAAGCCGATCGCACGGACGTTGTCGTTCGTCGTGACGAGCCAGATACGAGACGCGTCGCCGGCCGTCGCCAGCGCTCGGGCCGCATCCATCAGCGCCCGCACCGATCCCCAGTCCTTCGACGAGCGATTCGATCGTCACGATCTCGATCCCATCACCGCGGGCTGCGTAGGTGAGCAGCCCGACGCGGCGGTCACCTCGGTCGCTGTCCTGCGCTACGAACCCAGGGAGCGGCGCGGCGTCGACGACCTCGCCAAGACGGGCGACGATCGTCGAGCCCCAGGCGCGCTCCAGCGCGTCCACCTTCCACCGCTGGTCGTCGTCGGTCAGCGGCCGGACCCTCATCCCCCGGATCGTCGCGCGGCCGGGCGCATCGAGGAGATGGGATGATGGCGACTTGTCGAGCGCGGACGAGGACCGATCGATCCTGACCCGCGCCGCCCCGGCCGCTGACACGGTCGTCGCCTACGGCACCCACCGGAGCAGATCGCCGACGTCCGCTACGGACGAGCCGGCGAGGATCGGCCGCTCCTGGTGTTCATCCACGGCGGCTTCTGGCGGCCGAGCATCGACCGCGCCCACACCGGCCCGCTGGGCACGGCACTGGCTGCGGACGGGTGGACCACCGCGGCCATCGAGTACCGCCGTGTCCCCGCCCGAGCCGGATGTGTCCGTCGCCGATGTCGAGGCGGCCCTGACCGCGCTTCCCGAGCTGGTCGACCGGCACGACGGCCGGGTGCTCGTCGCCGGCCACTCCGCCGGGGGCCACCTCGCTCTTCTCGCCGCTGGCACGATGAGCCTGCGGTCGCTGGTCGGCGTCGTCGCTCTCGCGCCCGTGGCGGACCTCGAGCGGGCCGACGCGATGGGGCTCGGCGACGGTGCCTGCCACGGGTTCCTGGGGTGCTCGGCAGTCGGGAGGACCGACCTGGATCCCACGCGCCGGCCCACGCCCGCCGTGCCGGTGACGATCGTGCACGGCGCCAATGACTCGATCGTCCCGCTGGAGATCAGCGAGAGCTACGTCGCCGCCCACCCCAGCACCCACTTGGTCGTAACGCCCACCGGCGGGCACTTCGGCGTGATCGATCCGCTGGCCCCGGCATGGCGGACCGTGGTCGACGAGCTGACGTCGATGTCGGGCTGATCAGGCCGGCGGGGCCAGCACGAGCTGCAACAAGGCGTTGCGCGACCATTCGACGTAGCGCCGCTTGGACCAGCGCCGCTTGCGGGTGAGCGTCACGTAGAGCTCTGGGGCGTTGCAGACCCAGATGGTGTCACGGGCTTCGGCGACCGTGCGTCCCGCCGGGAGTCCACCCCTGGCGGCGATCGCCTCGGCGAGGATCGTCGACGCCCGCAGGCGCTGGCGCTCGAGGTCGGCGAGCAGTTCGGCGATCTCCGGGTCGGAGTCGGCGGCGCGCACCACGACGTCGTAGATCGGTGCTGCTCTCGCCCCCAGCTCTCCCATCATCACCGCGTAACGGGCCAGGACCTCGCGTGGATCGTCGGTGTCGTACACCCACAGCGCGAGCGGCCGGTCGAGGATCGCCACGGGTTCGGCGTCGCCGGCCAGGGCGACGTCGACGCAGGACTTGAGGAGCGCGGCCTTGGTGCCGGCGGCGTAGACCGTGGGCGCCGAGACGCCCGCGGCAGCCGGCGATGTCGGTCATGGTCGTCCCCGCGTAGCCGTGAGCGACGAACAGCTCGTGCGCCGCCGCCAGGATCCGGCGCCGGCCTTCTGCCGCACGCGCCTGCCGGCCTGACGAGTCATAGCTCCTCGCGAGGGGTTGTGTTTCGGTGCTCATTCTGATTGAGTATACATCTTATGAATAATGACGTACATCAATCGAAAGGCGCTGCCGCCACCACCGTCGCCGTCAACGGCACGACGCTGTACACCGAGCGCCGGGGGGAGGGTCTGCCCCTGCTGCTGATCCACGGCGGCGGCGAAGACGCCGACATGCTGGGTCACCAGGCGGATGGCCTGGTCGCGGCCGGCTACGACGTGGTCAGCTACGACCGGCGGGGCACGCGACGCTCGGGCCGGGAGAACTGGCCGGGCGGCGGCGCCGATCAGCACGCAGACGATGCTGCCGGGCTCATCCGGGAACTCGGCTGGACGGTACCGACGGTGGTCGGCGTGAGCTCAGGCGGCGTCGTCGCCCTCGCGCTGGCCGGTCATCACCCGAAGTCCGTCGGTTCGATCGTCGCCTGGGAACCTCCCGCGGTCGGGATCATCGACGGTGGCGTGGAGGCGACCGCGGCCATCGTGGCGCCGGTCCATGCCCATCTCGCGTCCCACCCGGACGACTTCGCCGGCGCGCAGGCGATCCTCCTGTCGACGGTGCTCGGCTTCCCGGTCAGCGTCGATGATCCCGCCTTCGCATCCGCTCGAGTCAACGCCGAACCGTTCGTGCGGGACGAACCGGCCATCACGACCGTCGCGTCGACCGGGCGCGCCTGGCTGGCGCAGACGTCACGATCGCCGTCGGCTCGGCGCCCAACGACATCATCGCCGCCGCGGCAGACGTCCTCACCGGCTGGATCGGCCGCCCGCCCGTCCGTGTCGACGCCGACCACGAGGTGTACCTCACCGATCCGGGCGTGCTGGCGGGCATCGTCAGGATGGGCCATCAGTAGGGCCCGCTCGGTGGACGAGGCGGTACAGGCGTACTCCGAGGCGATCACCTCGCCGGAATGAGGCCAGATCCTGCGCAGTACCGTCCGCCAGGTGACGGCGAAGCGGTTCGTGGCCCTGCTGCGGGGCATCAACGTCGGCGGACGCAACAAAGTCGCGATGGCCGACCTGCGCAAGGCGTTCGAGGACGATGGCCACGGGGACGTCCGGACCTACATCCAGTCCGGCAACGTCCTCTTCGAATCGACAGCGAACCGCTCGTCGTTGGAGGACGGTATCGAGCGATTCCTGGAGGAGCGGTTCGGGGTGCCCCTGGTCGTCGTGGTGCGCTCCCGTGACCAGCTCCGCAGCGTCGTCGAACGGGCCCCCGCGGGTTTCGGGTGGGAGCACATACCACTCCGACGTGATCTTCCTGAAGTCCCCACTGACGGCCGAGAAGGCACTGCAGGTCGTCCGCCTCCGCGAGGACGTGGACCAGGTCTGGCCGGGTACGGGCGTGCTGTACTTCGCTCGGCGGAGCGCCGCACTGACGAAGAGCCGCATGAGCGCGATCGTGGGCACGCCCGAGTACAAGCTGATGACGATCCGCAGCTGGGCGACGACGACGAAGCTGCTCACCCTGATCGACGACAAGCACACGACCTGATCGTCCACGCTTCTGACGGGACCTTCGACCCTGGCGCCAGGGGGCTGCCGGCTGACAGCTTCAGGTCAGGAGCGTCGAGCTCGTCCTGACCCCCACGCACTGGAGCTGATTGACATGACCATGATCGCCCTCGACAGCACGCTCGCCGAGCTCGTGACCGCGGACCCATCGCTGGCGCGTGAGCTGGAGCGGAGGGGTCTCGACTACTGCTGCGGTGGCACGCGGACGCTCCAGCAGGCCTGCGCAGCGCAGCATCTCGACGCCGAAGCCGTGGTCGAGGAGCTGATCGGCTCCGGTCATTCACAGGCGGTCGAGACGTGGACCTCCATGGGCGCCTACCAGCTCGTCGATCACATCGAGGCCACGCACCACCGCTACCTCTGGGACGAGCTGCCGCGGTTGACCGTCCTCATGGACAAGGTCGAGAACGTGCACGGCGGGCGTCACACCGAACTGAGGACGTCGCCGATTGCCTCGGCCCAGCTCCGGGCCGACCTCGAGCCGCACCTGGCGAAGGAGGAGCGGGTGCTGTTCCCGATGATCCGGCAGCTGGCGACGGGCACGGCGCCGCCGGCGTTCCACTGCGGATCGATGCGCAACCCGATCGCGGTCATGATGCGCGAGCACGAGAACGCCGGGGAGCTGCTGGCGCGCCTGCGCCGGCTGACGGGCGACTACCAGCCTCCGGTCGACGCCTGCGCGTCCTACGACGCTCTCTACCGTGGGCTGGAGGAGCTGGAGGCCGACACCCACCTGCACATCCACAAGGAGAACAACGTCCTGTTCCCGATGGTCGTGGCGCTCGAGGACCAGCCGGTGCCCTGATCGTCCGCCCCTCCGGCCCAGGTGTGTACGGTCACTGACGTGGGTTCGTCAGCGATCCACACGGCCCTGGATCGCAGGGGCGTCGCATGGGGCCTGTCGGCGTCGCGCTCACGCTGGCGCTGGCCTTCATCGGGAGCGACGGGCTGGTCGTGGTTCGACGCCGCGCTCGTCGGCTACCTGTTCGGCGTCGTCTTCATGGTGTTCGGCGTCGTGTACCGCTACGCGGTCTGGCTGCGGCGGCCGCCGACGGCGATGCTCAACCGGCGGGGCTGGGACGCCTTCCGCGGGCACCGCTCCGGAACATCGTCGCGCTGCCCGGCCTGGTGGCCACGCACCTGCTCGGGCAGGGGTTCATCCGCCGCCGCTCACGGAGCCGCTGGCTGGCGCACCAGCTGGTCTTCTGGGGCTGCATCCTCGCCGCGCTGGTGACGTTCCCGCTGACGCTCGGGTTGCTGCACTTCGAGAGCGTCGGCCAGCAGGCTGACCGCTACCAGGTCTACATCTCCCGCGTCGGCACCGTGGAGTTCGACGCCGACAGCATCGTCGGCTGGTTCGTTCTACCACGCGCTCGACATCGCCGCCGTGCTCGTGCTGGCCGGCGTGTTCGTGTTCCTCCGCCGCCGCCTGCGCGACCCGGGCGCCCTGGCCACCGAGCGAGCGGCGACTTCCTCGCGCTCGCCGGGCTGTTCGCCGTGTCCGTGACCGGCCTGTTCCTCACGGTGTCGAGCCTGTGGCTGGACGGCCAGTTCTACTCCGCCCTCAACACGCTGCACGCCCTCACGGTGATCCTCGGGCTGATGTACATCCCGTTCGGCAAGCTGTTCCACATCTTCCAGCGGCCGGGCAACCTCGGCGTCGCCTACTACAAGCGGGCCAACGCCGACGGCCCGCCGGCCGCGCTGCCGGCGCTGCGGCGAGGCGTTCGCCAGCGCCCAGCAGGTCGCCGACCTCAAGGCCGTGCTCCCGCAGGTCGGCTTCGACTACGCCCTCGCCGACGGCGGCAACTACCAGGACACGTGCCCGCGCTGCCGGCGGGCCCAGGTCACGCTGGCCCAGTCGGCGCGGGTCGGAGGGTTCGGCTGATGGCCCGCCCGCCGGTGAGCGAGGAGGAGCTGGTCGCCCGCTACGGCCCGCACCTCAACGAGGCGCCGCCCGGCGGCTGGGACGCACGGGCTCGAGGTCGACCGCGTCGTCGAGACGCACTGCTGCTTCTGCGGCCAGCAGTGCGGGATCAAGCTGAAGGTGCGGGACAACGCCGTCGTCGGCTTCGAGCCGTGGTACGAGTTCCCGTTCAACGAGGGCAAGCTGTGCCCGAAGGGCGTCAAGCGGTACCTCCAGGGCAGCCACCCCGACCGGCTGCTGCACCCGATGGAGCGCGACCCGTCGGCGCCCGGCGGGTTCCGCGCGGTCACGTGGGACGCCGCCCTCGACCGCGTCGTCGCCGAGATCCGCCGCATCCAGGCGGCGTACGGCGACGACGCCTTCGCCATGCTCTCGGGCGTCTCGCTGACGAACGAGAAGAGCTACCTCGATCGGCAAGTTCGCCCGTCTCGCGCTGCACACCGCCAACCTCGACTACAACGGCCGGCTTCTGCATGGTGTCGGCCGGCGCCGCCAACAAGAAGGCGCTCGGCATCGACCGCAACGCCAACCCGTGGAGCGACATCCCGCTCGCCGACGTCGTGTGGGTCGCCGGCTCGAACGTCGCCGAGACGTTCCCGATCACGACGAGCTACATCTGGCGGGCCCGCGACCGCGGCGCGCAGGCTGATCGTCCAGGACCCGCGGGTCGTGCCGCTGGCCCGCACCGCCGACCTGTTCCTCCCCGTGCGGCCGGGCACGGACTCGGCGCTGTTCGGCGCCGTGCTGCACGAGCTGATCCGAGCGCGACTGGCTCGACCACGACTTCATCGACGCCCACACCGTCGACTTCGACGCAGGCGGCGGCCGCCGTCGCCGACATGACGCCGCAGTGGGCGGCCGGGGTGACCGGCGTGCCCGCGGCGCGGATCGAGCAGGCCGCCGAGTGGTGGGGCACGTCGGCCACCGGGATGCTGCTCCACGCCCGCGGCATCGAGCAGCAGACGAAGGGCACCGAGAACGTGCTGGCCGCGATCAACCTCGGCCTGGCCACCGGCAAGTACGGCAAGCCCGGCTGCGGCGTCACGACGATCACCGGCCAGGGCAACGGGCAGGGCGGGCGCGAGCACGGCCACAAGTGCGACCAGCTCCCCGGCAACCGCGACATCACGCAACCCCGAGCACCGGGCCCACATCGCCGCCGTGTGGGGGTGCGACGAGTCGACGAGATCCCGGGCAAGGGCATCACCGCCCAGGAGATCATCGAGGCGATCCACGCCGGCGAGATCAAGGGGCTGCTGTCGATCTGCTTCAACCCGGCCGTGTCGGCGCCGGACACCGGCTTCACGGCCGAGGCGTTCGACAAGCTCGAGTTCTACGCCGTCATCGACTTCTTCCTGTCCGAGTCGGCGCACCACGCCGACGTCGTGCTGCCCGGGTCGCTCCACGAGGAGGACGAGGGCACCGTCGACCAGCGGCGAGGGCCGCATCATCAAGATCAACCCGGCCGTCGACCCGCCCGGGCGAGGCGCGGCGCGGACTGGCAGATCCTGCTCGACCTCGCCCGCCGCCTCGGCAAGGGCCGCTACTTCCCGTACACGAGCACCGAGCAGATCTTCGAGGAGCTGCGCCTGGCGTCGGCCGGCGGCACCGCCGACTACCGCGGCGCCACGTGGCAGCGCATCGAGGACGAGATGGGCCTGTTCTGGCCGATGCCCGACAGAGGGCCATCCGGGCACGCCCCGGCTCTACGAGGGCGGCCGCTTCTTCCACCCCGACGGCGGGCCCGGTTCCACGCCGTGCCGTTCCGGCGAGCGGCCGAGGTGGTCGACGACGAGTACCCGGTCTGGCTGACGACCGGGCGCGTCGTCAGCCAGTACCTGTCGGGCACCCAGACCCGGCGCATCGGCGGCCTGGTCGACGCAGTACCCCGAGCCGCTCTGCGAGCTGCACCCGCGGCTGGCCGAGCAGCTCGGCGTGGCCGACGGCGACCTCGTCACCGTCACGTCGCGGCGCGGGATCGATGACGCTGCCCGCCCACGTCGTGACGCACGATCCGGCCCGACACCGTCTTCATCCCCTACCACTGGCCGGGCGCCAAGGCCGCCAACCAGCTGACGAACCGCGCCGCTCGACCCGCTCTCGAAGATGCCCGAGTTCAAGGTCGCCGCGGTGCGGGTCGACGCGTGCCGGCGGCCACGTGGCGACCACCGACGAACGCGACCTCGACCTGCAGGAGGGACCGGCGTGACGCGAGCCGCTACGGCATCGACGACGCACCGGTCTTCGTCATCGACCAGAGCCGCTGCATCGGCTGCGAGGCGTGCGTGCAGGCGTGCAAGGAGTGCGGCACCCACCGCGGCCAGTCGCTGATCCACCTCGAGCGCGATCGACCGGGCCGACGACCACGCAGACCGCGCCGATGGTGTGCATGCACTGCGAGGACCCGACCTGCGCCGAGGTGTGCCCGGCCGACGCCATCAAGCAGACCGAGAACGGCATCGTCCAGTCGGCGCTCAAGCCCCGCTGCATCGGGTGCTCGAACTGCGTGCTGGCCTGCCCGTTCGGCGTCCCCAAGTACGTCGCCGAGTTCGACCAGATGATGAAGTGCGACATGTGCACCGACCGCACGTCCGAGGGCCTGCAAGCCGATGTGCGCCTCGGTCTGCCCGAGCGAGGCGCTGTGGTACGGCACCGTCGAGGAGTTCCACCAGCAGCCGGCGCGGGCTCGCTGCTGCGGGACTTCGCTGTTCGGCCGCCAGGAGGTGCGCACCAAGGTCCTACACCGTGGTCGACGACCGCGGCCGGCGGGCCGATCGACGTGCTCGGCCCGGCGGCGACCGAGTGGCTCGACGACCCGTTCGGGCTCGAGGAGGCCGAGGCCGGTGAGCCGAGCCCGACGCCGACGCCGATCTGGCGGCGCGACTTCCCGTACGAGGCCGCCGGCGAGGAGGAGGTGACCCGGCGCGAGTTCGCCCGCTACCTCGTGCTCGGCGCCGGCGCGATCGCCGCCGGCAACGTCGGGCTCGCCGCGTGGACGCAGCTGCGCTCGATCAACACCGGCGAGCCCCGGGCGATCGTCGCCCTCGACGAGGTCGCCGTCGGCGACGACCTACCTGTTCCGCTACCCGCGCGACGCCGACCCGGCGATCCTGCTGCGCGTCGCCGACCGGCGAGGTCGTCGCGTTCAGCCAGAAGTGCACGCACCTCGGCTGCGTCGTCTACTACGAGGCCGAGGAGGACCGGTGGCACTGCCCCTGCCACGAGGGCAACTTCGACACGCTCACCGGCGCCGTGCTGTCCGGGCCGCCGACACGGCCGCTCGGCCGCATCGACGTCGAGGTCCGCGACGACGGGACGTCTGGGCGCTCGGGCGGCCGGAATGAGGGTGTCCGAGCGGCGGCCGCCGCACGTCGTCGGCGGTGCTCGTGTACGTCATCGTGCTCGTCGCCCTGCAGGTCTTCCTCGTCACGGTCGCCGCCGAGGCGTTCCTGGCCGACGACGGAGGCGCTGGCGTGGGCGACGGCCGGCGTGTCGGTCGTCCTGGCGGCGGCGCGGCCGCCTTCCTCCGCTACCTCCGGCCGTGACGGCGACGCGACCGTCGCCCGCGCACGTCGCCGATCGCCACGCTGTTCCCGGGCTACTTCGCCATGGTGATGGCGACGGGCATCGTCGCCATCGCCGCCGCCCAGCAGGACCTCGACTGGCTGGCCGAGGCGCTGTACGTCATCGCCGCCGTCGCCTACGTCGTGCTCGCCGTGCTCGCTGGTCGCTGCGGGTCGTGCGCTACTGGCCGGCGTTCGCCGCCGACCTCACCAACCACGCCAAGGGCTTCGCCTTCCTCACGACCGTCGCCGGCACCAACGTGCTCGGCAGCGCGTCCGGCGTCATCCACGGCTGGTGGGGCCTGGCCTGGGTGCTGTGGTGGGTCGAGCCTCGTCCTCTGGGCGGTGTTCGCTGTACGCCACGCTGATCGCCGTCGTCATGCGGCCGCGACAAGCCGGGCCTCGGCAGCGGCATCAACGGCACCTGGTTCCTGCTCACCGTCTCGACGCAGTCGGTGGCGGTGCTCGGCGCGCTGCTCCTGCCCCGCCACGCCGGCGACCTGCTGGCGTTCGCCGCCCTCGCCGCCTTCACCCTCGGCGTCGTGCTGTACCTCATCGTGATGACGATGGTCTTCCTGCGCTGGACGTTCCAGCAGCTCGACCCGACCGAGGCCGACCCACCGGCGTGGATCGCCGCCGGCGCCGTCGCCATCACCGTCCTCGCCGGCTCGAACCTGCTGCTGGCGCCGGCCGACGTCGCCCCGGATCGACCGGCTGGCGCCGTTCGTCGAGGGGGTCGTCATGCTGGCCTGGGCGACGGCGACGTTCTGGTTCCCGCTGATGGTCGCCATCGGCGTGTGGCGCCACATCGTGCGGCGGCTGCCGCTGCGCTACCACCCGTCGTACTGGGCGCTCGTGTTCCCGCTCGGCATGTACAGCGCCGCGACCTTCCGCATGCGCGCCGCCATCGACCTCGACGCCCTCGGCTGGCTCCCGAAGGTCGCCTTCGCCGTCGCCCTCGTCGCCTGGACGGTGCCTGCGCCGGGCTGGCCCACCAGGGGCTGATCGTGACCCGGTGCGCGCCTCTGACCGCCGTGCTCACGTCATGTGACAGTCGCGATCTCGTCGTCGGTTGTTCTTCCGGGAGGTCGCATGCCCGGGGGTCCGGGAGCGCGAGTCCGGAGTTCCTCCGCATAGCGAGGGCGGCGCAGGCCGAGGTCCTGAAGGACAACCGCGCGCCGAGTTGTTCGCCGACGCCGTGATCGGCTTCCTCTCGGAGGAATGACGCCGTCTACCTTCGAGGGGCAGCGGCCAGCTCAGCGACGGCGGAGTAGCTCGGCCTGAAGCTCGGCGGTCAGCGCCTCCGCCTCCTCCGGCCGCCCGTCGAACGTCGCCGGGGTGTTCTGGAAGTGCGCGATCCGCCAGCCGCTGGCGGTCTCTAGCGCGACGAAAGCCTGCACGGCGTTCTTGTCGGGCACGATTTCCGACCCACCGGGGGGCACCATCCCGGCCACGGCGCGCAACAACGCCACACCTGAGGCCAGCGGACGCACTTCGCGGCACCTTCCAGACGTAGGTGGCCGGGTCGTGGTCACCGAAGATGGCCCCGAGGTGCTCGACGATCGCCTGTTTCGAGTCGACACTGCCGCCGTCGAAGCCGACCATGCTGCCGTCGTCGGCGAACAGTGCGCCGTAGCCGTCGGCGTCCTGGTCGTTCCACCGCTCCAGCAGTGCCCGATGGAGCGCGACCACATCATCAGTCCACATCGAGGTCCCGACCCTACTGTCGCTCCGGGCGACGCCCGACCACACTGGAGGCCATGAACAGGGACGAGGTGGTCGGGTGGATCGGGCAGTACGAGCGGGCCTGGCGCGACGGGGACACCGAAGCCGTCGCATCGCTGTTCAGCGATGACGCGGCGTACCGGGCTTCGCCGTACGAGCCGTCCGCGGTCGGGCACGACGCGATCAAGGGCCTCTGGCTCGACGATCCAGGCACGCGGTTCTCGATGAACGCTCGCGTCGTCGCCGTCGACGGTGATGTCGCCGTCATCCGTCTCGACGTGGTCTATGGGGCACCGAGGAAGCAGGAGTACCGGGACCTGTGGCTCCTGCGCTTCGCGCCCGACGGTCGGGTCGCCGACTTCGAGGAGTGGGCCTACTGGCCCGGGAAGCCGTACTCGGCGACCGACGCTCGCTCCGTCACTTGAGAGAACCGGCTTCGTCGCGTCGCACCTCCCGCCAAGGCCGCCCGTGCCCGCCCGGCACAGAAGAATGGGGCGATGACGAGTTCCTCGACGGTTGGTTCGCTGGGTCTGGGCGTCGATGCGGGGCTCGCCCCGCCGGTCGCTCGGGAGCTGGCGGTGCGGTGCGCCGACTTGGGCTACGGCTCGTTGTGGTCCAACGACGAGCCGGGGGCGTCGGGCCTCGAGACGCTCGCTCACTTCGCCGCCGGCGCTCCGCAGCTCGATCTCGGGGTGGGCGTCCTGCCGCTCGACCAGCATCCGCCGGCCAAGATCGCGTCCGAGGTCGACCGGCTCGAGCTCGACCCGGCCAAGCTGTGGATCGGGATCGGCTCGGGGCGGCTGCGGCCCCAGCTGGCGCCACTGCGGGACGCGGTGGGGGAGCTGCGCGACCTGCTGCCCGCGGCGCGGATCGTGATCGGCGCGATGCGCCCCCAGCTGTGCCGCCTCGGCGGGCTGCTTGCCGACGGTGTGCTGCTCAACTGGATGTTGCCGGCACATGCCGCGCGAGCACGCGGCTGGGTGCAGGAGGGAGCCGTCGAAGCCGGGCGCGCCGCGCCGGTCACCGCCCTGTACATCCGCGTCGCGGTGGGTGGCGGCGCGGCACAACGGCTGCGCGACGAAGAGGGCCGTTACCGCCGGCTGGCCGCCGCGCACTTCGCGGCGATGGACGCGCCGCCAGGGGCGGTCGGCGTCTCCGGGTCGGCGCACGACGACGTGGTCGAGGCGCTGGCGCCCTACGGTTCGGCGGTCGACCTGCCGATCGTGCGAGTGCTCGCCGGTGACGACCTCGCCTCGCTCCTGGAGGTCGCCGAGGCAGCGGCGCCGTAGCACGCTCCCCGGGACCGAGTGCAGCGTCTCAGCCGGGACTCTTCCTGGCTCCGATAGCAGCGAGGTCGTCGTAGAAGTGGGCGAGGACGAGGGCGATGTAGGGGACGAGGACGACGGCCGCGAGGGCCACGACAAAGCTGGCCACGACGAAGCTGGCCGACGTCAGCAGCAACACGAGCGCGCCAGCCACCCCGGCCAAGGCGGCGACGAGCGCGAGCGTCAGGACGAGCCCGAAGGCCCGCCAGCCGTGGCCGCGGATGAGGTGGCGGCTGCGTCGCATGCCGTCCCGGACGGCGAGCTGCTCCTTCGCGCTTGCGACAGGACCGAGCATCCATCGGCTGACGAGGAACAACGCCAGTGGCACGAGGATGATCGAGGTGACTCCGAGGATCACCAGCACCAACATCGTGCCCAACCCGGCCGCCCAACGGGCCGATCGGCGGACGGTCGTGAGGGAGATCGTGCCATCCTCCGCCGGTGTGAGGGTGGCTCCCACGACCCACGCCACCACTGGCAGCGCGACGACGGCGCCGACGGCGCCCACGATCGGCAGCACCCACGGCGAGCTCCCACCGGCGAGGTCGATGAGATCACCCACCCCGGTCCAGCGCACGAGGGCGTACTGCGCCAGCGCGGCCGCGACGGCACCGACCAGCACCAACGCCCCGATAGTCAACAGTCGCCTCACGTATCGCCTCCATGTCCGCGCGGCCCGCCCGAGCAGGCCCCGCGACGAGTAGCGCACGATCGACACCACGGCGGCGATCAGCGCGACGAGCAACAAGATGGCGACCACCGGTTGGTCGAGCAGGCGCAGGAAGTACAGCGAGCCCTTCTCGGCGAGGTTGCAGAACGCGCCCGTCGCCCGCGAACCGGCGAACGGGATCGCCACCGCGGTGTCACGGCCTTCGACGTCGACCCATTCGACGGGCTCGCCCCACTGCGTCTTGCTCACCGGACCGGTAGGGCCGTCGTTGAACAACGGCTGGCGCTCACCCCAGTGGCCGGCGAACGACAGCCAGGCGAACTCCCCCTCGGTCGGGACCCCATCGGGCAGCGTGATCACGCCGGGCTGAACCTGCACGAGCGGAGCCCGGGTGTCATCGCAGCCGAATCCGGTCGCCCCGCTCTTGCCGAACCACCGCGACGACGAGAAGTAGGCCGCATGCGATCCCTCGGCCGGGTAAACGACCGGTCGCCCCCCGACGAGCCGAACCTTGTCGTCGTTCTCGCCAACACGGGCGTACTCCGAACCCTCGTGCTGGGCGTAGGCGTACACACTCGGACCCTCGTCGAGTGCCTCGGTGGCCGTCGCCGCGTCAAAGCCGAGCTGGATCATCTCCCAGTCGCCCTCGTGACGGTCGTTCCAGTCGTTGTAGACCCAGAACAGCCAGTACTGGACGACGAGCTGATCGCCGTCCGGGACCACCCGCCCGTAGACGGCCGGCTCGGCAGCAAGGCTGTCGAACCATTCTTCGTAGGAGCAGCCCGGGTCGAGAGCGTTGCCGGGCAGATCGAGAGCGAGGTCTTCCCCACCGCGGGCCAGGTCGGCAGCAGTAGGGGCCGCCGTGATGACGTCGCCGCTGCCATCGCGCAGCACAACGTCGTCGCGGCCGAGGATCGCATCGACAGCAACCGGGAAGTAAGGCTCGCCCTCACCGCACGGTTCTGTCTGCGCGCGGAGTTCCAGCACCGGCGCGTAGCGCGCCAGCAGCTCCGATGCGTCGTCGCTCTGGGCACCGGCTGGACTGCCGGCCGTCGCCACTGCGCCACACACCGCG
>CAVYKN010000013.1:0-93297 GCA_963769115.1 uncultured Acidimicrobiales bacterium
GCGCCTCGATCGTCGCGATCGTCGCGCCGCGGTATGCCGCGGCATTCCACGGGGCGAGCATCAGGTCGAACGCGAACGACTGGTGGAACTCCTCGTCGTTCGCGTACTGGCGCATCACGTCGGGACGACGTGGTGTGTAGGCCTCGGCGACCAGCACGACCTGTCGCCCGGGATGCTCCGTCTCGTAGGCGTCGACCACACCGCGCCAGTGGCGCCACACCGCATGGCCTTCGGGCCGGAAGACGAACGGTGGTGTCGACGCTCCCGGCTCCGACCGGCGGGCACCTTGGTGCGGGTCATGGTCGGGGAGCCCAGGTGCCTTGCCGACGACCGTCACGGAGTCGGCGCGGAAGCCGTCGACGCCGCGGTCGAACCAGAAGCGCAACATGCGGTCGAAGTGGTCGACGACATCGGGATGGTTCCAGTCGAAGTCGGGCTGGGCCGGTGTGAACAGGGCGAGGTACCACTGCCCAGGGGATCCGTCGGGCTCGTCGACCCGGGCCCAGGCCGAACCGCCGAAGATCGCCTGCCAGTTGTTCGGCGGCTCGTCCCCTGCGGCGCCTCGGCCGTCGCGGAAGTAGAACCGCTCGCGTGCCCTCGACCCGCGCCCAGCCTTCAGGGCCTCGCGGAACCACGCGTGGTCGGAGCTGCAGTGGTTGGGGACCACGTCCATCATGATCCGGATGCCGATCGCTCGGGCCGCCCGGACGAGCGCGTCGAACTCGCCGAGGTCGCCGTAGCCGGGGTCGATGTCGAAGTAGTCGGCGACGTCGTAGCCGTGATCGACCTGCGGCGACGGGTAGCACGGAGTGAGCCAGATCGCGTCGATGCCGAGAGCGGCGAGGTACGGCAAGCGACTGCGGATGCCGGCGAGGTCGCCGATGCCGTCGTCGTTCGAGTCGGCGAAGGACCGCACGTACACCTGGTAGACGACCGCCGTCTCCCACCACGCCGGTGCGCCGCCGCCCCTGCTGCTCCTGATCGGTGCGTCGAACGCACCGGTCACGATCGGACGTCCTCCCGACCGCTCCGACCGTTCTTGGACGGCCCCGGCGGAGCTCCCGTCGTGCCGCGCACGACGAGCTCGAGCGCCAGCTCCTCGACGAACGGGATGGGCCTTGTCCCGGTGGCGAGCGCACCGGTGAGGATCTCCGACCCCCGCTCTCCCGACGCCTCGAGCGGCTGGCGCACGGTGGTCAGGAGGCTGTGCGCGGCGATGTCGATGTCGTCGTAGCCCACGACTGACACGTCGCGCGGCACCCGCCTGCCGGCGGCACGCGCCGCCTCGAGGACACCGAGCGCCTGGACATCCGACGCGGCGACGACGGCCGTCGGCGGCTCGGACATGGCGAACAGCTCGGAGGCGAGCTGGCGCGCTGCCGTCCGGACGTGAGGGCCATGCTTCACGTACCGCGGCTGCACCACGGCGCCGACGTCGGCGATCGCGCCGGCATAGCCGGCCTCCCGGTTGCGGCTCGAGACGAAGCCGAACGGGTTCCGCTCCGGTTCGCCGAGGAACGCGATGTGCTCGTGGCCCAGCGACAGCAGGTAGTCGGTCGCGATCCGACCCCCGTAGCGGTCATCGACGACGACGCTCGGCAACGCCGGGTGCGACGTGTCGACCAAGACGATCGGGAACTGGGCCTGAGCGAGCCGGTCGCCCTCGTCTGATCGCAACGGCAGCGAGACGATGATCAGCCCATCGAGCTGATGTCGTGGAACTTCCACGAGGCGTTGACGGGCGCGATCGGGCGCGTCGACGTTGTAGAGCACGACCTCGAGGCCATGAGGCTGCAGCGCCCGGACGATGCCGCGCAAGCGTTGGTACGTCGACGGCTCATCGAAGTGCGGGACGAGCACACCGACGAATCGCTGGCGACGCCCGGCCCTGCCAGCACGGGATCGAGTGGGATGGTAGTCCAGCTCCTCCATCGCCGCTTGGACCCTGGCCCTGGTCGTCGGGCGCACCTGGTGGCTCCCGTTGAGGACGCGTGACACTGTGCCGATGCCAACCCCGGCCTTCGCCGCGATGTCGGAGATCGTCGCCATGGCCCCAGGAGATCCTTGCGGTGGTGTGGAACGGCATTGGAAGCCTAGTCGGAAACTTCCATGCGGTCACCACTGAACGTCGTGAGGCGTCGACCGAGCAGCCGTCCCGCGCCGGATGCCTGTGGTGGGCCGATGGGGACGAACCCCAGGTGGGCGTAGAACGCGGCAGCGCGTTCGTTCCCTGCGGCGACGCCGAGGTGGATCCCTGGTGCGCCGGCCAACGCGTCGAACAGCGTCTCGAGCAGGCGACGACCGGCGCCTCGTCCCTGCGCTCGTGGAAGCAGGTTCACATGGAGGTGGGCCGGAAACTCGGCGAGCACCTCTGGCGGCGGGACCGGCGGGTGATGGATGTAGCGGTGGAGCCGTCGGTCGGGCGTCAGGTCACGATCATCGGGTGGGTCGATGTAGCGGGCGCGCAACGCGGGCCACCACCGCGCCTCGCACTCGGCCCCGAACGTGACCGTGTCCTCGGCCCCGACGATGTAACCGTCGACACCGGTGTGGTACTCGGCGACGAAGGCGAGGTGCGGGCGCAGGGCGAGGTATGCCCCGGCCCAGACCTCGCCCGGCAGGTCATGGTCGACATAGAGCGCGGAGGCGTCGCCGCCGGCGTCCGCGGTACGCAGACACACGTCGTAGATCGCGTCGCGATCGCCGGCTTCAGCGCGTCGGATGCGCACCCGGACGACAGTAGACGGCGTCCGTAGCGTCCGGGTGGTGAGCTAGGCGCCGAGGTGTTCGGCGGCCACCCGCTTCGGCACGACCATGCGCCAGGCGTCGAGGACCAGCTCCTCCATCTCGTCGTGGTCGAGCTCGGCCAAGCCGGACGACCACCCAGTGGTAGCGCATGTCGGACGGCCGCGGCAGCATGAACTTGTGGGGCTCGGAGGCGACCAGCGCCTCACGCTCCTCCTTGGGGAAGCCGAAGCCCATCAGCGTCTCGTCGCGCGAGAAGGCCACGTAGACCAGCCGGCCGACGCGGAACTTGACCCTGTCCCGCACCAGGACCTCGTAGCTGCGGGGCAGGCCCGACGCCACGGCCCGCACGTCGTCGATCGTGACCGTCACATCGATCTGGCCGTCAGGACGCGGCGGCGCGGGCCCTGATGCGGGCCTGCACCTCCGGGCGGCGCAGCGGCGGCACGGTGGGGGGCGGCTGGCGCCGGTCGGGGAGGCTCTCCAGCAGCCGGGTCGTGATCTCTGCCACCTCGCGCACGGCGTCCTCGAACACGACCTCGGCCGTGGCCGGGACCTTGCTGAGGCCGCTCACCTTGCGGATGTACTGGCGGGCGGCGGCGCTGATCTCTTCGGCCGTGGCCGGCGGTTGCAGGCCCCGCAGCTCGGTGATGTTGCGACACATGCCCCCGAGGCTAGGGGGCGAGCCGGTCGTCCCCGACGCCGTTCCGCTCAGCGATCGGTGACCGGCTGGGGTTCGCCCTGCTTGACCTCTTCCCAGAGCGCGTCGACCGCGGCAAGACCCGCAGTCCTGGTGTCGATGCCCCGCTCGGTAGCCAGGGCCTGGCACGCCGCGACGCGGGCGCGGAACTTGGCCGTCGCCACCCGCAGCGCCGACTCCGGGTCCACGCCGCGATGGCGGGCCAGGTTGACGATGGCCAGCAGCAGGTCGCCGACCTCGCCCCGGAGCGCGTCGGCGTCGTCCCACGCCGCCCGGACCTCGTCCAGCTCCTCTGTCACCTTGTCGAGCGTGCCGGCGGCGTCATCCCAGTCGAAGCCGACCTTGGCCGCCTTGGCCGTCAGCTCGCGCGCGTAGGCGAGCGCCGGCAACGCCCCCGGCACCCCGTCGAGCGGTGACGCGTGCGCATCCGAACCCTTCTCGGCCGCCTTGATGGCGTCCCAGTTGCGCGCCACGTGCTCGGCGCCGGAGACGGCCACGTCCCCGAACACGTGGGGATGGCGGCGCACCATCTTCTCGGTGATGGTCGAAGCGACGTCGGCCACGCTGAAGCGGCCCTCCTGCTCGGCGATGGCAGCGTGGAGGAACACCTGCAGCAGGACGTCGCCCAGCTCCTCCTCCAGCGCAGCGTCGGCGTCGCCGGCCGCCCGGTCAGTGTCGAGCTCGCCGATGGCCTCGACCAGCTCGTAGACCTCCTCGATGGCGTAGCGGGTGAGGCTGGCGTGGGTCTGCTGGCGGTCCCACGGGCACTCCTCCCGCAGCCGGCGCACGATGGCGTGGAAGCGGACGAGCTCGTGACCGACCGGCTCACCGAGGTGGGGGACGTAGAGGCAGGTGAGGTGGTCCGGCTCGATGCTCCGGTCGAGGTCGGCCCAGGCCACCGAGGTGACGTGCTCGTCCGGCAGTCCCAGCCGCTGCAGCACGACGACCTCTTCGTCGCCCGAGCCGTCGGCAGCCAGCTTGATGTCCGAGAGCACCCACGGCGCGTGGGCGTGGGCGACCAGCAACGGGCCGCGCTCGCCGGCCGCGGCCTCGGCGAACTCGTGGCCATCCACCAGGCGGACACCGGCCTCCACCGGGTCGATCCCGAGCCGTCCGTACGCCAGGTCGAGGAAGGAGAGACCCGGCACGATCCGGACGGTGACCCGCTCGTCGGTCAGCAGGTGGCGGACGCTGCGCTCCAGGACGTAGGGCGAGCCGGGCACGGCGTACACCACCTCACCCTCACGCGACGCGGCATCGACCAGCGCCTCGGTGATGGCGCCGTACACCTCGGCGAAGGTGTCGGCCTGCTCGTAGAGGTGGTCGAAGGTAGTTGCATCCTCAACCACTACGGCTGATGGATGCCGGCCGGTGCGCACGAACCGGCGGACCGGGGACCCCAGTGCGTCGAGAGCCCCTGCCGTGATCAGCTCCGGTCCGGCCGGGCCCAGCCCGACCACGACGACCAGCGGCGCCGCCATCGGTCAGTGCAGGGAGACGACGCTGCCGCGGGCCGCATCCCACTGGCCGTAGCGCGGGTCCACGGTGATGTCGGCCGTGGCCAGCCGGCCGGTGAGGGCCGCGTCGCCGGGAGCGGTGGCGATCAGTGCCGCCAGGTCCTCGCCGACCTCGTCGAACGGGCGGGCGAGGATGACGTGGTAGCCGAACTGGCTCTGGACGGGCTCCGTGGGCACTCCGGCGGCGGCCGTGAGCGCGCCGGCGGTGAATTCGGGGTCGAACGACGTCTGGAAGGTGCCCACCGACTGGCAGGCGTTGCCGTCGTTGGCCGCCAGGGCCCCTCCGCTCTCGGCCGCGGCCGGTTCGATCGACCGTTCGCCGGCCAGCTCGGCGAAGTCCGCGCCCGCCTCGAGCTCGTCGAGCACAGCCTGGGCCTCGGCCTCCGTCTCGACGAGGATGTGGCTGACGCACAGCGCGCCGGTGGAGGCCGGGGCGGTGGCGTACATGGCCTCCAGCTCCTCGGCCGTCGGCGCCGGGAGCTGCGACAACGAGCCGACCGACGCCGCGCCGCGCACCACGTCGTCCTGCATGTCCTGCGGGAGCTCCTGCGCGGTCGGGTTGGACGAGAGCTGGGCGCGAATGCCGTCCACGGCCTCCTGCGTCGGCTCCAGGCCGGCCTCGTCGAGGAGGTCCTCAGCGGCCGTCCAGGTGATGACCTGGTTGAGCCAGCCCCGAGCGGTGTCGCCGGCGATGGAGTACTCCGTTCCGCCCGTCACGTCGAGGAGCCCGGGGTGCGCCGCGAGCTCCTGCAGGTCGCGCTCGAAGTCCGATCGGCGGATGACGGAGTCCTCCACGGTGGCAGCCCGGGCAGGGACCGTCGTGCAGGCGGAGAGACCGGTGAGGCTGGTCAATCCGGCGAGGAGGAGCGCGCCGGCGCCCAGCGTGCGAGGGGTCCGCGTCACGGCGGCGACCCTACCCCGGCCGGGAGCGGCGTCCCCGGGCGCGCCGCGCCGCCGGGGAACAGCTCCCCGAGCACGCCGACGAGGTGGCGGGTCGGGTCCTGCCCGCGGCGCAGCGGGAGGACGAGCTGGCGCTGCGGCTCCTTGTAGATGGCGTCGCGGGCGACCCGGCGGAGGCGCATCGTCTCGCTCGTCCGCAGCTCGATGGGCGCCAGGCGGGCGCTGTCGGACGTGATCGACACGTCGCGCAGGCCGAGCCGGAAGCACTCCGCCCGGAGGTGACCGACGGCGAGGAGGTTGGCGGCCGGCTCGGGCACCGGGCCGTAGCGGTCCTGCCATTCGGCCTCGATGTCGTCCACCTCCGCGTGGTCGGTCACCGCGGCCAGGCGACGGTAGGCCTCGAGCCGCAGCTCCTCCTTGGTCACGTAGTCGAGCGGCAGGTAGGCGTCGGTCGGGACGTCCAGCTTGACCTCCGCCGGCTCGCGCGGCGCCTCGCCCTTCATCTCGGCCACGGCCTCGTTCACCATCTGGACGTAGAGGTCGTAGCCCACGGCGGCGATGTGGCCGCTCTGGTGCTCGCCGAGCAGGTTGCCGGCGCCGCGGATCTCCAGGTCGCGCATGGCGATCTTGAACCCGCTGCCCAGCTCGGTCGCCTCGCCGATCGTCCGCAGGCGCTCGTAGGCCTCCTCGGTGAGGACGCGGTCGGCGGGGTGGAACAGGTACGCGTAGGCCCGCTGGCCGCTACGACCGACCCGCCCCCGCAGCTGGTGGAGCTGGCCGAGGCCCAGGAGGTCGGACCGCTCCACGACCAACGTGTTGACGGTCGGCATGTCGATGCCCGATTCGATGATCGTCGTGCAGACGAGGACGTCGTACTCGCCCTCCCAGAAGTCGACGACGACCTGCTCGAGCGTCCCCTCGTCCATCTGCCCGTGGGCCACGGCGATGCGGGCCTCAGGGACCAGTTCCCGCAACCGGGCCGCGCAGTGGTCGATGGACTGGACCCGGTTGTGGACATAGAAGACCTGGCCCTCCCGCAGGAGCTCGCGGCGCATGGCCTCCGCCACCGCCCGCTCGTCGTACTCGCCCACGAAGGTGAGGATGGGCTGGCGGTCGGCGGGTGGCGTCTGGATGAGCGACAGGTCGCGGATGCCCGTCAGGCTCATCTCGAGCGTCCGAGGGATGGGCGTGGCCGACATCGTGAGGACGTCGACATCGGCCTTGAGCTTCTTGATGCTCTCCTTGTGCTGGACCCCGAAGCGCTGCTCCTCGTCGATGACGAGGAGGCCGAGATCCTTGAACTCGATCCCCTCGGTCAGCAGCCGGTGGGTACCGACCACGCAGTCGACCTCGCCTGACTTCAGCCCGGCCACCACGTCGCGGGCCTGGGCCGGACTGAGGAACCGGGACAGGACCTCGACCCGTACCGGGTAGCCGCGGAAGCGGTCGGCGAACGTGTTGCCGTGCTGCTGGGCCAGCAGGGTGGTGGGCACGAGCACGGCGGCCTGCTTGCCGGCCTGGATGGCCTTGAAGGCGGCGCGGATGGCGACCTCGGTCTTCCCGAAGCCGACGTCCCCGCACAACAGCCGGTCCATCGGGAACCCGGCCTCCATGTCCGCCTTCACGTCGATGACGGCGCGCAGCTGGTCGGGCGTCTCGACGAACGGGAAGCCGTCCTCGAGCTCGCGCTGCCACGGTGTGTCGTCGCCGAAGGCGAAGCCGGGCGCGTGGCGCCGGCGTTGGTAGAGCACGACGAGCTCCTGGGCGATCTCCCGGACGGCCGACCGCACGCGGCTCTTGGCCTTCTCGAAGTCGGCGCCCCCGAGACGGTGCAGCGACGGTGACTCGCCCCCGACGTAGTGGCGCACGGCGTCGATCTGGTCCGACGGGACGTACAGCTTGTCGCCGCCCTTGTACTCGAGGAGCAGGTAGTCCCGCTCGACGCCGCCGATGGTCCGCTTGACCATGCCGCCGTACCGGCCGACGCCATGGTGGTAGTGCACGACGTAGTCGCCGGCCTTGAGATCCTCGAACACGCTGACCGACTGCCGCTTGCGGGGCCGCGGCGCGCGGTGCGCCCGGCGGCGGCCGGTCAGGTCGGCCTCGGCCAGGACGGCCAGCTTGGCCTCCGGGAGGATGGTGCTGAAGTGGAGCGGCGCCACGACGATCCGCCCCCCGCTGCGGGTGAGCCGCTCGTCGAGCGGCTCACCCGTGTGGACGGCGAGATCGAGCCCGTGCTCGTTCAGGATGCGCGAGAGGTTCGCCGCCGATCCTTCGCCCTCGGCGGCCACGGTCACCCGGTAGCCGTCGGCCAACAGCGTGCGGAGCTGGCCGGTGATGGCTTCGGCGTCGCCGGGCGTCGCCGCCCAGCCGCGGGTCGAGACCGTGGCGGTGTCCGGAGAGTCCGGCGTGGCCACCAGTGACCACGCCCCGCCAGCCACGCCCTCCAGGAGCCGTTCGGCCGGCAGGTGGAGGCGGCGGAGGCCTTCGTCCTCGTCGGCGCCCCACGTGCGGGCCAGGGTGGCGGCCAGGTCGGCCTCCTCCGCGAGCACGTCCGCCGCCCGGTCCCGCAGCCGCCGCGGCTCGACCAGGATGACCTGGGAGTTGTCGGGCAGGCGATCGGTCAGCAGCCGGTCACCGTCGACCAGCCAGGGCAGCCAGCTCTCCATGCCGTCGAACGTGAGGCCACCCGACAACCGCTCCCACTGCTCCCGGCCCCACGGCTGCTTCCGGATCAGCTCCTCGGCCCGGCGGCGGACGTCGTCCGTGATCCGCAGCTCGCGGGCCGGGAAGACGAGGGCCTCCTCGACGTTGTCGGTCGAGCGCTGGTCGTGCACCGAGAACTCGCTGAGGCGATCGACCTCGTCCCCCCACAGGTCGATGCGCACGGGCGCGTCCGACGTGGACGGGAAGACGTCGATGATCGACCCGCGGCGGGCCACCTCGCCTCGATGCTCGACCAGTTCCTCGCGCCGGTACCCGGACGTGACGAGCCGGGCCAGGAGATCCTCGGCGTCGAGGACGTCGCCGGGCCGGACGACGACGGGATCGACGTCATCGTCGCCGGGCCCGAGCCGCTGGAGGAGCGCCCTGATGGCGCCGACGACGATGCGGGGCGGCCGGCCACCTCGTTCGCTCTGGTCCTCGCCGGCGAGCCGCCACAGCACCCGCAGCCGGCGCCCCATCGTCTCGACGCTCGGACTGACCCGCTCGAAGGGCAGCGTCTCCCAGGCGGGGAAGAGCTCGACGTCGTCCGGCGGGAGGTATCGCTGCAGGTCGTCGACCAGCCGCTGCGCCGCGGTCCCCGTCGGCATCGCGACGAGGAGCGGCGCGCGGCTGGACAGCCGGGAGAGCCCGGCCAGCGTCAGCGGGCGGGCGGCTTCCGTGACGGCCAGGACCGCGCTGCGGCGGCCGAGCACGGCCGCCAGGGCAGGCTCGTCGCGCAGGAGTTGGGGGAGCGACTGGAGACTCATCGGCGGGCCGAGCACCGTACCGCGCCCGGCCCGCCGTTCCTCGCGGCCTACTCCGGCAGGGTGTCGCGGGCCCGGCCCTTGGTGACCAGGACGACGCCGGCGACGACGAGCGCGGCGCTCACGGCGAGCAGCAGCGGGGCATCGGAGCCGGTCTCGGGCAGCGCACGGTTGCTGAGCGCGGAGCTTCCGGAGGAGGTCGGGGTGGAGCTGCCGGACGGGCAGCGTCGTGACGGCCTCCGAGCTCGGGGTCGTGGAATCGCCGGTGCTGGTGGTCGGGCCGGTGGTCGGGCCTGTGGTCGGCGGGACGGTCGTCGCCTCCGTCGTCGGCGTGCTCGTGCAGTCGTCGGCCGTCGTGATGTACGGCCCGGCGCACGCGGCCGCGGGCGTCACCGTTGCCGGTGAAGACGGCCTTGACGTCGACCTGTCCGCAGTTGGTCTGGACGGCCAGCACCGCGCTCGTGGCGCCGGCGGGGATCGTGCCGGCCACCTCGTTCGTGTTGGGGTTCGACGAGATGCCGCGGTGGGCCCGCACCCGGATGGGGGTGTCGGTGGAGCGGGGCGCGTCCAGCGTGTACGTGACGGTCATGGCGCCGGCAGCATTCACGTCGAGCACGACCGTGAAGGTCGTGCCGTCGATCGTCCGAGTGTTGGTGCACGAGAGCGGTGCCACCTTCACGTCGTTGTTGCCGCCGCAGTTGGGCAGTGCCCCGGCCGTCCCGCTGGTCGCGAAGGCGAGACCGGCCGTGGCCGCGCCGGTCGCGAGCAGCACGCCGGCCCAGGTCCGGATCCGGGCGCGCGCGCGTGAAAGGGGAGTTGGTCGGCATGGTGGTGCTCAGTCCTCTCTTGTCATTCCGCCCGAGGGGGCCTCTGGATTGGTCGTGGATGGATTTCGCGTTCGACGCCGTCCCGCGTCGCCCGCGAGTACCCCAACGTAGATGCAGGTCTGAACCAACTGACTGACCGTTCAGCTAGTTCGTGTCCCGCAGGCGGAACAGCGCCTCGAGGATCCGGTCGGCCACCTCGTCCACGCCGGCGGCGCCGTCGACCTCCACGAGCAGCCCGGCCTCGCGGAGGTAGGCGAGCAACGGCCCGGACTCCTCGGCGTCGACAGCCAGCCGGTGGTCGACCACCTCCGGCCGGTCGTCGCCCCGTCCTCGCGCCAGCAGGCGCCGCCGTGCCTCCTCCGGGCCGAGCGCGATCTGGACCGCGGCATCGAGGCGATCCGGTCCCGCGGCCAGGAACGCCTCCGCCTGCTCCGCCGTGCGGGGGAAGCCGTCGAGCAGGAAGCCGTGCTCGACGACCTCAGGCGCCTCGAGAGCGTGCTCGACCACCCTGAGCATGACGTCGTCGGGGACGAGCTCGCCCGCTTCGACGTACGGGCGCGCCAGCCGGCCGACTTCGGTGCCGGCGTCCATCGCCCGCCGGAGCATCGCCCCGGTCGAGAGGTGCACGACGCCGAGCCTGCCAGCCAGTCGCTTGGCCTGCGTGCCCTTGCCGGCGCCCGGCGGGCCCAGGATGACGAGGCGGCGTGGTCCGGGTGGCGTATTCATCGTTCACGACCGTTCACGTGGTTCATGGTGGCAGCGGTGCCGTTGGTGAGGATGGACTCCACGGCGTCGGCGGCTTCCTGCACGGCCACGTCCAGCAGCGCGCGCTCGGCCTTGGGGATCCGGTGCAGCACGTGCTGGGCGCCCCGCTCCTTGCTCGGCGGCTTGCCGACGCCGATGCGGACGCGGAGGTAGTCCTGGGTCTTGAGGTGCTGCGTCACCGACCGGAGGCCGTTGTGGCCGGCCAGCCCGCCGCCTTCCTTGACCCGCACGACGCCCGGGGGCAGGTCGAGCTCGTCGTGGACGACCACGAGACGGCGGGGGTCGTCGACCCCGTAGCGCCGGACCAAGCCGGACGCTGCGTCGCCGGACAGGTTGACGTAGGTGGTCGGTATGGCCAGGGCGAGCTGCCGGCCTTCGATGGTGACCTCGGCCGTGACGGCGCGGCTCCTGCCCTTGCGCAGGCGCGCACCGTGGCGCCGAGCCAGCTCCTCGATCACCTCGGCGCCGACGTTGTGACGCGAGCGGGCGTATTCCTCGCCCGGATTGCCCAGACCGAGCGCCAGCAGGTCGGCCGACCTGCCCCGCCGGATCACTCGGAGGAGCTGTTGCCCTCGGTAGCAGAGGAGTCGCCGCCGGACTCGCCCGCGGCCGCCTCGCCACCGGCTTCGCCTTCGCCCTCGGCGCCTTCGCCCTCCTCGCCCTCCTCGGGCTCCTCGACGACCTCGGCCTGCGCGGCCAGTGCGGTCACGATGGCCATCTCGGGATCGTCGACCAGCTCCACGCCCTCGGGCATCGTGAGTTCGCCGGCGCGGACCACGTCACCGATCTGCATCTCGCTGACGTCGTAGGTGAAGGCGCCCGGCACGTTGCGGGGGGTGGTGCGGACCGTGATCGTGTCCACGGCCGGGTCGACCAGGCCGCCCTCGGCCAGCACGGCCTTGGCCTCGCCCTCGACGTGGAAGGCCACGGAGATCTCGATGACCTCGTCGAGGCTCACGACCACGAAGTCGAGGTGGGCGACGTTGCGCTTCACGGGATCCCGCTGGAAAGACTTGACGATCGTCGGGTGCGTGGTGCCGTCGACGTCGAGGTGGATGAGCGCGTTGAGCCCGGCCGGACCAGTAAGGGCGTGACGGAGCTCCCGCCGGTCGACGGCGATGCTCAACGAGTCCATGCCGTGGCCGTACAGCACGGCCGGGACCTGATCCTTGGCCCGCAACCGGCGGCTGGCGGCGCTGCCCGTGGTGCGACCGGTGCGAGCGGTGAGGTTGATGTCGGTCATGGCGCGGGCCTCCACGCGGGCAGTGATGACGGGCCGGGCAGGGCGCGCGGCCGGAAAGTCGTCCTTGAGACGGCCAGGCAGTCTACGGCGCCGGCGACCCGACGCACCACCTGCGGACCGACCGGTCAGGACCCTGGCTCATCGTGTTTGTCTCATAGTGTGACCTCGTGTCCTTCGACGCGCTCCGCTTCCGCCAGGTGCTGGGCCACTTCCCGACCGGGGTCACGGTGGTCACCGGACTGGTGCCGGCCCCGCCGGGCTCGGGACTGCGCCCCAAGCCGTCGGGCCTGACCATCGGGTCGTTCACGTCGGTGTCGCTGGATCCGCCGCTGGTGGGGTTCCTACCCGCCTTCACCTCCGACAGCTGGCAGGAGATCGGCCCGACCGGGGCCTTCTGCGTCAACGTGCTGGCGGACGATCAGGTGGATCTCTGCTGGCGATTCGCGAAGGAAGCCGACGACCGCTTCGTGGGCGTCGAGTGGACTCCGGCCCCGGCGACGGGCTGCCCGATCCTGGCCGGCGCCGGCGCGTGGATCGACTGCGAGGTCGAGCAGGTCCACGACATCGGTGATCACTGGTTCGTCGTCGGGCGGGTGCTGGAGCTCGACCATGCCGACCCGTGGCCCAACCCGATGGTGTTCTTCCGGGGGAAGGTCGGCGGCTACTCCTCGCCCTCGGCGTGAGCGATGGGGGGATCCGTCGCCGGCTGGCTGGCCGGCGCTGTGCTCGGCGTCGTCCTCCTCGTCGCAGGGATCGCCAAACGGGCCGACCGCGGGTGGCCAGCCGCAGCTCGGGCTCTCGGGGCGCCGGCGTGGTCGATCGCGCCGCTGCCGTGGGTCGAGATCGGGCTCGGCGCAGTGCTCGTCTCCGGGCTGCTCCGCCCGTGGGCCGCGGTCCTGGCTGCGATCCTGTTGGTGCTGTTCACGGTGCTCGTCGTCGTCAACCTGGCGCGGGGCCGGCGGCCGCCGTGCGCGTGCTTCGGCGCCCGCTCCCACGAGCCGATCGGCGCGCTGAGCGTGGTCCGCAACCTGGGCCTGCTGGGCCTGGCCGCCGTGGCGCTGGTGGCGTGACGCGAGGTTCGGCATGGCGACGATCGACCTGAACGCCGACCTGGGTGAAGGGTTCGGGCGGTGGACGCTCACCGACGACGCCGCACTGCTGGCCGTCGTCACCAGTGCCAACGTGGCCTGCGGGTTCCACGCCGGCGACCCCTCGACGATCCGTCGCGTGTGCGAGCTGGCGGTGGCCGCGGGCGTCCGCATCGGCGCCCAGGTGTCCTACCGGGATCTGGCCGGCTTCGGCCGCCGCTCGATGGACGTCCCGCCCGACGAGCTGGCCGACGAGATCACCTACCAGATCGGCGCGCTGGGTGTCTTCGCGAACGCCGCCGGGGACAGGGTGCGCTACGTCAAGCCCCACGGCGCGCTCTACCACCGCGTGATCGGCGACCGGGCCCAGGCCGAGGCCGTCGTGGCCGGGATCCGGCGGGCCGGACCTGACCTGACCGTGCTCGGCTTCCCCGGGTCGGAGCTGCTGCGGGCCGCGGCGGCCGCCGGCCTACCTGTCGTGGGCGAGGCCTTCGCTGACCGCGCCTACGGCCCCGACGGCGCACTCGTCAGCCGGCGGCAGGAAGGCGCGGTCCTCATCGACGGGTCAGCAGTCGTAGCGCAGGCGCTGCGGTTGGCCACCGCCGGCGAGGTGGTCACGACCGGCGGCGACGTGCTGGAGGTCGACGCCCGGTCGCTCTGCCTCCACGGCGACACCCCGGGGGCGGCCGGGCTGGCGGCCATGGTGCGAGACGCGCTGCTCGCCGGGGGCGTGACCGTCGCTCCCTTCGCATGAGGATCCGGCCCGCGGGTCCGCACGCGCTGCTGGTGGAGCTGGAGGACCTCGGCGCACGTGCAGGCGCTCCACGCCGCGCTGGTCGAACGGCACGGCGCAGGCGACCTGCCGGCGGTGACCGACATCGTCCCCGCGGCGCGAACCGTGCTGCTCGACGGCGTCGAGGACACCGGTGCGATGGCCGATGCCGTGGCCGCGTGCGCGCTGACCCCCGGAATCGCACCGGTCGCCGCCGGTGCTCTGGTCGAGATCCCGGTCGTCTACGACGGCGAGGACCTTCCGTGGGTGGCCGAGCAGTGGGACACGAGCGTGGAGGGCGCCATCGCGCTCCACAGCGGGATCGTGTTCCGGGCCGCCTTCTGCGGGTTCGCGCCCGGCTTCGCCTACCTGGTCGGTCTGCCCGAGCGTTGCCATCTACCCCGGCGGCCCCGTCCCCGCCCGCAGGTACCGGCCGGCGCGGTGGCGGTGGCGGGGGAGTTCACCGGCGTCTACCCGCGGCCGTCCCCGGGCGGCTGGCACCTCCTCGGCCGGACGACGGCGGCCATGTGGGATGCCACGCGGCCGGAGCCGGCCCTGGTGGCGCCCGGCGTCGAGGTGCGCTTCGTCGCCGCCGAGCCGTGAAGCACGTGACGTCATGACGACAGCACCGGAACGCACGCTGGTCGTCATCCGGCCCGGCGCGCTGACCCTCGTGGAGGACGGCGGGCGCCCGGGTCACGCGCACCTCGCCGTCCCGCGGTCCGGCGCGCTCGATCGCGCCGCGCTGGCCGAGGCCAACCGTCTGGTCGGCAACGAGCCCGGCCGGCCGGGACTGGAGACGACTCTGAACGGGGTCGCGCTCCGCGCCACGGTGGCCGCGGTCGTGGCCGTGACCGGCGCACCGTCGCCCGTGACGGTCGACGGCCGGCCAGTCGCCATGGCCGAGCCGGTGACCCTCGCCGCGGGTGCGGTGCTCGATGTCGGCACGGCGCGGACCGGCCTGCGGTCGTACGTGGCCGTCGACGGCGGCATCGCGGTGGAGGCGGTGCTCGGGAGCTGTTCGACCGACCTGCTGTCCGGGCTCGGTCCACCTCCGGTGCGGGCCGGCGACGTGCTGCCGTTGGGAGTCCCGCCGGAGGCACCGGCGACGCAGCCGGCAGGAAGGGCCCCGAGCGGTGACCGGTCGCCACGTCCACTCCTCCTGACCGTCACGCCCGGTCCCCGCGACGACTGGTTCACCGCGGCCGCGATGACCACGCTGGTCAGCCGTCCGTACCGCGTCGGCCGGGACTCGAACCGCATCGCGCTGCGCCTGGAAGGTCCGACCCTCGAGCGGGTGGTGACCGCCGAGCTGCCCAGCGAGGGCCTCGTGCTGGGGGCGGTCCAGGTGCCGGCGGACGGCCAGCCGCTCGTCTTCCTCGCCGACCACCCGACCACCGGCGGCTACCCCGTGATCGCCGTCGTCGAGGACGGGGACGTGGATAGCTGCGCGCAGGCTCGTCCGGGTGACGAGGTGCGCTTCCGATGGTCCGCGCCCACGGCGGAGACCGCAGCCGGTCCGGTGGGATCCGCCCGGTACGGTGCCGGCCCGTGACCCGCGCCGAGCCGATCCGCGTCGGCGTACTCGGGGCCGCCGGCCGCATGGGCGCCACGGTGTGCCACGCAGTCGGGTCCGATCCCGGCCTGGAGCTGGTGGCCGCGGTCGATCCCCACGGGGCCGGCGGCGACGTGTCCGGCCTCACCATCGCCGGGGACGCCACCGCACTGGAGGAGGCCGGAGCGGAGGTCGCCGTCGACTTCACGGTGCTGGACGCTGCCCGCGCCAACCTGGCCTGGTGCGCGGAGCACGGCATCCACGCCGTGGTCGGCACCACCGGCTTCACGGAGGACGACCACGCCGCGCTGCACGTCGCGTTCACCCGCTCCAACTGCCTCATCGCCCCCAACTTCGCCATCGGCGCGGTGCTCATGATGCGCTTCGCCGAGCTGGCGGCCCCGTTCTTCGAGACGGCCGAGATCATCGAGCTGCACCACGACAGCAAGGCCGACGCGCCGTCGGGGACGGCGATGATGACGGCCCGGCGGATGGCGGCGGCGTCCGGCGACTGGGCGCCTGATCCGACCACTCGCGAGGTCGTCGGCGGCGCGCGTGGCGGCACTGGACCGGCGGGCATCCACGTCCACTCGGTACGGCTCCGCGGCCTGGTCGCCCACCAGGAGGTGCTGCTCGGGACGGTCGGCCAGAGCCTGACCATCCGCCACGACAGCTACGACCGCGAGAGCTTCATGCCCGGCGTCCTGCTCGCGGTCAAGCGGGTGGCCGACCACCCGGGCGTGACCGTCGGTCTCGACGCCTACCTCGGGCTGGGCTGACGACCTCCGGGCCGGCCGCGCTCAGTTGCCGTCGCGGCAGACGGTGGAGGTGCCGAACTTGCGGGCCAGCTCCTCCTTGATGCCCTTGACCCCGTAATGGCTCACGATGCGGTGGGCGAAGAGCAGGTCCTTCTGGGCGGCCACCTGGCCGGCGAAGGCGTCGGCGCACAGCTCGGGCTCGATGTTGGCCGCGGCGAGGATGGCGCCCGTCAGGCCCAGCATGCCCGCGTAGGCGACCACCGACGAGTTCCCGGCGTAGATGGGCCGGTGGAAGCACGCCATCATCTCGAGCATGCGCTCGGTGTCGCCGGTGGAGTCCTTGATGGCCGCCACCTTCAGCACCTTCAGCTCCTCCATCGTGATGCCGGGGGGCGACACCTTGGGCCAGTGGTAGGCGATGATCGGCATCGTGGCCGCGGCGCCGACCACCTCGCCGTAGAACTCGCGGACGTCCCCGTGCCGCGGTGACAGCACAAGGGCGGCGTCGGCACCCGCCTCGGCCGCCCGCCTCGTCAGGTTCGGGACGCTGACGCCCGGCGCGAGGTCACCCGTGCCCAGGATGACCGGCACGTGCGCCGGGACCGCCGCCTTGACCGCCTTCAGGAGCTGCAGCCGCTCCTTCATGGCGAGGTGAGAAGCCTCACCCGTGCTTCCGGCGACCACTACGGCCCGGACTCCCCGGGTCGAGAGGTGGGCAGCATGCTTGGCCGTCGCTTCGTTGTCGACGTGGCCGTGCTCGTCGAAGAAGGTGACGAGTGCTGCCGCGATGCCGGTGAACACAGGTTTCGGGTTCATGGAACCTCCTCGTGGTTCTGCGTTGACTCGGGTCGTCGAGCGAGGGGGACGAAGGCGCGGCGCGCGTCGAGCCGGTCGGCGACCCGCGCGCCGACGACGATTTCGAACCCTGCTTCCGCCGACCGCTGTTCCGTGGCCGCTCCGATCCCGCTCGAAGCGCCTGTGGCCACGGAGACACCCCTCACTTGGTGTCTGGGCCCCCGTCCATCCCCGCACCGTAGCGCGCCGGATCCGGAGGTGCGACTGGCTCATCCTCCGGCCGCTCGATCTCCTCGATGACCTCCGGGACGGACTTGCGGACCCGGCCCGCCGACTGGAAGAAGGTCAGCGCGAAGAGCCCGATGACGATCCACCACTGGTACCGCTCGATGAAGTCCAGGAAGGTCTTGATCTGGTCCTCGAAGAGCTTCCCACCGGCCCACAGCACGATCAGCTTGAGAACGATGCCGACGGTGACCAGGGGGAGGAAGGTCCGCGGGGCCATGCGTCGGTGCCCCACCATGAGGCACACGATGTTGCTGCCCGGCATCAGGACGACGAGGGCGCCGCCGGCGCGGTCCACGCCCCGCTGGATCCACCGGATCGTGGCCGGCAGCTCTCCCACCTGGCCTTCGACCCAACCGATCCCCTTGGCGCCGTACCAGCGGCCGATGAAGAAGAGCACCACGGCGGCCGCCAGGACCCGGAGGAAGCCGACGACGGCGTAGGAGAGCGGATCGATGAACGGGACCGAGGCGAAGAGGTTCCGGTTCCGCGACGACAGCGCCAGGATGCCCACCGGGTGATCGTCGATGAGGGCCGGCGCGATGTTGGAGCCGATGGTGCCGGCGATGTACAGGAGCAGGCCGGCGACGAGGACGAGGCGGCGCACCGCGGCGCGGGGCATGGGGTGATCCGGCCACGCGGTGTCGGCTGGCGCGTCTGTGTCGGCTGGCGCGCCGGCGGGCGGGCCGAGCGGAGGGGGCAGTGGCTGCGGCAGCTCGGCGGGCTCCGCGGGCTCGGCCATCGGTCGATCGTACCGTCGCCGCCCCCGCACCGGCCCCGGGCAGGGGCGGCCGACGAGCCCGCTGGACGGCAGCTACGAGGCTGCTACGAGGCTGCTACGAGACTGTGCCGCACTCCCGCCCGGTGTGGAGGCAAGAGCTGATGAAGCCGCCCAGTGCCGTCTGGTTCCAGGCGTTGAAGAAGTCGGCGTGGTACGTGTACGCCGATCCGGAGGCCAGGGTCAGCCCCGTGTTGCCGAACGTCTTGTAGCGGAAGTTGTACTCGAGCAGCGGCACGGGGACCGGGTAGTTGCTCGGGCACATGCCGCTCACCGTGTAGGCCATGTGGCTCTTGTGGTCGGCCGAGTCGAGGTTCCTCCCGTCCCAGCAGTCGGGGAAGCGGATCTGGAGGACCAGCGCGTTGCCTCCGCAGTTCGGCGGCGTGGCCGAGCGGGTGGCCATCCCCTGACACATCCAGGCCACGGCGTCGGTCGGCAGGGGACCGGTGGTGGTGGCGCTGCCGGCGATCATCCGCAGTCCGGCCGGGAAGGCCCGGATGGTGCCGGGGTCACGGTGCGAGCCGCCCCGGTAGTAGATGAGCGCGGACATGGCGGGGACGGCGGTGCCGTTCTGGTACAGCATCGGGCCCCAGTAGGCCGAGCTGTCGGCCGCCGCGCTGCACGTGGTGGCCTGGCCGGCCAGTGACTGGGCAGTCGAGGCGGCGTTGGTCGTCCGGTTGCCCAGGAACTGGTGCAGGTGGGACATCCCGGCCATGTTCGGGTGGACGATCGGGTCATCCGGGGCGAAGTGGCTGGAACCGCACAGGATCCGGAAGGTGGCGAGCCCGCCGCCCCCCGCGCTGCCCGCGTCCTGCGGGCCGCCGGGTCCGCTCGAGGCGCTGCCGGCGCTCGGCCCGGCCGGGCGCCCTGGTCGGCGGACGCTGCCCGACGGTGGGCCGCAGGCCACGGCTCCGATGAGCGCGGCAGCGACGGCGACGCTGATGACAGCCAAGGATCGGCGCATCGTGGTTTGCCTCCAGGTGTTCCGGTCCGCCCCTGGTCCCCTGCCGGACTCCCGCTGAGCTGAGCACTGTGCCCCCGGCGCTTCGTGCGCCCTGCTCCCGCTCGGTGTTCTCCTGCCCGCCCGGCGTGGCGGCGACAGGAGCCGTTGTAGCACAACCGCAACGTTGTCATGCAACCGCAACATCCGGATGGGTGAGCCGGTTCATTCATTCGTGCGGGTTCTCGCGGGATTCCGGCCCGCACCGGCGTCCAGCGGCCGCAAGAGACCCCTTGGGGCCGGTTGACGGTGAGACGGTTTTCGTCTTACTGTCTCACCATGTCCGTCGTCGCCGAACCGGCCCTCGCTCCGGCGAGCAGCGAGGACCGGGTGCTCGACGCCGCCAAACGGTGCTGCGAGCGGTGGGGCATGGCCAAGGTCACCGTCGACGACATCGCCACCGAGGCCGGCATCTCCCGGGCCACCCTCTACCGCCTCTTCCCGGGCGGCAAGGAGGTGCTGTACGAGGGCCTCCGGCGCCGCGACAGCAACGACTTCTTCATCGAGCTCCAGGAACACGTCGCCGCGGTCGATTCCCTCGACGAGCTGCTGGTGCGCATCGTCGTGGAGGCCACCCGCCAGCTGCGCTCGGACGAGCACCTCCAGGTGATGCTGGCCTCCCGTCCCGGCGAAGTGGCGATGACGCTCAACTTCGACGGCCTGCCCGTCATCTTCGAGACGGCCACCGCCTACCTCACCCCACTGGTCGCCGGCTGGATCGGCGAGGAGCGGTCGGCCGAGATGGCCGAGCTGCTCAGCCGTCTTGTCGTGTCGTACTTCCTGACCCCGTCACGCTTCGTCGACTTCGGCGAGCCCGAGTCGGCTCGTCGTTTCATCCGCAACCACGTCCTGCCCGCCTTCCCCGTCCCTGACCCGACGACCACCACGTGAGGTGACCGCCATGTCCACCACGATCTCGAGCAACGAAGAGATGATCGGCCGTGCCGATGTCGACGACATCGAGGCCATCCTGAGCGTGACCAACACCGACGTCGAGGCCGTCGAGCACGTCGTCAAGGACAACGCCGACGCCATCTTCACCTGGGACTACTCCCTGGCCCGGCCCGCGCTGCGCAAGCTGTACGAGAAGGCCAAGACGGGCCAGTGGAACGCCACGACGGACCTGCCGTGGGACACGGAGGTCGACCTCGAGGCCACCATCACCGCCGACCAGGCGGCGATCGGCGCCGGCATCGACCCCAGCATCTACATCGGCACCCCGGTGGAGAAGTGGGACGAGCGCCAGTGGGTCGAGTTCGGCATGGAGGGCCGGCGCTGGAGCCTCAGCCAGTTCATGCACGGCGAGCAGGGCGCGCTCCTGTGCACCGCCAAGATCGTGGAGACCGTGCCGTGGTACGACGCCAAGCTCTACGCCTCCACGCAGGTCGTCGACGAGGCCCGTCACGTCGAGGTCTTCGCCCGCTACATCGACGAGAAGCTCGGCGGCCACTACCAGATCAACGCCCACCTGCGGATGCTGCTGGACGACATCGTCAACGACAGCCGGTGGGACATGACCTACCTCGGCATGCAGGTGATGGTGGAGGGTCTGGCTCTCGCCGCCTTCGGGTTCATGCACCAGCTCACGAGCGAGCCCCTGCTGAAGCAGATGCTGCGCTACGTGATGAGCGACGAGGCCCGCCACGTGGCCTTCGGGGTGCTCAGCCTGAAGGAGGTCTACGACGGCATGACCGACGCCGAGATCAAGGACCGCCAGGAGTTCGCCTTCGAGGCCGCCGTGCGCATGCGGGACCGCTTCCTCCAGCAGGAGGTGTGGGAGCGCATGGGCGTGGCACCCAAGGAGATCGTGCCCCTCGTCATGCAGGACCCGATGCGCGCGCTCTTCCAGCAGATGCTCTTCTCCAAGATCGTCCCCAACTGCAAGAAGCTCGGCCTGCTCGACCGCAACGAGGCCTGGCTGCGCCGCCGCTTCGAGGAGATGGGCGTGATCCAGTTCGAGGACTGGGCCGACACGGGCGAGGAGTACCTGGAGTTCGAACTGGGCCAGGAGGCCCCGGCGCCGATCCAGGCCTGATCCGCCCCCGACACGGCCCGGCAGAAGCCGGGCGGACCGCAGCGCTAGCGTTGGGACCGTCGATGGGCGGTCGAGGTCCAGCATTCGGACGCCAGCGGGGAGGCCAGCGGGACGTGGTGCGACGGCTCGTCATCGCGGGCACGATCGTGCTGGCGCTGGCCGCCACGGCCTGTGGGCGATCAACCCCGGAGGTGCGGTCAGCCGACGGGACGCGGCCGAACATCGTGTTCTTCCTGACCGACGACCAGTCGGCGGATCAGATGACCGCGCTGCCCGTCGGTGCAGGAGCTCATCGCGCAGCGGGGGACCTCCTTCGGCAACGCCATCGTGCCCATCCCGCTGTGCTGCCCCGCCCGGGCGAGCCTGGTGACGGGCCAGTACCCGCACAACCACGGCGTGACGTCCAACAACAACGAGGACGGGGGCGGGTTCGACGGCATGGACCAGACCAACACGCTGGCCCGCTGGCTGCACGACGCCGGCTACCGCACCGCGCACGTCGGCAAGTACATGAACGGCTACGGCGCGGACAGGACCCGCCCGATCGGATGGGACGAGTGGTGGGCCACCTCGGAGAACCCGTTCCTGATGTACGACTACACGCTCAACCACAACGGCGTGGAGACGGCGTTCGGGACCACGCCGAGCGACTACAAGACGGATGTCATCACCCGGATCAGCCGGGAGTTCGTCGAGGACACGGCTCCCGAGGCGGATCCGTTCTACCTCCAGGTCTGGTACACCGCCCCTCACGTCGAGCTGGGGACGGACAGCCGCGGCCGGCGCTGGAACGGCAGCGCGCCCCGGCCCGCGCTCCGGCACCGCGGCTCCTTCGCGACGGCACCCATGCCGAGAGACCCGAGCTTCTCGGAAGCCGATGTCACGGACAAGCCGCAGTGGCTCCGTGAGCTCCCGGAGATCGGCGCCGGCCGCACGGAGATCATCACCGAGAAGTACCGCAGGCAACTGGCGTCGCTGGCCTCGGTCGACGAGGGCGTCCGCGAGATCATCGACGCCGTCGAATCCGCCGGCGAGCTCGAGACGACGCTCTTCGTGTTCGCCAGCGACAACGGGTACACGCACGGTGAGCACCGCATCGCGTTCAACAAGAGCGTGATCTACGAGCCCTCCATCAAGGTGCCGCTGTACGTCGCCGGGCCGGGGTTCCCGGAGGGCGCCGAGGTCAGCACGCCCGTGACGTTCCCCGATCTGGCGCCGACGTTCCTCCGCCTGGCCGGCGCCCGCGCGGGCTGACCATGGACGGCACAGGGCTGCAGGAGTGGCTGGAGAAGTCCGATGTCGACCGCCCGGTGAGGATCGCCAGCGGGATCGACACCGCGGCGGAAGCCCAGTTCGACGGGGTCAGGACCGGCCGCTGGGTCTACGCCGAGTTCCCGGTCACGGGCGAGCGCGAGCTCTACGACCTCGCGGAGGATCCGAACGAGCTGACCAACCTGGCCGGGTCGTCCGACCCACGCCCAGGTGGAGGCGCAGCTCCGGAGCCTGTTCGTCTCGCTGCGGGACTGCGTCGGGACCGCGTGCAACGTGCCCGTGCCCGCGTCGCTGCCGCTGGACGTCAGGCCGGGCTGCCCGCGGCTGCCAGCGAGCTCGCCGGAGACGCCCTGACTCAGCAGCCGCAGCGTGCGGAGGCCTGGCTGCGCCGCCGCTTGAGGAGCGGCTGCCAGCGTGGCGGCTGGTAGGCCGGGTTGCCGGCAGACGTTGATTCGAGCTCGAAGGGATCGGCCGACCAGGTCGTACAGCTCGCGGGCGCCGGCCGGCGCCGTACTCGACGTACTTGAAGCGGGCGCGTGCGCAGGCGCGTCCCACGAGCTGGTTGCCGGGCGCTTCGAGGTAGGCCGCGTCGCGGCACCGCGGCGCCCCGGGTCCGATCCAGCGAGGCGCGAGAGGTCGACGGCCGATCGGCGCTCGGCGGAATCGCGCTGCCGGCGACCGCGCAGCACGCGTGGCCGGCGAGTGTCGATCGAGCTGACGACCGCCAGCGCCTCGTGCCCGTGCCCGGCGCCCGCCCGGCCAGCCGCACGCAGTGAAGCGGCGACGTCGGCTGCGGCTCCTCGTACGGCTCAAGTCCCTTCTTGACAGAGCCGGTGCTCGCCGCAGCATGTAGCCGTTGTCGCGACGTGAAGAAGATGGCGGTACGGTCGGCAGCGCGGCCGGCTGTCGGACGAGCGCGCTCAGCAGCGTCGGTGATGCCGTCGTTCGACCCCGAGCAGGGAACGTCCGATCTGCAGGCGGTCCGGCGAGGGCCTGCGCGATCTGCGACGGCTGTCAGCGGTGGACGCCGCGATTGCTGTGGTGGCCGGCTTGTCGCTGACGTCGACCTCGTTGAACGCACGGAGGGACCGGAGGGCAGCGCCGACGACGGCGTTGGCGTGCCGGGCCGGCAGGCACCGCCGGGCAGGTGCGGCGCCTGTGGGATCCGACGCTAGAGGAACAGCGGCGTCGTCGTACGGGGTCGTCCTGGGACCTGGCTGCGCCGCGACGCCGAAGATGTAGTCGGTCGAGGTGCTGACGGTAGCCCGGGCCGGTAGTTCGCGTGAGCCGGTCGACGAACCAGACGTCCCATCCGGGAGGCACGTACGACCGGCCGGCGGCTCCAGGGGAACCCGTTGAGGTACTTGCCGGACAGGACCGTGCGGTAGCCCGCGGGCGCGGATCCGGGTGGCGATGGTGTCAGCTATCGGCCATCCGCGAAGTGGTGTCGTTCGACGTCACGCCCGGTCCGGTAGGAGTACGTCCCCCGGATGAGCCCGACCCGCCCTGGGCCGCACAGCGGGGTCTCGACGGCGCGAGTTGCACGCAGTCGATCCAGCCCTGCTGGAAGTTGCGACACGACACGTGCGGAAGTCGAAGCGCATGTCGTCGGCCACGATCACCGCGATCGTGCGGAAGCGCCCGACGACCGTGCGCAGCGGGACCGGGACGGATCCGCCGCGGTCATCGTGGCTGAGCGCCGGCGGCGCCCACGGCGAACAGCCGGAGCCCGCTTCAGCGAGCTCCCGTCGTGACAGCATCCGTCCCCCTCTCAGGAGTCGGTCATCATTCGACCCGGCCGCTCACTCGGGCGGAGGACGGTCGGCTACGGCTTGAGGCTCTGCAGCCGGCCGCCGAGGGAGGCCACCGTGCTCTGGTAGGCCGGGGCGAAGTAGACGTTGTTGAGCTCGGCCGGGTCGCCGGCCAGGTCGTAGAGCTCCCGCCCGCCGTTGCCGTACTCGACGTACTTGAAGCGGTTGGTGCGCAGGGCGTGCCACGAGCTGCCTCCGGGCGGCTCGATGTAGGCCGCGTCGCGCACCGCGGTGCCCCTGGTGATCAGCGACGCCAGGTTGCGGCCGTCGGACCCCGGCGGGGTGGTGCCGGCGATGCCGCAGAGGGTGGCCGGCAGGTCGACCGAGCTGATGACGTTGCGCTCGACGCGCCCGGCCACGCCGGGCCAGCGGACCATGAAGGGAAGGCGGCTGGGCTCCTCGTAGGGCTCGCCCTTCTTGACCATCCGGTGCTCGCCCAGCAGGTAGCCGTTGTCGCTGGTGAAGAACATGTGGGCGGTGTTCAGGCGGCCGGTCGCCGAGAGGGCGTTCATCAGCTCGCCGATCCCGTCGTTCACGCCCAGCAGGCAGCGGCCGATGCCCAGGCGGTCGCGGTCGATGGTCGCGATCTGCGAGGCGCTCAGCAACGGGAACTGCTGGTTGGCCGGCTTGTCGCTGACGTCGGCCTCGTTGAACGCCGGGGACTTCGGCGGCAGGTTGACGGCGGCGTTGGCGTGGCGGGCCGGCGGGTTGGCCGGCAGGTGCGGCTCGGTAGGGGCGACCCAGAGGAACAGCGGCGTCGTGCGGGGGGTGCTGAGGACCTGCTGCGCGGCGAAGTGGAAGATGTAGTCGGAGGCCCACATGCCCCCGGGCTGGAAGTTCGACGACCCGGCGGCGTTCCAGACGTTCCAACCCGGCGGCACGTAGCTGGCCGGACGGTTCCACGGGAAGTCGTTCAGGTACTTGCCGGACAGCACCGTCTTGAAGCCGCGGGCGCGGATCCGCGTGGCGATGGTGTCGGCGTCGTTCATCAGGTAGGTGGTCGAGTTGCCGGTCACCCCCGTCCGCGAGGAGTACATGCCCTTGAACATCGCGGCCCGCGACGGGCCACACATCGGGACCTCGACAGCGGCGTTGACGCAGTCGACCCAGCTGGAGTTCAGGTTGCGGAGCACGGTGCGGTAGTCGAACCGCATGTCGTCGCCGATCATCACCACGATCGTCCGCGGGCCGTTCGGCGGCGGAGGGGGCGGCGGAGGAGCCGGTGGTCCGCAGGCGGCCGCCACGGCAGCCACGCCGGCCACCGCGCTCGCCCTCTTCAGCAGTTCCCGTCGGCTGAGCGTCATCGCGACGTGGTCTCCTCGGTGTGTCGGCGGCCGGGGCGTGGAGGCGCGCCGGTCGGGTGGGGGACTTGCAGACGTTACGGTCAGTTCAACTCCGAGCGACCGGCGCGCTGTCGGTCCCGGGGGCTCGTTCCAGCAGCCGACCGCCACCGTCGCGGCCGTCGCCACGCTCGGAGACTGGCCCACCACCCAGTGCACCTTCCCCCAATGGCGGTCGGCACCACGGCGGGTGGTCCAGAGCGGCCCTGGCCCCGCTGGTACCGTGCAATCGGCTATGGCGTACGACTCCGAACCCCGTTTCCGTGTCCTCCATGCCCTGCGCATCAAGGGCTTCGCCAAGGTGGACGTGCTGGCCGACCTCTCAGCCGTGGAGCCGGACGAGGTCGAGCAGCACCTCGCCGACTTCCAGAACGAGGAGCTGGCCCTGTTCCGGGAGGCCCGGGCGCTCTGGCAGCTCACTCCGAGGGGCCGGGAGGTCCACGCCGACGAGCTCGCCGCGGAGGCGCCGCCGCTGCGGCCGCTCATCGAGCCCCACTACCCGCCGTTCCTCGAGCTCAACGACGCCTTCAAGGAGCTGTGCGGGGACTGGCAGCTGCGCGACGGAAGCCCGAACGACCACACGGACGCGGCCCACGACGCCGCCGTCATCGCCCGGCTGCTCGACATCGACAGCCAGACCCAGCCCGTCGTGGGCGCCATCGGGAGCGAGGTCACCCGCCTGGCCCCGTACGGGCCGCGGCTCTCGTCCACCGCCCAGCGGGTCGCCGAGGGCGATCACCAGATGTTCACCGGCGTCATGTGCGGCTCGTACCACGACGTGTGGATGGAGCTCCACGAGGACCTCATCCTCACCCTTGGCATCGACCGCGCGAAGGAGGGCTCGTTCTGATGGCCCGCTTCGGCCGCGTGCTCTCGGCCATGGTCACCCCCTTCGACGCCGACGGCGGCCTCGACCTCGACGCCGCCCGCACGGTGGCCCGCTGGCTGGAGAGCCACGGCAACGACGGGCTGGTGGTGGCCGGCACGACGGGCGAGGCGCCGGTGCTCAGCGACGAGGAGAAGCTGAGCCTCTGGGCCGCCGTGGCCGAAGCCGTCACCATCCCGGTCATCGCCGGTACCGGCAGCAACGACACCGCCCACTCCGTGCACCTGACCAGGGAGGCGTCCGCGCTCGGGGTCGCCGGCGTCATGGCCGTCTGCCCGTACTACAACCGGCCGTCGCAGGCCGGGCTCGACGCCCACTTCCGGGCCGTGGCCGCCGCCACCGACCTGCCGGTCGTCATCTACGACATCCCGATCCGGACCGGGCGGAAGATCACCACGGCCACACTCCTGCGTCTGGCTCACGAAGTCCCCAACGTGCTGGTGCTCAAGGATGCGGCCGGCAACCCGGGGGAGACGGCAGCACTCGTCTCCAGCGCGCCCGAGGGCTACGAGGTGTACTCGGGGGATGACGGGATGACGTTGCCGCTGCTGGCCAGCGGGGCAGTCGGCGTCATCGGCGTCGCCACCCACTGGACGGGATCGGACCACCAGGACCTGTTCGATCTCTGGGAGAAGGGCGATGTGGTCGGCGCCCGTCTGGTCAACTCCCGGCTCCTGGAGAGCTTCGCCTTCGAGACCGGCGACGAGACCCCCAACCCGCTGCCCACCAAGGCCATGCTCCGGGTGCTCGAGCTGCCGGTCGGCCAGGCCCGCCTGCCGATGGGCCCGGCGCCGGCCGCCTTGGATGACCGCGCCCGGGAGGTGCTCGCCAACCTGGAGCGGTGGCGGGACGCGTTCCCCAGCCGCCCTGATCGTCAGCCTGGCTGAACGCGATGGCGGTCCCGATCTCCATCGCCTTCCTCGGCGGGCTGGGCGAGATCGGCCGCAACTGCATGGTCCTCGAGCAGGACGACCGCCTGCTGCTCATCGACTGCGGCCTCATGTTCCCCGATGCGGACATGCACGGCATCGACCTCGTGTTGCCCGATTTCACCTACCTGCGGGCCAACGCCGATCGGATCGTGGGCTGCGTCGCCACCCATGGCCACGAGGACCACGTCGGCGCGCTCAGCTTCCTGCTCCGGGAGCTGTCGTTCCCCATCTACGGCTCGGCGTTGACGCTGGGGCTGGCCCGCAACCGCATCGAGGAGGCGGGCCTGCTCGACCGGACGCGACTGGAGGTGGTGGCCGACGGGGAGCGCCGCCGCATCGGACCGTTCGACGTGGAGTTCATCCCCGTCACCCACTCGGTCCCCCATGCCTTCGCCATCGCCATCCACACCCCGCAGGGCGTGATCCTCCACTCCGGCGACTTCAAGCTGGACCTGACGCCCGTGGACGGCCGCCGGACCGATCTGGCCCGGATCGGTTCCATCGCCGCGACGGACGGCATCCGCCTGCTGCTGTCGGACTCGACAAACGCGCAGGAGCACGGGTACGCGCCGAGCGAGCGGCGGGTCGGCGCAGTGCTGCGCGCGCTGTTCGCGGAGCAGCGCGGCCGGCGCATCATCACCTCCAGCTTCGCCAGCCACATCCACCGCATCCAGCAGATCGCCGACGCGGCCATCGCCAGTGGGCGGGTCGTGGCCACGCTGGGGATGTCGATCAAGAAGAACGTGCGTCTGGCCCGTGACCTGGGCCTGCTGACCATCCCGGATGCGTCCCTCATCGACATCGAGGAGGTGGACCGGCTGGCCCCGGGGCAGGTGTGCATCATCTCCACCGGTTCGCAGGGGGAACCGATGTCGGCGCTCGGGCTGATGGCCTCTGGCGAGAACCGCTGGCTGAAGGTCGGTGAGCACGACACGGTCATCCTCTCCAGCCACGCCATCCCGGGGAACGAGTTCAACGTCAACCGGGTGATCGACGGGCTGCTGCGCAACGGCGCTGAGGTCGTGCACAGCGGCGTGGCCGACGTGCACGCCACCGGCCACGCGCAGGCCGACGAGCTCAAGACCCTGCTGTCCATCACCCGCCCCGAGTACTTCGTGCCCATCCACGGCGAATACCGGCACATGGTGGCCCACGCCAAGCTGGCCGCCCTCATGGGGGTCCCGGCCTCCCACGTCCACCTGTGCGAGGACGGCGACGTCGTCACGCTGGCCGACGGTGGTCTCGAGCTGAGCGGGCGCGTGCCGGCCGGCTACCTCTACGTCGATGGCATCGTCGGCGATGTGGGGCGGGGCGTGCTGCGGGACCGGCGGGTGCTGGCCGAGGAAGGTGTCGTCGTGGTCGTCGCCACCGTCGACGTCGGAGCCAGCCGGGTCCTGACCGGACCGGAGATCATCACCCGTGGGTGGGTCTACGCGCCCGAGGCCGAGGACCTGCTCGACGAGGCCTGCGATCGCGTGGCCCAGGCCGTGGAGGCGGCGCTCGGCAAGGGCGTGCGGGACGTGGAGAGCCTCGAGCGGGAGGTGCGGCGGGCCGCGGGCCAGTTCGTCAGCGAGCGCACACGCCGCCGGCCCATGATCGTGCCCGTCGTCATGGAGGCCTGAGCCGCTCGACGCCGGGTCCCATGCCCGAACGCTCGCGCGCCCCATTGCTACGGTAGGCGCCATGGCCAGCCGCAACCCGGCCAAGGGCCCGTCCCGCCGGGCGAGCGCGACCAAGACGCCCCCGCGCGGCTCGTCACGCCCCGCCAGCAGCGGGCGCGCGGCCTCGTCGCGGTCCGCCGCGGTCCGCGGCGCCCTCGACCCGCACCGGGGGGACCTGCTCGGGTTGGTCCTCATCGTGGTGGGCGCGCTCGTCGCCCTGGCCGTCTTCCTCCGCGTGGCCGGGCCGTTGGGAAGTGGGGTCGACACCGGGCTCGGCGCCTTCGTGGGCCTCGGCCGGTTCCTGCTGCCGCTGGCGCTCGTCGCCTGCGGTGTCGCGCTCCTCGTGGACGGCCAGCGCGAGCACCGGTGGCGGTTGGCGCTCGGCGTCGGCATGGCCGCGCTGGCTGTGCTCGGCCTGCTGCACCTGGCCCGTGGTCCACGGGACATCGTCATCACACCGTCGGAGGTGGAAGACGCCGGCGGATGGCTGGGCGCCGTCGCCGGCGAGCCGTTCCGCCAGCTCATCGGCTCAGCCGGGGCGGTCATCCTGCTCCTTGCCGTGGTCCTGGCCGGTGTCCTCGTCGCCACGCGTGCCTCCCTGAGGCGGGTCGCGGTCGGGTTCGGTCGAGGCGTGCGCGGTGGCGCGGGTCCCGCCTGGCGGAAGGCGAAGCACGCGCTCCAGGGCATGTCGACGCTGTCGAGCTCGTCGGCCACCGCACCAGCCGGCACGGAGGTCGCAGAGGGAGCCGACGGGCCGGCGCTCTACGACTTCGCCAGCGAGGCCGGTGCCGCCGACGGTGGACGTGGGCGTCGGCGCAAGGCGCTGCCTCCGCCCGACCCCTCCACCCTCGTCGGTGGGCAGACTCAGCAGCTCGAGATCGACCTCGGGCCGGGCGCGCAGCGGGGTCAGTGGAAGCTGCCGCCCGCGTCGTACCTCACGCGGAGCAACACGCTGGAACTGGACCACGCCGAGGTGCAGGCACGCGGGCGGGTGCTGGAGCAGTCGCTCGCCAGCCACGGGGTGGAGACCAAGCTGGTCGGGATGACCGTCGGGCCGACGGTCACGCGCTTCGAGCTGGAGCTGGGTTCCGGGGTGAAGGTGGCCCGGGTCACCACCCTGCAGCGGGACATCGCCTACGCCATGGCGGCGACCGACGTGCGCATCCTGGCGCCCATCCCCGGCCGGTCGGCCATCGGCATCGAGGTGCCCAACCACACCCGGCAACTCGTGTCGCTCGGCGACCTGCTGGGAGCGCCGGAGGCCCGCCAGGCCTCCCACCCGCTCGACGTCGCCATCGGCAAGGACATCGCCGGACGCGCCGTCTTCCTCAACCTGGCGACGACACCCCACCTACTCATCGCCGGGGCGACGGGCGCCGGCAAGTCCAGCAGCCTCAACTGCATCATCACCTCGCTGTTGATGCGGAGCACGCCGGAGCAGGTGCGCCTGATCCTCGTCGACCCCAAGCAGGTCGAGATGGGGCAGTACAACCGCCTGCCCCACCTGCTCACGCAACCCGTCACCAATCCCAAGAAGGCGGCCAACGCGCTCGGGTGGGCCGTGAAGGAGATGGAGCGGCGCTACGACCTCCTGTTCGAGGTCGGCTTCCGGGACATCACCGGCTACAACGCCGCGTACGACCGGGGTGAGCTCGGTCCGCCCCCGTCGAACGTTGCCGCGAAGAGCGGGGACCCGCTCGAGAGCGATGACGACGACAGCAACGACACGGCCACGAAAGCCGAGCGGCTGCCCTACATCGTCGTGGTCGTCGACGAGCTCAACGACCTCATGATGGTCGCGGCCCGCGACGTGGAGGAGTGCATCACCCGCATCGCGCAGAAGGCGCGGGCCGTCGGCATCCACCTGATCGTCGCCACCCAGCGCCCGAGCGTCAACGTGATCACCGGTGTGATCAAGGCCAACATCCCGGCCCGGGTGGCGTTCGCGGTGTCCAGCCTCACCGACAGCCGCGTCGTTCTCGACCAGCCGGGGGCGGAGAAGCTGGTCGGCAAGGGGGACATGCTGCTCCTGCCCGGCAACTCCAACGTGGCCCAGCGCATCCAGGGCGCGTTCGTGAGCGAGGAGGAGGTCCGCAAGGTCGTGGCCCACTGGCGGCGCCAGGCCCCCGACGTCGTCTACGTCGCCGGCGTGGAGGGCGAGCAGAGCAGCGGCGGTGGGCTGTACGGCGACGCCGCCGGTGACGACGAGGACGAGACGCTGCTCCGCCAGGCCATGGACCTCGTGGTCCGCAGCCAGCTCGGCTCGACCTCGATGCTCCAGCGGAAGCTCAAGGTCGGCTTCGCCCGGGCCGGGCGGCTGATGGACCTGCTGGAGCAGCGCGGGGTGGTCGGACCGAGCGAGGGTTCCAAGGCGCGCGCGGTGTTGATGACGGTCGAGGAGCTGGACCTGCTGCAGCAGGCGGAGAGGGACGGGAACGGCATCGGTGCCTGAGTTCACTGAGATCACGTCGGGCCTTCGCTTCCCCGAGGGCCCGATCGCCATGGACGACGGCAGCGTGGTGTTGGTCGAGATGTTCAAGCCGGGCATCACGCGCGTGGCGCCGGACGGGACCAAGACGACCGTGGCCGAGATCCCCGGTGGGCCGAACGGAGCGGCCATCGGGCCCGACGGCGCGCTGTACCTGTGCAACAACGGCGGGTGCTTCACCCCGGTCGAGATGGGCGGCCTGCTGCTGCCGGGGCCGTTCGACCCCGAGCGCTACATCGGCGGGCGGATCCAACGGGTGGATCTCTCCAGCGGCGCGATCACCGACCTGTACACCGAGTGCGACGGCCACCCGCTGCGGGCGCCGAACGACCTCGTGTTCGATGCCCACGGTGGTTTCTGGTTCACCGACCACGGCATCCGGCACGGGCGATCGAAGGACCGGACGGGTATCTACTACGCGCTTCCTGACGGGTCTGCCATCACCGAGGTCGTGTTCCCGGTCGACTCGCCGAACGGGATCGGCCTGTCTCCTGACGGGGGCACCGTCTACTGGGCCGAGACCCACGACGGCCGGGTCTACAGGCGCACCGTGACCGGTCCGGGCGAGCTGGCCCGGGCGCTCCCGCTCGATCCGAGCGTGTGCCTCGCCGGCCTGCCCGGGATGCAGCTCCTCGACTCGCTGGCCGTCGACGGTGACGGCAACGTGTGCGTCGCCACGCTGGTGAACGGAGGCATCACCGTCATCGCGCCCGACGGCGAGGTGCTGGAGCACGTGCCCACCGGCGACGTCCTGACGACCAACATCTGCTTCGGCGGGCCGGAGCTGCGGACGGCCTTCATCACGGCGTCCGGCACCGGCCGGCTGCTGTCGATGCCCTGGCCCCGACCAGGCCTGCGCCTCGCCCACCACGCCTGAGCCCCGGGGCCGGAGAAGGGTCGCCGGTAGGCTCGCCGGTTGTGCCAGGGCGCTTCTACATCGAGACGCTCGGCTGCCCCAAGAACCAGGTCGACTCGGACAAGCTGGTCGGCACGCTGCTGGCGGACGGTCTGGAAGCGGTCGAGGATCCTGCCGCCGCGGACCTCGTCGTCGTCAACACCTGCGCCTTCATCGAGGACGCCCGCCAGGAATCGATCGACACGATCCTGGCCCTGGACGAGCGACGGCGGGACGGGGCGCGCCTCGTCGTCACCGGCTGCCTGGCCGAGCGCTACGGCAGCGAGCTGGCCTCGGCGTTGCCCGAGGTGGATGCTGTCAGCGGCTTCGGCGTCCCGATCACGTTGGGTCGGAAGCGCTCGGCCGGCGACGCCGGCGAGAAGGAGGCGCCCGCCGTCCCCGAGCTCGACCTGCTCAACCTGCCCCGACCCCCGGCCCAGGCGCCATGGGCCTACGTGAAGATCGCGGAGGGCTGCGACCGCTCGTGCGGCTTCTGCGCCATCCCCAGCTTCCGGGGGCCGCAGCGCAGCCGCGACGTCGCATCGATCCTGGACGAGGTCGACCAGCTCCAGGCCCAGGAGATCGTGCTCGTGGCCCAGGATCTGGCCAGCTACGGCAAGGACCGTCCGGCCGAGCTCGGCGCGGGCGCCATCGTGCCGCTCGTGCGGGCGGTGGCCGAGCGGGTGCCGCGGGTCCGGTTGCTGTACCTGTACCCGTCCGACCTCACGGACGAGCTCATCGACGTCATCGGCGGCACCGGCGTGCCCTACTACGACCTCTCGCTGCAGCACGTGTCCAAGCCGCTGCTGCGACGGATGCGGCGCTGGGGCGACGGCGCGCGGTTCCTGCGCCGGATCGAGGAGATCCGGGCCCGCTTCCCGGAAGCCGCCTTCCGGTCGAACTTCATCGTCGGCTATCCCGGCGAGACGGAGGAGGACCACGACGAGCTGCTGTCGTTCGTGGAGTCGGCGCAGCTCGACTGGTGCGGCTTCTTCGCCTACAGCCGCGAGGACGGGACGTACGCGGCGGGGCTGGACGATGTCGTGCCTCGCCAGCTCATGGACGAGCGCCTGTCCGAGCTGCGGTCGCTCCAGGACGACATCACCGCGGCGCGCCGGGACGACCTGATCGGATCTCGCGTGCAGGTGCTGGTCGACGCGCCCGGCATCGCCCGCAGCCACCGCGAAGCGCCGGAGATCGACGGCGTCATCCAGGTGCCAGACTCGCTCGCCGTGGGGGCACTGCATGACGTGGTCGTCGTCGACGCGCTCGGCCCTGACCTGGTTGCCGAGGATCATGCCGCGTGAGCGAGCGGAGCGAGCTCCATGTCACGGTGCAGTGTCCGCCGCGTAGCGGCGGACGGCTCATTGGTGCTTCCCGATGCGCTCGACCGGACCTGTCCGCAGCCTCGCAGGCGGCACCAATGAGCCACGACCCGAGCGCCATCGCCACGTGGGCGAACGTGGTGACCGTCGCTCGCGTCATGGTGTCACCGGTCCTGTTCGCTCTCATCACGGGCAGCGAGGGCTCGTGGGTGGCGCTGGCCCTCTGGGTGGTGCTGTGCGCGAGCGACGGCATCGACGGGTACCTGGCGCGGCGGTACGGGTCCACACGGTCGGGCGCGTTCCTGGACCCGCTGGCCGACAAGGTGCTGGTGCTCGGGGCGATGTTCACGCTCGTCGGCCGCGGGGTCTTCCCGGTCCTGCCGGTGGCGATCATCGCGGTGCGGGAGGTCGTCATCAGCCTCTATCGCACGTTCGCGGGTGCGAAGGGCGTCAGCATCCCGGCGACGCCGGTCGCCAAGCTGAAGACCGTCTTCCAGCAGCTGGCCGTCGCCGTCGCGCTGTGTCCGGTGACGGCGGTGGACGGGCGGTGGCTGTGGCTGACGCTCCTGTGGGTGGCCGTGGTGTTGACCGTGGTGTCGGGGGCCCACTACCTGCTGCGGGCCCGCCGTGTGGCCACCGAACCGCTGGCCCCGGTCGGGCCCAACTGGTGAGGCCGGGCTGATGAGGGTCGGGCTGGTGAGGGTCGGGCTGGTGAGGATCGGCCGACGGTGATCTCGTGCGAGGTGGTGGCCGTCGGGACGGAGCTGCTGCTGGGCCAGATCGTCGACACGAACTCGGCGTGGATCGGTGAGCAGCTCGCGGCGTCGGGCATCGCGTCGCACCATCAGGTCAAGGTCGGTGACAACCAGGCCCGGATCGTGGCCGCCCTGCGCGAGGCCCTGGGCCGGTCCGACGCGGTCATCGTCTGCGGTGGCCTCGGGCCGACCCACGACGACATCACCCGCGAGGCGATGGCGGAGGTCATGGGCGTCGGCCTCGAGCCGGACGACGAGGTGGCCGGCCGGATCCGGGAGATGTTCGCGTCGAGGCGGCGGGCCATGCCCGAGAACAACCTCCGCCAGGCGCTGGTGCCGGTCGGGGCCACGGTCATCCCCCAGACCAGGGGTACGGCGCCGGGCCTGATCTGCCCGGTCGGCGACCGCGTCGCCTACCTGGTGCCCGGCGTCCCCCACGAGATGCGCGACATGGTCGAGCGGGCGGTGCTGCCCGATCTGCGCCGGCGATCGGGCGACGAGTCCGTGATCACCAGCCGGGTGCTGCGCACGTGGGGCGAGAGCGAGAGCGGGCTCGACGAGCGGCTGCGGCCCGTCATCGACCGGCTCGAGGTGGATGGCGGGGTGACGCTGGCCTTCCTGGCCAGCGGCTGGGAGGGCATCAAGGTGCGGCTGACCGCCCGTGCCCCCTCGTCCGCCGCCGCCGTCGGTGTCCTCGACCCGGTCGAGGCCGAGGTGCGGGCGATCCTCGGGCCGATCGTCTTCGGCACGGACGACGACACGATCGAGTCGATCGTCATCGATCTGCTGCGGGCGCGGGGGCTGACCCTCGGGCTGGCCGAGTCGGTGACCGGCGGGCTGGTGGCGGGCCGCCTCACGGACGTGGCCGGCGCCAGCGACGTGCTCCGGGGCTCGATCGTGTCGTACGCCAGCGAGGTGAAGTTCGACCTGCTCGGTGTCGAGCCCGGCCCGGTGGTCAACGAGGAGACGGCGATGGCCATGGCGGCCGGCGCCCGCCGCGTGCTCGGCGCCGATGTCGGTCTCGGGCTGACCGGGGTGGCGGGGCCCGCGGAGCAGGACGGGATGCCGGTGGGGACGTTGTGCATCGGCCTGGCCCTCGGCGAGGAGCTCACGGCGGTCACCGTCCGGCTGCCGGGGCAGCGGCTGCAGATGCGGCAGCTGTCCGTGATCTCCGCGCTCGACCTGCTGCGGCGTCGTCTGTCGTCGGGGTGAGGCTGTTCGTCGCCGTCTGGCCGCCGCCGGAGGTGGTGGCTGCGCTGCGCCGGCTCGACCGTCCGGCGGTCGAGGGTGTGCGCTGGACGACCGAGGATCAGTGGCACGTCACGCTGCGCTTCCTCGGCTCGGTGGAGTCGGCTGACGGCGCGCTGGCCGCGCTGGCGACGCTCGCCTCCGTGCCAACCGCGGTGGCGACGATCGACGGCCCGCCCATCCGCCTCGGCCGTGAGGTGCTCGCCCTGCCCGTCGACGGGCTCTCGGCCCTCGCCGCGCTCGTGGCGGGCGCGTTCGAAGGCATCGGCCGCCCGCCTGAGCCCCGCCCGTTCCGCGGCCACCTGACCCTGGCCCGCGGCCGGGCGGTGGGAGCTCTGAGCCAAACGCGCTCGCTTCCAGCGCGCTTCCTTCAGAGTTCGCGAGGTCAGCCTCGTCGAGAGCCATCTCGGTCGAGGTCCGGCCAGCTACGAAACGATTGCGTCGGTGGAGCTCAGCGCCTCCTAGCAACGGAAGGAGGCACCCGGCGCGCTGGGGATGCCAGCACCGTTGACGCCGGGTGCGGTCTGCGCGTCGATGGTCCCATGCCCGATGGCGCGCCGCTGGCTGCGCCGGCACTGCTCGCGTTGCGAGCGGCCGCCCGGTGGAGGTGGCGGTCGTGGGTTCTCGTCGCAGTCATCGTCGGGCTCGTGAGCGGCACCGTCATGGCCGCCGTCATGGGAGCGCGACGGACATCTTCGGCCTACGAGCGGTTCCGGTCCGCGCACGCGGCCGCGGACGTGGTGTTCGACGTCGCCGAGGCCATGCCGCTGAGCGTCGTCCGATCTGTCCCAGGGGTCGCGGCCGTCGGTCGTGTCACGCAGCTTCCGCCTGCCTTCTGGGTGCAGGACGACCGGACCCGCTTCCTGCCCCCGGACACGGAGCTGATCGTCGTTGACGGCGCAGGCGTCGACGGTGTCGAGCAGGTGGCGATCCGCCAGGGTCGCGCCGTCGTGCCCGGCGCGGACGAGGTCGTCGCCAACCGGGCATGGCTCGTCGCGACCGGACTGCAGGTGGGCGACGAGCTCCGCCTCCGGGTGGTGCCCGAGCACCCACTGGCCGAGCTGGCGGAGTCCGCCGACGGTCTGCTGGCCGCGCTCGAAGCCCAGCCGTCGCTCGGGTGGACCGCCACCCTCACGGTGATCGGCGAGGCTGTCGGGCCGGCCGACGTCGCCCGCGACGAGGCCAGCAGCCCAGCTCGGTTGATCATCCCCGAGGACGTGGCCGCCCGGGCGTGGCGGGTCCCGTCCGGCGCGTTCTGGCGGGGCGGTCATGAGTTGCTGATCACGGTGACCGCCGGGACTGACCCGGCAACGGTCGCCCGCGATCTCGAAGCGCTGCCTGGCGACGGGGAGGTCGTGGCGACGGGCGCCGGCGGTCCGAGCGGGTCAGCACGGCGACCCGCCCGTACATACAGGCGCTCACCGCGTTCGCCGTACTCGTCGCGATGGTCGGCCTGGTCGTCGCGGGAGGCGCGGTCGCCCGCCAGGCCGCTGCCGACGCCCGGATCGACCGGGGTCTCCGCGTGAACGGCGCCGACCGACGGCTCCTCACGACGATGACGCTCGGCCGCGCCGCGATCATCGGAGTCGGTGCCGCCGTACTCGCGGTGGTCGTGGCGCTCCGAGCGTCGCCATGGCTGGTGTTGGGACCGTCGTCGGCGGTGGAACCGACGCCGAGAGATGTCGATCTCGTCGTCCTCGCCATCGGTGTCGTCGCCACCGTCGCCGGACTGGCCTTCGTGTCGCTCCTCGCGTCCTGGAGGACGTCCGTCGGCGCCGTCCGCCCGTCGAGCCCGATCGCGCGCACGGGAGCATCCGGGTTGCCGCTCATGCCACGACTCGGCTTCGAGCTGGCGTTTCCGCGATCCGGACCCTCGGTTTTCCTGATGCGTTCGGCGCTCCTGGCCACCCTCGTCGCCCTCGCCACGGCCACGGCGGTCGCGGTGGTCGGCGGAAGCCTCCGTGACCTGGTCACCCATCCCGAGCGGCACGGAGGGGGATGGGACGTCGCCCTCACGTGCGAGGAGGGCTACTGCGAAATCACCGACCAGGGGGTGGCCGAGTTCGACGAGCTGCTCCGGCGGCGACCAGATGTCGCCGCCTGGTCTTTCGTCACCTTTGGAGAGCTCGACGAGCACGACCGATCGACGCCGGCCGTCGGGGTCTCGCAGGGGGCGAACGGTCCGTCTCCCTTCACCATCGTGGCCGGCCGGGAGCCGGCGACCGCCGACGAGGTGGTGCTCGGGACCTCGACTCTTCGCCACCTCGACGCGCACATTGGTGACCGGCTCCAGCCGGACGCCGGTGGCCCGCTCGAGGTCGTGGGTGTTGCTGCGTTCACGGGCCTCGGCCCGGCTGACGACGAGCGGGCGTCACTGGGCACCGGCGCTGGGCTCACCATCGAAGGTCTTCGCCGCCACGGCGGGCCGAAGGTCGCCGCGAACGCCGTGCTCGTCACCGGCGCGGACGTCGGCGCCGACGAGCTGGCGTCGCGCCTGCGTGTCGCCGTCGGCGAGGCCACGGTGATCAGCCGCGACACGCCCGGGCCGATCGCGGCGTGGCGCAACCTCCGTTCGCTCCCCGTCCTCCTCGCCGCGCTCCTCGTGCTCATGGCGATGGCGTCCCTGGCGCACGCCGTCGTGCTGTCCGCCCGATCCCGCCGCCACGACCTCGCCGTGTGGCGTGCGCTCGGGCTGCGCCGGCGCGAGTGCGGTTCGGTGATGGCCTGGCAGAGCGCGTTCATCATCGGTTCGGCGCTGCTGGTCGGCGTGCCGCTCGGTCTGCTCGCCGGTGCCGCGGCGTGGGACACGATGCGCCGCGCTCTCGGGGTGTCTTCTCCGACCACGGTCCTGGCTCCCCACGTCGTCGTCACCGTCGCTGCGCTCACCGTCGCGTTGATGGTGCTGGTGTGGGCGCTCCGCCTGCGGGACCGCAGCGGGCTGACGGACGCACTGCGGACGGAGTGAGTTCGCCGCACCGTCCGCCCTGCCCGCCATAGGCTGACACCACCGCCTCCGTAGCTCAGCCGGACAGAGCAGCGGACTTCTAATCCGCGGGCCGCAGGTTCGAATCCTGCCGGGGGCACCCAACGCGAGCAGGCACGATGCCAATTTCGGCGTGGATGAAGGTGACGGGGTACGGGATCGTGAAGGTGCCCCGGCGCGACGCCCGGGAGACGGCCAACCCGGTCGAGCGGATGGTGGCGGAGGTCGAGGCGTTGGAAGTGGCCAACCTACGAGCCATCGTCGCCGCGGCCCTGGACGACCTTCTCCCCGAACCCCTCGATGCCGTCCAAGGTCGAGAACAAGAGCAGCGAGCCGACGTGCGACGACTCCTGGAGGTGCCGGATGATTCCGGGCGAGCCCGAGGTCGACGCACTCGTCCGGACGATGAAGGACGTCGAGCTCCTGACGGTGGAGGCCGCCGTCCACGGAGACGACGCGGCGGCGATGCGGGCGCTGGCGGCGCACCCGCTGGGACCGCGGATCAACTGGGCCGGCGAGCTGTGGCGCCGGCCGCGGGTTCTCGCAACCGTTCGCCGAGGCCGTCACGAGCGTTCCCGGGCGACGATCGACTGCTCTCGCCCGCCGGCGGCCGCGGCGCTGCGCGCTCGACACGCTCGGCCCGATCCCGCCAAGCGTGACGGCGACCTGCCTTCGGCGCTCGCTACGGAACGGCGACGTAGTCGTCGAGGAAGGAACGGGCGTCAGCGATGTCGAGGCGGTAGTAGCCGCCGAAGCTCCGGCAGAACTGGCTGGCGCCGAAACTGGTGTCCGCTACGAGGTACTTGCCGTGGAAGGCCGGGCCGCCCGAGTCACCGAAGCACGAGCCACCCTCAGCGCGCGAGTCGTTCTCGTTCTCGGCCAGCTTCAGCACCTGCGACGAGGCGTTCTGCCCGACCGCGGTCGTGAACCTGCGGCTCAGGTCCGAGACGGCGGCCGGCTTCTGCGGGCCCTCGGCCGGCTTGTCGAAGTAGACGCCGTAGCCCACGAGGGTGAAGGTCTGCTTGTTGAGGCCGCCGTTGCCCTGCGAGAGGGTCTCGAGGTAGTTGAGAGGCGGCAGCTTCGCTGGCGTGGCCCCCCGGTACGGCGCATCGAGCACGACGACCCCGACGTCGTGGAGGTCGTTCAGTTGCAGTTCGCCGTCCCACAGCGGGTGGGCGTGAGGCGTCCCGATGAGCCAACCCGCCGGCGCGGACTGGTACCCGGTCTGCGACTGCCCGTTACCGGTGTCGTCGGCCGCCCGAGGCGTGGGCGGCACCACCACAGGATCGAACTTGACGATGGTCTTCCCCCGCACTCCGTCGGTGCAGTGCGCAGCGGTGACGAGCACCGTGGGCGACACGAGCGTCGCCGAGCAGCGGAACCGCCCGTCGGGTTGGTAGAAGACGATCATCGCGACGTTCGGATGGCGATTTCCGTCGAGCTGGCCACCGGTGATCGCACCGGCCGAACCCGTGAACGCCGCCAACACCCCGATGACGACGGCGACCGCAGCTGCAACACGCTTCATTGAGTGACTCCTCTTGCCGTGACTGACCGGAGCGTCGTCCCCGCTGGTCCCGCGACGATCCCCGGCGGTCCGGGAGCATAACCTCTTGCAGCGGTGCGGCATCGTGGGCGAGGCGTGGAAGATGCCCCGCGGTGTGGTTGCGGCGGGCGCCTTCCCCCGCTCGACGATCTCCTCCGTTCCATGCCCTCAGGACGTTCGAGGAGGAGAAAGTGGGTGAGCGCGGCCTCGCCGAATGGCAGCCGATCAAGTTGGACGAGTCACTCCGTCTACGTCTCGCAACCAGAAGCGGTGGCCGCGCTCATCGAGACCGCCGCCAAGGGGGTCACCTGAGTAGGCCGCCATCTGCGTCAGATTTGAGGCGTCGCCTTCCATTCGAGCATCCGCTGTTGCCGTTCGGCGTCGTCCGGGCCGGCGGGCGCCGCGTCAGTTCCGTCGTCGGGCTCGTCGCCGAGCTCGCGGTGCATCCCTGGTGCCGGAGTTCGTCGCGGGCTTGGTGATCGACGAGGAGAGGCACGAACTCCTGTACCGGGGCGTCGGACAGCTCAGCGGCCTTGGCAGTGACGACGGCGTCGATCGCCGCAGTTTCAGCGGGGTTCCCCTCATCGTCGACCAGTTCGTCGTGTAGCCGCTCAATCAGCTGCGCCACGCGTCGATTCGTCTGGGTATCAGCCATGCCGTTCTCGTACCCCGCAGAGCAGCCAGTTGGTGAACCTCGGTGGTACATGAGGTGAAACCACCCGGGCCGGGCGCCGGGGCCCGGACGGTTCCCCCGGGCATCCGGTCCCGGCGAGCACGAACGGTAGACCAACGTCATCGGGGTGGGTGACGTAACACGATCGAAGCGCACGGCTACCGTGATCGACTCCCCGAGGGACGCATGTGGGGAATCACCAAGACGGAGCTCGCAGATGCACGATCCCAACCGACTCACCCTGCCGCGCCCACGCGGCGGTCTCGCCGACTACGTGGTGTGCAGTGAATGCGCCCGACTGGGCAAAGGATCCACGGTGACCACCGACACCGGCGTCGATGCCGGCGTGATCTACGGGCCGCTCAGTGCCGAGCTGCTGGCCGACACCCTCGTCGCCGCGCACCGCACCCAAACGAACCGCCACGCCGCTCGAAGGACTCTCACCGACTGACTCGCAACGGTCCAAGGAGAGGGCCAGGGGTGTCGCCGGTGGGCCCACGGTGGCAGGTCCTGCGTGGACAGCCAATCAATTGTCAGGCGAGCGATGTCTAGCTGCTGCACGGTCAGTTGCCACTTTCGTGCCACCCGCGCCAGCGCGCCGTTTGAGTGCGGTGCGCGGCGGCGAGGTGACCAGCCAGGCAGAACTTGACGTTCTGCGAGTCCCAATGCGTGGCGTCCAGACTCCGGATCGAGCGGGAGCGACGTGGCGTGCTCGGTGGACTCGTGGCCACGGTTGGTCTGGTGGGTTGGGCTGCGTCGCCGGCGCAGGCGGCTGGAGGCACGGCAGCGGTCACGACGGCCGGCGACTCGGGCCCCGGGTCGCTGAGGGCCGCCCTGGCGTCGGGCGCAACGCGGATCGTGATCGGTCACCGAGTCGGTACCGTGACCCATCGTGACTGGGGCCGCTCCGCAGGCGGGGTTGGCCGCTCCTCGGGTGCAATCAAGGGCGGAGGGTGCCGCCGGCCGCTTCGCGGCGGCCAGCGACAGCCCGCTTCCGGACAAGCGAATGCCGGTGCTCTGAGCTTCATCGCCTGATCTGCGAGATCCAACACCTTCCGCCACGTTGTCGACGAGCCGCATCACTGGGGTCATGTGCCGTTCATCGCGACGACAAGATCGGGGTCACAGCTTGGGGGAACGCACAATGACCCGGCCGATCAGAGGCGTGACCCGGCCAAGATCCCCCGGCTGAGTGGTCTCTGGTTCATCAAGATGGCCAAGCCGACGTGATGCGATCGTTCAATCCGTTCCCCAGTAGTGCCCGTCGCCCGCCAGTGGCCGACCGCAGTCCTGCGCCGCCGCGTTCGATGTCTCCGACGGCAAGTTGATGACGGCGGCGATACAGCCGCGGCGCCGCGTCTAGTCAGCGAGTCCCGTCACGGACGGTGTGCCGTCACGCAGTGCTGGGTCTCGCTGAGGGTGCGCGGGTGGCTGATGGTGGCGGTGCAGGTCTCGGTGGTGGGAGATCGTCGAGGAGGCCGTCAACGCAGCGCAGGCGGCGCTTTCGCCTCGAGCACAGGTGGACGAGCCGTTAGTCCTGCTCGGGGCCAATGGATGCCTGGAGGTCAGAGCGGCTTGCGCATCCTGACGGCGATCTGGCGATAACCGAGCGACTCGTACAGGTGTCGCGCGGGGGAGTTCTCGGCGGTCACGCTGAGGCCGATCTCGATCGCGCCGCGCGCCCTGGCCTCGCGCTCGACGAGTTCCATCGCCGCCCGGCCGACGCCCCGCCCTCGCCACGCCTCGTCGATCTCGATGTCCCACACCCACCAATGGTCGTAGTCATCGGGCGCGCGCGGACCGATCCAGAGTTGGCCGGCCTCCTCGCCGTCGACGACTACCTCGAACACGACATGACCGTTTGCTGGTCGACCGTCGGGGAAGGCGGCCGCCTGCTGCTCGGCCGCCGTGCGCGACGCTGCGGCTTCGCCGACACCAGTCGCGATGAGATCGGCGACGTACGCGGCGCGAGCACGATCGAGCCACCGTCCGATGGCCTTCTCGACCATCGGCCTGATGCTCACGTCCATGCGTCGGTGGAGTCTCCCATGCCGCAAGCGGATCGCGTCCCAAGCAATCAGGGTCCCCGCGAAGTGCGATGACTCTCACCTGGCAGCGCTGCGCATCCCACTGATCGTCACACACCCGTCACACCTCCAGCTTGGTGCGTGGGGATCACTCCTCAACCTTTCGGAGCCGAGGGCAGGGCCGACTTCGTGCCTGACTGAGGAACGAGCTCGTGCGCGACACCGCGGACTTGCCGCCCGACGAATCAACGCCGAGGATCGCTTTTCGCCGTTCAGACAGCGGTCCTCCATCGCGACGTCAGTGTCCCTGCGCGATCGCCGTGCGGCTGCCGCGCTGCGGGCGGTCGCGACGGCGCAGACGGTGAGGTCCGCTTCCGCCACTATGACGATCAACCCGACGTTCAGGTGCTGTTCATCCTTTCTACCGGCGGCCGTCCTACGTTCGGCTCCGGCGGAGGAGGATCAGATGCGTCGATTTCGGTGGTGGTGCGGGGCGGTGGTGCTGTCGTTGGCAGCGACGAGTGCTGCCGGTGTGGCGCCAGCTGGAGCGGCGGGACCGGGCTGCGGGTCGGTGGTGACGGGCAGCGTGGTACTGCAAGCCGACCTCGTGAACTGCCCGGCCGACGGCCTCATCGTCGGAGCACCCAACACCCGCATCGACCTCAACGGCCGCACGATCAGCGGCACGAACGCCGCCGGCAGCGTCGGCATCCGCATCAACGGCCACCTCAACGTCACCATCGTGAGCAGCGCCCCCTTTGCATCGATCGCCGAGTTCACCGTCGGCATCCGCGCTAACAACACCCGCGGGCTGTCCGTGAGCAACGTGACGACCCAAGCGGTCGTGTTCGGGCTTCGTCTCGAGCACTCCACCGGCGCGTCGATCCGTGGCAACAACCTCGGCTTCGCTCAGCTCGTGCCCGAGTGCGGGCCGGGGACGGCACCGGCGGGCATCCGACTCTTCGACTCCCACCGCAATACCATCCGGGACAACGCCACCCAGCTCACCGGATACGGGATCCTGCTCATCCAGTCCGACGCCAACACGGTGCGAGGCAACGGCGCCGCGCCACCCGGATCCGACGGCAACAGCTGCAACGGCATCGCGATGGTCAGTTCCGATCGGAACGACATCGTCGCAAACCGGACCACAGAGAACCGCGGCGGGGATCCAGCCGCTGGCGACGGCATCTTCGTGGATGTCGCGAGCCGCGGCAACCTCGTCAAGGGCAACGAGCGCGTCGACGAACTCAGACGACGGCATCGACGTCCGGAGCGCCTCCACCCGCCTCGTGGACAACGTCGCAACCGCGAACGACGACCTCGGCATGACGGCAACCGTGGGCGTCGCGAGTCGAGGCAACCGTGCGAGTGGGAACGGCAACCCACTCCAGTGCCTGAACGTCATCTGCACCCAATAGTCCGAATCGGGCCTCAGTATGTCGACGCCCGGGCGAACTGGACTCAAGCTGTCGACAGGTTGATCGAACGTCTCAGAGCCCGGTGACCGGGCGGCAGCGCTGGACTTCGTCGGCGTTGCGTATCTCCAGCTTGTTCTTGGCGTGACTGCAAAGCTCATGATCCGAGGCGTACGGCATCGCGGCGGCAATTGCCGCTGACTGGCGGCCGGGGACGGGACTGGGGACCATGCGCGTGCTTGTCCGCCATTTGTCCGCCAAACGGGACTACGCCAGGCGAACGCGGCGGTACCGGCTGGACGGACCGGTGGGCAACGTGCCTGCTAGACGGACGTGCCGGGACGTAGTGAAATCGGTTTTCAGCGACTTCAATCCGACGGTCGCACGTTCGAATCGTGCCGGAGGCGCAGCCGGAGAGCGGTGATCTGGCGTGCACTCGACCGCGGGCCAGTTGTGCTAGGGCTGATCCGAGACAGGCCGGAAGCCGTTCGATGGGGGAGTGCACGCGCATGGCGTCGTATCCGAAGCACATCAATCACGAACTCAGCCCAATGGCGTGTCCCGCGAGTCTCGACGCCGTCGACCTGTTCGGCGATGGCGCGCAGGAGCACTGGTACGAGGCGTACGAGATCCTGCACCGCGAGGCCCCGGTTCTGCGCATCGAGGGCGGTGGCCTGACGCCCGGGACCGATGCGTTCGTGCTCACCAAGCACGCCGACGTCTCCCGCGTGGTCAAGGATCCCGAGCGGTTCCCGAGCCTGACGCAAGTGCGAGTTGGTGGCTACGCCGGCCAGGGCCTGTCAGCGGAGCAGACCTACGCCACGTACCACAACTTGATGTACGCGGCGATGGTGTCGTTGCGCCCGACGCAAGCGCTCTACACCCGGCACCGCAAGGAGCTCACCGACCCGTGGGTCGGGCCGGGGGCGCTGCGCCACCGGGACATGATCACCAAGCACGCGAACGACCTGGTCGATGAGTGGATCGGCCAGGGCATGGTCGAGTTCATCAGCCGATTCGCGCGGCCGCTGCCCCAGCGCGTCATGGCGTCCCTTCTCGGGTTTCCCCTCGAAGACATCCCGCAGCTCGCCCGATGGGGCGATGCCGTCGTCACGCCGTTCGTTCACGGAACCGGGCTCACGCACGAGCTCACCCCCGAGCAGACGACGGACATGCTCGCTCGCCTCGACGGCTTCCAGGACTACATCTACGAACACGTACGTGCGAAGCGCCTGGACCCCCAGGACGACATGGTCAGCTTCCTGTGCGAAGTCCACTACGGGGCGCTCGACCGCCAGCTCACCGACCTCGAGATCGCCGGGATCGTGCACGCGATGATCATCGGCGGTCTCGAGACGACGCAATACGCGCTCGAGGAGCAGGCCCAGCTGCTGTGCGAGCATCCCGGCCTGTTCGAGCAGTTGCGCCACGATCGAGCGAAGGTGCGTTCGTTCACCGAAGAAGGGATGCGGATGCGCTCGCCCACTCACGGGCTCTCGACGCGCGCCACCTCTCAGGACGAGGTCTTCCAGGGCGTCGAGGTGCCGGCGGGCTCGTTGCTGCACCTGCGGTTCGGTGCGGCCAACGTCGACGAGGAGGAGTTCGCCTGCCCGTTCGATCTCGACCTCGACAGGGCCGGGCTCACCCGCCACGTTGCGTTCTCCACGGGTCCACGGGTGTGTCCCGGGGCCAACCTGTCGCGTGTGGAGCAGCAGATCGCCTGGGGTGTGCTGCTGGACCGGCTCGAGTCGATCGAGTACGGCGACGGCAACGACTGGTTGCACCAGCCAGGGATCATGCTCGGCACGCTGAAGCTGAACCTCCAGTTCACCAAGGCGGAAACGCCGCTGTCACTCGGAACTGGTCGAACGACCAGCACTGCTTGAGAACACACCGTCTCCTGCGTACCTAGCGCACGCCCTCGATCGCCGCGCGTCCTTCGCTCGACCGCGCCTTCTTCATCTCGAGCGCACGTGCCCTCCCGCGCGCAATCGTCGTGGCGGATGCCCGGCGCGTCTTGCTGACGAGACCGATTCGGCTCAGGCTCCAGATCAACCACTTGCCCGGGTCGTACTGCCACCAGTGCACAGCGTTGCGATAGTCGTACGGGAAGCAATGGTGAAAGCTGTGATAACCCTCGCCGAAGGTCACCATGGCCGTCACAACGCTGTCCCGGGCCGACACGTCGGTGCCGTAGACCGGCCTGCCGATGGCATGGGCCAGCGAGTTCACGCAGAACGTCGATTGCAGCATCACGGCGCCGCGCAGAAGGCCAGCGACGAGGAGTCCACCCCACGGATCCCCCCAGAGAGACGCAATGGCCACCGGGACGACGAGCCCGACGCCGATCGCCACCGTCCGGTAGAAGCGGTGCTGCAGTCGCATGCTGCGCAGCTCATAGAGATCGGTCAGGCGGGAGACATCGGCCGATGCCTCCCGAAGGTGGAACAGCCAGCCCACGTGCACCCACCACCAGCCCCGGGCCACCGCGTGGGGGTCTCCCGGGCCGTCCGTGTCGGCGTGATGGGCGCGGTGGTCTGCGCTCCACGTGAGGGCGGAGCTCTGGAACGCCGCCGCGCCGAACACCAGGAAGAACCAGCGGACCGCAGCGCTGGCCCGATAGGTGCGATGGGCGAAGAGCCGGTGGTACCCCGCCGTGATCGAAAGGCCACACAGCGTGTACAGCGTCACGGCCAGGACGATGGTCCGAAGCGACGGGTGGCGCACCAGGTGGATGATCCCCGCCAGGGCGCCCAGATGGATGAGGCCCAGCCCGACGACGTTCGTCCAGTAGATGCCATCGGATACCGACGGGACCGGAGCATCGGGACCCTTGGTGTTCTGGGAGTGGCTGACGGCTCGGCCCACCGATTCGGTGCCGACCTCACCCGGGGCCGGGCGCGTCCCAGCCGTCTGACAACTGCTCGTCATGATGCCGCATCGCCCATCGATGCCTCGCTCTCTCTCGACGGAAGGAAGCGGGGCGGGGGCTTGGCTCAGCGTCAACCGTGGGTATTCGTTCGTCTTCAGGCTACGGCGTCAGGGCCTCGCGACCGTGCCTGACGTCGGATTCATCGCTTCGTGCCGATGTAGCCGAACAGCTGGATCTCGCCGCGCAGTGGCAGACCGTCGACGACGTGCTCGCGTGCCAGCTCGGCGGCGCGGGTCAGGAAGACGTCCTCGCCGATGTTCTGCATGGCTTCGTAGGAAGGTCCGGTCGACGCGATCCCCCTTGCGTACGTCTCAGGATCGGCGTACTCGAAGGCGACCGGCACGACGAAGCGCTCCTCGGGTTCGAAGCCGCTGTCCCGCAGGAAGGCCTCACCGACGCCCGGGCGACCGAGGTACACCATGTCGGCCTGGTGGTCGACCTTCTCGGTCGTCGCCCAGCGGAACGGCGCGAACATCCACGCGCCAGGGGACTTCTTGACGTCACCCCACACCGTCATCGCGAACCGGCCGCCCGTCCGCAGGACCCGGCGGATCTCCGCCATCGCTCCTGGGGTCGTGCCCCAGATGCCACGGAAGCTCGTCGCCACGGCGAAGGTCGCATCATCCCAGGGCAGGGCGTTCATGTCGCCGACTTGGATGTCGCTCTCAGGGTTCCGGTATCGGGCGATCGCCACCAGCCGCGGCGACGCGTCGATCCCGCTGCACCGCGCGCCGCGCATCCGGGCCAGCTCGATGGCCAACCCCGATCCGCACGCAACATCGAGCACTCGATCCTCGTCACCCAGGCGGAGACGTGAGTGCATGAAGACGTATTCGCGGCAGCTGCTGGGCTCGGCCAGGGTTGCGAAGTCGACCGCCTTGCGTCCCCATCCCTCGTCCACCATCTCCCAGCTCATGGCCCCAGCGCACCTACGCGCCGAAGCGCTCGGCGAGCAGGCCGTGGCGTAGGGCCCGGTCGCTGACCGTCAGCGAGGCCTGACCGAGCTTGTCCATGACGACGCGGACGATGCACGCCCCGGCCAGGATCACGTCGGCTCGTTTGGGCTGCAGCCCGACGATCGAGCGTCGATCCTCCGTGTCGAGCGTACGGTAGAGCTCGATCTGCCGATCGATCTCAGACGCGGTCCAGCACCGCGCCCTGCACCCGATCGGGGTCGTACGGCGACAGGTCGAGGCTCACCGCCGTGAGGTTGGTGATGGCGCCGCCCATCCCCACCAGCCGCTCCGGCGGGGGGCGGTCGTCCAGGCGGGCGAGGTCGGCGGCGATGGCGTCGAGCGCCGCCTGCAGTTCGTCGGTCGACACGGCGCGGTCGAGGCCGAAGCGCTCCGTGAACCGCACCGCCCCGACGTCGACGCTGAAACGCTCGGACACCTCGGCGCCGTGGCCGAACGTGACCTGCGTGCTGCCGCCGCCCGTGTCGAACACGACCATCGACCCGTCGAACGCTGGGAGACCGGCCCGGACGGCCAGATAGGCCAGGCGGCTCTCCTCCTCGCCGGAGATCACGTCGATCCGGATGCCGGTCGCCTCCTCGATCGCGGCCACGACCTCGGCGCCGTTCCCGGCGCTGCGCAGGATCGCCGTGCCGACCGCGGCGATGGCCCGGACGTGGAGGTCGCGCGCTTCATCGGCCATCGCGCCCACGGCAGTCGTCGCGCGGTCGATGGCTTCCTGCGCGATCGTCCCGGACTCGGCCGCACCCTCCCCCAACCGCGTGATCTCCGCCCGATCGACGAGCGAGGTCCAGGTGCCGTCGTCCTCCCGCTGGCCGACGTGGAACTTGATCGAGTTCGTGCCGCAGTCGATCACGGCGTACCGCGGTCGCTCCCGGTCCACGAGGGCCCGGAGCCCCGCGGGGAAGCTGGTGTTCACCAGCTCTCGCAATCCGAGCGCCTCCACGGCAGCCAGGACGGCGGCCTGGTCCTCGAGCTCGACGGCGATGGTGCGGGTGCTGGCGCCGTCGACCGCGATGTCCGACAGCTCCCCCTTGCAACCGTGGATGATGTAGCGGGTCCGGCGCTTGTGGACCGGAACGGCGCGGAGCACCGGCGACGGCTCGATGAGCTCCTCGACGAACTGCTCGAGCGTGTAGGCGTCCCTCGACAGCGGCGGATGGGGCTGCCGGAGCGCCTCGAACGTCGTGGCGACGTCGGCCCGCGACAGCGGGAAGGGCGCCTTCAGCACCGGCTCCCACCGCTGGAGACCGGCACGGTCGACCTCGCGGAGCACCTTGATGTCCAGGAGCCCGTCCCGGACCTTCACGTTCTCGCCGTCGGGCGACAGGAGGTACAGCTCGTCGCTCTCCTCGACCCCGCTCGATGGCAGCGCCTCGATGGAGTCGTCCGCGTCACCGAAGTCGCGGCCGAACGTCCGCCACTCCCAACGGGGGATGATCGCGGTCGGCGGGTCAGCCATCGGCGCGACCGTAGTGGTCGCCGCGACCGGCCGCCCCCAGGACGCGCGCCGCGACTACGTGCCGGGCGCTCGGTAAGCGATCTCGCCGGCCTTGCGCAACGCGTCGATCGTCTCCTCGACGGTCAGGAGGACCGTCGTCTCGATCGAGCTGAGCGCGCCGCCCCCGCCGATCGCCAGCGCCACCGCGGCCATGGACACGTTGTCGGGGGCTTCCCAGAGGTTGTACCCGTCGTGCTCGCCGAAGGCGTACCAGAACCCATGGAGCTTCCCGCCGACGGACTCGATGTACTCCTGCGCGGCCTTACGGCGGTCCTCCGGGTTGGCGATCAGCCGTTTCCACGTCTCGGGCGTGTAGCTGAACCTCGTCAGGTAGAGCGCCATCGTCACTCCTTCCGATCACGACCCGGGCGAGTCGTCGTACAACGAAGTATTGCCCGATCGGCGAGGCCCGTTGACCCGGCGTCGAACGAGCGGGACCAGGATTGACAGCCGTGCCTAGCTTCCGGCAAACGGCGAGGTAATTGAGGAGGGGCGGGATGCGGAGCTCGATCGGGCGACGGTTGGTGGTGTTCGTCGCGGTGGCGGCGACGCTGGACTGGTGGCGATGCTCGACCCGCGGGCCGAGGTGCTGAGCGCTCGACCGCAGTGACGCGGACGTCTGGACGGACGACTCATGAGTCGACGCCAACCGTGGCGGTGGAGCGTGTCTGCGGAGGACCCGCTAGTGACAAGGTCTTCTACCATCACGCGTTCGACGAGCAAGAATTCGAGTGAATGCGAGTCACGTGAGGGCGAAGGGGAAAGACTCGCTTCCCTGCGGTGCAGCCGCTGGCGGGTGAGTCCGGGTGACGCCGAGCGGAGTACTTCCAGATCCTGCGGTGGCAGAGATCATCGCTCCGCTACGGCACGGTGATCACGTCGTGGTGACGTCGTTCGCCTACGCCGGCGGCTTCGCCGGCACGAACACCTACACGCTGCACGTCGGCTGACGCGGCGACGGCAAAGCGTCCCGCCTGACCGCCGAGGGGTGGGACAATTGGCGTGTGGGGCCGCCGACGGGCACGGTGTCGTTCCTCTTCACGGACGTCGAGAGTTCGACGCGGCAGTGGGACGCCACCCTGGCGAGATGGCATCCGCGATGGCGCGGCACGACGACATCGTCCGGACGGGCATCGAGCGCTCGCCGCGGCTACGTCTTCTCGACCTCGGGTGACGGATTCGCAGCGGCGTTCTGGACACCGGATGAGGCGGTTCGGCGGCCACCGACATCCAGTCATCGCTCGCGTCAGAACCGTGGCCGTCGCCGGTCGTCATCGCCGTGCGCATGGGCGTTCACACGGGCACAGCCGATGAGCGGGACGGTGACTACTTCGGTCCGACGCTGAACCGGGCTGCCCGGCTGATGTCGGCAGCGAACGCCGGTCAGGTGCTGCTCTCGTCGGTGACAGCGCAACTGCTCGGACAGCTGATGCGCTCGATCTGGGTGAGCAGCGGCTGAAGGACCTGGCGGCGCCGGAGCGGGTCTTCCAAGTGGGCAGCCAGCCGTTTCCGCCGCTGCGCTCGTCGGGATCGGCGAGCATTCGCCTGCCGGAGTGGGATACGCGGTTCTGGGGACGCCGGGCGGAGATGGACGCGCTCGCCGGCGGGTCGTGGAGCACCGCGTCGTCGTTCTGACGGGACCTGGTGGGCTGGGGAAGACCGTCTGGCGGCCCACGTCGCGCAGCAATTGGTCGACGAGTTTCCCGACGGCATCTACTTCATAGGGCTGGCCGGCATCAGTGCCGAGGCGACGGACAACGCCATCGCCGACGGTATCGGGGTGCGACGCGAGCCGGATCGCTCCGTCTTGGAGAGCGTCATCGCATGGCTCGGGGACCGCAGGGTGCTCCTCGTCCTGGACAACTGTGAAGAGGTGGTCCTCGCTGCTCGCGAGAGCGGTCGAGCCGCTCGTGCGCCACTGCCCGCAGGCCCACCTGCTGGTCACGAGCCGAGTGCCGCTCGGAGTGGCCGGCGAGGTCAGGATGCCGCTTCGACCACTGGATCAGGCTCGCCGCCGTCGACCTCTTCGTCGATCGTGTGGCCCTCGCAGGCCGGGAGATCGACCGGGATCCTGCGGCCGGTGCCCTCGAGGAGCTCTGCCGGCGTCTGGACGGCGTACCTCTCCTGCTGGAGCTGGCGGCAGCCCGATGCCGGACGCTGACACCGCAGGAGCTCCTCATCCGGCTCGAACGAACGCCCGAGGTCCTCACTGACGCCACGGGCGTCTTCGACGAGCGCCATCGTGACCTGGACCGACTCATCGAGTGGTCATGGCACGAGTTGTCGCCGACCGCCCGACGGTGCTCGCACGCCTGACGGTGATGATCGGCGGCTTCACGGTCGATGCCGCGAGGCCGTGGCCTCGGATGACGAGGTCCACGCCCTCGACGTCGTCGGGCGCTCGAGGAGCTCGAGGAGTCGGGGCTCATGATCCAGGAGGTGACGGACTTCGAGGTCCGGCACCGTCTGCTGGAACCGATCAGGCAGCGTGTCGCCGCCCTCAGCAGTGACGCAGAGCGCCTCCAGTCCGAGCGCCGCCATGCGCGGTGGTTCGTCGACGTTGCCGGAGCAGTCGGGCGGGGCGCCGAGGGTCCCGACTTCGGTCGCTGGGCCGATCTCGTCGAGCGCGACTTCCCGAACTTCCGCCAGGCCCACCGTCACCTGTGCGACGAGGGCGATGTCGAGGCCGCGGTGGCAATCATCGGTGGCCTCAGCCTGGTGTGTCGGGAGCGAGGCATCATGGAGCTCGCCGACTGGTGCGATGCCACCATCCCTCTGGTCCGGGGACCGTAATGACGAGGTCGAGCTGGCCTGCTCGTCGGCGGCTGTCGCTTCTGGCTATTCCAGAAGCGGGGTACGGACCTCGACGGAGGCGGCGGCGCGCATGTCGTCGGTCGACGGCGCCGCCATGGAACACTAGCTGTACCTGCAGACGGTGGCTGTCGAGGCGTCGCTCGACCCCGCGAGATGGACCGATGCCGATCGCGCAGCTCGAGGATCTGCTCGCCAGGTACGGCGACGACACCAGCTGGGCAAGCGCTGAGGTCGCGGTGCTATCCTCGTGCTCCTCGGCGGCGCTCGACGGTACTGCTGTCGATCCCATCGCGCGTCGGCTGGCCAGCCCTGTCTTCTCGGCTCGACTGGCCTTCTACCGGAGCGTGACGCACTACCTGCACGACGAGGACCGTGTCGCCGCGCGCTGGTGGCAGAGGCGCTCTCCCTCGCCCGCTCGGCGGGTGCGACGGTCCAGGTCGCGAACAACCTGATGGCGCTCGGAGGTTGGCGAGCTCGCTTGCCGGAGGCCACGACGCGTGACGTCTTCGGCCCGCTGCTGGAGTCCGTCGAGCTGTGGGAGCGGTTGCGCATCCCGTGGGGGCGCGTGCTGGTGCTCGAGGAGATCGCGCAGGCGCTCGCCATCCGAGGCCATCCGGAGCAGGCTGTCGTGCTCTTCGCCGCAGTCGACGCTGGCGAGGTGCAGGCTCCCGCCAAGGTCGGCCGCGAGCGCCGCGCCGGACCTCACCTGAGCGGCATCGACGAGGACGACCTCGTCCGAGTGGCGAACCCGTGGGACCACGCTGACGATCGACCAGGCGATGGCTCTCGCCCGCGACGCGGTCGGTCGCGCTTCTGGCCTGAGGCTCAGCCCCCGCCCTCGGCCAGGATCTGCTCGGCCTCGGCGACGATGGCCCGCACGATGTCGCCGGCCGGGCGGATGTCGTGGATCCCCTCGACGGCCTGGCCGGCCGGCATCATGCCCTGCTCGACGTCGCCCTCCTGGTAGCCGCTCTCGACCCGGACGCCGGCCACCGCGTACTGAGCCGGGAACGGCTCGATCTCGTCCACGCGCTGCGCCCACTCCCTGGTCCACTCGTTCTGCAGCGTCCGCAACGGCTTGCCGGTGTAGGCCCGGCTGATGACGGCGTCCCTGCTCGCGCTGTCGATCACCCGCTGCTTGTAGGCGGGATGTCCGTAGGCCTCGGTGGTGGCGATGAAGCGGGTGCCCATCCACACGCCCTGGGCGCCGAGGCAGCGCACGGCGGCCAGACCGCGCCCGTCGACGATGCCGCCTGCGGCCAGGACGGGCGCCTCCACGGCGTCGACCACGGACGGCATGAGGACCAGGGTGCCGACGTAGCCGGTGTGGCCGCCCCCCTCGGTGCCCTGGGCGACGATGAAGTCGCTCCGGCCCGGTCGGCCTGCACGGCGCGGGACACGGAGCCGACGAGCGCCATGACCTTGATGTCGCGCTCGCGGCAAGCGGCCACGAACCAGTCGGGCACGTCGAACGTGAGGACCACCGCCGCCGGCCGCTCGTCGAGCACGGCCTCGACCTGGTCGTGCACAGGCACCGGGGGTGAGCATCGGCTCGACGCCGCGCAGCGCATCGCGATCGGCGGGGGAGAGGGCCTCCCACCGGCGCCGCACCGGTTCCCACGATTCGACGTCGTCCTGGACCAGCGACGGGGGCACGAGCAGGTTCACGGCGAACGGCCGGCTGGTGGCGCGGCGGACGGCCCGCACCTCGTCCCGCAGGGCGTCGGCGAAGTAGCTCACCCCGCCCAGGCAGCCCATGGCGCCGGCCTCGCTCACCGCGGCCACGAGCGGCGCCTGGGCGACGCGGGCCATGCCCGCCGAGACGATCGGGTGGGTGATGCCGAACTGCTCGGTGAGCGCGGTCCTCACGGGACCCGATGCTCCAACGAGGCGGCGAACCGCTCGTAGAGGTCGAGCCGGATGTTCGACAGGCCCGGGGGCTCGGGTTCGGCCCGTGACTCCGCGATGAGGTCGAAATCGAGGTCGGCGACGACCATGCCTTCGGTCCTGGTGTCCGGGTGGGCGACGACGACGCCGTCGTCGAGGCCGGAACGCCGGTCGATGGGGCCGGTCACCATGGCGCAGCCGGTGCCGTGGATCGCCCCGCCGGCCGGCAGGCCCGAGCTGCCGACCAGCGGGGACGTGACGACGTAGAGCTGGTTCTCCATCGCCCGCGCGTGCGCGCCGTACCGCACCCGATGGGCGCCGCGTGTGTTCCACGTGAGCGACGGGCACAGCAGCAGCTCGACGCCGCGTCGCGCCAGCAGCCGGTTGATCTCGGGGAACTCGATGTCGGCGCAGATCTGCACGGCGGCCGGCGCCGGCCCGATGGTCGTGACGAGGACGTCGTCGCCCGGCGTCAGCCCCATGGCCTGCTCCTGCGGCGTGAGGTGCAGCTTGTCCTGCTGCTCGACCCGTCCGTCCGGATGGGCGAGGTAGGCGGTGTTGCGGAACGTCCCGTCGTCTGACCGGCGGAAGTGGCTGCCGCCCAGGATCGTCAGTCCCCGTCCGGATCGCCAGCCCTGCGCAGGAGCTCGCGGAAGGGCTCGGTCAGCGGGGGGAAGACGCGCGGTATGCCTCGGCGACGTCGGCTGGGCCGAGCGACGCGGCATCCGGGTGACTGGCGAGCAGCCCGGTCGTGACGAGCTCCGGGAGCACGACGAGCTCGGCGCCTTCTGCCACCGGCCTGCTCGACGACCGACGTCAGATGGCCGGCGAAGCTCTCGAAGGCGGGCTCGGCGCGGAGCTCGAACTGCACGGTGGCGACCCGCAGCGACGTCATCGGACGGTGCCGTTGCGCGGCCGGTGAGGAGCGCGGCGACGTCGCGTCGCTGCACCTTGCCGGTGTTGGCGTTGCGGGGGAGCCGGTCCACGCTCACGATCTCGGCGGGGACCTTGTAGCCGGCCAGCGACGCCGCGCAGTGGGCGCGCAGCCCGTCCGCGATCATGGCCGGCCGACGGCGCGAGCACGACGGCGGCGACCACCCGCTCGCCGTAGTCCGGGTCGGGCAGGCCGACGACGGCCGCTTCCTGCACGTCGGGGTGCGCGACCAGGACCGCTTCGACCTCGGCCGGCGACACGTTCGACCCGCCGCGGATGATGAGGTCGCTCAGCCGGCCCACGACGCGCACGTAGCCCTCGCTGGTCGACCTCGACCAGATCACCGGTGCGGTACCAGCCGTCGCCCGTGAGCGCCGCCGCCGTCAGCTCCGGGTCCCGCCAGTAGCCGACCATCTGCGCCGGGCTCCGCGCCCACGCCTCTCCGGGCTGGCCGGGGGGCACGTCGGCCCCGTCGGCGTCGACCACCCGCAGCTCCGCCTCGGCGACCACCCGCCCGGCCGACCCGGGCACGGGTTCGGGGTCCTCGTCGGGGTCGTAGGTCACCAGCGGGAAGGCCTCGGACGCCGCGTAGACGTCGTGCACCGGGCAGCCGGTCAGCTCTCGCCAGCGGGCGAAGGCGACGTCGTTGCGGGGCTCGCCGCCGGAGATGCACAGGCGGAGGTCCGCCGGCCTCGGCCGCGCCGCGTCCGCTGGCTTCGAGCACGCCGACCATCTTGACGTACATGGTCGTGACGCCGGCGAAGAACGTGGCGCGGTGGTCGACGAAGGCCCGCAGCATCTCGTCGGGGTCGCCGCGGCGCAGGAGCAGCACCCGGCCGCCGGCCGACCAGCGTCGCCATCGACGTCGTCACCAGCCCGAAGGCCCACGCCAACGGCAGGGCGACGAGCGTCGTGTCCTTCTCCCCGAGGTGCCAGACCCGGGCGTACGACCGTGCCGCGGCGAGGAGGCCGGCGTGGGTGTGCATCACCGCCTTCGGGCCGTGACGTGGAGCCGGACGTGTAGCAGATGAGCGCGACGGCCTCGGGATCGACGGCGGCGGCACGGTCGGCACGCGCGTCGGTGTCGGCCGACCAGCGCCCGCGTCGCCGAGCTCGAGCACCGGCACCCCGGGCCGGCCGACGGCGTCCGTGACCGTCGGGCAGGATCCTCGAGCCGCTCACGACGAGCGACGCCTCGGCGTTGCCGATGGCGTACGCCAGCTCATCGACCGTCGACGACGGGTAGATCGTCACCAGCGTGGCGCCGGCCCGCCAGATCCCGAACGCCGTGACGAGGTGGTGGACGGAGTTGTCGGCGACGAGGACGGCCCGCTCACCCGGCCGCAGACCCACGGCGCGGCGAGCTGGGCCGGCGACGCGCCCGACGCTGCCCGTCGAGCTCGCCGTAGGTCAGGCTCGTCGGCGGCGTCGACCAGGGCCGGCGCGTCCGGCTGCGCGGCGGCCTGGGCGGTGAGGACGTCGGTCGAAGGTCGCCGCCGTCACCCGGATGCCGCCCGCTGGAACATCACGACCCACTGGCCGTCCTGGCACACCTCGCCGTGCTGGTTCAGCACCTCGACGTCGAAGGTGACGATGCCGCGGTCGCCCTTGCTGGTCGGCCGGGTGGTGGCCACCGTCTGGTGCACGTGGATGGTGTCGCCGATCCGCACCGCGGCCTTCAGGTTCCACGTCATGCCGAGGAAGGCGATGGCCGTGCCCTCCTTGATCCCGAGCCGGGACTCCAGGCCGGTGGCCACGGCGAACACGCCCGGCCCGTGGAAGATCCGCCCGCCGAAGGCGGTCGTCCGGGCGAACTCCTCGTCCGTGTGCAACGGGTTGAAGTCGCCGGAGAAGCCGGCGAACGGCCACGACGTCGGCCTCGGTGATGGTGCGGGCCGGGCTGTCCCAGGACTGCCCGACCTCGAACTCGTCGAAGTACATGCCTCGGGACGAGGTGGTCTGGGTCACGCGGCCTCCCCGGGAGCGGTCGGCCCACTATGGCGGCGCGGTCGGCGAAGGATCAACTCCACTCGCCAACTCCGACTCCTCGCGGCCCGATCGTCGGGTGCGGTACGGTCGCCCCGTTCCCGCCCGAGGCGCCTCTGGAGGTTCGATGGCCCGCATCTGCTTCCTCAACCCGTTCGGCACCGACAGCTACGACGACCTCATCGGCGCCACGCTCAGGCCGGCGCTCCACGGCAACACCGAGGTCGAGATCCGCCACCTGGCCCACGCGCCCCGCAACATCGACTACTACGCGCCCGAAGCACCTGGCGGAGACGGAGATCATGACCGCGGCGCTCGAGGCGGAGCGGGAGGGGTTCGACGCCTTCGTGATCGGGTGCTGCTACGACCCTGCGCTCAGCCAGTGCCGGGAGCTCGTCGAACATCCCCGTCATCGGACCGCTCGAGGCCTCGGTCCTGCTCTCGCGGCTGTTCGGCCACAGCTTCGCCGTCGTCACCGACCACCGGAAGGCGGTGCCGGAGCTGCGCGACCGCGTCCGGCTCTACGGCCTGGAGGGCAACTGCCGGGCCGTGGACGCCATCGACTGGTTCGTCACGGACATGGTGCTCGACCCGCAGACCGTGGCCAAGGACACCTACGTCAAGGTGCAGGAGGTGATGCGCACGACCGGCGCCGAGACCGTCGTCATCGGCTGCACGATCGTCTCGGCCTGCTACGAGCTGGCCGCCCTCGAGGGCGACGCCGAGCTCGCCGCGCTGTCGGTCGTGAACCCGAACGTGATGGCGGTGAAGCTGGCCGAGATGTTCGCCGACCTGCACGCCACGGGGCAGTACCGGATCAGCCGGGCCGGCTACTACCAGCAGCACCACGCCCACGACCAGGAGGAGGCGGCCGAGATCGCCGCGCCTGCTCACCGGGCGCTCGGCGATGGGCACGGGAGGAGCGGACCGATGACCAGCGATCATCGTCGTCGGGGGCGGTCTGGTCGGCACGGCCACGGCGTACTTCGCCGCCCGCGAAGGCATGGACGTCACGCTGCTCGAGCAGGAGCACGACCGGCTACGGCGCCTCGGGCCGCAACCCGGGCTTCGTGTGGCTCCACTGCCGCAACCCCGGCTGGGCGCTCGAGGTCTCGCTGGCCGGCCGCCGGCTCTACGACGAGCTGCTGCGCGACCTGCCCGAGCCGTTCGAGTTCCGCGCCGAGGGCGGCCTGATCTACTTCAAGACGCCCGAGCAGGGCGTGGTGTTCGAGGAGTTCGTGAAGGCCCGCCAGGCCGACGGGCTCGACATGGAGCTCATCGACGGCGCCGAGGTGCGCCGGCTCGTCGGCCCGATCCGCCCCGACGTGCTCGGCGCCAGCTTCTGCGCCAACGACGCCCAGATCAACACGCCGACGGTCGTCGCCGCGCTGGCCGCCGGGGCCCGGGCCGAAGGGGCCGACGTCCGCGAGCACGTGCGAGGTCATCGGCCTGGTGACGAGCGACGGCGACCGAGTCGTCGGTGTCGAGACGGACCAGGGCGCCTGACGGCCGACATGGTCGTCGTCGCCACCGGCGCGTGGACGAGCAAGCTGCTGGCGGGGAGCGGCATCGACGTCCCCGTCGGCATCGAGCGGCTGCAGGTGCTGGCCACCGTGCCCCGACCGCTCGACATCCGCCCGGTCGTCTACGGCCCGCTGGCGGCCAAGCAGTACACGCTGTTCCGCGACCTGCCGTCGTGGGACCAGGACGCGTTCATGGCGCCGTACGAGATCGAGACCGGGCAACTGGATGCTGCAGCTCGTCTCGCAGCGGGCCAACGGCGAGACGCTCCTCGGCTGCCCGATGGACTACCCGGCCGAGGTGACCCACGAGGTCACGCTGGCCGGGCTGCGCGACACGGCGCTCGCCATCACGGACGACTTCCCCGGGCTGCGCGACGTGGCGATCGACCGCATGTGGGCCGGCGTGCTGCCCTACACGTCCGACCAGGTGCCGATCGTCGACGAGGTGCGCCCGGGTCTTGTTCGTCGCCGCCGGCCACATCTTCGGCAACGCCGCCGGCCCGATGACCGGGAAGCTCGTCAGCCAGCTGCTCGCCGGCCGCGAGCCCGAGATCGACATGACGGAGTGCCGGTGGGGGCGCGAGCCTGGAGCCGGTCACGCCCGGCGCCACCGTCCACTGGTGAGCGAACCTCCCGGTCTCACCGCCGACCACTGCGCGCTGCGCGACGTGGTCCGCCAGTTCGTCGACCGGGACGTCATCCCGACGGTCGCCGAGCGGGAGCGGGCCGACGCCTACCCGTCCGACCTGCTGCCCACGCTGGCCGACCTCGGCGTGCTCGGCATGTCGATCCCGGAGGAGCACGGCGGCAGCGAGCTCGACCTCGTCGGCTACGCGCTCGTCTTCGAGGAGCTGGCCCGGGGCTGGATGGGGCTGGCCAGCATCGTCGGCAGCTCCGGCAGCGGGTGCTGGCTGATCGGCCCGCTACGGCACCGAGGAGCAGCGTCACCGCTACCTGCCCGACCTCGCCGCCGGCCGGCGGATGAGCGGCATCGCGCTGACCGAACCGTCGACCGGCAGCGACCTGAAGGCGATCAGGCTCCGGCGGCCCGGCAGGGCGACCACTACGTCGTGACCGGCACGAAGACGATGATCACCCAGGCCCGCCACGCCGATCCGCTCGTGGTGCTGGTCGTCACGGACCCCACGGCCACCCCGCCGCACCGGGGCATGAGCCTGCTGCTCGTCGAGCAGGACACGCCCGGGTGTTCGATCGGCACCGACATCGGCAAGCTCGGCCACAAGGGCGTCGAGCTGTGCGAGGTGGTGTTCGACGACGCGGTCGTGCCGGCGGCGCAACCTGCTCGGTGGCGTCGAGGGCCAGGGCTCTACCAGATGCTGTCCGCGCTCGACCGAGGCCGGATCTACATGGCGGCCGCCAGCGTCGGCATCGCCCGCGCCGCGCTGGAGGCGGCGACGCGCTACGCCACCGAGCGGGAGGCGTTCGGCAAGCCGATCGGCGAGCACCAGGCCGTCAAGCTGAAGCTCGCCCGGATGGCCATCCGGGTCCGCGCGTCCCGCCTGCTCACCCACGACGCCGCCGCGCCGCATCGACCGCGACGGGCGGGCGAGCAGCGAGGCGGCGATGGCGAAGGTGTTCGCCTCCGAGACCGCGATCGAGTGCTCGATGGAGGCGATGCGGATCCTCGGCGGCTACGGGTTCACGGTCGACTTCCCCGTCGAGCGCTACTACCGGGACGCGCCGCTGATGGCGATCGGCGAGGGCACGAACGAGATCCTCCAGCTGCTCATCGCCGACCAGCTGCTCGCCGGGAGACGGCGCGCGACATGACCACGCCCTGGACGCTCGTCGGTCAGCCGGGTCGAAGCCGACACGGTGCTCATCCGCGGCTACGACCTCGAGCAGCTGATCGGCGGCCAGTCCTTCACCGCCTCGTGCTTCCTGCTCTGCGCGGCCGACTGCCGACGCCGGCGGAGGTGCGGGTGCTCGACGCCGTGCTCAACGCCGTGCTCGACTACGCCCTGCTGAAGCCGGGCACGGTCGCCGCGCGGTACGCCGTCTCGGCCAACCCGAGCATGGCCGCCGGCCTGGCGGCCGCCGTCCTGTCGGTCGGGAAGCTCACGCTGGCCCCCGAGGACACCGGGCGCTTCGTCCTCGACGCCCACGACCGCTACGAGGCTTCGGGCAGGTCGCTCGAGGAGGTCGCCGGCGAGATCGTGGCCGACGCTCGGAGCCGCGACGAGCGCATCCCCGGCTTCGGCCACCCGCGGTTCAAGCGCGTCGATCCGCGGGCGCAGCGGCTGAAGCAGGTCGCCGTCGCCGGCGGGCTGTGGGGCGACGGGCGCAGCTCTACGAGCAGATCCACCGTGCGTTCGTCGAGGCGGCGGGCAAGCCCGACATCCCGATCAACGACGTCGGGATGATGGCCGTCGTGCTGCTCGAGCTGGGGTTCACGCCCGACGAGATGACCGGCCTGGCCGTGCTGTCGACCTTCCCCGGGGTGATCGCCCACATCTCCGAGGAGCTGCAGAGCGGCCAGCCGATCCGGGTCGTGCCCGACGAGCAGGTCGACTACGGCGACCAGCCGCCGCTCGATCTCGCCGAGGCTGCGACCGCGGGCTGGGCAGGGACCATGAGCGGCGGACGGTGGCGGTCACCGGCGCCGGCTCGGGCATCGGGCGGGCCATCGCCAAGGCGTTCGTGCAGGCCGGCGACCGCGTCCACGTCGGCGACGTCTCGGCGGCGCGGCTGGCCGAGACGGCCGGGCGCGATCGGCGCGCCGGCGACGTGGCCACCCACGTGCTCGACGTGACCGACTCGCCGCCATGGAGCGGTTCGTCGCCGAGCCGACGGTGCCGACGGTGACGGCAACCGGAGCGGCAGGGTCTGGCGGTCTTCGTGAACTGCGCCGGGGTGTTCGACGGCTACGCCGGCATCGACGAGACGACGCCGAGCTGTGGCGACGGATCATCGACGTCAACCTCACCGGGTGCTTCCACGGCTGCAAGGCGGCCGCGCCGGTGCTGATCCGGCGGGGCGGGGGCCGGATCGTCAACATCGGGTCGGTGGCCGGCCGCCACGGCGGCGCCGACGGGCTGGCCTACGCCGCCTCGAAGGCCGGCATCGAGGGCATGACCCGCCGGCTGGCCATCGACCTCGGCCGCCACGGCATGACGGCCAACGTCATCGCGCCCGGCGTGATCAGCACGGACATCCGCGCCAACTCGGCCGAGGTGCTCGGCGACCTCGTCGACGTCGACCGCGGCGTCGGGACGTCGAGCGAGAAGATGGACTGGCTGATCCCGGTCGGCCGGCCCGGGCGGGCCGACGAGGTGGCGGCGGCCGTGCTGTTCCTCGCCAGCGACGAGGCCGCGTACATCACCGGCCAGGTGCTGTACGTCGACGGCGGCTGGGACGCGACCTGATGCCGCTCGTCCTGCCAGCCGGGAAGCGGCTGGCGGTGTCCATCGGCGCCGACTTCGACGCCCACTGCCTCTGGATGGGCACGTTCGGGCTGACCTCGCCGAGCTACCTCTCGCGGGGCGAGTTCGGCGCCGAGGTCGGCGTGCCCCGGCTGCTCGAGCTGTTCGCCCGGCACGACCTCCGCACGACGTGGTGCACGCCGTCGCACACGCTGCAGACCTTCCCCGAGCAGTGCGGCCGGATCGTCGACGCCGGCCACGAGATCGCCGCCCACGGCTGCTACCACGAGCAGGTCCCAAGCTCGATCCCGACGAGGAGCGACGGCTGATGGCGCTGCAGCTCGCCGAGCACGAGCGGCTCGTCGGCCGTCGGCCGACCGGCTACCGGTCGCCGGCGTGGGACTTCTCCGACGCCACGCTCGGGCTGCTCGAGGAGTTCGGGTTCGTCTGGGACTCGTCGCTCATGGGCCGCGACTTCGAGGCCTACCGGCCTCGGCCCGTCGTCACCGTCGACCGGGAGCGCGGCAACGAGTTCGGCCCGCCGAGCCCGATCATCGAGATCCCGGTGTCGTGGTTCCTCGACGACTTCCCGGCGCTCGAGCAGCTGCCCCGCGGCGGGTGGATGGGCTCGACGGAGTCGCTGTTCGCCCGTTGGAAGGACCACTTCGACTTCGCCTACGAGCGGGTCCCGGGTGGCGTGTTCGCCCTCACGGTGCACCCCCAGACGATCGGCCGGGCCCACGCCTTCTTGATGTTCGAGCGCTTCGTCGACTACGTCTGGCCCACGACGGTGTGTGGGTCGCGCCGCTCAGCGACATCGCCGACGCCTGGCGGGACGCCGCCCGACTCCTGACTTGATTGACCTGCCGGGCGGCGGGAGCGCTCAGTCCCCGTCCATGAGCTCCGCGTAGAGGTCGAGCGCGGCGCGGACCGCCGATTCCCGCTCGGGGTGCAGCGGGCCGGGGACGAAGCGGCGGGACAGGACGCCCCGGTAGGTCCCTTCGCACAGCGGGATGTCCTGGCGGTTCGTGGCCCGCCACACCGCGGTGAGCGCCTCGACGTCGTAGTCGAGGCCCTCGACGGCGTCGGCGGCCACGTACCACCTCGTCTCCCAGCGGCTCCGGCGCACGTCGACGGGCCTCAGGAGGTGGACGATCATGTGGTCGGCGTGGCAGATCAGCCGCGTGAGGAGCGGGACGATGACGAAGCCGCCGCCGAGCCCGTCGGGCAGCTCGTCGAGCTCGGCGTAGTCGCCGAGCGGCTTGGAGACGAGCCGGCCGTCGAGCGACATCGTCTTGTGGCCCGGCTTGAGCGGGGTCGAGCCACCCAGGTACGGCCCGGCCCAGCCCGCGTCGTGGCGTACATCGCGTCGAGCGCCATCGACGCGCACAGCTCGGGGTGCTGGCCCCGGCAGTGGTAGCACTCGAGGTAGTTCTCGAGCAGGACCTTCCAGTTGGCCTCGACGTCGTAGGACTCGCGGAACGCCTCCCGGAGGTGCTCGGGCCGGGCGGGGACCATGTCGGCGGCGAGCGTCTCGAGTGCCGGCGTCAGCGCCGGCGGGAGGGGACTCGGACAGGGACACGAAGACCAGGCCGTGCCAGACCTCGACGTGCGCGCGATGGAGGCCCCAGTCCGCGTAGTCGAGGTGGGAGCCGTCGGCCGACCCGGGGACGTGGACCAGGCGCCCGTCGAGCCCGTAGGTCCACTGGTGGTACGGGCAGACGAACCGCCGACAATGCCCTGCGCCTCCTCGCAGAAGCGGTAGCCGCGGTGCCGGCACGTGTTGAGGAAGGCGTGCAGCAACCCGGCGCGGTCACGGACCACGACGAAGCTCTCCCCGGCCACCTCGTCGACGACGTAGTCGCCTGGGTCCGCGAGCTGCGACTCGTGGGCGACGAACATCCACTGCCGGAGGAAGATGCGCCGGACCTCGGCCTCGAAGACCTCCTCGGACACGTAGGCCTCGCGTGGCAGCTCGCGGCGCTCCGGTCGCTGCGGTGTCCCCGTCGGGGCCCCGGACGAAGGTCCGCGACCTCCGCGCTCAGCGGGTGCTCCGCTGGCCGTCGGCCTCGAGCCGCTGCTCCTGCTCGCCCGTTGCCCGTTCGCCCGGCCGTGGCGGACCGGGCGGGTCGGCGTCCTGTCGGTCGTCCCGGGAGAACAGCAGCGGCACCACGAACCACAGTAGGGCGGTCGCGGCCACGAGCGCGCCTCCGACGATGCCGGAGAACGGCGAGCCGTACACGACATTGGCCACGAGGTAGACGCCGGCGCCGACGGCCAGGGCGAGGAGGGCCATGCCGGCGATGGCGCAGATGTTGGCCGTCCGGATGATGTCCTCCTTGGCCCGCTGGCGGAAGCGCATGCGGTGGTGGGCGGACGGCGCGATGAGCAGCAGCGACCCGAGCGCGGCGGCGATGACGGCGAACATGTAGATGCGGCGGTCGGCGGCATCGAGCTGGTCGAAGCGCTGCATGAACGGCACGGTGAGCAGGAAGGCGAGCAGGACCTGCGCGCCGGGCAGGGCCACCCGGAGCTCGTTCAGCAGCTCGATGAGCTCACGGTTGATGCGCTCGCCCTGGTCTTCTTGTTCCATCCCGCGGTGGTACCCCGTTCGGGCGACGTGAAACGGCCGTGACCCCCGGTGAACGGAGCGTGACGCAGCAAGACGGGGCGCCATCCGCCGGCGGCGGCCGTCGGCGCGATCCTGGCACCGTGTGCGACTGCACCGGCGCTGTCGAGAGGCTCGCTCCGCCCGGCGGCGACCGCGCGGACCGCGGCCGGGCTCGTCGCCGCGTCGCTGCGCACGACGATGGGCTGCGCGCCACCCGTCGACGTCGGCCGGCTCCTGATCCATCCGCGGACGTCGTGGGGCGCCGACCTCGCTCCCCGGGGGCCGCTGTTCCCGGAGGACGTCCGCTTCCTGCTCGTCCACCACGGCGCCATGCCGAACAGCTACGCCCCGGGTGACGTGCCCGGCCTCCTCCGGAGCGCGTTCCTGTACCAGACGGGTTCGGCCAAGCGATGGCCGGACGTGTCCTACAACTTCTTCGTCGACCGGTTCGGCGGCGTGTGGGAGGGCCGCACCGGCAGCCTCGCCGGGCCTGTCATGGCCGACGCCAGCGGCGGCAGCCAGGGCTTCGCGCAACTCGTGTGCCTCCTCGGTGACTTCACGGTGCAGGCGCCGACGGCGGAGATGACCGGGGCGCTCGTTGCGCTGCTCGCCTTCCTGGCCGACCGACACGGCCTGAACGTCGACCCCGCCGCTCCCGTCACCTTCACCTCGCGGGGCTCCGAACGCTGGCCCGCGGGCGCCACGGTCACCGCCCGTCCCATCTCCGGCCACCGGGACATGTCGTTCACGTACTGCCCGGGCGACGCCGTCTACCGCATGCTGGCCGCCGAGATCCCCATGCGGGTGGCGGCGTTGAGGGCTCAGGCGCCGGCACCGCCGTCGTCACAGTCGTCGCCGTAGTCGCGCCGCCGCCGGCCGAGCTCCACCCGCACCTCGTGCGGCTCGGGCGGGCGGTCCGGCGCGAGGAACAGAGCGTGCAGCTCGACGGCCAGCACCGCCCGCTGCGTGCTCGGGACGGGTGCGGGGCCGGACAGCACCTCGGGATGGTCGCCGACGAAGCGAGCAGCGGCGCGGACCGCGTCGTGCTCGGCCCTCGCCTCGTCGTCGCGATGGCTGAAGACCCATCGTCCCGCCCGCTCGGCGACGAGCGGCTTGTCCGGTGTCACGCCGCTCGCGGGGAAGATCCGGCAGTCGTACGTCCGGCAGGCCCGCGGGCGGTGGGCGTAGATCGAGCACCCGTCCTCGGCCAGCATCGGGCAATGGCCCCGCTCGTCGTAGCCGAGGACGACGTGGCCTCGGGGCCGTCCGGGGGCCGGGAACAGCAGCTCGGCGGGCACGTGGGCCAGGGTGTCGAGCTCGTCGGGCTCGATGTGGACGAACTGGGAGGACCGGCAGCAGGCCGTGCACCCGTCGCACGGCACGTCCGAGCTCCCGCCCGTCCGGAGCGCCTGGACCATCGACGCCAGCCACGACGAGAGCTCGCCGGCCGGCGTCGTGGTCTCTGTGCGCTCCACCGCCGTCAGTGACCGTCCTTGAGCGACTGCAGGTAGCGCTCCGTGGAGAGGATGGAGAACGAACGGTTCAGCTCGGCCAGGACGGCCAGTTGCGCTTCGACGGCATCGACGTCCTGATCGGCGATGGCGACGTCCAGCTCGCGCAGGGTCGCCTCCCACTGCGCGCCCATGGCGTCGACGCCGCGCGCCTCGTAGTCCGCGCCGTAGACGCGGCGGAGCTCGGCCTGGTTGAACACGCCGTAGGTGTTGGCCTCGTCGTACACGAGCGCGAGCGCCTCCCGGATGTCCTCGAGCACCGGAAGCCCCTCACGGGCACGAGCCCGCACGGATCCCGCGAACTCCTCGATCACCTCCACCTGGAAGCGGGCGTTGATCCGGACGAGCGTCAGCTCCGGTCCACCGATGCGGGCCGTCGTGGCCTGGGGATCGAACAGCACCGTGATCTCTGCGGGACGGCCACGCGGCTCGGCGCCCGCCGCACCGGCCTGCTTGCCGGCGGTCCACGGCCGGCTCGCGCAGGATGCGGTAGAGCACCGGCTTCAGCGATCGTTGCCGCCGCCGACCCTGGTTCCAGGCCCGCAGCGTGGCGGTGATCGGCGTGAACAGCTCCTCCTTGAGGGCCAGGACGTAGCGGCGGTCGAGCTGGGCCCGCCAGGCCGACTCCCGCCCGTCGACGGCGTCGAGCAGCTCGCCCCACGTGTGGGTCCGGCGGCCGATGGCCTGGTTGAACAGCGAGAGGGTGAACTCCGTCGTGCCGCCCGGACCCTCCACGACGCGCGCCCCTCGGGGATGCCGGACTCGACGCCGTCGACGCCACGGACGTCGAGCACCACCCGATGGCAGGGGTGGTACGCGCCCTCGGTCACGGTGCTGTCCGGGAAGGCCTCCACGATCTTGGTGGCCGCCTTGTTGAGCTGCGGCTGCCGTATCCGCGGGGCGATGGCGCCGACCCGCCAGTCGTCCGAGACCCTCCAGGTCGCGCGGCACAACTCACCGAGGAAGCGCTCGACGGCCTCGACCTGGGCCGGGACCGCTTGGAGGTTGGCCAGCGGGCTCGGCGTGGACGCCGAAGGGTCGCAGATGCACACGACGGCCGAGATGTCGTCGAGATCGCTGCGCGTGAAGAGCCCGGTCTCGAACAGGCACCAGTCCCACGATGCGGTCGGCCGGGTGAAGAGCAGCACCAGCATGTGGCTCTCGGCCAGCCGGTGGCGGATCTCCCGGTTCCAGTCGCTGCCCGCCGAGAGGTTGGCCCCGGACACGAAGCACTCGATCGTCGGGGAGAGGCCTTCGAGCGCCTGTTGGAACGCCACCGCCAGCGTGTGGTTCTCGTGCTTGTGGCTGACGAAGATCTGAAAGCGGTCGTCGGACAATCGAGGCACTGATCCCCCCTGCTCTCCCGTCGGTCGCGCCGCGAGGTGGACGTTGGATAGCACGAATGGAGCAGCGTCGCCGGGCGCGGATCCCGGTCGTCCGTGTCGCCGTCATGGAGGACGACGACCTGCCGCTCTACTTCTGAAGCCGTATCGACCCGTCCGCGCCCAGGGTCCAGTACGGGTTGTGCGCGACCTCCCACGGGTGACCTTCGGGATCGACGAACACCCCGGAGTAGCCGCCCCAGGATGTCGCCGCGCCCGCCCGCCCGATCGTCGCGCCGGCGCCCGCCGCTTCCTCCAGCACCGCATCCACCTCGGCCGGTGAGGCGACGTTGTAGGCGAGGGTCACGCCTCCCCAGCCGCCGCCGTCCTCGACCGTGCTGTCGATGGCCAGCTCCTCTCGGCTCCACAGCGCCACGATCATCCCGCCGGCCTGGAAGAACACGACCTCCCCGGAGGGCGGAGACTCGCCCGACCAGCCCAGCGCCTCGTAGAACGCGCGGGCCCGGGCCAGGTCGCGCACACCGAGGGTGACGAGGGAGAGGCGTTGTTCCATGGGCCGCAGCCTCGCGCTCTCAGCAGGGCGCGGCGGTTACGCTCCGCCGCCGTACGCGTTTCACGACAACACGGCCGTACTTCACGCCGTGCGACGGGTGCTCGCCGCGCTGGCCATCCTGGTGGCCGGCTGCGCGCGGATCGGACGACGGGCGCTGGACACGACCGCCCCGGCGTCGGCCGACGCCGCCTCGAGCCAGCGCCGACCTGACCTGCTGCCGACGCGCGGCACCGACGACCACTCCGACCACCCAGCCGACGACGCCCACCGACGACGGTTGCTCCCGCGACCGCCCGAGCGCTGGCGGGGGCGATGGTCCTCTGCTCGTTCGCCGAGCCGGCGGTGCCGGCCTGGGCGCTGGAGCGGGTGCAGGCCGGACTGGCCGGCCGGGGTCCTGCTGTACCGGCGCAACCTGCCGTCCGAGATGCAGGCCGTGGGCAACGCCGTCGCGATCCAGGCCGCGGCGCAGGCCTCCCCGTCCCCGATGCCGGCCATCGTCGCCACCGACCAGGAAGGCGGCATCGTCGCCCGGATCCCGGGGCCGCCGAGCGACTCGGCGGCCGGCATGGGTCTGCTGCCGCCGCCGGCCATGGAGGCGGAGGGACGGGCGACGGCGGATCTCCTGCGTCGTTGGGGCGTCAACACGGACCTCGCTCCCGTCGCCGACGTCGCCCGCCCGGACACGTTCGAGGCCCGTTCCCGCCGGTCGTTCGGTGGCGATCCTGCCGGTGGTCTCGGCCGCTGTCTCGGCGTTCGTGTCCGGACTGCGCGCCGGCGCGGTCGCCGCGACCCTGAAGCACTTCCCGGGGTTGGGGGCGGCGTCGGCCAACACGGACCATGCCGAAGGAGCGGTCACCCTCTCCGCCGACGAGCTCCGCGGCATCGATCTGGCGCCGTTCCGGTCCGGAGTGGCCGCCGGCGCGGAGCTGGTCATGGTGTCGAGTGCGACCTATCCCGCGCTTGCGCCTGGCGTCGCCGTGACATCGCCGGCCATCGTCGAGGGCTTGCTGCGGGGCGAGCTGGGCTTCGGCGGGGTGGCGGTGTCCGACGCGCTCGATGCCAGTGGCCTCACCGTCGTGGGCGGCCCGGCCGAGGTCGCGGTGGCGGCCGCGGTGGCCGGTGTCGATCTGCTCATCACCGAAGGCCCCGGACGCTGCCTCGAGCTGCACCAGGCGCTCGTGCAGGCGATCGCCGACGGCCGGTTGCCGATCGAGCGCGCCCGCCAGGCCGCCGAGCGGGTCACCGCGCTGCGCCGGGCCCTGGCGCCTGCGCCTGCGATCTGAGTAGCGCCTGCCCGGTCAGGGCGCGGCAATCGGATGGCGCAGCGCCGCTGGGCGCGATGAACTGCCCGGATGATCGATCCCCGGCCGTTGCCCGGTCCTGGTAGCGGTGGCCTGGTCCTGCGCACGGCGCGAGCGGGCGACGCCGCCGAGCTGGCCGAGTTCAACGCGTCCGTCCTCGCCGACGAGTCGATCCCAGGCGAAGAGATCGCGGAGTGGACCCGCGAGCTGTTCGAGATCCCGCCGCCCGGATTCCGGGCCGAGGACGACATCATCGTCGTCGAGGACACCGCGTCCGGCCGCCTTGTCTCGAGCCTGTGCCTCATCCCGCAGACCTGGTCCTACGCCGGCGTGCCGACATCGGTCGGCCAGCCCGAGCTCGTGGGCACCCATCCGGACTACCGGCGGCGGGGGCTGATCCGAGCGCAGTTCGAGGTCATCCACGCCCGCAGCGCCGAGCTCGGTCACCAGTGGCAGATCATCGGCGGCATCCCGTGGTACTACCGGCAGTTCGGGTACTCGTACGCGCTGGACCTGCCCCCATCGCCGGTCTGGCGCTGGGGGAGGACCCTGCCCGAGCCGCCGGCCGGCTTCAGCCTGCGTCCGGCGGTCGAGGCCGACATCCCGTTCCTGGCCCGGCTCGACGAAGCGGCGGCGGCGCGACCATGGCTGTGCTGCCTACGCGGCGTCGACGGCATGACGTACGAGGTGACCCGCCGCCCCGGCGCGCTCCCCACCGGCCGCATCCTGGTGCTCGAGCAGTCTCCGCCCGGCGCGCCCGACGGCGCGGCCCAGCCGATCGGCTGCGTGGTCCACTCTTCCCGCGTGCGGCAGGGCCGCGTCCATCTCTGGATCGTGGAGCTGGCCGCCGGCCGCAGCTGGCTGGAACCGACCGCCGCCGTGCTGGCCCACGTCGCGGCGTGGAGCGCCGACCATCCGGAGGGCCCCGCCGGCGGCATCACCCTGCTGATGCCGGACGGCCATCCCGCCCGTCGCTGCGTGTCCACCCACCTCGACCGCCCGGTCAGCAGCCCGCACGGTCTGTACGTGCGGGTGCCCGACCTGGTCGAGTTCCTGCGGACGGTGGGCCCGGCGCTCGAGGCGCGCGTGGAGGCATCACCGGCGGTCGGGTTCTGCGGGAAGCTGGCGATCGACCTGTTCACCGAGCGTCTGGAGCTCCGCTTCGACGCCGGCCGCCTGGGCGGCGTCGAGCGCGTACCCCCGACCGATGACGAGGACTCGTTCGATCTGCAGATCCCGCACGAGGCGTTCCTGCACCTGCTCCTCGGCAACCGATCGCTGGCCGAGGTCAGCGACGGGTACGCCGACTGCGCGGTCGGCAGCGACCGGGGCGGGCTGCTCGGCGAGGTCCTGTTCCCGCGGATGCCGCTGACCGCGTGGACCGTGGGCTGAGGGACAGCCCGCGTCGCTCGACCCGCGCTCGGCTCTACGGAACCTGCACCACGGCGGGATCGAGAGCAGCGACCACATCGCTGTACGCGGCCATGAACGCGGCCGGGCCCATCGGCCTATAGGTCCATGGGAGCTCGATGGCCTCGGCGCCCATGCTCACGCAACGCCGCAGCACCACCCCCAGATCACCGAGCACGTCCGGGCGGTTGGTCTGCATCGCCATCGGGCGGCCGAGCGCCACCATCTTCGTGTACAGCTTCTCGTCGTCTGCGGTGTTGGCCTCGCGAATCGAGTGGTTCTCGATGATGCAGCGTGTGCCGAGCACGGTGCGGCACTGCTTGGCCATGGTGTTCGTGAACGCCACGTCGGTCTTGGGAGCCGTCGCCGGGTCCTGGTACGGGTTGAGCGCCAGCACCGAGCGCGTCCGGGCCCAGACCTTGTGGGCCTGCACCTGCTGCTTCAGGCAGGTCTCGTCCACGGCACGGGTCAGGCCGTTCGCCCTGAACGCAGCCAGCGCCGCGGTATCGCCCGTGATGCGCATGAACGGTTCCTCGTAGAGCACGGTGCAACGGCTGATCTGGACCTCGCGAATCTCCGCCACGCTGTCGTAGCGGGCGGCGAGCTGCGCGTGGAGCGCGCGGTACGCGGTGTCGACCTCGGGCCGCCACCAGAACGGGACGGTGCCATTGGCCTGATCGACCGGGCTCTGGACGAACTGGGCGCCGACTCGGTCCTTGAGCCATTGCGGCGCTCCGCGTCCTGCCATCACGCGCAACTTGATGCCGAGAGGGGTCGTCGGGTGCCGTCCGTTGTAGGAGCGGACTGCGGCCAGCGCGTTGTCGATCGGGTTGGCAGAGACGACCTGACCGTCCGGCGCTGGCTGCAGCACCGCCCAGTCGACCTGTACGACGACGCCGCGGATGATGCCGGCCCACTGGTCGTCGATCACGCCTTGGCGGTCGAGCAGCCCGACGAGCGCCGGTTTCAGCGGCCCCGCAGCCGAGGCCGTCTCGGCAGGCAAGACCATCACGGTGGTGGCCACCGACAAAGCCGCCGTGACGAGGCTCGCTCCCGCGAACCGGCTCACGGCGCCATCGTAGATGGCCTCAGCTCGCCCGCGTTCCGGCACCGCCCTCGGGATGAGCCCTGCCGTCTACCCTCCCCGCCGTGATCGAGCCCATCAACGATCTGCCCGACGGCGTCTTCGGCCTGCAGGCGGTGGGCCCGTTCAGCGTGGACGACTACACGACCGTCATCGAACCCGAGATCGATCGCATGGAAGCCGCCAAGGAGGAGCTGCGCCTGCTGCTGTACCTGGGACCGCAGTTCACCGGCTTCGGCGAGGGCGCGTGGGGAGAGCTGACGTCCGAGATCCGGCACACGGCGTTCCACCGCGGCGCGGTGGTCACGGACGACGACATGGTCCGCAACGGCCTCCGCGTGTTGCGCTGGGTGCTGCGGGGCGACGTGCGCACGTTCCGCAACCGCGAGTACGACCGCGCTGTGGACTGGGTGGCGAGCTGACCGTGCGCTCCGCCCTGGAGGGCACCCGCCCTCTCAGAGCAGCTGCGCGTGCACGACGATGCGGTAGCGCACCGAACCCGGCGGATGGCAGGCGACGATCGTGAGTCCGCGGTCGTTGGCGGGCATCCACGCCAGGATCTGGTTCCAGTCGGGAACGGTCACGCGAACCGCCACCACCACGTACATGTACGTGCGTCCGTTGGCGCCAACGATCGTGATGACGTGCCCGGGCCGCAGCAGGTGGATCGTGCGCAGCGGCGCGCCGTGGGACACCCGATGGCCGAACAGCACGACCTGGCCGGGCTCGTCCAGCGCCGCGCTCTCGGTGTCCCAACCGACCCCACCCTGGGCGAGGGTGGCGCGGTCGATGCCGGTGTGCACCCGGAGGTTGCGGCCCATCTCCCACGAGAAGAGCTGGACGGGGACCGGGCCGAAGTGGACGCGTGGCGCCGGCGGTCCGCAGGCGGCGACGGTCGCCCGGCCAGCAGCAACGCGGCCAAGACCACGAACAGGCGCCGCGTCGGTGGAGGCGCGGCCCGAGCCGAGCATCACCGCCATTGTTGCGCCCGCGCAGCGGCGTGTGAACCGTCCCGATCCGGCGTGGAACGGTGGTCCCCGTCCTCTACCCTGGAGGACCGTGTCTCGGACGGCCGAAGGGCCGGACCGGCCTCGACTCCCATCCCCCAACCGTCCGGTGGTCGCGTGAAGTTCAAGAAGGGTGAAACGGTCATCTACCCCCAGCACGGCGCGTGCATCGTGCAGGGGACGCAGAAGAAGACCATGTTCGGCGAGACCAAGGAGTACCTGGTCCTGCGCTCGGTCATCGGCGAGATGACGCTCTCCGTGCCCCTCGACAAGACCGAGGACGTCGGCGTGCGCCCGCCCGTGTCGGCCGATGAGCTCGAGGACCTGGTGTCGGTGCTGTCCAAGCCCGATCCCCGGGTGCCGTCGAACTGGTCGCGCCGCTTCAAGAACCACCAGGAGAAGCTGAAGTCCGGTGACGTGTACCAGGTGGCCGAGGTGGTCCGGAACCTGGCCGCCCGCAACCGGGACGCGGCGCTGTCGGCCGCCGAGCGCACGATGTACGAGCGGGCCCGCATCAACCTGGTCTCGGAGATCGCGCCGGCGCTGAAGGTGAGCACGGAGGCAGCCGAGCAGTACCTCGACGACGCGCTGGCCAAGGGTGTCCTGCGTCCGCCCAAGCAGACCGCGGCGGCCAAGAAGGGCGCCTGACCGCCCATCGACGGGGAACGGAGGGCCGCGCCGGCCGCCGTTAGGGTCGAAGCCGTGCCGGGCCAGGCAGGCTCCAAGCTGACGCGGTTGAGGGAGCGCTCACGGTTCCTCGACGGCCTGTGGCGCGCCGTCACCAAGGCCAAGCTGGACGGCGAGCGTCGCATGGCGGCCGAGATCACCTACTACGCCTTCTTCGCGCTGTTCCCGCTGCTCATGGTGTTCGTGGCGATCGTCCAGGCGGCCTTCGACGAGAGGAGGAGCGAGGAGATAGTGGACTCGGTGCTCGGCCAGTTCCCGGTGGTCGGCAACGACATCGTCGGCAGCCTCGGCAGCCCGGAGGGGAGAGGGACCGCCGCGTTCATCGGCCTCGTGCTCGCCCTGTGGGCCGGCTCGCACGCGTTCGAGTCCTTCGAGCACGCCATGCGGGTCGTGTGGGAGGGCCCTGCGGTGGCGCCGGAGAGCCTGGTCAGGAGCCGGCTGCGGGCCTTCGCCACCATGGCCATCCTGGGCGGCGCGGTCCTCGTCACGACCATCGTCGGCTCGCTCCTCGCCGCGGTCAGCATCCTGCCCGGCCTCGTCAAGCCGTTGTCGATCGTCGTGACCCTGGCCCTCAACACCGGCGTGATCCTCCTGATCTTCCGGTACCTCGGCCCTGCCCACCGGAGGTGGCGGGTCCACCTGCCTGGTGCGATCGTCGGTGCCGTCGGATGGACGATCCTCCAGACGGTCGGCGCGTACTTCGTGCGCTACGTGGTGAAGGGCGCGAGCGACACGTACGGCACGTTCGCGGTCGTGATCGGTTTGCTCACCTGGATCAACATCCAGCTGCGGCTCATCCTCTGGGCCGCCGAGCTCAACACGATCGTCGAGGACCCCGCGGCCGGCGACCTGAAGCCGCCCACGCCCGTGAAGCCGGGTGAGCCCGCGCCTGCGCAGTAGCGTCGCCCGCCGTGTCAGGACGGCTGGAGGGGAAGGTCGCGCTCATCACGGGGGCGGCGGCAGGGTTGGGTCGGGTAGCGGCCGAGCGGTTCGCGGCGGAGGGCGCCACGGTGGTCATCGCCGACACCGTCGACGGCCGCGAGACGGTGGACGCCATCGAGGTGGCCGGCGGCGCCGCCATGGCGGTCGCCTGCGACGTCACCGACGAGGAGCAGGTCCGGCAGGCGGTCGCTGCGGCGGTCGACACCTACGGCGGCCTGCACGTGCTCTACAACAACGCCGGCGTGATGCTCGGCGACGACGACGATCCCGTCACGACGCCCATCGAGGTCTACGAGCGGACGATGGACATCAACGTCAAGGGCGTGCTGCTCGGTTGCCGGCACGGGATCCCGGCCCTGCTGGCCAGCGGAGGGGGATCGGTGATCAACGTGGCGTCGTTCGTCGCCCACATGGGCGCCGCCACGCCGCAGATCGCCTACACGGCGTCGAAGGGGGCGGTGCTGGCGATGACGCGCGAGATCGCGGTCGTCTACGCCCGGCGCGGGGTGCGGGCCAACGCGCTGTGTCCGGGGCCGATCATGACGCCCCTCTTGGCGAAGTTCCTGTCCGACGACGCCCGCCGTCAGCGCCGCCTCGTGCACATCCCGATGGGGCGGTTCGGGGAACCCCTCGAGATCGCCAACGGCGCCCTGTTCCTGGCCTCCGACGAGTCGTCCTGGATGACCGGCCAGTCGTTGATCATCGACGGCGGCATCACCGCGGCGTACACGACGCCGGAATAGCCGCGGGCAACCGGCCTACAGCGCGGACTGGGCCAGCGCCTTCTCGACCAGCACGTCGAAGATGCGCTGCTGCTGAGCGTCCTTGGCCGCGGTGTCCTCCGGATGCCACTGGACGGCCACGAGCGGTGCGTGGTCGTGCTCGAAGGCCTCGATCAGCCCGTCGGCGGTCGTACCGACGACGTGGAGCCCCTCGCCGAGCCGGTCGATGGCCTGGTGGTGCGAGCAGGCGCCGTACAGCACCGTGGCGTCGAACACCCGGGCGAGGCGGGAGTCCGGCGACAGCGTGATCTCGTTGAGCGGGCCGATGGTGCCCGCGGGAGGCTTGGGGAACCCGGGCGCCGAATGGGCCTGCAGATCGGTTCGGCCGGTGATGTGCTGCTCGAGCGTGCCCCCGAGGGCCACGTTGACCACCTGCATGCCGCGGCAGATGGCCACCGTGGGGACCTGCATCTCGATGGCGATCTGCACGAGCGCGATCTCGAAGCGGTCCTCGATCTTGGGCGCCGGGTAGTCGTGCGGGCCCTGGCGGGAGCCGTACAGGTCGGCGTTGACGTCAGGGCCACCGATCAGCAAGAGGCCGTCGGCGTGGCCCAGCAGCCGCCGGGCCGCCTCCTCGTTGAGCTCCCGGGGCGCGACGACCAGGGGTTCACCGTCCGCCCGGTGCACCGCCTCCAGGAACTTGACGCCGGCGTAGGCCACCGGGTGCCGGCTGGCCACCCCGGCGCGGGCCAGGCGCCCGGGGATGATGATGCGCGCCGTCACGGTCCCAGCGTAGAGGTCTGTACCGCATCTTTCGCAGCCAGTGCGTCCGGTGCGGGCCCGTACGCTCGACCGGTGCACCGCTTCGACGACGACGCCCGCCTCGTGGTGGCGCTGGCCCAACGCTTCGTGGCCGACCGCCTGTCCGAGGGCCCACCGCTCGGGGCCACGGCCACCCCCGGTGCGCTGACCGCCGAGCTCGGTGAGACGATCACCGATGACGGCCTGGGCGTCGCCGAGGCGTTCCGGCGCTTCGACACCACCATCGCCCCGGCCACGGTGGCCCTCGACAGCCCCCGCTTCCTGGCCTTCATCCCGGCCGCGCCGACGGCAGCGAGCGCGCTCTTCGACGCCGTGGTCAGCGCGTCGTCGTTCTCGGGGGAGAGCTGGTTGGAGGCCGCGGGTGCGGTCCACGCCGAGAACGAGGTGCTGCGCTTCCTGGCCGACCTGGCGGGGCTGCCGCCATCGGCCGGAGGGTGCTTCGTGAGCGGGGGCTCGGCGGGGAACCTCGAGCGCGCTGGCCGTGGCCCGCGAGACCGGTGGTCCGACCGGGGCGGGGGAGAGGTGGGTCGCGGTGGCCGACACCGCGCACTCGTCGGTGGCCAACGCGCTGGCCCTGCTGGGGCTGCGCGCGCTCGTGGTGCCGACGGCCGCCGACGGTGTCTTCACCGCGGCCGCGCTTCGGGACGCCCTGGCCGGCCATCCCCACGGCGTGTGCGCGGTCGTCGCGTCGGCCGGCTCCACCAACGCCGGCCTCATCGACGACCTGGCCGGCCTGGCCGAGGTGTGCGCCGAGCACAAGAGCTGGCTGCACGTCGACGGCGCCTACGGCCTGGCCGCGCTGCTCGCCCCGGCGGTCCGGCCGTCGTTCGCCGGGATCGAAGCGGCGGACTCGCTGATCGTCGACCCCCACAAGTGGTTGTTCGGGCCGCTCGACTGCTGCGCCCTGCTCTACCGCAACCCTGACGCCGCCCGCGCCGTGCACACGCAGGACGCGCCCTACCTCGACGCGCTCCACGTCGACGGCGCGTGGAACCCGGCCGACCTCGCCTTCCACCTCACGCGCAGGACCCGCGGGCTGCCGGTGTGGTTCTCGCTCGCTGCGCACGGCGTGGCGGCCTACCGCCGGGCGGTGGAGGTGGGGCTGGACCTCGCCCGCTGGACCGCCGATCGCGTCCGTTCGCTGGGCCCACCGGTCGAGCTGGTGATGGAGCCGACGCTGTCGGTCGTCCTGTTCCGGCGCCACGGCTGGACCGAGGCGGACTGGTACCGCTGGTCGCGTGAGCTCCTCGAGGACGGTGTGGCCTTCGTGACGCCGACGCGCTGGAAGGGCGAGACGCTCGGACGGCTGGTCTTCCTCCACCCGGAGACCGGAACCGAGGTGGTCGAGGAGATCCTCGCCCGCCTCAGGTGATGGGTGGGGCCCCGCCGTCCGTCAGTTGACCCTGCGGCCGTCCTCGACCAGGTTGATCTCCCAGAGCACCTCGTCCAGGCGGTCGCCGGCGGGGATGGCGCCGTAGCGCTGGGGCCGCTCCGGCGAGACGCAGGACGGGACCGGCGAGAGGACGGTCCACGGCGTCGGATGGCAGAACTGCACGACGCTGTAGCGCTCGCCGCCCTGCCCGGGCGCGGCGACGACGCGGTGGATGCCGGTCGGGATCACGCCGTTCGTGAGCTGCTCCAGCATCATCCCGGTGTTGATGATGACCTGCCCCTCGGGGGCCACTGCGTCCACCCAGCCGCCGTCGGTCTGGACCTGCAGGCCGGGGGCGCTGGCCCGGGGAGCGCGGTGATCAGGTTGATGTCGCCGTGCGCGCCGGCCCACACGTGGCCCTGGTCCGGAGCGAGATCCATCGCCGGGTAGTGGATGGCTCGGGTCAGGTGCGGCCCGTGGCGGAGCATGGCGTCGAAGAACTCCTCGTGGCACCCGACAGCCACGGCGATGATGCGCAGGAACCGGCGTTGCAGGTCGGCGATGCGCTCGTGGAACTGGTTGAGCACGTCCGAGATGCCGGGCACGGCGCCTTCCGGCAGCACCTGCGGGCCGTAGCGGTGGGGGAAGCGGGTGCGCAGCGGATGGCCGTCGGGGGCCTCGCGGCCCCAGTTGAGCATCTCCTTCCAGTCGGGCACGTCCGAGGACGCGGCCGTCTCCACGAGGAGCCCCGTGTACCCCGTCTGCCCGTGCGAACCGGGCGCCACGTACTTCAGCTTCTCGTCGGTCGGGCGGGAGAAGAACTCGGCCAGCATGTCGTAGGCCTCATCGAGGAGGTCCTCGGACAGGTCATGGCTCGTGTAGACGAAGCCCGTCTGCAGGCTGCGGCGCACGCCGTCAACGACCGCACGGCGGGCCGGTGCGTCCCCCTGCTCGAAGCTCAGCAGGTCCACGTCCAGGATCTCGTCGGCCACGAGCCAAACGCTAACCGGGCTCGGGAGACGGTGACGGCGGGCCGGCGGGCGACACCTCCAGCACGGCGAGGACGGGCCGGTGGTCCGAGAGCCCTGCCATCGCCGGCCCGAGGTCGTCCAGCACGGCGGCCTCCACCACGGTCACGCCGGGACCGGCGAGGACGTAGTCGATGCGCCGGCGGGGCGCGTTGGCGGGGATCGTGTGCCCCGGACCCGTCCCGGCGGCCGCCCAGGCGTCGACGAGGCCCGCATCCACCAGGCTCCGGATGGGCGCGCGGTCCGGATCGGCGTTCAGATCACCGGCCACGAGGGATGGCAGGTTCTCGGGCAGGAGGCGCAGGAGGTGTTCGGCCTGCTCGGACCGCCGCGCCTCATCGGTCCCGCCGGAGGAGAGGTGGGCGTCGATGAGGAGCACCCGCAGGTCGTCGTCGAGCACCACCTCCGCCGGCACGAGGATGCGCCGCTCGTAGCTGCGCTTGCTCACGCCCGGGGTGAGCACGACGGTCGGGTGCACGGCCAGCTTGTGGCGCGAGAGGACGGCCAGACCCCTCCCCCCGCCACCACAGCGGCCACCAGGCGTTGTGCTTGAGCGACCAGGCCGGCCGCCGCCAGCGCAACAGGCCGGCGATGCGCCGCGCCTGCCCCGAGCGGACCTCCTGGAGCGCGAGCAGATCGGGCTCGTGGGCCTGCAGCAGTTCGACGACCGCGTCGATGCGGGGCTTGGCCGAGCCGTGCAGGTTCCAGGTGATCAGCCGCAGCCGCGTCACAGCACCAGTTCTAACCCCTGGTGGTGGGAGCTCGAGGCACTTCGACCGCCCGTGGTGGGACCTGCGGGGTGCCCGCCGGAAGCTCTGTTTCCGGTGGGGTGCTCTTGCCGTGTGGTTACATCGGCCCGGTGAAGTTCGGGATCTTCTATGAGCATCAGATGGGCCGGCCCTGGGAAGCGGAGAGCGAGCAGCGGCTCATCCAGGACGCGCTCGAGCAGGTGGCGCTCGCCGACCGTCTCGGCATCCAGTACGTGTGGGAGGTCGAGCATCATTTTCTGGAGGAGTACAGCCACTCGTCGGCACCCGAGGTGTTCCTCGCCGCATGCAGCCAGCGCACCGAGCGCATCAGGCTCGGTCACGGCATCATCCTCACCGCGCCCAACTTCAACCATCCGGCCCGAACCGCCGAGCGGGTGGCGATGCTCGATCTGGTGTCGAACGGTCGGGTCGACTTCGGCTCGGGTGAGTCGTCCAGCGAGGCGGAGCTGGCCGGCTTCGGCATCGACCCCGCGCTGAAGCGCGAGCAGTGGCTCGAGGGCCTGGACGTCGCGCTGCGCTGCATGGTCGAGCAGCCGTTCACCGGTGTCGACGGCGAGTACGTCAAGATGCCGCCGCGCAACGTCGTGCCCAAGCCGGTCCAGAAGCCGCACCCGCCCCTGTGGGTGGCCTGCTCCCGCCGGGAGACCATCCTCCTCGCCGCCCAGAAGGGCATGGGCGCGCTCACGTTCGCGTTCATCGATCCTGAGGAAGCCCGCTCCTGGGTCGAGGCATACGAGAGCACGCTGGCGTCGTCGTGCGTGCCCGTCGGTTGGAGCGTCAACCCCCAGGTCGCCTGCGTGAGCCCGATGATGTTGCACCACGAGGAGGACGAGGCCATCCGCCGCGGTGTCGAGGGCGCCAACTTCTTCGGCTACTCGCTCGGTCACTTCTACGTGTTCGGGGAGCACCGGCCCGGCGTCACCGACGTCTGGAGCGAGTACGAGCAGCGGCGAGCCGCACAGGGCTTCGATCCCGAGGCGGTCGCACAAGCGGTCAAGGAGGAGCGGTTGGGCGCCAAGGTGGCGGCCGGCGACACCACCGGTCTGCGCGGCGCCATCGGGACGCCGGAGCAGGTCCGCGAGTACCTGCGGCGCTACGAGGAGGCCGGCGTCGACCAGGTCATCTTCGTGCTGCAGGCCGGTCGCAACCGGCACGAGCACATCATGGAGTCGCTGGAGGTGTTCGGTCGCGAGGTGCTGCCGGAGTTCCTCGACCGGGACGAGGCGGCGTCCGCGGCCAAGACGGCGCGGCTCGCCCCCCTCGTCGAAGCCGCACTGGCCCGCAAGGAGTACGAGCCGCGGGACCTGGGCGACTACTCGTTCCCCGCCATCCCTCGCCAGTGGGCGGACGCCGCGGGCAGCGAGGAGATGCAGGCCTGGCTCGATCGCTTCGCCGACGACCGCGCCGCCGGCCGGCGCGACGACCAGCTCGGCATCGCCGGCTGAACCTGCCGAACCGCCGGTTGGGAACGGCCCATGGCGCGGAGGCCAGACTGCGCAACATGGCGATGCTGACCCGAGTCTTGATCGCGAACCGGGGCGAGATCGCCGTCCGCGTGCTGCGGGCCGCCCGGGATCTTGGTGTCGAGACGGTGGCCGTGCACGCCGAGGACGAGACCGACGCGCTCCACGTGCGGTGGGCCGACCATGTGGTGCCTCTGCGGGGATCGGGACCTGCTGCCTACCTGGACATCGATCAGGTGGTGCGGGCCGCCGTGGACAGCGACTGCGACAGCTTGCACCCCGGGTACGGGTTCTTGGCCGAGAACCCGGAGCTGGCGCGTCGTTGCGCCGCCGCCGGCATCGCCTTCGTCGGGCCGGACGCGGCCACGCTGGCTGCCGTGGGCGACAAGCTGGCGGCCCGGGACCTCGCCACCCGCTGCGGGTTGCCGGTGCTCGAGGGCACGAGTGGTCCGGTGACCGACGAGAGCGCCCGAGCGTTCCTCGACGGGCTCGGGTCGGGTGCGCGGGTGATGGTCAAGGCCGTGGCCGGCGGCGGTGGCCGCGGCATGCGGCCGGTCGGCGACCCGGCCGAGCTCGAGGGCGCGCTGGCCCAGTGCCGGCGGGAGGCCATGGCCGCCTTCGGCGACGACGCGGTCTACCTGGAACGGCTGCTGCCGGGTGCCCGGCACGTCGAGGTGCAGGTGCTGGGCGACGGCTCCGGTGCGGTGTCGCACCTCCACACCCGGGACTGCAGCCTCCAACGCCGCCGGCAGAAGCTGATCGAGATCGCGCCGGCGCCGTGGTTGGCCGGCGAGCTGCGAGACGAGTTGCACGGTGCCGCTGTTCGCCTGGCCGGCGAGCTGAGCTACCGCGGGGCCGGCACCGTCGAGATCCTCGTCGCCCCGGAGCTCGAGCACGGCTACGTGTTCCTGGAGGTCAACGCCCGCCTGCAGGTGGAGCACACCGTCACGGAGGAGATCACCGGGGTCGACCTGGTGCAGGCCCAGCTGCGCATCGCCGGCGGAGCCAGCCTCGCGGAGCTCGGCCTGACCCAGGATCGCATCCCGGCCCCCCGCGGGGTGTCGGTGCAGGCGAGGGTGAACGCCGAGACGCTGTACGCCGACGGCACGGCCGCGCCGTCCACGGGCACCATCGCCGTGTACGACGTCCCGTCCGGCCCCGGCATCAGGGTCGACGGTGCCGGTTGGACCGGTGGTCGGGTCAGCGCCCGGTACGACTCCCTGCTGGCGAAGGTCATCGCCTGGTCACCGGAGGCCGACCCTGCCTTGGCCATCGCACGCGCCGCGCGGGCCGTGCGGGAGCTGCGGGTCGAGGGCGTGGCCACCAACACCGCGCTGCTCGCCGCCCTCCTGGCCCGGCCGGAGCTGCCGCGCGCCGAGGTGACGACCACGTTCGTCGATGAACACTTGGCCGAGCTGGTGCCCGCGACGGCGACGGCAGCACTCGGCGCGTCCACCAGCCATCCCGACGGCACCTTCGACGTCGTTGCTCCCCTCACCGGCACGGTGGGCTCCGTGCTCCCGGAGGCGGGTGAGCTGGTCGCCGCCGGTCAGCCCGTCGTCGTCCTCGAGGCCATGAAGATGGAGCACGAGGTCGTCGCGCCGGTGAGCGGTCGGGTGCAGCGGGTGCTGGCGGTGCGAGGCGAGACGGTGGCTGCCGGGCACGCCCTGATGACGCTGCTCCCGATGGAGGTCGACGGACCCGGTGCGGGGACAGCCCACGACGTCGATCTCGACCACGTCCGACCCGACCTGGAGGCTGTCGTCCAGCGCCACGCGGTCGGCCGGGACGAGGCTCGTGCGGAGGCGGTGGCTCGGCGTCGCGCCACCGGGCAGCGCACCGCCCGCGAGAACGTCGAGGACCTGTGCGACGCGGGCACGTTCGTCGAGTACGGGCCGCTGGTCATCGCCGCCCAACGCCGGCGCCGCGCCGTGGACGACCTGATCGCCCGCACGCCCGCTGACGGTCTGGTGGGCGGGGTCGGCACGGTCAACAGCAGCCTGTTCGGCGAGGAACGGGCCCGCTGCGTCGTGATGTCCTACGACTACACGGTCCTCGCGGGCACGCAGGGATACCAGAACCACCGCAAGAAGGACCGCCTGTTCGAGCTGGCGGAGCGGTCACGGCTGCCCGTCGTGTTCTTCACCGAGGGCGGCGGCGGTCGCCCCGGGGACACGGACGCGCCGAGCGGCGTGGCCGGGCTGGACTGCATGGCCTTCCACCTGTGGGGCCGGCTGAGCGGGCTGGTGCCGTTGGTCGGCATCAACTCCGGGCGATGCTTCGCCGGCAACGCCGCCATCCTCGGCTGCTGCGACGTCGTGATCGCGACGGCCGACTCGACCATCGGCATGGGAGGTCCCGCCATGATCGAAGGCGGCGGTCTCGGCGTTTACGAGCCGGAGGAGATCGGCCCGATGGCGGTCCAGGTGCCGTCGGGTGTCGTCGACCTCGCGGTGGCCGACGAAGCCGAGGCCGTGGACGTGGCCAAGCGCTACCTCTCCTACTTCCAAGGCCCGCTCCCCACGTGGGAGGCCGCCGACCAGCGCCGGCTGCGCACGCTGATCCCGGAGAACCGGCTCCGCGTCTACGACGTGCGCCAGGTCATCGACACGATGGTCGACACCGGGTCCGCGCTGGAGCTGCGCCGCGGGTTCGGGCCGGGCATGGTCACGACGCTCGCTCGCGTGGCCGGCCGCCCCATCGGCATCGTGGCCAACGATCCCACCCATCTCGGTGGTGCCATCGACACCGATGGGTCCGACAAGGCCGCCCGCTTCATGCAGTTGTGCGACGCCTTCGACCTGCCCCTGCTGTTCCTGTGCGACACGCCGGGGATGATGGTGGGCCCGGAGGCGGAGCGCACCGGGCTGGTGCGGCACTGCAGCCGCCTGTTCGTGGTCGGCGCCAACCTGTCGGTTCCGTTCTTCACCATCGTGCTCCGCAAGATGTACGGGCTGGGCGGGCAGGCGATGGCCGGCGGCAGCACCAAGGCGCCGATGTTCACCGTGGCCTGGCCGACCGGTGAGTTCGGCGGCATGGGGCTGGAGGGGTCGGTGAAGCTCGGCTATCGCAACGAGCTGGCCGCGGTCGAGGACCCGGCCGAGCGCGACGCGCTGTTCGAGCAGATGGTCGCCCGCGCCTACGAGCACGGGAAGGCCCTCAACACCGCCTCGCACTTCGAGATCGACGACGTCATCGACCCCGCCGACTCTCGCCGCTGGATCATCCGCGCCCTCCGCTCCGTCCCCCCGCCCCCCGACCGCACGGGCAAGAAACGACCCAACATCGACACCTGGTGAGCAGGGAGGACCCGATCATGCCAACGAGGCGGATCCGCGAGCTGGCCGAGCAGCACTGGAACGGCGAGGGCGATCTGGTGCACGCCCACCACCCGGTCATGCCCGTGGAGGGTCGCGTCGCCGAAGAGCTCTTCGACGGTGTCTTGTACGTGAAGAGCGTGGCGTCGATCACCGCGCTCGACAGCGGCGACGGGCTCGTGATGCTCGACACCGGCGGCCCGTTCGACGCGCAGCACATCTTCGATGTCGTGCGGGCGTGGAGGCCCGGCGACGGAGGGCGGGGCCGGTTGTCGGCCGCCGTGTTCTCCCACCACCACATCGACCACGTCTTCGGGACGCGACTCTTCGACGCCGAGTCGGCGGCCGAGGGGTGGGAGGCGCCCGCGGTGCACGGCCACGAGGCCATGCCCGCCGACTTCCGCCGCTACGAACGCACGCGGGGCTGGAACACCGCCATCAACCAACGGCAGTTCGGCTTGCCGGTGGCGGGTTGGGAGTTCCCCGGCGAGTTCCGTGATCCGACGGTGACGTACCGGGAGGAGCTGACGTTCCGGCGCGGCGACCTCACGTTCGAGCTGCACCACGGGCTGGGCGAGACGGACGACGCCACGTGGACGTGGGTGCCCGAGCGCCGCATCCTGCACCCCGGCGACCTGTTCATCTGGGCGGTGCCCAACGCCGGCAACCCGCAGAAGGTCCAGCGCTACGCCGGGGAGTGGGCGGCGGCGCTGCGGCAGATGGCGGAGCTCGGCGCCGAGATCATGCTGCCCGGCCACGGTCTGCCGGTGTTCGGCGCGGATCGGATCCGCCAGGCGCTGCTCGACACGGCCGAGGTGCTCGACACGATCGAGCTGCAGACCCTGGCCCTCATGAACACCGGCTGCACGCTGGACCGGGCGTTGCACGAGGTCGAGGTGCCGGCGCACCTGCTCGACCGTCCGTACCTGCGGCCGGTCTACGACCATCCGCAGTTCCTCGTCCGCAACGTGTGGCGGCGCTTCGGCGGCTGGTACGACGGGCAGCCGGACAACCTGCTCCCGGCCCCCCGCAGCCAGCAGGCCGAGGAGTGGGTGGCGCTGGCGGGCGGGACGCGGGCCGTCCTCGACCGGGCCCGCGTGCTGGCCGAAGCCGGCGACCTCCGGATGGCCTGCCACCTCGTGGAGCACGCGGTCCTGGCCGACTCCGACTCGGCCGAGGTGCACGCGGCCCGGGCCGAGATCTACGCCGCGTGGGCCGAGCAGCAGGAGTCGTCGATGGCCCGCAACATCCTGCGGCACGCCGCCATCTCGTCGGAGCAGGGTCGCCTCGACCTCGCCGGCGGCCGCTGACCCCGACGGCCGGCTCAGGCCTTGGTGTCGAGCACGAGCTTGCCCGTGACCTCCCGGTCGAGGATGCGGCGGTGGCACCGGCCGGCGTCGGCCAGCGGAACCACCTCGACGGGGACGGTGAGCGAGCCGTCCGCCACCATCGCCACGAGGCCGGCGAGGATCGACCGTCGCTTCTCGTCGGCCATCACCAGGCCGCCGTAGCCGAGGATCGAGCCGTTCTTGCGGTAGAGGATGCGGAGGTTGAGCGAGGCCATCTGGTCGGCCGAGGTGCCGTAGACGGCGATCCGGCCGTGCGTGTCCAGCACCTCGACGGCCGCAGCGGTGAAGGCGCCGCCGATGCCGTCCATGATCACCGTCGGTCGGAGCTCGGCGACCGCGGCTGCCAGCTCGCCGGCGTCGGTGACCACGACGACGTGATCCGCTCCCGCGGCCTCGATCACGGGCACCTTCTCGGCCTGCGTGGTCTGGCCCCAGACCGTCGCCGCCGTCCCCTGCGCCAGCGGGACGGCGAGGGAGCCCACGCCGCCGCTGGCCCCCAGGACGAGCACGCGGTCGTCGGCCGTGAGCTGGGCGCGGTCGTACAGCGACGCCCACGCCGTCACCCCGGCAACGCCGAGGCCGGCGAGCTGGGCGAGGTCGACGCCCTCGGGCACCTCCGTCACCGCGGCGCGCGGCACCGCGGCCTGCTCGCAGTAGAGGCCGGGCCGGAGCACGCCGATCCCGGCGCCGTTCACCATCACCGGCCGTCCGTCCGCGTAGCCGGTGCCCTCGGTGCCCGGGATCCACGGCAGGTGGTCGGCCGCGGCGCCCGTGGACCCCTGCGCGACCCAGACGTCGAGCGGGTTGACGGAGGCGTAGGCCATGTCGACGAGGACCTCGCCCTCGGCCGGTGTGGGATCGGGGACGGTTTCGAGCTGGAGGCTGCCCCCGAGCTCGTGCAGGCAGGCGGCGCGCATCGCGGGCACCTTACGGGCGGGGTCCTACGGTGGAGGCATGGAGCACCTCACCAACGGATGGGAGCCGGACCTCGACGACGGCGACAGCCTCTTGCGCCGGTTCGTGCTCGCCAGCGGCCAGCGCAGCATGGATCTGGCGGAGCGAGCGGGAGGCCGCACGAAGGCCATGCCCGCGCGTCACCATGGCCGACCCGGCGTCGCCGGTGCTGTTCGACAACGTCGCCGTCCTCCTGCAGCCGCCCGCGTACATCAACCTCGACGCCACGGTCGAGGCCGTGCTCGCCTTCTATCCCCCCGACCGCCACTTCGTCCTGTTCTCCGCGTGGCCCACACCGGACCTGTCGCGCTTCGGCCTCGTCCTGATGGGGCATCCGCCGCTCATGTACCGCCCGGTCGGCGGCGAGGCCCCTCCCGCGCCGTCGGAGCTCGACATTCGGCTCGTCACCGACGCCGCAGGGCTGCAGGACTTCGTCGAGACGTTGATCGAGGCCTACCCGATGCCGGGCGCCGAGGGAACGTCGCTCGCCGACCCCGCGGTGCTCGACGGGCCGTTCCGCCTGTTCGTCGGCTATCTGGACGGCGCGCCGGTGGCCACGGCCGGCGCCCGCCTCGGCCACGGTCTGAACGACGTCGAGTGGGTCTCGACCCGGCCCGACGTGCGGGGCCGCGGCTACGGGGCCGCGCTCACCTGGGCGGCGACGCTCGTCGAGCCTGACCTGCCGGCCGCCCTCCTGGCCAGCGATGACGGCCAGCCCGTCTACGAGAAGATGGGCTACCTCCGCATCATGCGGCTGACGGTGTGGCACCGCCCTCCCGCCGGTCGCGGTTGAGCCCGTCGGTCCGGTGATGCGCTGGCTCACGGGCGGCCGCGTGCTCGAGCCCGAGGGCTCGGGGTTCGTGCGGGCCGACATCGGCGTGGAGGGCGATCGGATCGCCCGCATCGTGCCGTCGGCCACGCCCGCCGCGGACGACGAGGTCGTCGAGCTCGACGGTCGGTGGCTCCTGCCGGGCCTCATCGACTGCCATGTCCACCTCACGCAGCCGACGGACGCCGGCGATCCGGCCGCCGCCGCGGGGCGCTCGGACGCCGCGGTCGCGCTGTTCACCGCTGCCGCGGCCGAGCGGACGCTCGATGCGGGCATCACGACCGTCCGGGACGTCGGCGGTTGGAACTACGTGGAGATGGCGGTGCGGGAGGCCATCGAGAGCGGACTGGTGTCCGGCCCCCGCCTGTTCCTGGCCGGCCGGTTGCTCTCGATCACCACGGCCACCGTGTCGTACTACCCGGGGATGTACGAGGTGGCGGACGGTCCCGACGCCGTGCGGGAAGCCGTCCGCCGGCAGCTCGCCCGGGGCGCCGACGTGATCAAGGTGATGGCCACCGGGGCGATGCTGTCGTCGGAGCGGGAGGACGCACGGGCCATCCAGTACACGCTCGACGAGCTGCGGGCCGCGGTCGAGATCGCGCACGACAACTTCACGCCCGTCGCCGCGCACGCCCATGCGCTCCGTGGGATCGAGCACGCGGTCGAGGCGGGGGTGGACAGCATCGAGCACTGCACGTTCGCCGACGACGCCGTCCTCGCTCGGCTCGCCGCTGCCGGGACGTTCGTGGTCCCGACCATCTGCGCCGGCGAGCTGCTGGTGCGCGACCAGCCCGTGCTCGACGCCATGCCCGCGCACCTGCGCCGGCGGATGGTCGAGTTCAACGAGCTCCACGTCGACACCATCCGGCGGGCCCACCAGGCGGGGGTGCGCATCGCCATGGGCACGGATGCCGGCACGCCCGGCAACCACCACGGCCTCAACGCCCACGAGTGCGTCTTCATGGTGACGGAGTGCGGGCTGTCGCCGGCCGAGAGCATCCGCGCAGCCACCGCGACCGCGGCCGCGCTCCTGCGGCGGCCGCGGGAGCTGGGCCGACTGGACGTCGGTGCCTACGCGGATGTCATCGCCTGCTCAGGCGATCCGTTCGACGACATCACCGAGCTGACCCGCGTGGCGTTCGTGATGAAGGGCGGCCACGTCCATCGCCACGACGTCGGCGTCCTGACGATCGTGGCGACGTAGCGTCCCCGAACGTGGCCAAGGACGAGAGCAGAGCCGCGCGAGGTGGACGAGCTCTTCGCCGTCAGGCCGGAGGACTTCGTCGCCGCCCGCAACGCGCTGGTCAAGCGGTTGAAGGCGGCCGGGGAGCGCGACCGCGCCGCCGAGGTCGCGACGTGGCGCCGTCCCACGCCGATCGACTGGGCGCTGAACCAGGTCGCGCGTGACGACGCCGACGCCATCGACCGGTTCACGGGTGCCGCTGCGGCAGCCCAGGAGGCGCAAGCGGCCGCGCTGTCCGGGCGCGGCGAGGACCTGCGCGCCGCCGTGGCCGAGGTGCGGGAGTCATCGGCCACCGTCGCCGCGTTGGCGGCCGCGGCTCTCGCCGGGCAGGGCCGGCCGACGGCCTCGGCGCGCGCCGCTGTGAGCACGCGGCTGGCCGAGATCGCCGCCGAGCCGTCGCTGGCCGCGCAGCTCGCCCACGGTCGGTTGGGTGCCGGTGCGGTGGAGGCCGACGGCGCGTTCGGGTTCGGTGCGGCCGAGGATGGGCCGACGCCTGCGCCCGCACGGCGCGCGTCGGCGCCGCACCGCGTCGCGCCCGGGTGCAGCCAGAGCCCGGCACGGACTCCGCCGAGGCCCGCAAGCAGGCGGCAGCAGAGGCGAAGCGTGAACGCGAGCAGGCCCGCGCCGTCGAGAAGGCCGAACGGGCCGACGCGTCTGCGCAGGACGCGTTGGCGACCGCGACCGAGGCACTCGAGCAGGCCGAAGGCGAGCTTGCGGCGCTCCAGACGCAACTCGATCGTGCGGAACGAGCTCGGGACAAGGCAACCACGGAGCACGCGCGTCGTCGCGATGCGGCCGACGTCGCGGCGGCGGCGTTGGAGAAGGCGCGCCAACTCTGAGGCTCTCAGTTAATTAACGCGCTCCGCGCGTTTCGTCTCTGATCACCGATCATCTGTGCACGCGCGGGTTTGGTGGACCGTTCGGGCGAGGTAGGGGCTGGCCAGATGATCGGCGGACTCAAGGAGATGCCACGATGAATGCCCCTGCCCGTACAGCCGCGGCCATGCTCGCTTTGACGCAGGCCTAACGGCGCCGCACGCCGTTCGGTCGATCGACCATGCTGATTCCGTGGATGAGCACGAGGTCGATCTGGGACCGGCACGGCGGGGGCGGCCCGGCGATGCCGCGGAGCTGGTGCGGCTGAGGGCCCTCATGTTTCGAGGCCATGAGCATCGACACGACGGGCCAGACGTGGCGGGAGTCGGCCGAGCGCCATCTGGAGGAGGTTCTCGCCGGCCCGCTCAGCCCTCCGGTCGATCGACCAGATCGCTGAGTCGCCTGGGCGCCAGCAGGCAGTAGCTCTCGGTCACGAGCTCGGCGATCTCATCCCAGGCGATTTCGGGGCCCACCTGCATGCCCACCTCGTCGCCGCGCCACACCGGCGCGAAGAACGGCGGGCCGGTGCCGCGGAGCACGTCGAGCTCATCGCCGGCGGACCGGAAGGTCAGAAGCGTCGCCGGCCCATCCGTCCCCGACGCCCCGGCATACGCTGGAGGCCAACCGTGGTCGACGACAAGGACGTGAGCGAAGGTGCGCTTGCGGATCCGCCACCGCACACCCACCCACGCCTGCTCCTCGTACGCCTCAGGAAGGGCGAGGCAGACCGCGCGAAGCCCATCGAGGATCTTCGCTGGGACGTCGGAGGATCGGGCCATGCGCCTTCCCGGCTGACGCTAGCGACGAGCTTCGCTGCGGGCGAGCCGTCGACAGGCCCGCACAGCGGCGGGAGCATGCGCGGGACGAGTCAGATGAGGCCGGAGGGTCCGCCGTAGGAGCCGAGCAGCACCATTCCGAGGCGTTCCTGCGACGGGGCGTTGACCGACACGTGGTGCACGAGCATCTGGCTGTCGCGGGTGAGGCGCTCGAGCGGATGTGAACGGTGGGTCGCATCGGCGCCCACGAGCAGGGCCGCGACGCGGACGACGTCAGCGCCGGTGGCTACGGCGTCGGCGGCGGCCAGCCGAAGGCGAGCCCGGCCGATGGCGTCGGGAGCCTCGCCGTCACCAGCTCGGCTCCACAGCTCGTCGAGCAGGTGCCGCAGACCGGCCGTGGCCAGCTCGATCCGGCCGTTGAGACCGGCGTAGCCGCGGAGGAACGGTGGTTGCTCGACCAGTGGCAGCTTCTCGAGCGGACGCTGCTTGTGTTCGGCGGACTGGGCGGCAACCTCGACCGCCCGGCGGGCGGCCCCGAGCATCACGGCCGCGGCCGAGTACGAGATGAAGGCGACCGTCGTGGTGGCGTTGGCCAGCACGCCTGGGCGGGTGACGGTGAGAGCGGGCCATGTGAAAGTGCGAGACGCCGGAACCTCGACGGTCTCACCGAGGTCGACGTCGTGGCTGGCGCTCGCCCGCAGTCCGAGCGTGTCCCACGTCGGGCGGATCGTCGCCGTCTCGATCGGCTGGACCACGAGCCGGGTCTCGAACGTTCCGTCAGGGCCAGCGATCATGACCATGCCGCCGACGTAGTCGGCGTGGATGCATCCCGACACGTAGGGCCAGCGGCGTTGCTGCACGACGTACGTCTCCGATCCGGGCGACGTCGTCGGTGAGCGTGGCCAGGACACGTGCCGCGCCGCTGGTGGCGATCGTCTGGCGCGTGGCGAAGTAGTCGCGAGCGAAGCGGTCGTCGGCGGCGACGGCGAGCCAGGCGTTCTGGACGGCTGCCTGGGCGACGATCCATCCGGCGGAGGCGTCGGCGTGGGCCACGGCCAGGGTGGCATCGAACCACTGCCGGGGAGTCCCGCCGGCGCCGCCGAGCTCCGGCGGCACCAGCAGGTGGAACAGGCCTTCCGACCTCATGCGCTCGAAGGACGCCTGGCCGAGGCTGGCACGCTCATCGGCGGCGTCGGCGTCGGCCCGGATCATCTCGAGCAGTTGGGCGGAGGGGAAGGGGACGTGGTCGGGGCCCGTGCTCGTCGTGAGAGGGCCGGCGCGGTCGGTGGTCAGTTGCATGGTCATCAGTGGTTCCTCCGGCGAGCACGGGATTGGGCGATGCGAGGCGGACGGTGGCCGTCAGCCGACGGCGCTGGACTGGAGGTCGTGGACGTCCTGGGTGGTCAGGGCTTGCCGCCGATCCCCCAGTCGCCGCTCTCGACCTCTTCGACCGTGACCCACGTCACGGGGCGCATGGACTCGCCCTCGATCTCGACCATGGTGTCGGTCAGCTTGCTCGATCATCTCCTGCTTCTGCTCGGCATCGAAGACGCCCTTGATCAGCTTCACGTTGACGAACGGCATCGGTTGCTCCTTCGGTATGGTGTGGGTGCCTCGATGGTGGCCGCCGCCCCCTGCCGGTGGCCTGCCGTTCGCTTGCCATCGTCGGCAACCGCCTGGCAAGGGAGCCACCGGGGCAACAATGGGCAGATGGTGTCACGGCCTCGCCGTGAACGTGCTCGGGCCGCTCGAGGTGCGGCGCGATGGCGCGCCGGTGCCCATCGACGGGTTCAAGCGCCGGCAGCTGCTGGCCGTGCTCGTCGCCGCGCGAGGCGCCGAGGTCAGCGTCGATCGGCTCGGTGAGGCGCTGTGGGAGGACGAGCCGCCCGAGTCGGCCCGAGCGACGCTCCAGAGCCACGTCTCCCGGCTGCGGCGCGCTCGTCGCCCCCGACCCGCTCGTGCACGGCAGCGGGGCCGGCTACGCCTTCGACCTCGGCCTCGTCGACCTGGACGCTGCGCGCTTCGAGGACCTGGCTGGCCGCGTCGCGGGCGAGGACCGGATCTCGATGCTCGAAGGAAGCGCTCGGGCTCTGGCGAGGCCGGGCGTTCGGTGAGTTCGCCGAGCTGCCGTGGTCCGAGGCGAGGCGCTGCGTCTGGAGGAGCTGCGGCTGACCGCGACGGAGGATCTCATCGAGGCCCGGCTCGAACGGGGCGACGACGCCCGGGCGGTGGCCGAGCTGGAGGTGCTCGTCGCGACCCACCCCCTTCGGGAGAGGTTCTGGCGCCAGCTCATGGTGGCCCTGTACCGCACGGGCCGGCAGCCCGAGGCGCTGCGCCGGTTCGCGGAGCTGCGAACGATGCTCGGCGAACAGATGGGTCTCAGCCCCTCGACCGCCGCCCAGACGCTGGAGGCGCAGATCCTCGCCGACGATCCGTCACTGTTGCTGGCGTCGGGTGGCACGTGCCAGCACCGGTGACCGCGCTGGCGCGCCGGAGCCGACGCGCCTGATCGGGCGGACAGGTGACGTCGCGGCAGTCGCGGAGGCGCTCGCAGGGAGCCCATCGTCACAATCTGTGGCCCGGGCGGCGTCGGCAAGACCCGTGTCGCCATGGCCGTGGCCGCCTCCTGCGCCGACCAGTTCAGCAGGTGGCGGTCGTCGAGCTGGCCTCTGTTCGAGGGACGGACGCCGCCGTTCCCCTCATCGCCGGCGCGCTGGACGTCGAGCAACGCCAGCACCTCACGTTGACGCAGACGATCGAGGAGTTCATCCAGGATCGGGCAATGCTCCTGCTGCTCGACAACTGCGAGCACGTCCTCGACGCGATCGTTCCGCTCGTCCAACGGCTTTGCCGACGATGCGTCCGGCTGACGGTGCTGACGACAAGTCGGGAGCCGCTCG
>CAVYKN010000014.1:0-96893 GCA_963769115.1 uncultured Acidimicrobiales bacterium
GGAGCCCGTCGTCCGCCGTGCTCACCGCCGCCAGAAGAGGAGGTGCGTGACGCCGCTGGGGCTGGGCACGGACTCGAGGTGGAACCGGTCGAGCAGGTCCTCGTGGGAGGTCCAGAGTCGCTCCCCTCGGCCGATCTCGATCGGCGCGACGGCGACATGGATGGTGTCGATGAGATCCGCCTCGAGGAACTGCCGAACGGTGGCGACGCCGCCTCCGATCCGTACGTCCTTCCCCTCAGCGGCGTCCTTGGCCTGCTGCAACGCCTCCGCGGGCGTCGCATCGAGGAAGTGGAACGTGGTGTCGGCCAGCGTGAAGCTGGGTCGGTGATGGTGGGTGAGGACGAACACGGGGGTGTGGAAGGGCGGGGTGTCTCCCCACCACCCCTTCCAGTCGAGGTTCTCCCACGGGCCACGCTGCGGCCCGAACTTGTTGCGGCCCATGATCTCGGCACCGATGTTCCGCGGGTAGTCGCGGGTGAAGTAGTCGTCCAGCCCTCGGGATCCGCCGGGCTCGGTCCGGTTCGGCCAGCTCGCGGTGGCGAACGCCCACGAGGCCAGGTCGGCCGGGAGGCTGGCGGCGCCACCACCCGGGGTTCGGCGTGTCCGAAGGGCGCCTCGAGGCTCTGGCCTTCGCCAGCGCCGAACCCGTCCATCGACACGCATGAAGTTCTGCACTCGCACCAGTTGGGACATTCATCGATCCTTTCTCGATGTGTGCGTACGAACCCTCGGTCGGCGTCGCGTCGCGGCGGTCGTGGGTTCAGGCGACCCCGAGATGGCGAGCGAGCTTCTGCATCGTCTGCAGACCGAGCTCGACCGCGCCGAAGCCGATGCTTGCGTCTCGCTGCTCGACGGTCGGGTGGAGCTGCCGCAGGGTCAGCACCGTCTTCCCGTCGGCTTGTTCGTCGAGGGTGATCGTCACTCGGAAGCGTGCCGGGTCATCGTCGACGTCGGAGCCGTGATCCATCACCAGCCGCTCGCCTGGAACGACCTCGAGGTAGTCGAAGCGATTCGTGAACACGGTGCCGTCTCCGGAGGCCATGTCGAAGCACGCTCGGCCGCCCGGGCGCACGTCCATCTCTCGGACTGTGCAGGTGAACCCATCGGGGCCGAACCATTGGCAGAAGGCATCCGCATCGGTCCACGCCGCGAACACCGCTTCGCGTGGGGCGTCGAGAACTCGAACGAGGACGATCTCACGGTCGAGAGCCCACGTCGTCGGGTCGGTGATGGTCGGGGTGCTGCTCATGGCTTCTCCAATGTCGGTGGGGATGCGGTTCGGTCCGACGTGCGCCGGAGGTGCGCATCGAGGCGGTCGAGGCGCTGCTCCCATGCAGCTCGGGTGTGCTCGGCCCACGCGGCGATCTCGACCAGAGGCTCCGGCCGCAGCCGGCATGGCCGCCGTTGGCCATCTCGGCCGCGACTGATCAGACCCGCCTGCTCGAGGACCTTCAGATGACGGGAGATGGCCGGGAGGCTGATCGGGAACGGTTCGGCCAACTCGAGCACCGTTGCCTCGCCGTCGGCCAGCCGACGCACGATCGAGCGCCGCGTGGGGTCCGACAAGGCGGCGAAGACGACGTCGAACCGATCGGGGGCCGTCACGGTCATCGTTGCCGTCGCTCCGGCAGATACTTCACAGAGTCGTTATTTAACAGAACATCTAAATTCAGTCAAGGACGCCCGGCGTGTCGACGCAGCACTTCGCTCCAGTGCCTGCTTGAGCGCACAACTTCTGCGAGCACCAACGGTGGCCGGTGACCTAGGACGCGCCCGAGTCGGCGTTCGGCGTAGTCCTAGCCGTGGCGCCTGCTCATCATCCCTCCTCTCGCGTGCCGACCGCCGGTCGAGCAAACTGGGTACCGAATCCGCGGTCTCGGGCGTTCGGTAGCGCCCGACCGCCGGAGGTATCCGGACGCGTCGGACCGCGATCCGAGTCCAGCCCACCATGCAGCACTCATTTTGACGTCCTGGGCGGCGAATCTGTCGCAACCCGTTCGGAGATTGTCCCCGAGGCTGCCCAAACAACGTCGACCCGCACATCGTCGCCGATGTCCTCGACGAGGTCAGCCCGATCAATCGACTGCCGAAGTGCCGGTCCGGGACGCTCGCGATCGTGAGCAGGCCCGGTCTGACGGGTCCTCTTTGACGCGTCAGATCTGGCGCTCGGCGTCCCGCTGCCGAACGGTGCAGGCGACCGAATGGCTGACGTCGGATGTTCGGCAACGCGATCCAGCCGGCGATCCGGACATTGCGCGGCGTGATACTCGGTTGCGGATAGCGGACACGCCGGAGCTGCGGTGAGGTAGGACAGGGAGATGGCCCGGTCGACCGATGACCAACGAATCAATGGGTGGACGGCGGATCTGCGCGCACGCGTTGACGAGCTCGTTGACGAGTATCGGGCGTCGCTCCACGACTCCCTCGACGGGCTCACGGAGGAGGAGGCGAGGCTTCGGCTGGTCCCGTCGAAGACCACGTTGCTCGGCCTGGTCAAGCACGTCACGTACGTCGAAGGCGTCTGGTTCGACCAGGCGATCAGTGGCCGCGCTTACGCCGACATCGGCATTCCCACCACCCCTGACCGTTCCTTCACGCTGACGAAGAAGGACACGATCGCCTCGGTCCAGACCTCCTATCGCCGCCGATGTGAGCGGTCGCGGCGCACCATGGCGGCGCTCGACCTCGACGTTGTCGTTCACGGTCGTGGCCAGCGCCCAGTGTGGGCGTTGCAACTACAGGTGCTCCGTGAGCTCGCCCAACACGCTGGCCACGCCGACATCCTGCGTGAGCAGATCCTTGACCGACGGGCGGACTGACACGCCGGTCCCAGCACGATGGGGGGCGCCGATTTGTGGCTGCCTCAACCTCCGAGCGTGCGCTTTCGTCGAGACTGCGTTCGTGCGTCGCGCCGGGTGCTGATGAGGTTACGTGACAGCGATGAGTTCGGCCGTCCTCCGCCGTCTGTCATTTTGGCTGTCAGCCACTCGAGCTGATCGACGGGGAAGGCGCGACGGCCGCACCCAAGAACCGCCCCGCGCTGCACGACTCCGGGCTCGGACGCGTGCAACGAAAGGACACAAGGCATGACCGATTCGAGGCCAACCAGCGCCACTCGACCGTTCCGATTCGGGGTCACGGTGCCGCTCACGACGGATCTGCCGACATGGCGAGACCGCGTTCGCCGCTTCGCCGACAGCGGTTATTCCACGCTGCTCATGCCTGACTTCCCGCAACTTCAGCCCGCGCCCGGCCCGACGCTCGCCCTCGCTGCCGCCCTCACCGACCTGCGGGTGGGCACTTGGGTGTACGCGTCGCCGCTGCGTTCCGCGTGGAGCACGGCGTGGGAAGCGCACTCGCTGTCGATGCTGACCGAGGGTCGCTTCGAGATGGGCGTTGGTGCTGGAAGGCCGGGGATCGAAGACGAGCTCCGCGAACGGGGAATGCCCGTCGCAGGACCGAGCGAGCGGCTTGCTCAGTTGCGCGAAACCGTGACGATGTTGCGTGAGCTCGACGGCCCCGACCTTCACACGCCGGTCGTGATGGCCGTGCACGGACCGAAGGCCCAGGCGCTGGCGGCGGAACTCGCGGACACGGTCACTTTCGCAGTGATGCCGGGTGAGCCACGAGCGGACGTCGAGCGCCTGGTGCACGACTTCCGAGCCACCCGCGACGTCGAACTCTCGCAGCATGTCGCGGTCATCGGCGACGCTGTCGCGCCATTTATGGCGCCGCCCGATACCGACGCGGCTGCGCTCCGCGCCGCCGACTCGCTGGCGATCCTTCCAGACGACCCGGCGGCCGCAGCCGAGGAGATCAAGCGGCGTCGGGAGGAGATCGGCCTCTCCTACTTCGTGTTCGGCGCCGACGTCTCCGACGCACTCGCGCCGGTCGTCGCCGAGCTAGCTGGAACGTGACCGCAACCGCCTCACGAACAAGGAGCATCATGCAAGTGCTACTCGTTGACTTCATCACCTCGCTCGATGGCTACGCGTCAGGAGAGGGCTGGCCCGGTTGGTGGGGCCTGCAGGGGCCCCAGTACCTCGCGTGGCTCGAGGAGCAGCCCGAGGTCACCTATCTGATGGGCGCCAACACCTACCGGCTGATGTCCGGCTTCGCCGCCGGCGAGATGCCCAAGGGGACCGACGAGTTCAGCACCGACGAAGAAGCGTCCGTCGACGGGCTCACCGGCACGTCAAAGGTGGTGTTCTCGTCCTCGCTCGACGACCCCCTCACCTGGGCCAACAGCAGACTCGTGCGCGACGACGCCGTCGACGCCGTCCGGGCGATGAAGGAGCAAGGCTCAGGTCTGCTGAGCACGATCGGAAGCCTGAGCTTGTGCCGGTCGCTGCTGCGCGGTGGTCTCGTTGATCGGTTCCGGGTCGTGATGTTCCCGGTGATCACCGGCGCCACCGGATCAGAACGCATCTACGACGGCTACCCCGATGTCGCGCTCGACATGATCGAGAGCCGAACCTTTGACGGCCGCATCCAGCTCGTCGAGTACCGGCCTCGCGTACTCGACCGCCCACCTCTGGCCACCGCATGACGCGAGGAGCGTGAGTTCCCCGCATCGGCCGCGGCATATCCCCGATCGAGACTGACCGGGGCTGATGCGCTGAACCCGTGTCATCGCGATCTGTCGATGACCCGGCGGTTGGTGATGCACTCGACCCCCACGCGGCAGCGCGTTCTGTGACACCGTGTGGTTGCGCTCGACTCCGAGCAGGCTGCCGAGTACGGAGCGTGCGGACGAAGGCCCGAGATCAAGGTGCGCTGGTCGTGAAGAGTGCGTTTCCGGGGTCGCCAGGTGTTGTCTCGACGGTGACCGGGCCGAAACCGGCCTCTCCAAGTAGCTGGAGCGCGGTCTCTTCACCCCAGCCGGTACCCAGGCCTGCGCCGCCGTGTGCCAGTGAGACGGTCATGCAGTGCAGTGTGCTCACGGCGTAGGTGAACGGCGCCATGGGGTTGTCGAGGTTGTCCTCGAGGGCGGCGGGCATGCGGGGTTCGTTCATCAGGAAGAGGCCGCCCGGAGTGAGCGATTCTCGGACCCGTCGTAGCATGCCTGCGGGGTCGACTTGGTCGTGCACGGCGTTGAACGCGACGACGATGTCGAAGGGTTGGGCCGGGTGGAGTTGGGCCGCGTCGCATTGTTCGAAGGTGACGTTGTTCAGGCCGTTGTCTGCCGCCCGGGCTCGACCGCGGTCGAGTCCGTCGGGGTCGAGGTCGTAGCCGACGAACGTGGACTGGGGGAAGGCCTCGGCGAGGAGCACGACCACGGCGCCGGTCCCGCAGGCAACGTCGGCGACGCGGGCTCCGGCTCGCAGTCGCTCGAGGACGCCGGGTGCGAGGGGGAGGATCGTGTCGATGAGGGTTTCCTCGTAGAGCGGACCCCAGAGGATGTCCATGAGATCGTGGATCTCGGGCTTGTAGGCGTCCCAGGGCACGCCTCCGCCAGACCGGAACGCGTCAGTGACCGCGGCGACGTGGCGGCCGAGCTCGGTGACGAGCGCGCCGACGGGCGCGAGGTCCGCCGCGCCGCGGGAAAGGCAGATGGCGTGCTCGCGTGGCAGCCAGTAGTGACCAGTTGCCGGGTCGTACTCGAAGATGCCGCCGGTTGCCATGGCGGCGAGCCACTCACGGACGTAGCGCTCGGTGAGGCCGGCTCGGTCGGCGAGCTGCGCGCAGGTCATCGGTTGGCCGGCGGCCGCATCGAAGAGGCCGGTCCGCCGGCCGATCTCGATGAGGTAGGTGAGTGCGCCCCCGGTGAAGAGCCCGAAGAGCCGACCGGCGAACTCTTCCACCGCGGCTTCGTCGATATCGGCGAGAGGGGCCGCGGCGCTGTCGTTGCTGTCGATTGTGGTCATGCGACGAACGTACGGAATCGGGTGGCCACGGTCATGGGGCGCGCACCCCAAGTTCTTGCCGTCAGGTCGCTTCGGCGGCCTCGCCGTCATGGGCGAGCATCAAGCCGTGCTTCATGGCGAACACGCCCGCCATGGCGCGGTTGTTGACTCCGATCTTGGCGTAGATGCGCTCGACATGGTTGCTGGCGGTCTTGCGGGAGATCACGAGGCGCTCGGCGATCTGCTTGTGGGACAACCCTTGCGCGACGAGGCGCAGAACCTCGACCTCGCGAGCGGTGAGACCGCCCGGCCACTCCCGCTTCCGACGGACCCGGTGACCCGCCGCTCGGAGCACGGCGTTCACGGCGTCGCCGTCGAGCCGTCCGGCCTTCACCTCGGCGCGCAGGTGCGACTCAACCTCACCAGCAGGAGCCGAGCTCCGATGCGGCCGCGCCTCGGTCCTGGTCTGGTAGGCGTCAGCGGCGGCGAGGACCCTGCTCGCCAACGACAAGGCCGAGCCGGTCACCCCGCGGGGATAGCCGGAGCCATCGAGTCGCTCGTGGTGCTCGGCAGCGAGCTGCCCGACCGCAGCGAGCGGGCTCGACGCGAACATGCGGTCCACGAAGTACGGGTGGAGCCGGACGCGCTCCATCTCCTGGGCGGACAGGGGGCCGCGCTTGTCCCAGATCGAGTTCGGAACGCCGAGCTGACCAACGTCGTGCACCAGCGCGGCACGCCGCAGTAGGTGGCGGTCCGGGGCCGGCAGCGATACCTCCTCCCCGGCGCCAGCGGCGAGGTCAGCCACGTTGCGGGCGTGACCGATGGCGAACGGGGCCTTGAGATCAACGAAGTCGCCGATCGCCTCGAGGGCGGCATCGAGATCGCCCGCGCTCAGCGCGCCGGCCGCAACGGGCCGCCGGTCCATCAGCGCGTCCCAACTGGTCACCTGCTCGATCTCATCGAAGAGCTCGGTGGCACAGGCGCAGAACAAGTCGACGAGCTCCGGGTCGAACTGAGTTCCTCGCCGCGCTCGGGCGACCCCGACGGCGGCACCGACGCCGCCCGCTTCGTGAAAGACCTCGACCACATCGGCGAGGTTCACGAGACGCGACGCGACCAGGATGTCGCTCCCCTTGACCTCGCCCGGATCGCCCTTGCCGTCCCATCGCTCGAAGGTCTGCGCGATGTTGGCGCGAACGACGTCGCCGAGACCCAGCCGCTCGGCCAGCTGGTCAGCGGCGCGCCAGTGATTGTCCAGCATCGCGTCCATCGCCTTGACACCGTCACCGAGGAATGCGGCACCAAGACGTGCACGCTCAGCCATCCGTCGTCCGCTTCCGATGTGGCGGATCACGAACGCAGCGCTCTCCACCGGACGGCCGAAGTCAACCGACCGGATGTCGTGCTTGACCGCGCAGTCGTCGCCGAACCACTTCGCCTGCTCGTAAGCGTCAATGTGACAACCGACCCACGCCATCATCGACGACAAGTACACGGTCTCGCGCTCATCAGCGCCGAGCCCCATCTCCTCTGCGAGGCGAAGGGCCAGGTACGTCTGGCGGAGCACGTGCTCCATGGGATGTCCCATACCAAGATCGGTGCCGAGGGAGAGCGCGGCGAGCAGTTCAGGCATGCTCACCCCGCCCCTCAACCCCGACGATCCCACAACGTCGATGATTGCAGACCTCGGAAAGCAGAGTCCGGCCAGCCGGGCGGCAGATCGACGCCCCGGGTTGCACAACGAAGGCCCCGGCCGTCCCCGAACGCGCGGACATGTCGACGTAGGGCATGACCCCGAGTGCCGGTCAGGGACGCTCGCGATCGTGACCAGGGCTCGTTTGACCGGTCGCCCCCTGACGCGCCAGATCTGCCGATCGACCGTCGTTGCGTCCACGCGCGGAGCGGGCATTAGGTGTGGTTTGACGCCGTCGTAACGAGAGCCGAGTCACTCCTGAACTCGTCGCGCTCGGTGCTTCAGGTCGCCGAGCAGGGCACGACTTGTGCTCGCGGCTAGCACGCAGTTGGGCTGTCGTGGGCCGTTCCAACGCGCCAGCGAGCCGGGCGATCGAGGCACGCGGCGCGCCGGGATTGGGACGCGTTACTCCGACAACGACGTCCTTAGCGGATTGTGTCCAACGGTCCGTGGCACCAAGACACCCCGCACCATCACCGCGCCTCGTGGCTGTCCGGGTTGGTTCCCGACGCCCAGGTGGCGGTGCATGGGAGGCGGATCCGGCCGTCGTCGCCCTGGAACTGGCGCCCATGCGTCGGTGACACGATTCCAGATGTCGTCTTGGATGGTGGCCGGCTGATCGGCGATCAGATCCGTGATCGGCGGGGCGACGTCGCGCAGCCACCGGGTGCACGCTTCCCGGTTGGGCAACTCGTACACGGCGATGGTTGTGCCGGTGGCTACGTCGGTGAAACCGGCTTCCGCGACGAGGTTGCCGAGGGTTCCTGGTTCGCCAAGGGCGAAAGGGCCGGGGCCGCCGGCGGGGGCATCGATTCCCAGCGCCTCGAACATGATCGGAACAGGAGTCGCGAACGCCACCTTGTCCGGGGTCGCCCAGACGGCAGCGGCCAGGCGGCCACGAGCTCGGAGCGATCGCCGGAGTTGGCGCAGCGTTGCGGGCGGGTCGCTGGCGTACATGAGGGCGGCACGGCTGAGCACGACGTCGTAACTGCCGGGCGCGAGCTCGGCGGACTCGATGTCGCCTTCGACGAACCGCACATTCGACAGGCCGGCGGCTCGCGCCCGTTCTTCGGCGAAGGCGAGCATGTCGCCCGAGATGTCGAGGCAGGTGACGTGACCGTCACGTCCGACGAGGGCCGCGGCGCTGAGTCCCGGCTCGCCGTAGCCTGCTCCGACGTCGAGCACCACATCGCCTGGCTGCAGCCCGACGCGCTCCAGTAGGGCGGAGGTGACGGCGCGACCAGCGGCCTCGGCCTCGTGCATCTCGAACCACTTCCGCCATCCCGCGGCCGCCGCCGTCCACTCCCGGCGGACGGTCTCCTTGTAGTCCTTGTCGTCGGAGGTTTGGGTCGCTGTCATCGTCGTCTCCCTTCTGCGCTCTCGCCCACGACCGTAGAGACGGAGGCGTTCGATCACCATCGCTGAGATCAGGTATGCGGCCGCCTATCTGGTCCGATGACGCGGCGGTGCCGGCTAATCCTGCCGTCGGGTCGCCCAGGTGGCGATCTCGGTGCGGCTGGCGGCGCCGAGGCGCTCGAGGATGTTGCGCACGTGCGTCTCGGCCGTGAAGCGGCTGATGCCGAGCCGCTGGGCGATCTGCTTGTTCGTGAAGCCGCGGGCGACGAGCGCGGCGACGTCTTGCTGTCGAGCCGTCAGGTCGCCGGCGTCGGCGTCCGTGGGCCTGGCTGCCGTCGTGTCCGATGGGGCGAGGGCCTCGATTCGCTGGAGTGCCTCGGCGACAGCGGCACCGGCGTCGAGCTCCCGGCCGGCGCGTTCGTGCCGGGCTCGGTCCTCGTCGCTGAGGCCGGCATCGACGAGGGATCGGAGTTGAACTCGTTCCGCGTCGGAGACGAACATGAGATGTCGGTCGCCGATCGCAGCCGCGAGGCGCGCGGCGGCCGTGAGGTCGCCGCTGGCGGCGAGGCCGGTTGCGAGTGAGTGCAGCACGCCCCATACCCGGGTGTCGCCGCGCAGGAGCCAGTCCCGGACGGGCGCCCGCAGGAGCAGCAGGCCGTCGATCGCCGCGCCGGCACGGATGTGGGCCGCGCCGAGCAGGTGCGCGGCCTGGTTGACCATCAGGTAGCTGTGGCAACGCTGCGCCGCCTCCCAGTACGACTCGAGGGCCTCCCACCGTGACTCCTCGTCGTCGCCGTCTCGGCGCTGGTGGCGAGCACGGCAACGACCCGCGCCAGTGCGATCAGCAGCTTGTTGCCGAGGGTCCGCGCCACGGCGAGGGCCTCGTCGGCTCGCCCGGCGTACGCGAGCACCCAGACCTGCCGATGGAGTTCGTCGCTGCGCAGGGCGTCGTCCATGCCGCGCTGAAGGAACTCGTCGTCCACGGCGAAATGACCACCGAACACCACGTGGTGCATCGCCGCGGCCACGACGAGGCCGTCGTCGCGGGAGCCGTGTTCGATGGCCGCCGCGCCGCGGCGCAGCCAGGCGGCCGCGCCGTCGAGGTCGCCGCGGGGAATCGCGCCCCAGGCGGCCAGGGCACACACTGACGCCGTCGAGGGACCGACGTGGAGGGATCGAGCGAAGCCGCTCTCGGCGCCCAGTCGTAGAGCGGGACGGTGTCGAAGTGCAGCGCGATCGGGCCGTAGCCGGCGACGGCGAAGCGTTGGGCGTCGTCGACCCGGCCGGTCTCGACGAGGTGGTCGAATGCCGCCCTCAGGTTCGGCAGCTCGCGAGCCGCGATCGGCCAGGTGCCCTGGTCGTCGCCGGCCCGCCACCGCTCGCCGAGACCGACGATCAGGTCGAGGTACCACTGCGTGTGCGCATCACGGGCGGCCTCGGTCTCGCCGCGCGCGGCCAGCTTCTCGGCGGCCAGCTGGCGGACCGGTTCGAGCAGCCGGAAGCGGCTCTCGTCGCCCTCGCCGACGGGAACGACCAGCGACCGCGCCACCAGCCGGTCGATGAGGTCGACGACTTCCTCGCCGTCGACGGGGTCGCCGCCGCCGACCGCCTCGGCCGCGTCGAGCGGGAACGAGCCGGCGAAGATCGACAGTCGGGCGAGCAGGACCTGCTGCGGTTCGGGCAGCAGGTCGTGGGACCAGTCGAGCGCCGCCCGCAGCGTCCGATGACGCTCGACGCTCCCCCGCCGGCCCCCGGTCAGCAGCCGGAACATGTCGTCGAGGCGATCGGCGATCTCGGCCGGGCGCAGCGACCGCGCCCGTGCCGCGGCGAGCTCGATGGCCAGCGGGATCCCGTCGAGACGGCGGCAGATCCGCACGATCGCCGCGGTGTCTCGCGTCGGGTCGAGCACGGCGCCGGCCTCCTCGGCGCGCAGCCGGAACAGGGCCACGGCTGGCCCGTCATCGTCGAGGTTCAGTGACGACGTCCGCCGTGTTCGCTCGCCGTCGACGTCGAGCGGCTCGCGAGACGTGGCCAGCATCTGTACACCCGGGCAGGACGAGACGATGAGGCGTGTGGTCGCTGCGACCGCGTCCAAGAGGTGCTCGCAGTTGTCGAGGATCAGCAGGGCGTGGCGGAAGCGGAGGCCCTCGACCAGCGAGTCGAGATCAGGTTCGGCGCGCGGCTCGATGCCGAACGTGCCGAGCAGCGAGCGCAGCATCGCCCCCGGCGAGTCGATGGTGTCGAGCGGCGGAGAACCAGACGCCGTCGCGCCGGTCCGCTTGCAATCGGCGGCCGACCTCCAACGCCAAGCGGGTCTTGCCGATGCCGCCCACTCCGGTGAGGGTGACCACCCTCGCCACGGCGAGGTCGGCGATCACCGCCTCCACCTCGGCGTCCCGTCCGAGCAGGACACCGGGTGCGGTCGGCAGGTTTCCGGCGCGCACGCTCCCCGTTCGCGGTGGGCGCCGGTCGCTGACGAACGCCGGGTCCTCCATCCGGTACAGCCGCATCGGCTCGACGACGTCGCGAAGCTCGTGGACTCCCAGGTCGACCAGCGTCGCCGCCGCACCGATCTCGTGACCGACGACCTCCCGGGTGGAGGAACTGAGCAGGATCTGCGCCCCGTTTGCCGCGTCCATCACCCGCGCCGCCCGGTTCACCGCCGGCCCGAAGTAGTCGCCGTCGCGCTCGTGGCTCTCGCCCGTGTGCAGCCCCACCCGTACGCGCAGCTCCAGACCGCCGGGCCAGCTCAGCCCGGCGAGGGCCCGTTGCGCGTCGACAGCCGCGGCAACCGCCGAGTCCGCCCGCCCGAACGCGGCGGCGAAGCCGTCGCCACCGGTCGCAAAGACCGCACCCCCGTCGCGTTCGATGACGGAGCGCAGGACCTCGTCGTGCGCAGCAAGGGCCGGCTCCATCTCCGCGGGATGGCGCTCCCAATGCGCCGTCGAACCCTCCACGTCGGTGAACATGAAGGTGACCGTTCCCGTCGGCCGCTCGCCCATCCTCGCAGTCTGCCGCGAACTCGATGGCGCCCCCTCACCGTCGCGGAGGGACGTGCTCGCAGACCTGCGGCGATGTCCCCGCCGCACGGTCGCTCGCCACTCACCCATGTCGACGGCGTCGTCGTTGGTGGCGGGTGGAGTCGATGACCGGCCCCCTCACCGTCGGCGGTGATGCGCACACGATCGAGGGCCTTTGGATCGATGACTCGCGGCATTCGGGGAGATCGCGCTCCCGGCGCCAAAGCCATCACGTCCGGTGCGAAGCGTCCTGCAACGCGCGGCGGACGGGCCAACGACGCACCCAGGATGCCGGTCGGCCTCGCCTCGCGTGCAACGCGGCGGCCGCCGACAACCCGCCACCTCCAACACGCTCGATCCCGAGCGCGTTCCCGTCTCCCAAGTGCCGGTCAACCCAAACGGCGCGTTCGTTACACGATCTCCGCAAACGCGCTGTCCGGCAAACGCGCCGCCCACGGGCGCCGAGGGCATCCTCGAAGTGCCGTTCCTGGCACATGCCCACGACCCCGGCGACCGTCCGCTATCGCGCGTCCTCGAACGTGTGATGGGCGGGCTCGTGCCCGTTCTCCCCGTCGTACTCGGTACCTGCGTCGCCGCGAAAGGGTCAACAACTCGTTGACCAACTGGCCGGAGGGTGCAGAGGTACGCCGAGCGACACGTGCGTCTCCGCCCCATCGTGATGGTGGCCGAGCTCGACGCCCTGGTCAACGACCTCTTCGACCTGCCGATCGAGCCCCCCGACTAGCTCGCCGGCGACCCGAAGATGGACAACTGGATGGACAATGCCGGTACCGCTGCCGACGGCATGGCCCCTGACCAGGACTTTCGCGTGCCCCCGGAAGGATTCGAACCTTCGCACACGGTTTAGGAAACCGATGCTCTATCCCCTGAGCTACGGGGGCGGGCCGCGAGAGGCTAGCGGCCCGCCCCGCCCGGCAGCCGCGCCGCGACGGCGGAACCGGCCATCCCGGACAGGCGGAGCAGGGCCTCCATGCGGGCCCCGCGGGAGCACCCGTCGCCAGACCGTTGCAAGGACAACGAACGCGCCGAAGATCACGAAGCAGGCGACGAGTTGGCCTGTGTACGAGTACCGCTTCGACCACTCCTCCGTGTACCACCAGCGCAGGCCGAGGGCCTGGAGCACGTAGAACGTGAGCGCCAGCTGGCCGGCGCAGGCGACGGGGTGCAGCAGCCGCGGCCATCGCGCGTACGCCAGCAGGCCGAGCCCGAGGACGGCCAGCGACCATCCCGTCGCCCCGATGACCCAGGCCGGCATCTTGCCGTGACCGACGGGGTCGGCCAGCCGCGCCAGCGGCGCCGTGCCGGCGGCCCGTTCCCGTTCACGGACCACGACCCGCACCGCGTCCCGGCGGGACTCACCGCGGCGCTCGACCCGATCCTCGATCCGGTCCGCCGCCGCTCCGTCGTCGAGCGCGACCGTCTCGGTGAGCTCCTGACGGTCGGTCGTGGCCCGGGTGACGATCTCCCCACCGACGTACCCGGCCAGCGCCAGCGCCAGACCGGCTCCGACGAGCAGCACCTGCACCTGCCGGCGGCCGAGCGCCTGCCGTCCGACCCACATCCCGACCAGGAAGAACGCGAAGGTGGGCAGAGCGGGGTAGCTGCCCGACACCAGGAGATCGATGAGGAGCGGGCGTGGGTCGGTGACGGTCTCCCAGCCCTGCCAGCCGCCGTAGCGGACGCGGTCCGGCGCCAGGTGCAGCCACGACCACCCGCCGACGAGCGTCGTCACGCCGGCGAGGACGAGGAGCCACACCCCCGGCAGGCGCCGGACGAGCAGACCGAGCGCGAAGAACAGGCCGTAGAACTGCAGGATCACGGCGATGAGCGGCGCGTGCTCGACCAGCAGCAGCCCGATCACGACGAGCACGGAGCCTCGGGCCAGCGCCTGAGCGACCGGGTGGGCGGCACGGCGCGTCAGCATCGTGAAGCCGAGGCCACCGAGGAACACGAAGAGCGGCATGGCCTTGCCGTTGAAGAACCTGGTCACGCCCCGCACGTCGCCGCCACTGCCGTCGAAGTACGTGTAGTGCGTGATGAGCATCCCGAGCTGCGCCACGGCCCGGGCGACGTCGATGCCGAGCAGGCGGCCCTCCACGGGTGGAGCTCGGACCGGGCCGGGCGCCTCCTGGACGGCGGCGGTCATCACCTCATGGTGCCAGCCCGTCAGCGAGCGTTGACCGCGGCGATCGGGTTGATGCAGCCCCAGCCGTAGGCCGGGTCGAAGCCGGGCGGGCCGGCATCGGTGGCGGTCGAGGTCAGGCGGCGCAGCATGTTCGCCGGCGAGACGGAACCTCGGGCGTCGATGATGAGCGCGATGAGCGCGGCGACGTGGGGCGAGGCCATCGACGTCCCGGTGTTCAGGCCCCACGTGGACGGGATCTTCGTCGAGTAGATGTTCGAGCCCGGAGCGGTGACGTCGACGTACGACCCGTTGGTCGAATACGACGCCACGTCACCGTTCTGGCCGAGCGCGCCGACGGCGATGGTCTCGGGCAACGCCGCCGGGTAGCGGGGGTTGCCCTCGGGCCCACCGTTGCCGGCCGCGGCCACGACCACGACGCCGTGGTCGACCGCGTAGCCGACGGCGGCCGTCACCGACGCGGCCTTGGTGTCCGAACCGATCGACACGTTCACGACCTTCGCGCCGTGGTCCACCGCCCACGTGATGCCCTTCCCGATGTCCGAGTTGGGACCGACGCCCTGCGCGTCCAGCACGCGGACGGGGAGGATCGTCACCTGGGGAGCGACACCGACGATGCCGACGCCGTTCTCCCCGGCGGCCGATGATGCCGGCGACGTGGGTGCCGTGACCGTTGACGTCGGTGCCGCCGGCGCCGGTCTGCACCGCGCCGTTCACGATCGCCGCGCCGGGGCGGACCCGGCCGGCCATGTCCGGGTGGTTGGCCTGGACGCCCGAGTCGACGACCGCCACCGTCAGGCCGGCGCCCTTCCCGCACGACCAGAGGGCACTGAACGGGAACGCGGACATCGCCCACTGCTTGTCGACGTCCGGATCGGAGGGCTGGCGGCGGTGTCGTCTCGAGCGCCTCCGCGTAGGAGGGGGCCTCGACGGCCACGAGGTCCAAGGACTCGGCCGTGGCCAGGGCCACGCTCGACGGCGTCAGCCAGAGGGACCGGCTCGATCGACGGACGCCCGGCGTCGTCGACGGCGACGACCGTGACCTCGTCAGCCCCCGCCCGGACCGCGGCCTTGACCGCCGCGTTCGCCGCTGTGGTGATCTCTTCACTGCCCGTGAGCACCGGCGGGTCCTCGGCCACCGCCGCCGCCCCGCCGGAGCCGCCCGCCGAGGAGCTCCCGGCCGAGTCGTCGACCGTGCACGGCGGCTGGGTCGGGACCGTGGTCGTCGAGACCGGGGGACGAGGAGCCATGGGCGGCCCGCACGCCGCGACCACGAGCAGCGCACCCGCGCCGATGGCTGCGAGCGTGATCCGCCGGCTGTTCTCCCTGCTCAGAGCGGTTGCCCGGACGCGGCCCAGGTGAGGCTCGACCGCCTGCTCGACAGGGGTGCCTGGCACGGTCAGGGCCGGGGAGGACCCGGACGGAGTCGCGCGCGACGAGCCCGTCCACCGGCGCCCGCCCGTCGGGATCGACCGTGGCTTCCTCACCTCCAACGAGGCTACGAGCCGATCGCCGGAGGGCGACATCGCCCCCAAGGTCTACGGGTCAGAGCCAAGTGGCCTCGACCCAGGCCCGGACCGCAGGCGCGAGGTAGTCGAGGTGCTCGCCCGGCCGCTCGCGGATGCGGGTGGCCGAGATGGGCACGGTGGCGCGGTCGGCATCGACGACCACGCACGCGGCGCCGAGACGCCGCGCCAGTTCGTCGGCGTACGGATCCGACGAGAACACGACCGCCGGACCCTCGCCGCCGAGCTCCTCCGGCCAGCGGGCGCGGAACAGCGAGATCCAACGCTGCCAGAGGTCCTCGTCGCCGAAGTCGGTGTCCAGGTCGTGGCGCACCTCCACCACCGAGACCTCGGGGTGCAGGTCGGCCAGCCACTGTGCCCGCAGCTCCCCCGGCACCACCTCACCGTCACGCGTGTTGACGAACACCACGAGCCGGTCGACCCGCGCGGCGGCGCTCGTGATGAGGTGGCTGTGGCCGAGGTGCGGCGGGCAGAAGCGGCCGACGATCAGGCCACTGGCCGGCCGCGCGCGCTCGGTCAGGGCGGACCGGCCGGCGAGCAGTCGCTCGGCCGCGGCTCGGCGTCTCCTCCCGCCACCAGGCGGAAGGCCAGCTGCCAGGGGGCGGGGTCGAGGTCGAGCACCTCGGCCCGCCGGCCGGCCTCCTCCTGGGCGAGCGCGGCGCCGGCGTCGTCGCCGAGCGCGTGGAGCGCCTCGGCCCGGGCCAGCTGGACGAGCACAGGCGCGGCAGCGTCATCCGTGGCCTCGATGGCGACCTCGACCGCCTCCAACGCCTCCATCGTGTCGGGCGCCTTCCCGAGCTGGGCCTGGCCGAGGGCCAGCGCCAAGCCGGCCAGGAACCGGTCCATGTAGGTGGCGGACCGCATCTCGGCCACCGACTCGGCCAGGGCGACGGCTTCGGCCGGGCGTCCCATCGCGGCGGTCGCCAACGCCAGCGCCTGCGTGCCGTTCGGATGATCGGGCCGGGTCGCCACGGCCTTCTCGGCGTACGTCATGGCGGTGTCGACCTCGCCCTGCTGCAGGTGGGCCAGAGCGAGCGTGACGAACGAGTCGTACCCGAAGCCAGGGGGCACGTCCGGTGCGTCGAGGGCCAGGTGGGCGTGGGCGATGGCCCTGCCCGACTGCCCGGCGTACATCGCCACCGACGCGGTGACCGATTGCGCCAGCGTCCCCTGGCCGATCGGTGTCGCCAGCCCGACCGCCTCCTCGGCCATGCGCAGGGCGTCGACGCTGAGGCCCTGAGCGGCCAGCGTCCGGGCGATGGTCGCGGCGGCCTGGATCTCGCCGTAGCGATCACCGATCGTGCGGAAGATGCGCTGGGCCTCGCCCGCCCGCCGGGCCGCCTCGTCGATGCGGCCGCCCCACAGGGCGAGGAGCGCCTGGAGCGTGACGAGCATGGCCTCGGCCCACTGGTCGCCCCGCTCGGCCGCCTCCTCGACCACGACCCGGCCGAGCTCCTCCGCCTCCGCGAACCGCCCCTGGAAGAGGCGGACGTAGGCCAGCAGACCCAGCGCCCAGGCCACGCCACCGCGATCGCCGAGGTCCTTCAGCGCGGCCGCGGCCGCGGTGAGCCGGGCGTCGGCCACGTCCACGTCGCCCCGCACGAACGAGACCCAGGCCCGGTGCTGATCCACCCAGGCCGAGGCCCCGGCGGTCGCTCTCGGCGTCGTACAGCGCTTCCGCGAGGTCCAGGTGGACCTCGGCGTCCTCGAACTGGCCGGCGAAGATCGAGTTCATGCCCCACGCCCGCTGCACGCCGGCCAGCTCGTGGCGGTCGCCGAGCTCCTCGAGGATGGTGGCCGCGGCGCTGAGCTCGGCCTGCGCGTCCTGGTAGCGCCCGGTCAAACGGGCGATCTCGGCGCGGACGGACCGGGCCCGCGCCACGCAGCTCAGGTCCCCCTCCTCCTCGGCCTCCGCCACGACCGCGTGGAGGTCGGCCTCGGCCTCGGGGAACTGCCGCAGCTCGACCCAGGCCGCGGCCCGCGTCAGCACGAGGGAACGCCGGGTCGAGCCGTCGAGATCGCAGTCGCCGATCGACAAGGCCCGCGCCACCTGACCGATGGCCGGCCGCGGGTAGAGGCGGTCGACGTCGTTGGTCGCCGAGGCCAGCAGCGCCCGCACCGCCTGCTGGACCACGTCACGGGGGACGCCGGGCAGGCGCCCGCCACCCAGCTCGCCTGTGAGCTCGGCCGCCGTGGCCCAGTGGTGGGCGACGACGTCCGGGCGGGAGGCGTAGTGCGCGTCCGCCGTCATGGCCTTGGCCACGCCGATGTGGCGGCGGGCCCGATCCGCCTTGGTGATCATGTGGTAGGCGACCTCGCGGACGCTGGCCGAGCGGAACCGCCACCACCCGCCTTCGACCTCGAGCAGCCCGGCGTCGGCCAGAGCGTCCAGGAGCGACCGCGCCGTGTTCTGGCCCAGCGCCTGGCCGAACTCCACCAACCCGCCGTACGACCCGGACGAGCCGAGCACGGCGGCGTTGTCGAGCATGGCCCGCTGGTCGGCCGGCAGCTCGTCCAGGCGGGCGGCGACGAGAGCCCGGAGCGAGTCGGGCAGCTGGTCGGTCTGGCCCCCGCAGGCCACGAGCTCGGCCAGCTCCTCCAGGAAGAGCGGGTTGCCGCCGCTGCGGTCGTACAGCTCGTGGGCGAGCCCACCGGTGGCGCGGTCGCCGAGCATGGCGGCCAGCAGCTCGGTGGCGCTGTCGGGATCGAGCGGCTCGAGCCGGAGCGCCAGCGTCGTCAGGCGGGCCGACCGGGGTGGAGCGGGCAGCTCGCCGCCGGGCCGCGTCGTGGCGACCAGCGCGAACGGCGTCGAGGCGAGGCGGGCGAGGGCCGCCTCCAGCAGCTCGAGGACCCTCAGGCTGGCCCAGTGCAGATCGGCGATCACCATGGTCAGCGGACCGCTCGTGACCAAGGCGGCCAGCACGGCGAGCACGGCGCGGATGAGCTCCTGATGCGTGCGGGAGGGGTCGATGCCGTCGAGGGGTGACGGCTGCCCGAAGAGGTGGAGCAGGCCGTTGACGAGCGCGTCGCGGTGCTCCTGGTCGGACGGCGGGCCGATCAGGTCGGCCAGGCGGTGCTCGAGGTTGAGGCGCATCTCCGGCCGGACTGACCCGAGGTCGACATCGAGGACCGGCGCCAGCGCGCTGGCGATCGGCCACCAGCGATTCGCTTCTCCGTACGGCACGCACGATCCGACGAGCACGGTGCCGCCCTGGGGCTTGATGTGCCCGGTCAGGACCTCCTCGACGAGTCGGGTCTTGCCGATCCCGCCTTCGCCCTCGATCACGGCCAGCACGGCTCGGCGCTGGGAGTGGGCGATGCGCACGGTGTCGACCAAGAGGGAGTGCTCCAGCTCGCGGCCGACGAACGGGACCGGGACGCGCCGGCGACGCCGGCCGGGCAGCGTGATCGGTTCGATGGCCAGCCAGGCCACCACCTTCTCCTCGCGCCCGCGGACCTCGACCTCGCCGATGGGCTCGTAGGCGATGGCGCCCTCGGTGGCGGCGTGGGTGGCGGGCCCGACGAGCACACCACCGGGAGGTGCTGCGGTCTGCAGGCGGGACGCGATGTTCACGACGTCGCCCATCGCGGTGTAGTCGCCGCCGGCCCGCAACGCTCCGACCAGGACCTCGCCCGTGTTGATGCCGATGCGAATTCGGATCGGCAGCTCGAGGTCGGCGACCCGCTCGGCGATCGATCGTTGCATTCGCAACGATGCTCGGACGGCCCGCTCGGCGTCGTCCTCGTGGGCGACGGGCGCGCCGAACAGGGCGACGATGGCGTCACCGAGGATCTTGTCGACCCGACCGCCGAAGCTGGTCACGTCCTCCACGAGGCTCTGGAACAGCCCGTCCACGAGCGTCTTGACCATCTCGGGGTCCATCCGCTCGGCCTGGCCGGTGAAGCCGACGAGATCAGCGAAGAGGACGGTGACGACCCTCCGCTCCTCCCCGCGTCCGCCCCAGATCATGGCCACAGTTCGGACAGAAGCGGGCCCCATCCGGATAGGGCGCCGCGCACGAAGGACAGACGGACATCCACCGGGAAGCGTACGGCAAGAGACCACCGGTTCCCCGGCTCGGCACCCGCTTCCCGGTGAGCGATGATGGACCCATGTCCAGCCTCCCCGCTCCTTCTGCCACCCCAGTGGCGGAGACCGTCCCCGTGGCCGCCCGCGCCGTCGACGCGGCGAAGCACTACGGCAAGGGCGACAACCTCGTCCGAGCCCTCGACGGCGTGACGATCGACTTCGAGCAGGCCGCCTTCACGGCCATCATGGGCCCTTCGGGCTCAGGTAAGTCCACGCTCATGCACTGCCTGGCCGGCCTCGACAGCCTCACCTCAGGGCAGGTCTACATCGGAGCCACCGACCTGTCGACGCTCGACGACAAGGCACTGACCCGGCTGCGCCGGGACCAGGTGGGTTTCGTCTTCCAGGCGTACAACCTGCTGCCGACGCTCGACGCGGCCGAGAACATCACCCTCCCGCTGGCCCTCGGCGGCAAGGACCCCGACAAGGCCTGGTACGACCAGGTCGTCTCCACCGTCGGCCTGGGCGATCGCCTGCGCCACCGTCCGAGCGAGCTCTCCGGTGGTCAGCAGCAGCGCGTCGCCGTGGCCCGCGCCCTCGTCACGAGGCCGCAGATCATCTTCGCCGACGAGCCGACCGGCAACCTCGACAGCCACAGCAGCGGCGAGATCCTCGGCTTCATGCGGGAAGCCGTGTCGCAGCTCGGGCAGACGATCGTCATGGTCACGCACGATCCGACGGCGGCCTCCTACTCCGACCGGGTCGTGTTCCTCGGCGACGGCAAGATCGTCGACGAGATGCGCGCGCCGACGGCCGACCGCGTGCTGGACCGGATGAAGCAGTTCTCGGACTGAGCCCATGTTCAAGATCAGCCTGAAGGGCGTCCTGGCCCACAAGACCCGCCTGCTGATGACCGCCCTCGCGGTCGTCATCGCCACCGCGTTCCTCTCGTCGACCTTCATCTTCTCCGACACCATCCGGTCGACGTTCGACTCGCTGTTCGCGGACGTGTTCCGCAACACCGACGCCTTCGTGCGCTCGTCCAACGTGATCGAGGCCGAGTTCGGTGCCGAGCAGCGCGACCGCATCCCCGAGAGCCTCGTGGCCGAGGTGGCGGCCGTGCCCGGTGTCGCCGACGCCCAGGGCGAGGTCTCGGGCTTCGCCTCGATCATCGGCAAGGACGGGAAGCCACTCGTCTCGGGGGCGACGGCAGCGCCGACCTTCGGCGCCTCCACCTTGTCCGGCGAGCTGGAGACGTGGGACTTCGTCGAGGGCCGCCCACCGACCGGACCCGACGAGGTCGCCATCGACAAGGCCAGCGCCGACGACGGCGACTTCTCCATCGGTGATCCCATCCAGATCGCCAGCACCACCGGCGCTCGCGAGTTCACCCTGGCCGGCATCGCCCGCTTCGGTGACGCCGACTCGCCCGGCGGCGCCACGTTCTCGCTCTTCGACCTGGCCACCGCCCAAGAGTTCGTGGGCAAGCCCGGCTTCCTCGACTCGATCCAGGTCGTCGGCGACGGCTCGGTCCCCGACGACGAGCTGGCCCCGAGCATCGAAGAGGCCCTCGGCCCGGACAGCGAGACCGAGGTGCTCACCGGCGCGGAGATCGCCGAGGAGAACCAGAGCCAGGTCGAAGAGGGCCTGCAGTTCTTCAGCATCTTCCTGACCGTCGTCGCGTTCATCGCGCTGTTCGTCTCCTGCTTCGTGATCTACAACGTGTTCTCGATCACGGTGGCGCAACGCCAGCGGGAGAACGCGCTGATGCGAGCCGTCGGCGCCAGCCGGCGCCAGGTGACGGTCTCGCTGCTCGTCGAGTCGATCGTCGTCGGCCTGGTCGGCTCGATCCTCGGTCTCGGCTTCGGCATGCTGCTCGCCATGGGCCTGCAGCGGGCGTTCTCCGCGCTCGGCCTGGATCTGCCCTCGGCCGGCCTCGTGCTGCTCCCCCGCACGGTGATCGTCACGATCGTCGTCGGCCTGATCGTGACCGTCCTTTCCGCGCTGCTCCCCGCGCTGCGCTCCGGTCGGGTGCCGCCGGTGGCGGCCATGCGCGACACCGCGGTCGAAGGCACATACGCCACCAAGGGTCGGACGATCGTCGGGCTCGCTCTGCTGGCCGTGAGCGTCCTGCTGATCCTGCTCGGGCTCTTCGCCGACGGTGCGGTGTTCGCACTGGCGATCGGTGTCCTGCTGCTGTTCATCGCGCTCTTCGTGCTCGGCCCGCTCATCGCCCGGCCGGTGGCCAAGGCGCTGGGCCGGCCCATCACCAGGGTGAAGGGCATGACGGGGACGATGGCCACCGAGAACGCAGCCCGGAACCCGAAGCGGACCGCTCGCACCGCCGCGGCCCTCGTCGTCGGCGTGGCCCTGGTGACTGGAGTATCGGTGCTGGCGTCGTCGATCCGCGACTCGGTGCGGGAGATCTTCGGCGAGCAGTTCACCGGCGACTTCGTGATCAGCACGGACAGCTTCGGGTTCGGTGGTCTCAGCCCGCAGCTGACGGACGAGCTCAACGAGCTCCCGGAGGTCGAGACCGCAACCGGCATCGGCATCAACTTCGCCACCATCGACGGCAAGGGCCGGCAGATCACCGTGGTCGACCCGACCACCGTCGGCGGGGTGTTCGATCTCGACTTCGTCGCCGGCGAGGTCACGGACCTCACACCCGAGGGTGTCCTGCTCAGCGAGGGCCGAGCGGAGCGGGACGGCCTGAGCGTCGGCTCTCCGTTCCAGCTGGCGCTGGCCGACGGCACGCCCCGCGACCTGACGGTGCAGGGCATCTACAGCAGGGACGACCTGGCCGGCGCCATCACCGTCGATCGCCACCTGTTCGACGGCACCACCGTCGATCTCTACGACTTCTCCGTGTTCATCACCAAGTCGCCGAGCACGAGCGAGGCCGACGCCGAGGCGGCGATCGCGCAGGTGGCGGAGGGGTTCCCCAACGGGGAGCTGCAGAGCCGCTCGGACTACATCGACTCGCAGGCCGGTCAGATCCAGCAGGTGGTCAACATCATCTACCTGCTGCTGGCGCTGTCGGTGATCATCGCCGCCGTCGGCATCGTCATCACGCTCGTGCTCAGCGTGTTCGAGCGCCGGAGGGAGCTCGGCCTCGTCCGGGCGGTGGGGATGACGCGCTCGCAGGTGCGATCCAGCGTGCGTTGGGAGTCGGTCATCACGGCCGCCCTGGGCACGGTGCAGGGCATCATCGTCGGGCTGCTCCTCGGCTACGCCATCGTCGTCGCGCTGCGCAGCGAGGGGCTCAACACCTTCACCGTGCCGTGGGGCGCGATCATCGCCGTGCTGATCATCGCCTTCCTGATCGGCGTGGTGGCCGCCATCTACCCCGCTCGCAAGGCCACCAAGATCGACATCCTGGAGGCCATCGCGACCACATGACCGCAGCCATGACCGCAGCGACGTGAGCGGCTACTCGGGCACCCCGCTGGCCCGCAAGCTCGGGATCAAGGAGGGCGCCACCATCGCCGCCACCGGCGCGGTGCCCGACGATCTCCCCGACCTGCTGGCGCCGCTGCCGCCTGGCGTGCGCTGGAAGCAGACGACGCGGGCGCCGCTGGACCTGGTGCTCGCGTTCTTCACCCGACGCGCCGATGTCGTTCGCCGCTGGCCCGCCCTCACCGCGGCGGTCGGGCCGGAAGGAGTGGTGTGGGTGGCGTGGCCGAAGCGCTCGAGCGGCGTCGCGACCGACCTCACCGAGGACGCCTTCCGCGAGGATCTCCTGCCCACCGGATGGGTGGACGTCAAGGTGTGCGCCATCGACGAGACCTGGAGCGGGCTCAAGATGGTGCTGCGCAAGGAGCTGCGGCCGGCGAAGGACCGGCGGCAGGGCTAGGAGCTCTCCCGGCCGAGCAACGGGTCCACGAAGCTGGGCTCCGGCCCTCGCGGGGTGAACCCGCCGAGCAGGCGCTGCGCCGCCGGATGGCGCTCGAGTGCCGGCTTGACCTCTTCGTCGTCGATCTCGCCCGAGAGATCACCCGTGTCGTCGAAGCTGATGGGCGGGGTGCGGAGGCGGTCCCGGGCGGTGTCGAAATCGACCGGGGTCGGCGCGTCGTCGGCCGCCCAGGCGGGGGTCACGGGTACCTCGCGCTGCTGGCAGCTCGGGCACCAGTAGGTCACCCGGGACTGCTCGCCGTGGCGGCGGACCTCGATCGGCGTGCCGCAACGGAAGCACGGCTTCCCGTACCGGCCGTAGACGGCCACGCCTTCAGGACTGCCGGGCAGGGTGGTGCGGCTCGGCTGGTCGAGGTTGGCCTGGAGGAACGCCGCCGCGGTGTCCAACAGCGCGAAGCGGGTGTCCAGGTCGAGGGCGCCCACGGGCGTCAACGGGTGCACGCTGCAGGCCCAGAGCACCTCGCTCTTGTAGACGTTGCCGACACCGGCCGCGACGCGCTGGTCGAGGAGCACCTCGGCCGCGGTCGTGGTCTCGTCGCAGAACTGCGGGATGCGCTCCACCGCGCCGGTGACGTCGACGGTGGTGTCGCAGAGATCGGGCCCGAGCAGACGGCGACCGGGATGAGACGCCAGGTCACGGGTGCGGAACGTCTCCACCACGGGGGCGTTGAAGCAGACGGCTTCGAAGCCCTCCACCTCGATGGCGGCCCGCATGTGCCGGGTGCCCTTGCGCCAACGCTCCCCCGGCCGGTACAGGTGCCACGACCCGGTCATCCGCATGTGCGTGTGCAGGACGATCCCGTCGTCCCAGCCGATCTCGATGTGCTTGCCCCGGCTGTCCACCCGCTCGATGACCGCGCCGAGCGCGGGGCGGGGCCCGGTGAGGCGTGGCGCCTCGAACCCGGTCATCACCTTCTCCAGCAGCGCAGCCCGCAGCGCCGTGGCCGACCGGTGGATCGTGTCACCCTCGGGCATGCCTTCGAGGCTACGCGGCCCGGACCCGGATGTAACGCGTCCCTGCGGAGACCTGGCGGTATCTAGCCGCCCCGCAGCACGAGGCCGCGATAGCCGTCGGCGAACCCCACCCGCCGGAGGGCGGAGGCCACGTCCGGGCTGTCAGCGATGGGCTGGCCGTCCACCGTGCGCACCTCCAGCGAACGGAGGCGCCCGTCCTTGACCAGGGACGCCAGCGCATCGGTCCAGCTGATGTCGACGGTCGCCATCGGGAAGAGGACCAGGTGGTGGCCGCGGCGATCCAGCCAGACGAGCGGGCGTCCGGCCCGCAGGACGAGGAGGGAGCCCGCGGCCCGGGCCGGCCGACCGGCCGTCTCCGGCCAGGCCAGCGCGGCGCCGTAGGGCTGCGCGGGGTCGGTGGTGGCGAGGACCAGGGGCGGTTCGCCATCCTCGGCGGCCCCGCCGTCGAGGCCGGCCGGGCCACCGCTCCATCCGGGCCTTCCCGCACCGAGCGCAGGCGGTCGACGGCGCCCGGCAGGGCGAACTGCGCGGCCCCCAGCCCGGTCACGAAGTACCCACGGCGCACCTGACCCCGCTCCTCCAGCACCTTCAGCACGCCGTACACCGACGTGAAGCCACCGGGAACACCCTCGGCCAGGACCGCCTCCCGGGTCAGGACGCCGTGGCGCTCCAGGAGTTGCAGGGCGGTGGCATGGGCGGCCTCGGTCGAGGTGGGGCGGGGCTCGAGGAGCGGCGCCACCAGGGACCAGCGGCCGGCGCCGGCCGGGCGGGCCGATGGCCGACAGCCGGCCGGGCCTCGGGCGCCCGCGGGGCCTCGTCGCCGAACGGGCCGCGGCCTGAGTACCACCCCGCCCGGCCCGCCCGCCGCGGCCTCCGGACAGGAACGCGCGCAACGGGGCCAGCGAGTCGTTGGTGACCTCGCCGGCCCAGACGAGGTCCCACAGCGCGGCGAGGAGCTCCGTGTCCGAGCGCCGCGGGCGCCGCGCCGCGGAGCTGGTTCCAGAACGAGGCGCCGTGGGCGCGGAGGTGCTCACGGATGGCCGCGTGCACCAACCCGTCCGGGCCGCTCCGGCTCCGTCCCTCCCCCGGTTCCTCCGGCTCCCCCGATCATGGCGGCGAGCTGGTCGCGGAAGCACAGGCGGAGCCGGCCGTCGGAAGCACCGAGGGAACCGGCGCCCACCCACACGATGTCGCCGCTCGTGCACAGGTCGTCGAGGTCGCCGCTGCGGTAGCCGAGCACCCGGGCCGGCAGCACGTCGCGCTCGAGGGTCGAGGCGACGAGCGGCGCGCCCTGGAGCAGGCCGAGCGTCTCCACCAGGGCATCGAGCCCGCGCCGCTGGGCGGGGATCCCGTGCCAGGCCGGCAGGAAGCGGGCCAGCGCCTCCTGCTCGACGGGCTCGACCTCGCGGCGCAGCGCGGCGAGCGAACGCCGGCGCAGCTGGCGCAGCACCTCCACGTCGCACCACTCGCGCTCCAACCCGTCCGGGCGGAACTCGCCCCGCACCAGGCGCTCCTCCGCCTCCAGCGCGGCCAGGGCGCCGACCACCCGCTCCGGGGCGAGCTCGAAGCGGCGGGCCGGCGCGTCGGCCAGGAACGGACCGTGGGTGCGGGCGTACCGGCCGACGAGCTGCTCGAGCGGGCGGGCGACCGGATCGGTGAACGCGACCGGCAGCCCGACGGGGATGGCGCATCCGAGCGCGTCGCGGTAGCGGGCCGCGTCCTCGGCCGCGATCACCCGCTCCTCGGCCCCGATCCGCACCGACGATCGCCCGGCGCTCGGCCACGCAGCTCCGCCGTCCAGCCGGCCGCCGCGCCGGTGCCCTCGGTGCGCAGGTCCAGCTCGGCCGGGGACAGGTCGCCCAGGCGGCGCAGCACGTCGTGCAGCTCGTCGGCGCTGCGGGCCCGGCGACCCTCGGTCAGGCACTGCAGCTCCAGCTCCAGGTCGGCGAGGACGCCGGGGTCGAGCAGCTCGCGCAGCTCCTCCGCGCCCGAGCAGCTCGCGCAGCAGGTCCCGATCGAGCGCCAGCGCCGCGGCCCGCCGCTCGGCCAGCGGCGCGTCGCCCTCGTACATGTACGCGGCGATCCAGTTGAAGAGGAGGCTCTGCGCGAACGGCGACGCCTTGGCGGTGTCGACGCTGACCAGGCGCACCTGCCGGCTGCGCAGCTGGCCGAGGACCTCCCGCAGCGCCGGCACGTCGAACACGTCCTGCAGGCACTCGCGGCTGGCCTCCAGGAGGATCGGGAAGCTCGGGTACTTGGCCGCCACGGCCAGGAGGTCGGCGGCCCGCTGGCGCTGCTGCCAGAGCGGCGTGCGGCGTGTCCGGGCCGGCGGCGGGGCAGGAGCAGGGCCCGGGCCGCGCACTCCCGGAAGCGGGCGGAGAAGAGCGAGGTCTGCGGGCAGCGTGGAGACGACGAGCTCGTCGATGTCCTCGGGGTCGATCAGCAGCTCCTCGATGGGCAGGTCGTCGGCGGCCTCGGGCAGGCGGATGACGATGCCGTCGTCGCTCCACATCGTCTCCACCGGCAGGTCGTACCGCTCGCATGCAGCCGCCGCTCGATGGCCATGGCCCACGGCGCGTGCACCGGGGTGCCGAACGGGCTGAGCAGGCAGACCCGCCAGTCGCCGATCTCGTCACGGAAGCGCTCGACGACGACGGTGCGGTCGTCGGGCACGACGCCGGTGGCCTCGACCTGCTCGGCGAGGTACAGCACGACGTTGGCGGCGGCCCAGGCGTCGAGGTCGTACCGGTCGCGCAGGCGCTCGCTCGGCGACGGCCGGCGGCGAGCTCGCGCATCTCGCGCAGGAACGCGCCGAGCGCCCGGCCGAGCTCGAGCGGCCGCCCGGGCCGGTCGCCGTGCCAGAACGGCATCTTGCCGGGCTGGCCGGGCGCCGGCGTGACGACCACCCGCTCGAAGCGTGATGTCCTCGATGCGCCAGGTGGACGCGCCGAGCAGGAACGTCTCGCCCGGCCGGCTCTCGTAGACCATCTCCTCGTCGAGCTCGCCGACCCGGGTGCCGTCGGGCAGGAACACGCCGAACAGCCCGCGGTCGGGGATGGTGCCGCCGCTCGTGACCGCCAGGCGGCGGCGACCGTCGCGGGCCCGCAGCTCGCCGCCGACGCGGTCCCACACGATGCGCGGGCGCAGCTCGCCGAACTCCTCGCTCGGGTAGCGGCCCGGCCAGCAGGTCGAGCACGTTGACGAGCAGGTCGTCGCGTGAGGTCGGCGAAGGCGGCGCACCGGCGCACGAGGGCGGTCAGCTCGTCCACCGAGCAGGGCGCCACGGCGACGTGGGCGACGATCTGCTGGGCGAGGACGTCGAGCGGGTTGCGCAGGTAGCGGGTGGACTCGATGAGGCCGTCGTGCATCCGGCGGGCGACGACCGCGGCCTCGAGCAGGTCGCCCCGGTGCTTGGGGAAGATGTAGCCCCTGCTCGGCTCGCCGACCTGGTGGCCCGGCCCGGCCGATGCGCTGCAGCCCGCGGCTCACCGCGCCGGGCGACTCGACCTGGATGACGAGGTCGACCGCGCCCATGTCGATGCCCAGCTCGAGGCTGCGACGTGGCCACGAGCCCCCGCAGCTCGCCCCGCTTCAGCTGATCCTCGATGACGACCCGCTGCTCGCGGGCCAGCGAGCCGTGGTGGGCCTTCACCAGCTCGACCCCGGCCACGCGTCCGTCGGGTCGATCACGCCCTGCGCCTCGGCGGCCTCGTTGAGCCGGGCGGCCAGGCGCTCGGCCAGGCGCCGGGCGTTGCAGAAGATGATCGTGGAGCGGTGGGCGAGGACCAGCTCGAGGATCCGCGGGTAGATCGACGGCCAGATGCTCTTGCGCACCGGCGCCATGGCCGCGCTGGCCGGGCCGCTGCGCAGCTCCGGGTTGGCCACCTCCTGCCCCAGGTCGCCCATGTCCTCGACCGGGATGACGACCTCGACCTCGAGCGGCTTGCGGATGCCGGCGTCGACGATGGTGACCGGCCGGGGCTCGCCCGGCGCCGCGCAGCCGCCGAGGAAGCGGGCCACCTCCTCCAGCGGGCGCTGGGTGGCCGACAGCCCGATGCGCTGCGGCGGCTGGTCGGTGACCGTCCTCGAGCCGCTCGAGCGACAGCACCAGGTGGGCGCCGCGCTTGGTGGGGGCGAGGGCGTGGATCTCGTCGATGATGACCGCCTCGACCCCGGCGAGCGTCTCCCGGGCGGAGGACGTGAGCATGAGGTAGAGGCTCTCGGGCGTGGTGATGAGCAGGTCGGGCGGGCGGCGGATGAGCGCCTGGCGATCCTTGGCGGCGGTGTCGCCCGTGCGCACGCCGACGGTCGGCGCGGTGAAGGCGACGCCCGAGCCGCTCGGCGGCCAGCCCGATGCCGGCCAGCGGCGCCCGCAGGTTCTTCTCGACGTCGAACGCCAGGGCGCGCAGCGGCGAGATGTACAGGACCCGGGTCGCGGTGCGCCTTGCTCCGGCACGGGGCTGGTGACCAGCCGGTCGATGGCCGGAGAGGAACGCGGTGAGCGTCTTGCCGCTGCCCGTCGGGCGCGCAGATCAGCGTGTGCTCGCCGTCGGCGATGGGCGGCCAGCCCTGGACCTGGGCGGGCGTGGGCTCGGGGAAGGACGTGGCGAACCAGGCCCGCACCGCGGGCGAGAACCGCTCCAGGACCGGGTGATCGGCCATGCCGCCACGCTACCCACGGGGTGTCGCACGGTTCCGCCGGGCGGGCGGCGCGGTCGGCGGGCCGACGGGCCGCTGCGGCCGAACCTGACCCGGCGGTCTCGCGGAGATGCGTTGCGGCTGCGCAACACAGCGCCGCGAGAACCCGGGGGGGCCGGCTCGGCAGTGCACGGCCGGCAGCGTCGCCTGGGCGCTGTGGCGACGTGGCGGGCGTGCGCGGTGATCGGTGGCGTCAACGTGGCCGGCCACTGGTGACGAGCTGCGATTCGAGCACGCGCTCGGACCGATCCACCGCGACGACAAGCGCGACCACCCCGCGGCGGTGTCGACGCCCGACTCCGCTGACTCCGCGGCCGCGCCTTCGGCGCCAGCCGGCTGGCGGGCGATGGCGCCCACGCCACTGGCCGGACGTCGAGCCGGCCGTGGTGTGGACCGGCGAGGAGCTGCTGGTGGTCGGTGGCACCCGGGACGACGTGGCCGAGCCGGGCAGCCCGCCGAGGCGCTGACCTCAGATGGCCGGGCGCTGGCGGTCACCCGGTTCGTCGACGGCGCGGCGTACGACCCGGCGACGGACACTTGGCGCCCGATCGCGGCGGCTCCGGGCACGGGCCTGTCCAACGACGCCGTGCTGGACAGGCGAGCGGGTGCTCGTCCGGGGTACGACCTCGCAAGCCACGAACGCTCCTCCGGACGCCGCCATCTTCGCCTATGACCCGGCCAGCGACGGCTGGGAGGTGTACCCGGCTCCCGACGGCGCGGGCGACACGCTCGACGTCACGATGACCTGGACCGGGACGGAGCTGATCTTCTGGGGCCATCCGTACCGGCGGTACACGGAGCCGCCGCTGGCCGCCGGCCTGGACCCCGCCACGGGCGACCTGGCGTGATCTCCCGGCTGCCTCGCTGCCGGCGGGCATGGGCCCGGCCGCGGCCTGGGACGGCGACGAGGTCGTCGTCGCCGCCGGGATGCCAATGAGTGTCGGCCCGGAAGGTGCCCCGACGCCGACCGCCGCGTTCGATCCGGCCACCGACACCTGGCGATCGCTCCCGCCGGCCCCGACCGAGGTCCAGGCCATGCAGCCCGACCGCCTGCCGATCGGCGACGGGCTGCTCCTGGCCGGCGGCACCTGCGCCAGGACCGGAGCACCGCCGCGCTGGCCTTCGACCTCGACACCGAGCGGTGGTCGCCGGCCGGCCGATGGACGGTGCCCTCGCTACGGCGAGCAGCGCGCCTGGACCGGCCGCGAGCTGATCGAGGTGGGCGGGGTGGACGCCACGACCGTGACGGGCGTCGTCGTCGGGGCTACTCGACCCCGACACCGGCCGTGCTCGTTCTCTGCCGGACCTGCCCGAGCCGCGTGCCAGTGCCGGCGCGGCGTGGACCGGGAGCGAGTCCTCGTGTGCGGGCGCGGCAGCCGGATGTGGACGGGATCGGCACCGCCCTGGCCACGGGTGTCCGACTGGCCCTCGACTCCGAGCCGACAGTCTCCGCGGCGAGGTCGGTCATGGCCGCGGCCAGGCGGTCGCCGGCCTCGCCGAGCAGCTCGTCGTCGAGGACGGTCGAGAGGGCCAGCAGCCCGCGTGGCGCGAGGAAGACGCCGTGGTTCAGCGCGGCCAGGTGGAACGCGGTCATCGCCGCGCCGTCCGTCCGCTCGGGCGTGGCGTCCGGGGCGACCTCGCTGAAGAAGACCTGCAGCATCGAACCGGACCGGCGGATGCTCAGCGGCACACCGGCACCGGCGGCCGCCTTGGCCAGCACGGTCTCCAGCTCGGCGGCGCGGGTCGGCCATCAGGTCGATCTGGTCGCGCGGTCAGGTGCTGCAGCGACACCAGGCCGGCGGCCGTCGTCACCGGGTTGCCGTTGAAGGTGCCGGAGTGGAAGAGCCGGGGCTTGTCCGGGTCGCACAGCGCGAGCAGGTCGGCCCGTCCGCCGACGGCGCCGACCGGGAAGCCGCCGCCGATGATCTTGCCCATGGCGGTCAGGTCGGGCGAGACGCCGAGCACGGCCTGCGCGCCGCCGGTGCGACAGGCGGAGCGTGATGACCTCGTCCAGGACGAACACCGCGCCGGCGGCCGTCGCCGCCCGCGCCGATGCGCTCCAGCCCCTCCGCCGTCGCCGCGACCAGGCCGCCCGAGCCCATCACCGGCTCCAGGATCACGGCCGCCACCTCGTCGCCCCGCTCGGCCAGCACCGCCTCGAACGCAGCCGGATCGTCGTAGGTCGCGAGCAGCGTGTCCGGGCCCTCGTGCCCGAAGGTCCCGCACTCGAAGTGCGGCGCGGAGCCGTGGTAGCCGTAGCGGGCCATCAGCACCTTCCGGCGGCCGGTGGCGACGCGGGCGATCTCGACCGCCAGCATCGTCGCCTCGCTGCCCGAGTTCGTGAAGCGCAGCTGCTCGACCGATGGCACCCGGGCCACGATCTCCTCGGCAGCGCGACCGCGTGCCGGTTGCGGGCCGGCCAGTTCGTGCCGTCGTCCATGGCCGCCCGGGCGGCGGCGAGGATGGGCCCGTAGGCGTTGCCGTGGACGAGGCTGGTGAAGTTCCCGATCAGGTCCAGGTAGCGGTTCCCGTCGAGGTCGGTCAGCCAGGGGCCGGCGCCCTTCACGATGGTGAGCTGGTAGGGCGGGTGGTGGCCGGCGGCCCGCGTGTCCCCGCCCGGCATCACCCGGCGGGCGGCGGCGGCGTGCTCGGCCGAGCGGGGGTCCGGTCCCGGAAGCTCTGCTCGATCGCGCTCATGCTCCACCACGCCGTGGCACGGGCGTCACCGTGGGGGTCGACGGCCCGGCAGTAGGCTGAGCGCATGCCCGCACCCGGAGAGCACCATCCCGCCTTCGAGGAGTACTGCGAGTGCATCTACGAGCTGGACGAGGACGACGTCGACGTCATCCAGGCGCGCATCGCCGACCGGCTCCACGTCTCCCGTCCCGCGGTGTCGGAGATGATCAAGCGCCTCGAGATCGAGGGGCTGGCGCACTCCGAGCGGGGCAAGATCGCCCTCACGCCGGCCGGCCTGGAGCTGGCCGAGCGCGTGGTGCGCCGTCACCGTCTGGCCGAGCGGTTCCTGACCGACATCCTCGGCCTCTCGTGGGCGGACGCCCACCAAGAGGCCGGCAAGTGGGAGCACGTCATGTCGACCGAGGTCGAGCAGGCCATGAACCGCGTGCTCGGTGACCCCACCACCTGCCCGCACGGCAACCCCATCCCGGGCTCGGACTACGAGGCGCCCGACGCCACCCGGCTGGTCGACGTGGAGGTGGGGACCATCTTCACGGTCACCCGCATCCCCGAGGAGCTGGAGTTCACGCCCGGGCTGCTCGACTTCCTCGAGTCGTCGTCGATCCAGCCGGGGCACAGCGGGCGCGTCACGGCGGCCTCGCCCGACGGGACGATGACCGTCGAGATCGACGGCAACCACGTCGGCGTGGGCAGCTTCGCCAGCGCCCGCATCCTCGTCACCGCCTGAGCGCCAACGCCCCCGCTCGGCACGCCTGGCCGGCGCGCCTAGTGGAGCTGCTGCGCGAGGTAGTTCTCGATGCCGATCTGCCGGATCGTCTCCAGCTGGGTCTCCAGCCAGTCGACGTGCTCCTCCTCCGACACCAGGATGTCCTCCAGCAGCTCGCGGGTGCCGTTGTCACCGACCTCGACGCACAGCGCGATGCCGTGGTTGAGGCGGGGGACGGCCTCGTACTCGACACCCAGGTCGAGCTGCAGCTGCTCCTCCACCGACTCTCCGACCTGCACGGGGAACAGCCGCTGCATGTTGGGCGTGCCCTCGAAGTAGAGGATGCGCTCGATGAGCTGCTCGGCGTGCTTCATCTCGTCGATGGACTCGTTGCGCAGGTGCTCGGCCCGGCGCTCGTAGCCCCAGTTCGCCGACATCTTGGCGTGGATGAAGTACTGGTTGATGGCCGTCAGCTCGGCCGTGAGCACCTCGTTCAGCGCTTCGATGACGCGGTCGTCGCCTTGCATGGCGGCACCCTACCCGGGCGCGCGTGGGCCCCTCAGGCGACGGAGAAGGCGGCCGTCCGGTGCTCGATCGTGCGCACCCGCGCGACCGCGGCCTCGACCGCGTCCAGGCAACCGCCGCAATCGAGCCCGGCGCCGCACAGGGCCTGGGTGGCCACCAGGTCGCCGCCGGACGCGAGCGCGGCGGTGTGGAGCACCCGGTCGTTGACGCAGCGGCAGTGGCAGACGAGAGCCATAGGACTGGCGTTAGGGTACCTGAACATCCCGAGGTTGTCCACCCTGACCACGTTCGGTGGCGATCGGGTGGCGGGAGCCGGAGACGATCGCGTCAGTGGGCCGGTGCGCTCGCCTCGGACGGTCCACGCAGAGCCTCAGGCAGCGGGTCCGCGTGGACGATCGCCAAGCGCCGGGTGGCCCGGGTGAGGGCCACGTAGAGCGCGCGGAGGCCCTGGCGCTCCTCGGCCACGACCTGGCCGGCTCGACCAGCACCACGCCGTCCAGCTCGAGGCCCTTGGCCAGCTCGACCGGCACCACCGTGACGTCGGCGTCCAGACCGCCGCGGCTGGCCAGCCCGAACGGCACGCCCTCGCGCTCCAGCGCCGCCACCACCGTGTCGACCGTCGAGGCCGGCGCGACGACCGCGATGCCGGCGTCGCCGAGCTCGGCCTGGAGCGCGGCGCACCGCGGCGACCACGCCCGCGCCGAGCTCGTCGGCCGCGACCCGCCGGACCTCGGGCAGGGCATCGCCCTCCCGCACCGCGTCGGGCGGCACGATCTGCGGCGCCGCCACCCGCAGGATGCGGTTGGCCATGGCCATGATCTGGCCCGGGATGCGGTAGCCGATGGTGAGCTCGACCACGCGGGCCGGACGGCGGTCGGGCAGGTGGGCCAGCACCTCGCTCCAGTCGTCCGGCGCGAACGGCCCGGTGGCCTGGGCGATGTCGCCGACGACGGTCATCGAGCCGTTGAGCGAGCGGCGGGCCACCATCCGCAGCTGCATCGGCGTGAGGTCCTGCACCTCGTCCACGACGATGTGGCCGTAGGTCCGGATCTCGGCCTCGGCCCCGTTGGCGCTGCGGCCGGCCCGGGGACCGAGCAGCTCGCGGGCCTCGTCGAGCAGGGCGACGTCGGCCTCCGACCAGACGCACCGGCTGGCCGTTGGCGTGGCGCGGGCGGTGCAGCGGCCATCCACTCGTCGTCGGCCAGCCACTTCGACGCCGCCAGCCGCAGCAGGGCCCGGGAGCCGAACAGGTCGTGGAGCAGCTCGGCCGGGGTGAGCACCGGCCACATCCGCTCGAGCGCCTCCCGCACCTCGTCGAGGTGGCGGGTGCGGTCCCGCACCTGGTCCGGCGTGGTCTCGATGCGGCTGCTGGCGGCCAGCGCGGCGAACACCTCGGTCTCCACGAAGCGCCGGGCGGCGTTGTGGCGGCGGAAGCGGCGGCGGGCCGCCTTCACGATGCGGTCGCTGTCGGCGACGGTCAGCCGGAGCGTGGTCACGCCGTAGGGGACGACCAGGTCCTCCCGCAGCGGGCGCTCCCGGTCGTGCACCGCCTTGGCCAGCACCCGGGCCATGCGGGCGTCACCCTTCACCCGGGCGGCCTGGCGGGAGTCCGCGGCGCCGAGCTCCACGTCGGGCACCAGGTCGGCCAGGACGACCAGCTCGACGCCGGCCTCGCCGAGCGAGGGCAGCACCTGGTCGATGTAGCGCAGGAACACCCGGTTGGGGCCGACGACGAGCACGCCCTGGTCCTCGAGCGGGAACCGGTAGGTGTAGAGGAGGTAGGCGGCGCGGTGCAGCGCCACCACCGTCTTGCCGGTGCCGGGGCCGCCCTGGACGACGAGGACGCCGGGCTGCGGGGAGCGGATGATCTCGTCCTGCTGGGCCTGGATGGTGCCGACGATGTCGCCGAGCTGGCCCGTGCGGCGGGTCTCCAGCGCGGCCAGCAGGGTGGAGTAGCCCGACAGGCCGCCGCGCTCGCCGGTCACGCCGAGGTGGCCCTCGCCGAACAGCTCGTCCTCGATGGCGAGGATCTGGCGGCCCTTGGTGGCGAAGTGGCGCCGGCGGGCCAGACCCATCGGGTCGCGACCGGTCGCCCGGTAGAAGGGCTCGGCCACCGGCGCCCGCCAGTCGATGACGATCGGCTCCCGCTCCTCGTCGGCCACGGCCAGCCGGCCGATGTGGTACGACTCGACGGCCGTGCCGTCGGCGCCGGCTCGGCCGGCTGTGCCGTCCTCACCGGCCCGGTCGATGCGGCCGAAGACCAGGGCCGCCTGACCCAGGTCGAGCTGGGTCAGGCGGTTGACCAGGGCCTCGTCGAAGACGTCCCGCTCGTAGCGGGCCTGGAACGTGCCGCCCAGCCCGGCCTCGGTGAGGTCGCGCAGCTTCCAGGCGTCCTGGCGGGTCCGCTCCAGGCAGTCGTACGCGTGATCGACGTACGCCTGCTCCTGGGCCAGATCGGGGTGCTGCGTCATACCGGGTCGCTCGAGGCTCCGCTGCGCTTCGTGCTGTGTCGGACGGTCATGTCGGCGTGCCCCTTGGGGGGGTCGTGTCACCCTAGCCGCCCGCCTCCCGCATTCCTCAGCGACCTCGGGCCGGGTTGACGCGGGCCCGCGGTGCCCCCGCCCGTCCGTCGAACGGCCCCGACGCCCTCTAGCGTGCGCGCCGATGACCGCTCCGGCCGACGCCGCCTTCCTGGCCGCCTGCCGGAGCCGGCCGACGACGCACACGCCGGTGTGGTTCATGCGCCAGGCGGGCCGCTCGCTGCCCGAGTACCGGGCCGTGCGGGGCGAGGGCAGCATCCTCGACGCCATCCGGCAGCCGGACCTGGCCACCGAGATCACGCTCCAGCCCGTTCGGCGCTACGGCGTCGACGCCGCCGTCCTCTACAGCGACATCGTCGTGCCCGGTCCACGCCATCGGGTTCGGGGTCGACGTGGCCCCGGGCACCGGGCCCGTCGTCGCCGAGCCGTTCCGCACGCCGGGCCGACCTCGGCCGGCTCCGCCCGCTGGAGCCCGAGGAGGACACGCCGTACGTCCTCGAGACGGTCCGGCTGCTGGCCAAGGAGCTGACCGTGCCGCTGATCGGGTTCGCGGGCGCGCCGTTCACCGTCGCCAGCTACCTCGTCGAGGGCCGGCCGTCCCGGACCTACGCCCGCACGAAGGCCCTCATGCTGGGCGACGAGGCGCTCTGGCACGAGCTGATGGACCGGCTGGCCGACCTGGCCGCTGGAGTCGCTGCGGAGCCAGGTCGGCGCCGGGGCGCAGGCCGTCCAGCTCTTCGACTCCTGGGCCGGGGCGCTGGCGCCGGCCGACTACGAGCGCTACGTGCTCCCCCACAGCCGGCGGGTGCTGGAGGGCCTGGCCGACCTCGACGTGCCCCGCATCCACTTCGGCGTCGACACCGGCGAGCTGCTGGGGCTGCTGGCCCGGGCCGGACCGGACGTGGTCGGCGTCGACTGGCGCACGCCGCTCGACGTGGCCCGCCGGCGCATCGACGCCGCCGCCGGCGAGCCGCGCCGTCGGCGTGCAGGGCAACCTCGACCCGGCCGTGTGCCTGTGCCCGTGGGACGGTCGTCGAGACCAAGGTCCGCGAGGTGCTGGCGGCCAACGGCGACCGGCCGGGTCACGTCTTCAACCTCGGCCACGGCGTGCTCCCGGAGACCGACCCGGCGATCCTGGAGCAGGTGGTCACGACCGTCCACGAGCTCACCCGCCGGTGACCCCCTCGATGACCGCACGTCGATGACCGGCCGCACCGGCGTGGTGCTCATGGCCTACGGCACGCCGGCGGGCCCGGAAGAGGTGGAGGCCTACTACACCGACATCCGCCGGGGCCGCCCGCCGACGCCCGAGCAGCTGGCCGACCTCGTCCGCCGCTACGAGGCCATCGGCGGGGTCTCCCCCCTCGCCGAGCGGACGGAGGCCCAGCGGGCGCGGCTCCAGGCCGCGCTCGACGCCCGCCGGCCCGGGCGGTTCGACGTCGGCCTGGGCCTGAAGCACGCCGAGCCGACCATCGAGGCGGGCGTCGCCGCCCTCGCCGGCCGGGGCGTGGACGACGTCGTCGGCCTGGTGCTGGCCCCCCACTGGTCGGCCCTGTCCGTCGGGCAGTACCTGGAGCGGGCCGGCGCGGCGGCCGTCGCGGCCGGGCTGCCGTTCCGCGGCGTGCGGAGCTGGCACCTGGAGCCGGCATACCTGGACTTCCTGGCCGCCGCCGTCACGGCCGAGCTCGGCCGCGCTGCCGGCCGGCGACCACCGTCGTGTTCACCGCCCACAGCCTCCCCGAGCGGATCCTGGGCATGGGCGACCCCTACCCCGACCAGCTGGCCGAGACCGCGGCCGCCGTCGCCGCCCGAGTGGAGCTCGATCGCCGACCGCTGGCGGGTGGCCTGGCAGTCGGCCGGACGGACGCCCGAGCCCTGGCTCGGTCCGGACATCCTCACCGTCATCGACGAGCTGGCGGCGCGCGGGGCGCGGACGGCGTGCTGGTGTGCGCCTGCGGCTTCGTCGCCGACCACCTCGAGGTGCTGTACGACCTGGACATCGAGGCCCGTCAGCGAGCGGAGGCCGCCGGCCTGGCCTTCGCCCGCACCGCCTGCGTCAACGACGACCCGACCGTGCTCGGCGCCCTGGCCGACCGGGTCATCGCGCTCGCCGAGCGCGGGACCTGAGCGACGATGGCCGGCCGCACGCCCCACGTCGTCGTCGTCGGCGCCGGGATCACCGGCCTGGCCGCCGCCCACGCCCTCCTCGCCGCGGCCGACGCCGGCGGTGGTCACGGTGCTCGAGGCCGCCCCCACGGCGGGCGGGAAGCTGCAGGGCGGCCCCTTCGCCGGTCTGCCCCACGTGGATGCCGGCGCCGACATGTTCCTGGCCCGCACCCCGGCCGCCGTCGAGCTGGCCCGCGCCGTCGGCCTGGGCGACGAGCTGGTGGCGCCCGAACCGCGTTCCGCCCTACGTCTGGTCCGGCGGGACGCCTCCACCGCCTGCCCCCGGGCCTGGTGCTCGGCGCGCCGGCGGCGCTCGGCCCCCTCGCCCGCTCGGGCCTGCTCTCCTGGCGGGGGAAGGCGAGAGCGGCGCTGGAGCCGCTCGTCCCCCGGCGCGACACGGACGACAACCTCGGCGCCACCGTCCGCTCACGCTTCGGCGACGAGGTGCTGGACCGCCTGGTCGGGCCGCTGGTCGGCGGCATCAACGCCGGCGACGCCGACCACCTGAGCCTCCGCGCCGTCACCCCGCAGCTCGCCGACGCGCTGGCCGGCCACCGCAGCCTGCTGCTCGGGCCTGCGGTCGCTCCCCCGGCCGGTCCGACGGGCGAAGCGGTGTTCCTGACCCCTCGGTCGGGGGTGAGCGCGCTGGTCCCGCGCCTGGTCCGGGCCATCGAGGACGCGGGCGGGACCGTCTGCCTCGGCGCCGCGGTCGAGGCTCTCGAACCGCGCGCCGGGCGGAGGCTGGGCGGTGACGGTGACGCGGCCGGCCCGGCTCCGCTCGACGCCGACGCGGTGGTCCTGACCGTGCCCGCGCCGGCCGCCGCCGCGCTCCTCCGGCCCGTCGAGCGCGGAGGTCGCCGACGTGCTGGCCACGATCGCGTACGCCTCGGTGGCCATGGTGACGCTGGCGTTGCCCGACCGCGCGGTGGGGCGGCCGCTCGACGGCAGCGGCTACCTCGTGCCCCGGATCGAGCAGCGCACGATCACGGCCTGCTCGTGGGGCTCGTCGAAGTGGGCCCACTGGCGGCGGCCGGGCCAGGTCGCTGCTGCGGGTCTCGGCGGGCCGGGCCGGCGACGAGCAGGCGTTGGAGCTCGACGACGGCGAGCTCACCGCGGCCGTCCTCGACGACCTCGACCGCCACGTGGGCCTCGACGGGCCAACCCACCGAGGTCCGCATCACGCGCTGGTGGAGCTCGATGCCGCAGTACGCACCCGGGCACGGCGAACGGATCGACCGGCTGGACGGCCTGGTGGCGACGGCTGCTCCAGGCCTGCACCTGGCCGGGGCGGCCTACCGGGGCCTCGGCATCCCCGCCTGCATCGCCCAGGGCCAGGCCGCGGCCCGCGCGGCACTGGCCACCATCGGTCGACACCCGGCGTGACGTCCGTCGCGGCGCCGCCGCCGGCGGCCGCGGCGGCCGGTCATCGCCCGCAGGTACCTCCTAGGCTGTGCGTCCATGCGCCCGCTCGGATCCGCTCGTCGCACCGCGGCCGCGGTGGCCCTGGCGGCGCTGACGCTGGGCACGGCGGCGTGCGGATCGGACGCCGGGACCGACGTCGCGGACACGGCCACCGCCGACGGTCGGCCCCGACGGCAGCACCCGAGACCACCACGGCCACGACGGCGGCCACGACCGTCCCGACCACGGTGCCGACGACGCTGGCCACCACCACGACGCAGGCCACCCTGCCCACCCCGCAGCCGCCGCCCGATCCGGAGGCGCCGGACCCCGGAATGGAGCTGGGCACGATCGAGATCCCGAAGCTCGGGGTCAACCGCGCGCTGTGGGAGGGCGTGTCGCTCCCCACCCTCGACCGCGGCCCCGGCCACTGGCCGGGGACGGCGATGCCGGGCAGCCTCGGCAACGTGGTCGTCGGCGGCCACCGGGTGAGCCACGACCGGCCGTTCCGCGACATCGACCAGCTCGTGCCCGGTGACGAGATCGCCCTCACCTTCGGGGGCGTCCGCCACTCCTACATCGTCACCGGCGCGCAGGTGGTGACGCCCAACGACATCTGGGTCATCAACCAGAGCATGGCGCACACGGCCACGCTCTTCGCCTGCCACCCGCCGGGGTCGACGAGGGAGCGCTTCATCGTCTTCGCCAGGCTGGCGGGCACCTGAGCCTGGCCGCTCGTGGCCGACCTCACACGGCGCTCGCCGGCGGCCGGCGCCGCCGCGCTCGGGGCCGGCGCCCTCGTCGCCTTCTCCCTCCCGCCGTGGGGCTGGTGGCCGCTGGCCTTCGTCGGCATCGCCATCCTCGACCGGCTGGTGGCCGAGCGGCCGCGGCGCTCCCGCTTCACCCGGACGTGGCTGTTCGGGCTCGGCTGGCTGGGTCCCGGCATGGGCTGGATGTGGTTCCTCTCGCCGCCCGGCTACATCGTGGCCGTGGCGGCCTACGCCGCCTACCTCGGCCTGGCGGCGGCGGTCGCCCCGGCCGGGCGCTGGCGCCGCCTCGCCCTCCCGGCCGCCCTCACCGTGGCCGAGGCGGTCCGCTTCGTCTGGCCCTTCGGCGGCGTGCCGCTGGCGTCGCTGGGCATCAGCCAGGCCGCCTCGCCGCTGAGCGAGACCGCCCGGCTGGGCGGCGTCATCCTCATCACCTGGCTCACCTTCCTCGCCGGCAGCGCGCTGGCCGCGGCGTGGGAGCGCTCGTGGCGCGAGGCGGCCGTGCTCGCCGCGGTGCCCGTGGTGCTCGTCGCTCGCTCGGCGCCGTCGCCCCGTCCGGCCATGACACCGGCGACTCGCTGACCGTCGCCTTCGTGCAGGGCGGCGGCCCGCAGGGGACCCGCGCCGCGGACACCGATCCGCGGGAGGTGTTCGAGCGCCACCTGGCCGCGACGCGCCAGATCACCGAACCGGTCGATCTCGTCGTCTGGCCCGAGAACGTCATCGACGTGGACGGGGCCCGTTCGCCACCAGCCCGGAGCTGGCCGAGGTGGCCGCCGAGGCGGCGCGGCTCGACGCGCCCTTCAGCGTCGGCATCACGGAGGACGCCGGTGACCACTTCGCCAACGCCCAGGTGATCGTCTCGCCGCAGGGCGAGATCACGAGCCGCTACGACAAGGTCCGCCGGGTCCCGTTCGGGGAGTACATGCCGCTGCGGTCTGTCCTGCGGGCGCTCGGCGCGCCCACCGACCTGGTGCCCCGCGACGCCCTGCCCGGCACCGCGCCGGCGGTGCTCGACCTGCCCTCGGGCGAACGCCTGGCGGTGATGATCTCCTGGGAGGTCTTCTTCGGGGGTCGGGCCCGGGACGGCGTCTCCCACGGCGGCACGGTCCTCCTCAACCCGACGAACGGCTCCAGCTACACGGGCACCGTGCTCCAGACGCAGCAGGTCGCATCGTCACGCCTGCGGGCGCTGGAGCAGGGACGGTGGGAGGTGCAGGTCGCGCCCACGGGCTTCTCCGCCTTCGTCACCGACGAGGCCGACGTGCTCGACCGGACCGGCATCAGCGAGCAGGCGGTGCGGGTCCGGGAGGTCCCGCTCCGCGAGGGCCGCACGATCTACAGCCGGCTCGGCGAGATCCCCTTCGTGCTGGCCGCGCTCGCCGTCGTCGTGCTCGGCCTGCTCCTCGCCCGACGGGACGATCGCCGGGCCGCCGCTGCGGCCGGCCCTGACGCAGAGGTCAGTCGACCTCGAGGAGGAGCGTCACAGGCCCATCGTTGACGAGCTCGACCTGCATGTCGGTCCGGAAGCGACCGGTGGCGACCGACGCTCCGAGAGCGCGGAGCTCGTCGGCCACCGTCTCCACCAGCGGCTCGGCCTCGTCCGGCCCGGCGGCCTTGATCCACGAGGGCCGGCGGCCACCCGAGGTGTCGCCGTAGAGCGTGAACTGGCTGACCACCAGCACCTCGCGGCTGGTGTCGGCCACCGAGCGGTTCATGACGCCCTCGTCGTCGGCCATGATCCGCAGGTGCCACAGCTTCGCCGCCAGCTTGCGGGCCTGCTCCGGCCCGTCGCTGTGGGTGACGCCGACCAGCACGCACAGGCCGGGGCCGATGGCGCCGACCACCTCGTCGCCCACGGTCACGCTCGCCCGGGTCACGCGCTGCACCAGCCCTCGCACGAGGCGGGGACCCTACCGTGATGGAGCTCACCGGGCCTGACGCGACCGCGCGGGTCGACCTGGAGGCCGGAGGACGGCTCGCATCGCTGGTCGTGGCCGGCCGGGAGCGCCTGATCACCGGTGGCCGGGGCCGGGCCGATGCTCTGGGGCTGCTACCCGATGGCGCCGTGGGCGGGCCGTTTGCGCGAGGGCCGCCTGTCGTTCGGAGGGCGGACGTACCAACTTCCGATCGATGCCGCCCCCCACGCGATACACGGCACGGTCTACCGTCGCGCCTGGAGGGTGGACGATGACGGGTCGATCGTGACCGAGCTCGGGCCGGACTGGCCCTTCCCCGGACGGGCGCGCCAGCGCTTCGAGCTCGCGCCCGGGTCTCTCCGCTGCACGCTGGAGGTCCACGCCGACGAAGTGCCGATGCCCGCCACGGCTCAGACAGGCCCACCCGACGGTCCTAACCTGGCTCCGCATGTCGTCGAGCCGGGAAGCCCCTTGTCCGTGTCCATGGTCGTGAGCTGGGCCTGACGGAGGATCGGAGATGCGGGGCGAAGGGTCGTGGGGTGCGCTGGCCGGGGGCTTGGCCGTGCTGGTGGTGGCCGGCGGCGTCGCCGCGCTGCTGGTGACGGCCGGCGGGGACGACGATCCCAGCCGGGTCGAGACCGTGGGCACCGAGCTCTCGTCCGGCACCTCGCCGGTGGTGATCACGATCGGTTCGACGGCGGCGGTCAGCACGACGACGGTCGTGGCCACCAGCACGACGTTCCCCGTCCCGCCGACGTTCGCGCCCGACACGCAGCCGCCCACCCTCCCGCCGCCGCCGCCTCCGCCGCCGGCCCGCTTGGAGGTCGCCGCCTCCGTCGTGGATCTCGGGCGTGATCGCACCGAGGGCGCCGTGACCATCGGCAACAGCGGCGGCCAGCAGCTCGACTGGGCGACGTCCAGCGACAACGGCCTCGTCTCGGCGACCCCGGGCGGCTCGCTCGGCCCGGCGGCGACCGCCGACGTGGTCATCTCGGTCAGCCGGGCCGGTCTCATCGAGGGTGAGTACGCCGCCACGGTGGCCATCCTCGGCGCCGGTCAGGCGGTGCCGATCACCGTGCGCTGGTGGGTGGAGCGGTCGCCGGTGGTGCAGCTGGGTGTGGAGCCGGCCGGGCTGGCCGACGCCGCCACCTGCCCATCCGACCACAAGGACCTCACAGCCGTCGTCCGCGCCGCGGTGATCGACGAGTCCGCGGTGTCGTCCGCGGTGATGACGTGGACGGGCCCCGGGGCGCCCGGGAGCGCACCGCTGACCGCGGCCGAGCCGGGGACATGGGAAGCGCCGCTGGGGCCGTTGAAGGGTGCCGGCACCTGGACCGTGACCGTGACCGCCGTCGACGGCCGGGGCAACAGCGGCGAGGGCTCGACCACGCTCGTGGTCACCGCCTGCCCGTAGGCGCGGGCGCCTGCGGGCCTGGGTCGGCGCCGGTTACCCCACGGTAGGCTCGCCCCTCATGTACCCGGGGCCAGACGATCCGCTCCGCGTCGCCTACCTGTCCTACCGGGGCAAGCCGCACGTCGGCGGCCAGGGTGTCTACACCCGGCACCTGACGAAGGCGCTCGTCGATCTCGGCCACCAGGTCGAGGTGCTCGGTGGCCAGCCGTATCCGGTCCTCGACGAGCGGGTGAGGCTGACGAAGCTCCCCAGCCTCGACATCTTCAACGATCAGTACCCCGGCCGCTTCCCCGCCTACTGGGAGATCAAGCACCTCGGTGACGTCGTCGAGATCCTGCAGTTCTCGACCGGCAAGTTCAGCGAGCCGCTGGCCTTCAGCGTCCGGGCCTGGCAGGTGCTCAAGCAGCGCGCCGCCGACTTCGACCTCGTGCACGACAACCAGAGCCTCGGTTACGGCCTCCTCGCCATCGAGAAGCAGTTCCCGACCATCGTCACGCTGCACCACCCGATCACCGTGGACCGGCGGCTGGAGATGGAGCACGCACCGACTCGGCGCAAGCGGATCAGCGTCGGCCGGTGGTACTCGTTCGTCAAGATGCAGGCCCGCGTCGCCCGCCGGATGCCTCGCATCGTGGTGGTGAGCGAGAACTCCATCAAGGACATCCAAGAGGACATGGGCGTCGATCCCGGGCGCATGCGGCTCGTGCCGGTCGGCGTCGACCCGGACCTGTTCAGCCCCCAGCCGTCCATCGCCCGCGTGCCCGGCCGGCTCATCACCACCGCCTCGGCCGACGTCGCGCTGAAGGGCCTGTCGTTCCTGCTGGAGGCCCTGGCCAAGCTGCGCACCGAGCAGGACGTCACGCTGACCGTGATCGGCCGGCCCAAGCCCGGCGGCCGGGCCGAGGCCACCATCGAGCAGCTGGGTCTGGCCGACGCCATCACCTGGGTCTCGGGCGTGCCGGACGAGCGCATCGTCGAGCTGTACGCCGAGGCCAGCCTGGCCGTCGTGCCCAGCCTGTACGAGGGGTTCTCGCTGCCCGCCATCGAGGCCATGGCCACCGGCACCTGCCTGGTGGCGACGACGGGCGGCGCCCTGCCCGAGGTCACCGGGCCGGACGGTGCCAGCGTGCTGAGCTGCCCTCCGGGTGACCCGGAGGCGCTGGCGCACACCATCGCCCGTGGACTGGCCGACGAGCAGCTGCGGGCGCGGGTGGGCGCGGCCGGCCGGCAACGGGTGGTCGAGCGCTGGAGTTGGCGCCACTGCGCGCAGCTCACCGTGGACCAGTACCGGGAGGTCCTCGCGCGGCCGGAGAACCAGGCCAAACTGGCCCGGGCTCGTCAGGCCGGGCGTCCCTGATGCTCACCGTGCGCTACCAGCGCCTCGGCCTGCAGCCGGGAGAGGTGCTGCTGGACCTGGGCTGCGGCTTCGGCCGTCACGCCTACGAGGCCGCCCGCCGCGGCGCTCAGGTCGTGGCCTTCGACTACGCGGAGGCCGAGCTCAAGGAGGTCCGCAACACCTTCGGGGCGATGGCCGACGCGCGCGAGGTCGGCGCGGCATCGCTCGCCGGCGCGGTGCAGGGCGACGGCACCCTGCTGCCCTTCGCCGACGACGCCTTCGACCGGATCATCGCCTCCGAGGTGCTCGAGCACATCGAGGACGACCAGGCCGCGCTCGACGAGCTGGCCCGGGTCCTCCGGCCGGGTGGGACCATCGCCGTCACCGTGCCCGCGTGGCTGCCCGAGCAGGTGTGCTGGCGGCTTTCCGACGAGTACCACGCCCCGTTCGTGGAGGGCGGCCACGTCCGCATCTACCGCGCCGGCGACGTGCGTGCTCGGATGCGCGCCGCAGGGTTGGAGCCGTGGTCGTCGCACCGGGCCCACGCTCTGCACTCGCCCTACTGGTGGCTGCGCTGCGCGGTCGGGCCGACCGACGACTCACACCGAGCTGTGGCGGCCTACCGAAGGGTCCTGGAGTGGGACATCGTCAAGGCACCACGCACGACGCGGTGGACCGAGCAGGCCCTGAACCCGGTCCTCGGCAAGAGCCTCGTGGTCTACGCCCGCAAGCCCGGTCCGGGCCCGGCGGAGGCGCGGTGAGCGAGCGCGTGCTCCCCGAGGTCGACGGCGTCATCACGGCCGACGAGGTCGAGGAGAGCGCCGAAGCCATCGCCGCCCTGCAGCTACCTGGCGGGATGATCCCGTGGTACCCGGGCGGCCACTGCGACCCTTGGAACCACGTGGAGACGGCCATGGCCCTGGCGGTGGCCGGCCGCGTCGACGAAGCGTCGCTGGCTTACGACTGGTTGTTGCAGATGCAACGAACTGACGGGAGCTGGCACAACTACTACATCGAGGACGCGGAGAGCTCCGTCATCGTGGTGGAGGACGCCAAGCTCGACACCAACGTGTGCGCCTACATCGCCACGGGTGTGTGGCACCACTGGCTGATCACGCAGGACGTCGACTTCGTGGACCGGATGTGGCCGGCGGTGCAGCGGGCCATCGACTGGGTGCTGTCCATGCAGACCGAGCGGGGCGAGATCGTCTGGGCGCGCGAGGTGGACGAGCGCCCGTGGGCGTACGCGCTGCTGACCGGTTCGTCGTCCATCCACCACGCGCTCGACTGCGCACTCGGGTTGGCCTCGGTCGTCGGCGTCGAGCGCCCGCGTTGGGACCTGGCCCTTGCGGCCCTGGGCCGGGTCATCCGCACGCGGCCCGAGGCCTTCGAGCCCAAGGACCGCTGGGCCATGGACTGGTACTACCCGGTGCTGTGCAACGTCCTCGAGGGCGTGGCCGCCGAGCGGAGGCTGGCCGGCGCGTGGGACACGTTCGTCATGCCGGGGCTCGGGGTGCGGTGCGTCGCCGACGAGCCGTGGGTGACCGCGGCCGAGACGGCCGAGTGCGCGATGGCGTACGCCGCCGCGGGGGACAAGGCGACGGCGACCGACCTGTTGAGCTGGACCCGGGCCCACCGCCACGACGACGGCTCGTACTGGACCGGACTCGTGCACCCGGAGCGCATCCAGTTCCCGGAGGGCGAGCGGACCGCGTACACGGCCGCCGCGGTCATCCTGGCCGCGGACGCCATCAGCGGCGCCTCCGCCGCCAGCGGCATTTTCCTGCCCGCCCGCTCCCGCTGACCGGAGCGAACGGTCCCTGAACAGGGGATGAACGCCAGGATGCCCGCCGCCACCTCCGCGACCTACACTCCGCGCGGTCGTACAGACGGAGGGACATGAAGTTCAGGTTGATGCCGCGTGATGAGGGCTTTTACCCGTTGTTCCGGCAGGCGGCCGAGAACTCGGTGGCCTGCTCCCAGGTGCTCCGGGACCTGGCCACGCGCCCCGCTGACGCCGCCGACCTGGTCGACAAGTTGATCGAAGGGGAACATCGCGGTGACGACCTGGTGAAGGCGATGAAGCAGCGGCTCGACACCAGCATCGTCACGCCCTTCGACCGGGAGGACATCCTGGCCCTGACCGAGGGCATAGACAACGCCGTGGACGAGATCCGGGCCTCGGGTGAGTTCATCCACCTCCACCACATCACCGAACCGCTCGAAGGCGTCAGCGAGATGGCGGACATCCTCCACGACACCGCGGAGGCGATGGTCCGCCTCATGGAGAAGCTCCCGAAGCTGCGTGACCTCCAGCACGAGCTGGACAAGATCGACCAGCTGGAGTCCCGGGGCGACGACGTCTACCGGCGCACCATGGCCCACCTCTTCTCCGGCGAGTTCAAGGCCTTCACGGTGCTGCGGTGGAAGGACATCGTCGAATCCATGGAGAGCGCCCTCAACTCCTTCGAGAAGGCCAGCGACATCGTGGCCTCCATCGCCGTCAAGCACGCCTGACGAGCCGCTCGACCGACCACGACGACCACGACGACGACGACCTGACCAGTGGAGACCTCCTCCTGCTCATCGTGATTGTCGTCGCGCTCGGCTTCGACTTCGTCAACGGCTTCCACGACGCCGCCAACTCGATCGCCACCGTTGTCGCCACCGGGTGCTGGCGCCGGGCCTGGCCGTGGCCTGGGCCGCAGTCTTCAACTTCCTCGCCTTCGCCGTGTTCGGCACGAAGGTGGCGGCCACCATCGCGACCGGCGTGGTCGAGCCGGAGGTCCTCTCCATCGCCGTCGTCTTCGTGGGGCTCATCGGAGCCATCGTCTGGAACGTCCTCACCGTGTACCTGGGCCTGCCGTCGTCGTCGTCCCATGCGCTGGTCGGCGGGATCGCCGGCGCAGCGGTGGCGAAGTCAGGCTTCGACGTGCTCATCACCAGCGGCCTGGCCAAGATCGGCGTGTTCATCGTCTACTCGCCGCTCATCGGCCTGGCGCTGGCGATGATCCTCGTCGTCACCGTCAGCTGGATCGTGCACGGCATCCGCCGACCGCGGGGCGTCAACCGCACCTTCCGGAGTCTCCAGCTCGTGTCGGCCGCCGCCTTCAGCCTCGGCCACGGCTCCAACGACGCCCAGAAGACGATGGGCATCATCCTCGCCCTGCTCATCGCCGCTGACCGGGTGAGCGCCGATTCCGACGTCCCGCTCTGGGTCGTCCTGTCCTCCCACGCCGCCATCGCCCTCGGCACGCTCTTCGGCGGCTGGAGGATCGTGCGCACCATGGGGACCAAGCTCACCCGCCTCCAGCCCATGGGCGGCGTCTGCGCGGAGAGCGCCGCGGCCAGCATGCTTTTCTTCGCCTCGGCCAACGGCATCCCGGTCTCCACGACGCACACGATCACCGGAGGGATCGTCGGGGTCGGCTCCGCACAGCGGCTCAGCGCCGTCCGCTGGGGCGTGGCCCGCCGGGTGGTCTGGGCCTGGGTCCTCACCATCCCGGGTGCCGCGGCCGTCGCCGCCGTCACCTACGCTCTGGTCTCGGTGGTCTCATGAGCGCGACCGACAGGCGGCTGCAAGAGCAGCCCGTCCGCGCGCAGCCGCCGGCCGACCGGCCCGTCGACGTCCGTTTCGTCAGCCGGAACGTCGACAAGCGCGCTCGGTTCTTCGTCGTGGCCGCCATCCTCTGCGCCCTCCTGGTCCCGGTGACTCCGGGTGAGCTGCAAGTGGTGGGCGAGGTGCTGGTCGTCGTCTACCTTGCGCTGGCGCTCGCATCGTGGCTCGAATTCCGCGGTCGGACGTAGCGACGGGCGGCCCGGCCTCAGGCCGGCGACGTCGGGAGCCGGCGGAGGACGCGGAGCGACCCGGTCACCGAGACCGGCTCGAACAATCCGCTGGCCAGCGCGGGCAGGTAGATGTCCTCGTAGGGCGGGCGGCCGCCGTCGGCCGGGTCCGGGAACACGTCGTGGACGGCGAACAGCCCTCCGGGAGCGACCCAAGGCGTCCAGCCGGCGAAGTCGGCCCGGGCCGGCTCCGCCCCGTGGCCACCGTCGATGAAGAGGAGGGCCAGCGGCGTCCCCCAGTGGGCGGCGACGACCGGCGAGCCGCCGACGACGGCCACCACCACGTCCTCCAGCCCCGCGTCACCGATCGTCCGCCGGAAGCGGGGCAGCGTGTCCATCCGCCCGCTCTCCGCATCGACCAGCGACGGGTCGTGCCATTCCCACCCGGCCTGGTTCTCCTCCGAACCACGGTGGTGGTCGACGGCGAACACCACCGTCCCTGCCTCACGCGCCGCGGCGCCGAGCCACACCGTCGAGCGGCCGCAGTACGAGCCGACCTCCAGGAAGGGCGCGCCCGGGACGGCCTGGCCGGCAGCGAGCGCGGCCGCGAAGAGCGCGTCGCCCTCCTCGGGCGGCATGAACCCGGTGGCGGCCAGGGCCGCGGCACGAAGGGTCGGGTCCACGAGGGCGTCGGGCCGGTGCGCTACCAGCGGTCCCAGTGGATGACGCTGTCGGGCTCGGGGCGGTCCGCCGGCTTGAACTCCGTCCCCACGGTGAACGCCAGCGGTGAGAGGCACACCTGCTGCACCTCGCCGAAGGGGATGCCCAACAAGTCCGCCACCGCCTCCTCCTGCATGAGGTGCACGGTGGTCCACGCCGTCCCCAGGCCACGGGCCCGGGCCGCCAGCATGAAGCTCCACATGGCCGGGAGGATGTTGCCGAGCAGCGACGCCGCCATCATCGCCGGCACGCCGTCCAGCCGCAGCCCTGTCGTGCAGGCCACGACGAGCACGGGCGCCTCGCCCATGTGCTCGCCGAGGAAGTCGGCGGAATCGGCCGACCGCTCCTGCTGCGCGTTGGCGTCGTCGGTGCCCTTGTCGATCGAGCGGATGTAGACGCCGTCGAGCGTGCGGTAGATGCCGTAGCACTGGCGGTAGATCTCGCCGAGCGAGCGGCGGGTGACCTCGTCGCGCACGACGACGAAGGCCATCGACGGGTTGTTGGACCCCGACGGGGCCTGGAGCGCCGCGGCCACGCACTCCCTGACCAGCTCGTCGGGGACCGGCCGGGAGAAGTCGAGCCGCTTCCGGACCGCCCGCGTCGTGGTCAGCAATTGGTCCGGGGTGAGGTCGAGCGCGGTCACGGCGTGACCATAATCTCGGGCATGCCGGTCGTGGCGGGGCAGGAGGAGCGCGAGCTCCCGACCACCGACCCTGTCCGCGATCACGACCAGCCTGCCGCTCGCCGGCCCTGGGACGCCCCCCTGGCCCGGGCGTCGCGACTGTGGGCGGAGGACGGCCCCTTCCTCGTCGTACTCGCAGCCACGTTCGTCTTCTGCCTCTTCCTGCTGCGACCCGGGCACGACTGGGGGGACGACTTCTCGCTCTACATCAACCAGGCCCGCGCTCTCGTCAAGGGCGAGGTGCAGGAGGTGTACCGGCAGAACCAGTTCACGGTCGACAACTCGGCCTGGCAGTCGTTCAGCCCCTACACCTACGGCTGGGGGTTCCCGCTGCTCCTGGCGCCGCTCTACGCGCTCTTCGGCCTCAGCTTCACGGCCTTCAAGCTGCTCGAGGTCGCCCTCTACCTGGGCTTCCTGACCGGGTTCTACGTGCTGATCCGGAACCGCATCGACCGGCTGGCGGCCGTGCTCATCGTCGCCGCGCTGGCTCTCGACAACCTCTACACGGCCTGGACCAACACCGTCCTGACCGAGTTCCCCTTCCTGTGCTTCTCCGTGCTCGGCCTGCTGGCGATCGAGAGCACCCACCGCGCCGACCGGCTGGCCCGCCGTCCGCCCGGCGTCGGGCTGCTCGCTGCGCTGCTCGGCACCGGCGCGCTGATCGGCTTCACGACCAACATCCGCAACGAGGGCGTCGTGCTGCTCGGCGCGCTCGCGGCGCGCCAGCTCGTCGTGCTCTACGAGCACCGCCGGGACTGGGCCGGCACGTGGATCGCCCGCCTGGCCACGCTCGCCCTCCCGTGGCTGGGCGCGGCCGCCGTCGGCTTCGGCATCCGGGTCCTGCTCCCCACGGACGCTGGACGCGCGCTCGCCCTGTCCGGCGGGCTGGGCGGCCACAACTTCGAGACGAACGACGGCTTCTACCGCCAGACCATGGCCGAGCTCCTGGCGATCAAGGACAAGGTGCACGGAACGGTGCTCCTCGGCCTCATCGTCTTCCTGCTCGTCCTCGCGCTCGGGGGGATGCTGCTCGGCGGGCGGCGTGACCTCCCGCTCAGCGTCTTCACGCTCGGGCTGGCCACGATCTACCTCGTCCTGCCCTATCGCGAGGGCCGGTACCTGCTCGGCGTGGTGCCGTTCCTCCTCTACTTCGCCGCGCAAGGGCTGCGGGGCGCGGACATCCGCAGCTGGCCGATCCAGGCCCGCCACGTGCTCCTCCTGGCGCTCGTGGCGTTGCACGGGCTGGGCATCGCCAACGCCTCCGACTACTGGCGCACCTATCCCCGCGCCATCGACGGGCCGTCGTCGGCCACCTCGCAGGAGATGTTCGCGGCCGTGAACACGTTCACCGGGCCGGGTGACACCATCGTCTTCTTCCGGCCCCGCGCGCTGAACCTCTTCACGGACCGCGACGCCATCACGGCCGGCTCGTCCCTTCCCGTGCTGCTGGAGCGGGGAGATTGGTACGCCATGGCGAAGGCGAGCGAGTACGCGCAGTGCGCGCTGACGGACGAGGAGGCGGCGGCCACCGGGCGCATCACGAAGGTCTGGGAGAACGAGGCCTGGGTGTTGTGGCAGGTGCAACGACTGGACGGGGCACCTCTGCCGGCCGTCGCCCTCGACGTGTCAACATGCCGCCTGTGAGCCCCCGGCGCCGGACCTCTGACCGCTCGCGTCCGCTCGACGACCTGGTCGCCCTCCTGGACCTCGAGGCCATCGAGGTCAACATCTTCCGCGGTGTCTCGCCCGACGAGAACCGGCAGCGGGTGTTCGGGGGCCAGGTCGCCGGCCAGGCGCTGGTGGCGGCCGCCCGGACCGTCGACGATCCAGGCCGTGTGGTGCACTCGCTCCACGCCTACTTCCTGCGCCCCGGCGACCCGACCGTCCCGATCCTCTACGAGGTCGACCGCATCCGCGACGGCAAGAGCTTCACGACGCGCCGCGTGGTGGCCATCCAGCACGGGAAGGCCATCTTCAACCTCCAGGCCAGCTTCCATCGCGCCGAGCCGGGGCTCGACCACCAGGAGCCGATGGAGCCCGACCTCCCGGATCCCGAGACGCTTCCCGACTTCCTGACCCGGATGGCGCCCCACAAGGAGCTGCTGGGCGAGTGGTACGACCTGCCCCGGCCCATCGACACCCGCTACGTCGACACCATCCCGGTCGAGCGGCGCGGGCCGCAGCGGCCGCAGCAGCGGGTGTGGTTGCGGGCCGACGGCCGGCTGCCCGACGACCCCGTCCTCCACGCCTGCCTGCTGACCTACGCCTCCGACATGACGCTGCTCGACACCACCCTGCTCCCCCACGGGCTGTCGAACTGGACGGCGGAGCGCCTCCAGATGGCCAGCCTCGACCATGCCATGTGGTTCCACCGGCCCTTCCGGGCCGACGAGTGGCTCCTCTACGACCAGTGGACGCCGTCCACGTCCGATGCCCGTGGCCTGGCCATGGGCCACATCTTCACGCAGGACGGCCGGCTCGTCGTGACCGTCGTGCAGGAGGGGCTCATCCGGGTCGTCAACCCCTAGCCGGGGCCCACCGGCCCGGCCCGACCTCTCATGGAGGGTCCCGATCGGGCAGGCTGGCGCGATGGCCCGCTCCCCCCGGCTCGGAGCCGTGTTCGTGCTCGCCGCCCTCGTGCCCGCGGCCGCTGTCACCGCCTGCGGCTCGGACGCCGAGCCTGACGGCGGGGCCGGCTTCCCGCCCGCGGCCAGCGATACGGCGGCGACGCTGCCCCCCACGGTGGCCGGCGACCCGGCGGCGACCAGCACAGCCGTGGCCTCCTCCGCCCCTGCGACCACGCCGAGCGTCCCACCCACCGATCGCCCGAACCTGGCCGAGGTGCAGTTGGCGCTGACCGAGATCGGGACGTTCGACGAACCCGTCGCCCTCGTCGACCGCGGGGGCACCCTCTACGTCGCCGAGAAGGGTGGACGGGTCCTGGCCCTGACGGGCAGCGAGCCGCTCGAGGTCCTGGACATGACCGACCTCACCGAGTCCGCCGGCGAGCGGGGCCTCCTCGGCCTGGCCTTCTCGCCCGACGGCACACTGCTCTACGCCAGCTACACGAACAACGATGGTGACTCCCGGGTGGACGAGTACGCCATGGGCGCGGGCCCTGAGGGCACGGCCGACCCCGCCACCCGGCGCGAGGTGTTCGCACTCGACCAGCCGTACGGCAACCACAACGGCGGCCACATCCTCTTCGGTCCGGACGGCCTGCTGTACCTGGGCTACGGCGACGGAGGGTCGGCCGGTGATCCCGAGCGCCGCGGGCTCGACCCCGGCACGCTGCTCGGCAAGCTGCTGCGCATCGATCCCCGGCCCAACGGCGACACGCCGTACACGATCCCCGCCGACAACCCGTTCGCCGACGGGGCCGCCGCGCTCCCGGAGATCTGGAGCGCCGGCCTTCGCAACCCGTGGCGCTTCTCGTTCGATCCGGCCACCGGAGACCTCTGGATCGGCGACGTGGGCCAGAACGCGGTCGAGGAGATCGACCTGGTCACCGCGGCGCAGGGCGCGGGGCGGGGAACTGACTTCGGCTGGAGCGCCTTCGAGGGGACAGACCGCTACAACGACGACCAGGAGTCACCCAACCACTGGCCGCCGATCTACGAGTACCGGCACGCGGATGGCGGCTGCTCGGTGACGGGCGGCGTCGTGTACCGCGGCGAGGCGATCCCCGCGATGCGCGGCGCGTACCTGTTCGGGGACTACTGCGCCACGGGGATCAACGCGCTGGTGGCCGAGGACGGTCAGCTCGTTGATGCGGCAACGATCTCGGACGAGCCCGGGCAGATCGTCAGCTTCGGCACTGACGCCGCCGGCGAGGTGTACGTCCTGTCGATCGGCGGTTCCGTGTTCCGGCTCGATCCCGCCTAACGACCCTCGAACCGCGCCGGGCGCTTCTCGAGGAACGCGCGCACGCCCTCCTTGTGGTCCTCGGTGGCGAAGAGCTCGCCCAGGCTCGACGAGACCCAGGCCCCGAGCTCGCGCCAGTCGGGGTCGAGAGCCTGGCGGAGACCGGCCTTGAGCCGCTGGACGGCCAGAGGCGGGTTGGCGGCGATGCGCTGCGCCACCTCCATCGCGGTGGGCAGGAGCTCCTCGTGGGGGACCACGCGCCCGACGAGACCGATCCGCCGCGCCTCCTCGGCGTCGATCACCTCGCCGGTGAAGAGCAGCTCTGCGGCCCGCTCCCGTCCCACCAGCCCCGCCAAGCGGCCCAGGCCGGCGACGTCGGAGACCAGCCCCCGCAGCACGAAGAGCTCGCCGAAGCGCGCCCGCTCGCTGGCCACGCGCAGGTCGGCCAGCAGGGCCAGCTCCATCCCCCAGCCGACCGCGGCGCCGTTGACGGCGGCGACGATCGGGATGTCGGTGTGCAGCAGCGCGTCCGCGGCGGGCGTCAGGCGGGGCCCGCCCTCCCGGGTCGCCACCGGCGGCGGTCGGTCGCCGCCTCCCATCACCTGGCGCACGTCGTCGCCGGAGCAGAAGGCCGGATCGGCGCCCGTGACGACGAGGCAGCGGACATCCGCCTCGCGGACCAGCTCCTCCAGACGGGCGTACATTCCCCAGGTCAGCGCGTTGCGGGCTTCGGGCCGGTGCAGCGTGATCACGCCGACATCACCGTCGACGTCGTACAAGATGTCGCTCAGCGCCGGGCTCCCATGAAGATGCCCTTGAGCGCGTCGTAGTGCTCGATGCAGTGGCCGGCGCCGAGCACCACGCACTCCAGCGGAGCGTCAACGAGCTCCACCGGCACCCTCGTCTCGCGCGAGAGGCGCTGGTCCAGCCCCCGCAGCATGCCGCCGCCGCCGACCAGGTTGACGCCGCGGACCAGAAAGTCCTGCGACAGCTCGGGCGGGGCCTTGGCCAGGCAGCGGATGACGCTCTCGATGATCGAGCTGACGACCTCCTCGATGGCGCCGCGCACCTCCTCGGGGCTCAGCACGACCACCCGCGGTAGCCCGCTCACCAGGTCCCGGCCCCGCACCTCGGCGTGGCTCTCGTCGGGCGTCGGATCGGCCGAGCCGACGGCGACCTTGATCTCCTCGGCCGTGCGCTCTCCGATGGCGATGCCGTACTCCCGGCGGATGTACGTCTGGAGGGCGGCGTCGATGTCGAAGCTGCCGATGCGCACCGCCTCCAGGGCCACGATCCCACCGAGGGAGATCACCGCCGTCTCGGTGGTGCCGCCACCGATGTCGATGACCATGCTGCCCACCGGCGCGTCGATCGGCAGACCGGCGCCGATGGCCGCCGCCATGGGCTGCTCGATGAGCTGGGCGTCGATGGCCCCCGCGCGCCGCGCCGCCTCGGTGACCGCGCGCCGCTCGACCTCCGTGATGGCCGACGGGACGCAGATGACGACTCGCGGCCGGTTGAAACGGGTGACGCCGACGCGGTGGAGCAGCAGGCGGATCATGCGCTCGGTGATCTCGAAGTCGGTGATGGCGCCACCGCGCAGCGGCCGCACGGCGACGATGTAGCCGGGTGTGCGTCCGATCATCTTCCAGGCGTCGTAGCCGGTGGCCAGCACCTCCCCCGTCTGCCGGTTGAGCGCGATGACCGACGGCTCGTTCAGGACGATGCCCCTGCCCTTGGCGTAGACGAGCGTGTTGGCGGTACCCAGGTCGATGGCGAGGTCGCGGGCCAGGGCTCAGTCCTCCGTGCCGGTCGGGCCAGGCTGGTCACCGGCTTCGTCCGGAGGACGCGGTCCAGCGAGGGGGTCGACGCGGCGCACGGGCTGGATGCGGTCGATGCCGGTGGAGTCCCGCCGTGTTTCGGTGGACAGCGCGTCCATGTGACGTTGGTGGGCCTTGATGCCGGAGTCGAAGCCCTTCGGCTCCCGAGCCCGCAGCGCCAGCACGAGGATCCCGAGGGCGATCACGGCGAGTGCGGCGAGGAGGTAGAGCAGGTTGCGCATCAGGACGCCTGGGTGGGACCGGGACCTTCGGCGGCGGTCAGTTCGGCTGCGGTCATCTCGGCCATGTCCCGGATGCCCTGCGCACCGGCGGCCCAGCCGGCGTCATCTGCGCCCCAGGTCTCCTTCTTCCAGATGGGCGCGGTGGCCTTCAACGTGTCGATGCCGAAGCGGGCCGCCTCGAACGCCTCCGACCGGTGGGGCGCCGACACGGCGACGATCACCGACGACTCGGTCAGCGCCAACGCTCCGGTGCGGTGCCAGAGGACCACCCGGCCGACGTCCGGCCAGCGCCGGCGCAGCTCCTCGGCGATGCGCTCCAGCCTGCTCAGGACGTGCTCCTCGTAGGCCTCGTAGGTGAGGGACGTGACCCCTGACCGACCCTCGGCGTGGTCGCGGACCGTGCCCGAGAAGACGACGACGGCGCCGCAGTCCGGCCGCACGACCCAGTCGTAGGCCGCGCCGATGGGCAGCTCCTCGCCGGTCAGTGCCAGCCAATCGTGTCCGGCCGCGGGCTCGCGCACGAGAGTCGATGCTAGTGCTGCGGCCGCGAGCGTCTACCCCCGCGAGTCCTGCGGCAAAGCCCGGGGAGCCGCGGCACGCTCGCAGACACCCCTGGATAATGTGCGCCGTCGTGGAGGCGAGCGACTGGCCCGAGGACGGCGAAGAGCTCGGCCCGGGCGAGTACCTCCCGCCTGACCAACGCTGGTGGCGTCATCCGTCGGAGCTGGGCGCCACCCCGCTGCCGCCCGCCCGCCCGGCGCTCCTGCCCGCTCCCGGTGGAGGGCGCGTGGTCCTCGTCCTGGCCGCGGTCATCGGTACCGCGGGCGCCGTCCTGGCCGCGTACGTCGCCCATCTCGCCCAGCCGGCCACGAGCGATGTGGCCACGTCCGTGGTCCGGGTGAGCGCCGTGACGACGACATTCGTCACGACAACCGGACTCGGAACCGCTGTCACCGTGCCGGCCACCACGGCGGTGGCGACCTCGGCCGTCGAGGGCCTCGTGCAGCTGGTCGTGAACGGCCGTTCAGAGCGGCGTTCGGCCACGGCCGCCGCGCTCGGCACCGGACAGCTCGTGGTGTCGGCCAAGGCCGTGGAGGGCGTCACCGAGGTCACTGCGGTCATGCCCGACGGCACGGAGCAGCGCGCCCAGGTCGTGTTCGTGGATCACGCCTCGGGCACCGCGGTGGTCGAGGTGGCGCAGCCCACGCCCACGGTGGCGAGCGGGCAGGCGGCCACGCTCGCCCCGGGCGATCCCGTCACCGCGGCGGGGACCAACACGCCGGGCGAGGTGGTCGAGGTCGGCGTGGACACCATGGCCGACGACGGCACCCACATGGAGCACCTGATGCGGTTGCGCATGGACGAGCCCGTGGACGACGGCGCCGTCGTCCTCGATCGCGACGGGCGGGCCGTCGGCATCTGCATCGGTGCCGAGGACGGCGACGCCACGGCGCTCCTCGCCGCCCCGATCGAACTGGCCAAGGCGGCCGCCGAGCCGGCCGGAGCCGATGGCGAGCGCCGCCTGCCCTGGCTGGGGCTCACCGGGCGCACGGCCCGGCCCGAGGACGCGGCGACCAGCGCGACGTCACCCGACCAGGAGGGCACCACGAGCCAACCCCCGGCGACGTCGGGCACCGCGGCCGCCGGGTCGTCCACGGCCTCCTCTTCGTCGATGCTCGGAGCGGCCGTGCCCGACGGCACCGGGACGACGACCACCTCGGCCGCGCCTCCCACCGCGCAGCCGGCGCCGCCGGTGACGACCGCGGCCCCCGCACCGGTCGTCGAAGGCGCGTACGTCCTCTCCGTCGATCCCGACGGCGCCGCGGCGGCCGCCGGGGTGCAGGAGGGCGACATCGTGGTCGCCGTCGACGACGTGTCGGTCTCGTCGATGAACGCCCTCGTGCTGCTGGTGCGGGAGCGCAAGGCCGGGAACGACGTGCGCCTCACGGTGGTGCGGGAGGGCGAGCGCATCGAGCTGGTCGCCGTCCTCCAGGCCCGCCAGGGCTCCTAGGGCCGACAGACCTGCCGGCTCAGAGCAGTCGACCGGCGGCGGCGCACCGCGGCCCGGATGGCGAAGACCGCGCCGGTGACGAGGCCGGCGGCCAGGACGCCGGCCAACCCCAGCGCCAGCTCCTGACGTCGCTTCGGGGTGAGGATCTGCCACCACCGGGTGTCGGTCCCCGCCACGTAGGCCTGCTCGTTCGTCACGCGGGGTTGCCAGCCCTCCGCCTTCAAGCGATCGTTGGCCACCAGCCAGCTCGTCGTCATGTAGGGCAGCAGACCGGGCGGGATGGGCCCCCGCTGGAAGCGCCAGCGAAGGTTGGAGATCCAGTGCGTGAACCAGGCCGGTGGGCGCACACGGGGCTTGGAACCGGCCAGGGCCCGTAGGCGGGGCCCGGCGATCCACCCGTCGGGGCTCACGTTGTAGGTCCCGTCCAGGTGGTGGCGGCGGGCCAGCTCGATGGCACTGGCGATGTCGTCGAGGTGCACGAACTGGGCCGGCGGATCCTCCTCGGGCGCCAGGACCCCTGCGCCGCCGGCGAGCGCCCGGGCCAGCCACGACGAGCCGTCCTCGGCCAGGCCGGTGACCGGCCGCAGGACGGCCACCGTGCGGTCCCGCCGCTCGTCGGCCCAGTCGACGACCAGCTGCTCGACCTCGGCGTGGCCGACGGCGTAGGCGAAGTCGGGCACCGGGCGCAGCGGTGCGTCCTCGGTGATGGGGACCGGGTTGTTGGGCCACGCGCCGTAGACGGTGGCCGTCGACAGGACCACGAGGTGGCGGACATCGCCGGCGCTCGCCGCGTCCAGCACCCGGCGCGTCACCTCCGTCGCCAGGGTGCCCGGGCGGCGGCGGATGGCGCTCGCCGCGAACGGCAGGTGCACGACGGCCTCGACCGAGCCGTCCCCGGCGAGCTCGGTCAGCTCGACCGTGGCCTCCGGCCGGCGCAGGTCGACCGGGCGGTGCTCCACCTTGGGGTGGCCCACAGCGGCCGGTCGGCGGTCGAGCGTGACGACGGCGTCCACGTCGGGCGCCTGGGCCAGCAGCGCGACCACCCGGCGGCCGATGGCGCCCGAGGCACCGGTCACCACCACGACGTTCCGGCTCGGTTCCCCGTCCACGATCCCACTCTTCCACGCCCGGTGGGAGGGCCACCCCGCCCGCGTAGATTGACGTGGTGGAACCCGAGCCGACCGACCCGTTCGGCAGCATCCCGTTCCTGGGTGACCTGGCTCGCATGCTGCAGAACCAGGGATCCATCCAGTGGGAGGCGGCGCGCCAGCTCGCCTACAGCAACGCCACCGAGGGCAAGGCCGAACCCAACGTCGATCCTGCCATCCGGTTCAAGGTCGCCGAGCTGGGACGGGTGGCCGAGCTCCACGTGCAGCAGGCGACCGGGCTGGACACCGCCGTCGGCGGACGGACGATCGAGGTCGTCCCCGTCAACCGCACCGCGTTCACGTCCCACACCCTGGACGCCTACCGGCCGCTCTTCGAGACGCTGGCCGGCTCGCTGGGCCAGACGCCGACCATCACCGCCATGGGCGGCCTCGAGCCCTTCGAGAGCGAGGACCTGCCCGGCGACGACGCCGGCCTGGCCATGCTCGGCCAGCTCCTGGGGCTCGTGGCGCCGACCATGCTCGGCATGGCCATCGGCTCGATGGTGGGCCGGCTGGCCCGCCGGTCCTTCGGGCAGTACGACCTCCCGCTCCCGCGGCCACCGGCCAGCGAGATCCAGGTCCTGCCCGGGACCATCGAGGAGTTCGCCCGCGACTGGAGCCTCCCGGAGGAGGAGGTCCTGCTCTGGGTCTGCCTCCACCAGATCACCTCGCACGCCGTGCTCGGCGTCCCTCACGTCCGGGCCGAGCTGGAGCAGCTCTTGCGCGACCACGCCGGCGGGTTCCGTCCCGACCCGGGCGCCGTCAGCGAGCGGCTCGGGTCCTTCGACCTCGGCAGCACCGACTCCCTCGGCGAGCTGCAGCAGCTCTTCGGCGATCCCGAGGTCCTGCTGGGCGCCGTCCGCTCGCCCGAGCAGGAGCGCCTGCGCCCCCGGCTGGACGCGCTGATCGCGGTGGTCGTCGGGTTCGTCGACCACACCGTCGACCGCGCCGCGGCGGGGTTGATGTCCGGTGGAGGACAGATCGCCGAGGCCGTCCGCCGTCGCCGGTTGGAAGCGGGCAGCGAGGACGTGTTCCTCGAGCGCCTGCTGGGCCTCTCGCTCACCCGCGCCGAGGTCGAGCGGGGCCGGGCCTTCGTGAGCGGGGTCATCGAGCGGGAGGGCGACGAAGGCCTGAGCCGGCTGTGGCGCTCGGCCCGGGCCCTGCCGACACCCCCGGAGGTCGACGCCCCCGGTCTGTGGCTGGCCCGCCTCGAGGTCGACGGGGACGAGCCACCGGCGAGCTGAGGTTCGCTAGCGCCGCGAGCCAGGCTCGGGCGGCGGCAGATCCTCGTGGTCCTTGAGCGCCCGGCGGCGCTCCTTCACCTTGGAGCGCACCCGCGCCCCCAGGGTCGGCGGCAGTGGCTGGCCCTCGCGGATGTGCCGCCACCCCACGACGTAGGACACGAGCGCGACCGCCGCCAGCACGGTCACGATCAGGAAGCCCACGCTCCTGGGGATCGGGATGAGCACGGGCGCGAACGCCGCCAGGACCCAGGCCATCTGGAACTTGGTCTCGAACTGCGCGAAGGCGCGACCCCGGTTGGCGTCCGGCGCGTCGCGCTGCACGATGGCGTCGAAGGCCAGCCGGGCGAACGCGGCCGCCACGCCCACCGCGCCCGCCAGGAGCGCGGCGCTGACCTGTCCCCCGCCGAACGCCGCGACCAGACCACCGATCGCGATGAGCGCGAACGCCAGCTCCAGCATGCGTTCCTCGTGGACGCCCCGCTGGCGCAGCACGGGGCCGAGCACGTTCCCGGCCATGGTGCCGACGGCGCTGAACAGCAGGATCAGCCCGAACCACACGACCGACGCGTCCTGGCCGCGGAGGAGGAAGGCCAGCTGGAAGGTGAGGAAGCCGACCGTGGCGCGGACCATGGCCATCCCGGACGCGGCCAGGACCACGCCGGACGACCGCAGCTCCTCGCGCTCCTCCGCGCCGGCCGGGGTGGCGGCCACGACGACCCGCCGCAGCCGGGTGGCGAGGCCCAGGGCCAGCAGGTAGAGGAGGAAAGCGAGGCACAGGGTGACGCGGACGTCGATGAGCTTCAGCAGCACGGCGGGGAGCACGACCACGACACCGGCGATGCCGGCCAGCAGCCCGAGCTTGGAGTTGGCCTCCACCAGCTCCGCGTCGTCGGTGACGACGGTGGGCACCAGCGCGCTCTTGGAGACGGCGTAGGCCTTGGACAGCACGAGGAACATGAACGCCAGCGGGAACAGCCACAGGCTGTCGAGGTTCATGATGAGGAACACGGTGACGATGGCGCGGCCGAGGCAGGAGAGGATCACCATCAGCCGCCGCCCACCCCGCATGCTGTCGAGCGCGGGACCGAGGATCGGGGCCACGATGGCGAACGGCGCCATGGTCAGCAGCAGATAGAGCGCCACCTTCCCCCGGGCGGCCTCGGGGCTGATGTCGAAGAAGAGCGAGCCGGCGAGCGAGATGGCGACGGCGGCGTCGCCGGCGGCCGCCGCGGCGTGGGTCCGGGCCAGCCAGGTGAACGGCGGCACGACGAGCCGGCGGGAGAACTCCCGCGGCATGGCCGCAGTCCGATCCGTTGGGACCGGGTCCCACGAGGCGGGCGACGTCACGCCGTCATGGTACGGCGCCTCGGGCCGTCATACGGGGCCTCAGGGCCGCGTGTGACGGGGCTCACGCCCTCGGGGTCTCGTAGCGGTAGCCCAGGCCCCGGATGGTGACGATGCGGGTGGGGTTGCCGGGGTCGCTCTCGATCTTGCTGCGCAGGCGCTTGACATGGACATCGAGCGTCTTGGTGTCGCCGACGTAGTCCGAGCCCCAGACGCGGTCGATGAGCGTGTCGCGGGTGAGCACGCGGCCGGCGTTGGCCAGCAGGATGGTGAGCAGCTCGAACTCCTTGAGCGGCATCGATACCGCCTCGCCGCGGATCGCCACCTCGTGGCGGTCGGGGTCGAGGCGGACGTCGCCCACCTCGAGGACACCCTCGCGGAGGTCGTCGAACCGGTCGTGCGGCGCCCGGCGCAGCACCGCCCGCATGCGAGCGACGAGCTCCCGCAGGCGGTAGGGCTTGGTGACGTAGTCGTCGGCTCCGACCTCGAGGCCGACGACCGTGTCGATCTCGGCCCCCTTGGCCGTCACCATGATGATCGGCACCTGGCTGCGCTTGCGGAGCTGCCGGCACACGTCGATGCCGCTGATGCGGGGCAGCATCACGTCCAGCAGGACGAGGTCGGGGTTGACCGCGTCGAAGAGGTCCAGGGCCTGAGCCCCGTCGCGCGCCACCTGCACCCGGAACCCTTCGCGGCGGAGGCCGACGGTCAGCGCGTCGATGAACGACTCCTCGTCCTCCACCAGCAGCACGGTCGTCTGTTCGGTCATGTCAGCCTGCCTGCGCCACGTCGGGCCGGGAGGAGGGCACCTCGGCGGGGAGTCGCAGCGTGAACGTCGAGCCCTCGCCCTCGACGGACGCCACGCTCACCTGGCCACCGTGGTTGGCCATGACGTGGCGGACGATCGAGAGGCCCAGGCCGCTGCCGCCCGTCTCGCGGCTGCGCGCCTTGTCGACGCGGTAGAAGCGCTCGAACACCCGGTCCAGGTCCCGCTGGGGGATCCCCATGCCGTGGTCCCGCAGTTCCACGACCACCTCCTGACGGTCGAGCCCGACGGTGATCTCCACCGGAGCGCCGGGGTCGGAGTACTTGATGGCGTTCTCGAGCAGGTTGCCGACCGCCGACAGGAGCTGGCGGCGGTTGCCCGCCACCGCCGCGCCAGGGTCCGCCGCCGTCAACCGCACCGGGATGTCCCTCGTCTGCGCGAGCGGAGCGTGGAGCGCCATGGCCTCGCGCACGACGGCCTCGACCTCGACCACCTCGCCCAGCGACTGTCCGCCGAGCTCGATGCGGGAGAGCTCGAGCAGCTCGTCGATGATGCGCGACAACCGTTCGGCCTCGGCGGTGAGCTTGGGCGCCAGGCGGGCGATGACCTCGGGCTCGTCCTCGTCGGCCAGGGTCTCGGCCAGCAGGGCGATGGCGCCGACGGGGGTCTTCAGCTCGTGACTGATGTTGGCGACGAGGTCGGTCCGCACGGAGTCCAGCCGGGTCCGCTCGCTCACGTCCTCGATCGTGCACATGGCCCCGACCCGCTGGCCGTCCACCGACACGACCGAACCCCGCACGACGAGCGTGCACCGCGGTGGCCCCATCACGTCCAGGGTGTCGGCCGTCTCGAGGCCGGCGCCGGCCGCCCGGAGGTGCTCCTCGACCGATTCGTCGACGAGCGCGTCGAGGTGCGCCACACCGAGCATGTGCTCGGCCTGGCGGTTGCGCACGACGACCTCACCGTCACGGTCGACGATGACCACGCCCTGCGGAAGGCGGTCGATGGCGGCCAACAGCTCCGCCCGCACCTGCTCGAGCCCAGCGCCTGCCGGCCTCGGCTCCGGCCAGGCGCTGCACCTGTCCCGCGCGCGGCAGCACGGTTCTGACGCCGCTGCCACACCACGCCCGCGGCGGCGCCCACGACCAGGCCGACGACGGCGGCCAGGGCGGCCCAGCCCACCGTCTGACCTATCTCTCGACCTTGTGCCGGTTCGCCGACCGGAGGCGCTCCCGGACGGGCCCGGTAGCGGGCGGCGCCGTCGTGCTCGGGCAGCCAGCCGGTCACGACGTAGCGGATCCGCTCCCCGATGTTGACGGCGTGGTCACCGATGCGCTCGTAGAAGCGGGCGACCACGGCCAGTTGCACGGCCACCTGGAGATCGATGCGACCCGCGGCGTGGCTCTCGAAGATGACCTGGATGAACTCCCGTTGCAGCCCGTCGAGCAGGGAGTCCATGTCGTCGATGGCGGCCGCCTTGGCGGCGTCGTTCTCCACATAGGCCTCGATGGCCGCCACGTACAGCGCCTGCGCCTGCTCGGCCATCTTCGTGATGAGGCCCCGGAGGCGGGGGTCGAGCGCGTGCCCGTACAGCCGGCGGGCCGCCTTGCAGATGTTGACGGCGAGGTCAGCCGACCGCTCGATCTCGCCCACGATCTTGACCGCCGACACGAGCTGGCCGGAGCTCGATCGCCACCGGCGCCTGGAGGGCCATGACCCGGTAGATCTCCTCCTCCAGGTCGAGGGCCTTGGCGTCGATCTCGTCGTCGGCGGAGATCAGGTAGTCGGCACCCTCGAGGTCGCCGTCGAGCAGGATGCTCGGTGGCCCGCGGGATGGCCTCGATCACCGAGCCGGCCAGGCGCACGATCTGGCTGCGGACCTCCTCGATCTCCTCGTGGAACGTGCACGCGCAAGTCGCTCACCCGAACCTTCCTGTCACGTAGTTCTCCGTTCGCTCGTCGCTGGGGTTGGAGAACATCTTGTCCGTGCGGTCGAACTCGACCAGCACGCCCGGTCCGGCGGTCGCCCTCCGTGCTGACCTCGGTGGTGAAGAAGGCGGTGCGGTCGCTGACCCGGGCCGCCTGCTGCATGTTGTGGGTCACGATGACGATCGTGTACTGCTCCTTGATCTCCTGCATCAGGTCCTCGATGCGGGCGGTGGCGATCGGGTCGAGCGCCGAGCAGGGCTCGTCCATCAGGATCACCTCGGGCTCCACGGCGATGGCCCGGGCGATGCACAGCCGCTGCTGCTGCCCACCGGACATCCCGAGTGCCGAGCTCTTGAGCCTGGAACGGACCTCGTCCCAGAGCGCAGCGCCCCGCAGGGACCGCTCGACGATCTCGTCCAGCTCCGGGCTGCTTCTTGACCCCGAGCAGGCGGGGGCCGTAGGCCACGTTGTCGTAGACGGTCTTCGGGAACGGGTTCGGCTTCTGGAAGACCATCCCGATCCGCCGGCGGACCTCCACCGCCGAGACGGCCGGGTCGTACAGGTCGACGCCGTGGAACAGGATGGTGCCCTCGACGCGGGCCGACTCGATGAGGTCGTTCATGCGGTTGAAGCAGCGGAGCAGCGTGGTCTTGCCGCAGCCGGACGGGCCGATGAAGGCCGTGATCTCGTGCTTCACGACGTCGAGCCGCACGTCGCGCACGGCGCGGAAGTCGCCGTAGAACACGGCCAGGTCCTTCACCTCGAACACCTTCGGGTGCGCGGCTGACGGACGACGTGTCCTCCGCGGGAGCCTCCGCGTGCGCGCTCACCGTGAGGTGCGCCGGCGGTTCCTGATCGGGTCACGGTCCTCACTCCCTCGTCGTTCACCGTCACGTCATCCTCGCTTCTTCTCGTAGTGGTTGCGCAACAGCACGGCGACGCTGTTGGCCACGAGCACCACGAAGAGGAGCACGAGGATGGCCGCCGAGGCGAGCTCCTCCTTGAACTCCTTCTCCGGCAGCTGCGCCCAGTTGTAGATGATGTAGGGCATCGCCGTGAAGGGCCCCTGGACCCGGTCCAGCACGCTGGCGTCGCTGGGCACGCTGAACAGGCCGGACACCGCGCCGATCAGGATCAGCGGCGCCGCCTCGCCGAGGGCGCGGGCCAGGGCGAGGATGGTGCCCGTGAAGATGCCGGGAGCGGCGTAGGGCAGGACGTGGTCCTTGATGACCTCCCACCGGGTGGCGCCCACGCCGTAGCCGGCCTCTCGCAGGCCGTTGGGGACGGCGCTGAGGGCCTCCACCGTCGTGATGATGACGATGGGGAGGACGAGCACGGCCATCGTGAGACCGGCGGCGATGACGCTCTTGCCGCCGGTGAGCGGATCGAGGGCCTGGACGAAGATGATCAGCCCGAGGATGCCGTACACGACCGACGGCACGCCGGCCAGGTTGCGGATGTTGAGCTGGATGAACCGGGTGAGCCGGTTCGGGTCGGGCGTACTCCTCGAGGTAGATGGCCGCACCGATGCCGATCGGGAACGTGATGAAGATGCAGGCGAGCGGCGATGCCGAACGAGCCCACCAGGCCCTGCCACACGCCCGCCTGTGCAGGATCGGAGGCCAGGGACGAGGTCAGGAAGTCAGCGCCGCGGCCAGTGGCGACCGGCCACGCCTGGGAGATCACCCGCGTCAGGAGGGTGATCAGGACGAGGAGCGGGAAGAGCAGGCAGAGCAGCAGGACGAACTGGAAGGCCAGCCCGCGCACGTCCCGCTTCGCGCCGCGCAGCTCGCCGCGCACGGCGTCGGCCGTGGTGACCTGCGGATCGATGACGACGGCCATGCTCAGTACCTCTGCCGCACCCGGCCGACGAAGCGACCGGCGACCATGTTGAGGACCAGGGTCATGATGAACAGGACCAGCCCCACGAAGAAGAGGCTGGGGAAGGCAAGGTCGTCTCCTCGCACCTGATCGGTCCCGCTGGCCAGGGCGGCCATGGCCGCCGTCATGGTCAGGCCGGGCTCGGTCGGGTTCGTCGTGAACTGCGCCCCGCCCGACGCACCGGCGGCCAGGGCGGCGACCATGGTCTCGCCGATGGCCCGGGAGGTGGCGACGATGAAGGCCGCCACGATGCCCGAGATGGCGGCCGGCACGACCACCCGCAGGACCGTCGTGGACTTCTTGGCGCCCACCCCGTAGCTGGCCTCCCGCAGCGAGGCCGGGACCGACCGCAGCGCGTCCTCAGAGATCGACGCCACGAGCGGCACCACCAGGAGACCGATGCCGATGCCGGCGGCCATCATCGAGAACTGCGACGGCGTGTCGAACAAGGGCTGGACGATGTTCGGGCCGATGAAGCTCAGGGCGAAGACGCCGATGACGACGCTCGGGACGCCGGCCAGGATCTCGAGGATCGGCTTGAGGATCCGGCGGACACGGGGGTTGGCGTACTCGGACAGGTAGATCGCCGCTCCCACCCCGACCGGGGCCGCCACCAGCATGGCGATGCCGCCGATGATGAAGGACGCCACGATGATCGTCCGGACGTCGAAGCGCCCCCGACGTGGGAACCAGCCGGTGTCCCACAGCTGGCCGAAGTCGACCGCGGTCAGGAAGTCGATGGCCCGGTCGAAGAGCGACCAGAGGATGAGGGCGCTGACCACGACCGAGAACAGGGCGGCGGTGAACAGCAGCGCCCGGATCGATGGCCTCCTTGCGGAGGCGGCGTCGGTCGCCGCGGAGGTCGGCGGCGGACCGGATCGGGGGAGCGGTGACAGCCATCGGCAGTTCCTAGGGGATCGAGGCTGCGGCCGACCGGAGCGGGGGGTGTCCCCGGCCGGCCGCAGTCTACGAATGGGGTCAGCCGGCCGCCGCGGCCCAGGCCTCCTGGGAGGCCGTCCAGTCGGCGTCGGGCAGGGCCACATAGCCGGCCTCGGTCACCGCGGCCAGGCCCTCGTCGCCGAGGAACACGTCGACGAAGCCCTTGACGGCGGGGTTCTCGCTCGCCTTGGCGTTGTTGACGTAGATGTAGAGGGTCCGGGAGAAGGGATAGGTCCCGTCGCCGATGGTCTCCGGCGTGGGGGCTACACAGCCCTCGCCGCCGTCGATCTGGATGGCCTTCATCCGGTCCTGCTCGGCCGCGTAGTAGGCGAACCCGAGCCATCCGAGCGAGGTGTCCGAGCCCTCGATGCCCTGGACGATGACGTTGTCGTTGGGGCTGGAGTTGTAGTCGGCCCGCACGACCTCGTCCTGCCCGCGCTCCTCCGCCAGATCGGCGATGGCGAACTCGACGAACGTGTCGTAGGTGCCGGACTCCTCACCGGGACCGGAGATCACCAGGTCGGCGTCGGGGAGGCTCGTGTAGGCCGAGCCCACCTCGGTCGCCAGCTCGTTGGCGCCGGACCAGTTGTCGATGCCCTCGGACTCCGGGCCCGAGCAGGGCGTAGAGCGCCGGGATGTCGAGGCACTCGACGTCAGCGTTGGCCGGGTTGGTGGCCACGGTGAGCCCGTCGATGCCGACGGCGAGCTCGGTGAACTCGATGCCGGCCTCTTCGCACGCGGCGATCTCCTCGTCGTCGATGGGCCGGGAGGCGTCGGAGACGTCGGTCTCGCCACCGCAGAACAGCTCGAAGCCGTCGCCCGTGCCCGGGCCGTCGATGGTCACGCCCGCATCGGGGTTGGCGGCCTTGAACTTCTCGCCGACGATGATGGCGATCGGTTCGACCGTCGAGGAGCCGGAGACGACGACCGAGCCGCTCACGGCCTCGCCGCCAGCGCCCCCGGCCGACGTCGGTGCCTCGGAGGACTCCGCACCACCGGCCGTGGTCGTCGGCCTCGTCCGCCGGCGCGTCCGTCGAGTCCGCGCCGTCGTCGTCGCTGCCGCAGGCGGCCAGCACCAGCGACAGGGCGATGGCGCCGCCGAACAGGCTGCGTCGCAAGGGTGTCTTCACGTTCCGGTCTCCTTGATCGTGGGGAACGTCGCGGACGGTAGGGAGGCCTGCGTGTCCATCTCCCTTGGCGCGGGTGGACGGGAGGTGAACGGGCGACGAAGCGTGGGCCAACTCGCACCGGCTGGCCTGGCGCCGGATCAGGTGATCCGCGTCAGACCCAGGAGGCGAGGAAGCGGTCGACGATCTCGGCGTCGGGCAGGTACACCAACCGGGCGCGGGCCTCGTCGGGCGGGAGCCAGGCCAGCTCGTCGACCTCGTGGTTGGCCTCGAAGGACCCATCGCCTTCGTCCGTCAGCTCCATCGCCCAGTAGCGCACGAGCTTGGGCCGGCCCTTGACCGTGTAGTGGATCTCACCCAGGTCAGCGCCCATCCGGCCCCGCAACCCGGTCTCCTCCCACACCTCCCGCTGCGCGGTGGCGACGAGGTCGGCATCGCCGGCATCCACCTTGCCCTTGGGCAGGGTCCAGTCGTCGTAGCGGGGGCGGTGGATCAGCAGGACCTCGAACGAGTCCCCGGCCGGCCGCCACAGCACGCCGCCGGCGGCGAGGATCGGGTCGTCGCCGCTGGTCACCCCGCCAGCCAGCTGGTGAGCTTCTTCCGGCTGGCGTCGTCCCATGCCGACCGCCAGCGCTTCCGCAGGCGCGCCGCCTGCTCACGCTCCATCGTCACCAGCAGCCCGGCGGCGAAGGACTCGGGGCCGCCCGCGCCCTCGGTCACGGCCCGACGCAGCCAGGCCTCGGCCACGACGGCGTCCTGGTGGTCGCCCAGCACGCTCTGGAGATCCGCGATCGCCGACGCGTGGCGTCCGGCCGCCGGGATGACGACGGACGCCGCTTCGGCCGCGTACCGGGCCCGCTTGGCCAGGATGCGCACGCGATGGAGCTCCTCGTCGGCCGGTTTGGGAGCCAGGCGGCCCACCCGGCGCACCAGGTGGTTCCACGGCTTGGCGGCCAGCTCCGGCATCGTGGTCCGCGCCTGCTCTTCGGCGCGATCGAGAGGCGGAGGATCGAGGGCCAGCTCGACCAGCGCCTGCACGAGCCGCACGTAGCGGTCGCTGTCGAGCGCGACGTGCAGCTCGTCGAGCATCGGCGCCCGCTCGGCGGCCAGACGGTCGAGCAGGCCCTGCGCCGCCTCCTCGTCCGGATCGTCCAGGTCGCGCACCACCTCGCTGAGGCGCTGTCCGAGCACGTCGGCGTCCCGTACGGCACCGAGCAGCCCGCCCAACCACCGCAACTCCTCGAGCAGCGGACCCAGGGCCGGGGGTTCGTCCGGCTTGTCGAGCAGCGGCCGGAACGTGCGCAGGTCGCTGCGCAGGCGGCGGCTGGCGACGCGGGCCTGGTGCACCCCTTCGTCGCCGGCATCCAGTCGTACGACGGGATCGTGGACCAGCAGCCGGCGCACGGCCGAGGCCACCGCGCCCTGGAAGACGGCGCGCGTGGTGGCGTCCTTGTCGATCGGGCCCACGTCCGGATCACCGGGCGCCAGCGCACGGGGGCCCAACGCCTTGGCCAGCTTGGGCACCTGGTCGGCCTCGCCGGCCCCGGCCTTGCGGAGCGCGTCGACGACGGCGGTCACGACCGAGTCGGGCGCGCCCGCCACCGCCTCCACCTCGATCTCCCGGAAGCGCAGGCCGACGCGGTCGCCATCGAGGGCCGACACGACGTCGTCGCTGAGGAGGCCGAGCGGCCGCTCCGCCTGATCGGTGATGGGGACGACCGTGCGGTGGGTCTGGAGGTGCGCCACCTGCACCAGCGCCGCGCCCCGCAACAGGCCCTTGACGAGGGCGGCCAGGTGCGCCGGCGGCGGATCCGGGGGTCCGGGCTCCTCGAGCTCGAGACGGTCGAGCATCACGCCCTCGCTGGGCGCCGGCAGCTTCAGCGTCCAGCGGCCGTCCGGGTCCCCCTCACCCGTGCGGTGCCGGAAGGTGATCCCCATGCGCAGCAGGCGCAGATCCTCCGCGTCGAGGTACCGCGCGTCGAGCACCTGGTCCTTCGGCTCCGCGGTCACCACCCACGGGACGAACGCGTGGAGGTCGGGCACCCGGAAGCCGGGCCACACGGAGACCTTGGCCTCGCGTTCGTGAGGCAGCGCGGTCGTCGGTGGCCGTCACGGCCGGACGGGCCGCCGGGCCCGCTGGCGGGCCATGTCGTAGAGGAAGGCCTGGGAGTCGCCGCCGTCCCACCCGACCGGCCGCCAGTGGGCGTCGGGTCCCAGCTCCCACGAGCGGGTGTCCTCGGCCAGCGCGGTGGCCAGCACCTCGTCGAGCTTCCGGCGGTGCTCGGTCACCGTGACCGGCACCAGCACCTCGACCCGCTTGTCCAGGTTGCGGGGCATCAGGTCGGCGGAGCCGATGTAGTAGACCGGCCGGCCGCGCCCGTTGCCGTTGGAGAAGACGTAGATGCGGGAGTGCTCCAGGTAGCGGCCGAGGATCGAGCGGACGCGGATGTTCTCGCTCACCCCGGGCACGCCCGGCAGCAGGCAGCAGATGCCACGGGTGATCAGGTCGATCTTCACCCCGGCCTGGCTGGCCGCGTAGAGCGCCTCGATGAGCTCCGGGTCGACGAGGGAGTTCATCTTCATGATGATGTGGCCGTCCGAGCCGAAGGCGGCCTCCCGGGCGATCAGATCGGCGAAGCGCGGGCGGAGCGAGCGGGGCGCCACGACCAGGCGCCGGTACGGATCCTCGCGGGAGAAGCCGGTCAGGTTGTTGAAGAGCTGGCTGAGGTCCGAGCCGATCTGAGGATCGCAGGTCAGGAGCCCCAGATCCTCGTAGAGCCGGGCGGTCGAGGAGTTGTAGTTGCCGGTCCCGATGTGGGCGTACCGCCGCAGCCCCTCGGGCTCGTCCCGCACGATGAGCGTGCACTTGGAGTGGGTCTTCAGCCCCACGACGCCGTGGACGACGTGGACGCCGGCCTCCTCGAAGCGCTTGGCCCAGGTGATGTTGCGCTGCTCGTCGAAGCGGGCCTTGAGCTCCACCAGCACCGCCACCTGCACGCCGCGCTCGGCGGCCCGGATCAGGTCGCGGGCGATGGCCGAATCACCCGACGTGCGGTAGAGCGTCACCTTGATGGACAGGACGTCCGGGTCGTCGGCCGCCTGCCGGATGAGCTCCTCCACTGAGCTGGTGAACGAGTCGTACGGGTGGTGGACGAGCACGTCCTGGCCCCGGATGACCTCGAAGACGCTCCGCTCCTCCTCGATGGCCTCGGCCAGGCGGGCCTGGGTGACGGGCGGCCAGAGCTCGTCCTTCAGCTCGGGCCGGTCCAGCCGGTGCAGCGCCCACAGCCCCGTGAGGTCGAGCGGCGCCCGGTGGAACGAGATGTCGTCCTCCGTGAGGTCGAGCTCGTCGACGAGGAGCGCGAGGACCTTCTCGGAGGCACCGGCCTCGATCTCCAGTCGGACCGCTCGGCCGAAGCGCCGGCGGCGCAGCTCCATCTCGAGTGCGGCGAGGAGGTCGTCGGCCTCCTCCTCCTCGACGGTGAGGTCGGCGTTGCGCGTCACCCGGAACATCCAGTGGTCGACCACGGTCATGCCCGGGAAGAGCGAGTCGAGGTGGACCGCTATCAGGTCCTCGAGGAGGATGAAGCGCTCGCCGTCCGGCAGCCCGATGAACCGGGGCAGGGTGGGTGGCACCTTGACCCGGGCGAAGCGCTCCTGGTCGTGCTGGGCGTCGTAGACGAGGACGGCCAGGTTGAGCGACAGGTTCGAGATGTAGGGGAAGGGGTGGGCCGGGTCCACGCCGAGCGGCGTGAGGACGGGGAAGACCCGCTCGTCGAACACCTCGTCGAGGTGCTTGCGGTCGTCGAGGTCGAGATCGGACCAGCGGCACAGGACGATGCCGTGCGCGGCGATGGCCGGGATCAGGACGTCGACGAACAGGTCCTCCTGCTGGCGCACCAGGACCTCGACCCGGTCGCCGATCTCGATGAGCTGCTGCCCGGGCGACCGGCCGTCAGGCGAGAGCTGGGTCAGGCCGGCCGCCACCTGATCCTTCAGCGCGGCCACCCGCACCTGGAAGAACTCGTCCAGGTTGGACGTGAAGATGGCGCAGAACTTGAGCCGCTCGAGGAGGGGCATGGTGTCGCCGGCGGCGAGGGCCAGCACCCGCTCGTTGAAGTCCAGCCACGACAGCTCCCGGTTCAGCAGCCGCGGTGGCGGTCCGGGAGGGGGATCCACCAGGGAGGACACGGGCGGCAGCGTATCCGTCCGGAAACGGGTCCTCAGAATGGGACACCGCTCCCGTCAGATCTCCTCGCCCTCGGGCAGGCCGAGATCCCACTCGAGCACGATGCGCTCGCGCTCGGCGTCGCGCACGATGCGCTCCCGGTTGCGCCGGAACTGCGGATCGTCGCGGGGCAGCAGGACGAGGCGCGCCAGGGCCCGGGCCCGGAACTCTTCGATGACCTTGCGATCGCCGAAGTCGCTGTCGATCTCCCAGTGCGGCGAGACGGGCCCCAGGAAGATCACGCGTGCGTGCCCCGCGGGCGGCTCGACGGCCGGGTTCACTGTCGACATCTGCACCTCCGGTTGGTTCGGCCGCAGGATGCTACCGGCGCCCGGCGAGAACCAGGGTGTGGCTAGGCCGCCGGCCTCTCCTTCTGGCGGCGGCTAGCCGCCGACCGCCGTGACGGGCTGGGAGCCGAGAACGGCCGAGAGCGTGGTGAGCTGGCCGTCGCGCTCGACCTCGATCGGGATGGCGGCACCGGGCTTGTTGCCGCGGATGGCGTCGCGCACCGTCTCCGGCCCGGTCACGGCGGCGCCGTCCACCTGCCGGAGCAGGTCGCCGGGCTGCAGGCCGGCGTCGGACGCCGCTGACTCGGGCTGGACGCTGACCACGACGACACCGTCCTCACCGCTCACGCCGAGCTGCTCCGCGTCGGCCGGGGAGAGCTGGGTCGTCTCGGCGCTGGTGATGCCGAGGAACGCCTGCACCTCCACCTCGGTGCCCTCGCCGGACCGGAGCTGATCGATCAGCGGCCGGATGGCGTCGATCTCGATGGCGAAGCCCAGGTTCTCGGCCCCCGGGATGCCGGCCGAGTTGATGCCGATGACCCGGCCCGCGGCGTCGAGCAGCGGCCCGCCGGAGTTGCCCTTGTTGATGGCGGCGTCGGTCTGCATGAGGTTCTCCAGCGTGACCTCGCCGTCCTGCAGCGTCCGGCCCTTGGCGGAGATGATGCCGGTCGTGACCGTCGGGGTGTCACCCAGGGCCAGGGCGTTGCCGATGGCGACCACCTGATCACCCACCTGGGCGCTCTCGGACGAGCCGAGGGTGGCGGGCTGGAGGTCCTCGGTCTCCCGCAGACGCACCAGGGCGATGTCGTGGCTCGGGGAGGTGCCGACGAGATCGGCCCGGATCGTCCGGTCGTCGCTCAGCCGCACCTGGATCACGTCGGCGCCGTCCACCACGTGGGCGTTCGTCAGGACGAGCCCGTCGTCGGAGATGACGACGCCGGAGCCGGCCCCGAACTGCACGACCTCGTCGGCCGACGCCTGTCCGAGCTGGATGGACACCACGGAGGGTGAGACCTTCGCCAGCAGGCTGCGGAGGTCGAGGGCGCCGTCCGTCAGCGCCGCGGGAGCGGCCTGGACCACCCCCGGGGTCGCCGTGGGCTGGTCATCCGCGGCCAGCCGGCCGGCCGCGAAGCCCACGCCACCGGCCACGAGAGCGCCCACCAGACCTCCGGCGACCGCGCCGCGCAGTCCGGGGCGGGCCCGACGCGTGGCGTGGGCAGGAGGGGCCGGCGGCGGGAAATCAGGCTCGCGGGAGGTGCCGGAATCGTCGAAGAAGTTGGCCATCGGGGTCTCTCCGTGGTTGTATTGATCGTCCATCCGGGAACAGAACGGCGGCGAAGAACGTCGAGTTCCTGAGATCTCCCAGGCACACTGGGAACTGGAAGCGGGCGAGCGACGTGATTGCTGCGTACCCGCGAGGAGCCGATGATGGATGAGATGCTGACCGGCTGGATGGCCGAGGGCAACTGTCGAAACCACCCGCCCGCGACGTTCTTCCCCTCTGACGGGGTGGGGGTCGACCGTGCCCGCAAGATCTGCGCCTCCTGCCCGGTCATCGAGAGCTGCCTCGAGTACGCGCTCTCGCACCGCATCGAGCACGGGGTCTGGGGAGGCTGCTCCGAGCGGGAGCGCCGCCGGATCCTGAAGCGCCGCCGTCTGGCGCTGGCCCGCTGACGCCGACCGGCGTCCAGACCAGCATCACGCCACCACCCAGCGTGGCCACGCGGCCGCGCTCAGCCTGAGACCCAGGGACCGCTCAGCCCAGGCCGAAGGCCTCGAGGAGGCCCTCGCCGGCCCCCTGGATCCGGTCCATGACGGACGGGTCGGGGCGGCGGGGCTCGAGGTCGTCGGCCATCGAGGGGGCCGGATCGGGACCGACCAGCACCACGACGTTGGCACCGACCTGTGCGAGGACGATGGGGGACGGGTCAGCGGGCACGATCCACGCCCGGCCGCTGTTGAGCAGCCATCCCTCGGAGCCGGCGGGGAGCCGGCGCTCGAGGATGTCGTAGCCCTCGAACACGAAGGCCGACAGGATCTGGTCATCGCTGGTGTAGGTGGCCTGTTGGGGCTGGCCGGCGTCGATCAGCGACTGCAGGTGGTAGGCCCCCATCGACGGCGGCAGGCCGAGCGCGGCCGCGTCCTGCTCGATCTGCTGCTGATCGGCCTGGTCCGCGGCGGCGTCCTCCGAAGGCGTCGACTCCTCGTGGAGGCTGACCAGGGAGTTGAGGGCGGGGAGACCGCCCGGCCGGTTCCCGGTCAGGCCCGGTGAGACCCACCACCGCGAGCCAGATGGAGGCCGTGGCGGCCAGGCTCACGGCCCCGGCCCGGATGACCCAACGATCACGACGCCGGCGGGGCGCCGCTGGGGTCGAGCAGCATGCGCTCGAAGAAGCCGAACGGCGAGTCGACCGCGGGGAGGTCGGCGACCCACGCCTTCGCCCGGCGGGTGGCCTCCAGCTCCTGCCGGCAGGCCGGGCAGGTGCCGAGGTGGGCGTCGACCGTGGCCCGCTCGGCCTCGGTGAGCTCGCCGTCGGCGTAGGCGCTGAGCAGGTCGCCCATGTGCACCGACTCCCCGTTCATGCGCTCAGCTCCTTGCGCAGCAGGGCCCGGCCACGGTGGATCCGGCTCCTGACCGTGCCCGCAGGGATGTCGAGCGTGTCGGCGATCTCGGCGTAGTCGAGGCCCACCACGTCACACAGGACGAGCGCAGCTCGGAAGTCGGGCGGAAGGGCGCGCAGCGCGTCCTGGACGTCGTCGGGCAGACGTTGCGCGGCGAGCGCGGCATCGGGATCGGCGTCGACGCCGACCAGGGACTCGGGCAGGTCCGGGACCACCTCGAGGGGACGCCGGCGGCGCTTCCTCACGTCATCGAGGAACGCGTTCGTCGTGATCCTGCTCAACCAACCCTCCAGCGAACCGGGCGTGAAGGTGGCGAGGCCCCGGCGAACCCGGAGCAGCACCTCCTGCACGAGGTCCTGTGCGTCGTCGTGGTTGCCCGTCAGGCGATAGGCGACCGTGTAGAGGAACCGCCCGTGATCACGGGCCACCTCTTCCCATGTGGGGACGCGGTCGTCGTCACCCGCTGACGGGTCCGTCACCTGAAACGTCGCTCAGGAGTCGCCGGTTCCCGGCGGGGAGCTACGCGTCGTCGGCGCTTGGCGGACTGCTCGGTCTTGGTGGTGGACTGCTCGCTCTTGGCGGAGGTCTCGTCCTTGTTGACGTCGGTGACGCCCTTCTTGAACTCCTTCTGGGCTTCACCGAGGCTGCGCGCCAGCTTCGGAAGCTGCGACCCACCGAAGAGGACCAGCACCACGACGGCGATGATCAGCCATTCCTGTGCACCCATGCGGCCGACCGTACCACCTGGTCCCTCGGGCGGGTAGTGCAGGATGGGACCGGTGCTGGAGTGCGTGGTCAACGTCAGCGAAGGGCGCCGGCCGGACGTGCTGGAGCGCCTCGCCGGTGCCGCGGGGCACGATCTTCTCGACCTGCACCACGACCCCCACCACCACCGCGCCGTGCTCACCCTGGTCGGAGAGGACGCGCCACGGGCGGTGGCCAGGGAGGCCGTCGAGCTGCTCGATCTTCGCACCCACGAGGGCGTCCATCCCCGTCTGGGCGTGGTGGACGTCGTGCCCTTCGTCCCGCTCGACGGTTCGGACATGGCCGACGCGGTGGCGGCGCGCGACGGCTTCGCGGCGTGGGCGGCCTCCGAGCTGGCGCTGCCCTGCTTCCTGTACGGACCGGGCCCGGGCGACCCGACGCTGCCCGGGCTGCGGCGCGACGCCTGGACGGCGCGCCGCCCCGACCGTGGTCCGGACCGCCCCCACCCGACGGCCGGCGCGATCTGCGTGGGTGCCCGGCCCGTACTGGTGGCCTACAACGTCTGGCTGGCCGGCGGCGACGTCACGCAGGCACGGCGGGTGGCGTCAGCCGTACGTCGGCCGGCCGTCCGGACCCTCGGGCTGGCCGTCGGCGATCGCACGCAGGTGAGCATGAACCTGGTGGCTCCGCTCGAGGTCGGCCCGGCCGCCGCCTACGACCTCGTCAGGGACGAGGCGCTCGCCGCCGGGGCCGAGGTCGACGGCGCCGAGCTGGTCGGCCTCCTGCCCGAGGCCGTGCTGCTGGCGGTGCCACAGGCGCGCTGGCCGGAGCTCGATCTGGCCGCCGATCGCACCATCGAGGCCCGGCTGGCGCAACGGGCGGCCCGAGTCAGGCCGTGATCTCGCGCCTCAGGCGGTGATCTCGCGGCCTCAGGCGGTGACCATCGGCCGGCGGGCGGCCTGCGCACGCTGGCGGCGGAGGCGCCGGCGCTCCCGTTCGGACATGCCCCCCCAGATGCCGAACTTCTCGCCGTTGACGAGCGCGTACTCGAGGCAGTCCATGCGCACGACGCAGCCACGGCACACCTCCTTGGCCTCCCGGGTCGACGCTCCCCGCTCGGGGAAGAAGAGATCTGGATCGACCCCCAGGCAGTTCGCCCGGTCCTGCCAGCTCCGATCGTCCAATCGGATGTTGACGATGTTGTAGTGCGTCATGGTGTGGCCTCCCTGCGTGTCGGCCGAAACGCCCTGGTAGCGGGGGATCCCATGCGATCGACGCCATGCTGGCTACGGTGGAGCACAGGTGTGTAGTTACACCGGTGTGATTCCACGAGTGTCATTCTCCACCATTGCGCCCGCCTCCGCAAGGGGGACGGCGGCGCGCTCGGGATTCTCGGGGGCCTAGGTGGTGGGGGCCGGCGGCGGGACCTTGAGCTCCTGGCCGACGAAGAGGTTGTCCTCGATGCTGGCGCCGTTGACCTCCAGCAACCGCTCCACGGGGACGTCGATCTTCTCGGCGATGACCAGCCATCCGTCGCCCTCGACCACGGTGTAGGTCGCGAGCTCGGCCGCCGTCGTGGGCGGGACCGTCGTCGTGGTGACCGCGGTGGTCGTCGTCGTGGCGGCCTGCGACGTCGACGGGCCGCCGGAGGTCGAGGGCTCGGTGCCGCTGGTGCTCACGTCCGTCGCCGGAGTCGTCGGGGCGGAGCAGGAGGAAGGCGGCAACCACGAGCACGAGCGTGACCACGGCGCCGGCCAGCACCCTGATCCGTCGCCGGCGGTAGACACGGCGCTGCGCGTCGCCGGGCCGGGCGAGCACGTGCCCGAGCTGATGGGTCGTGTCCTGGAACGCCGTCGTCAGCGCGTGGTCGAGATCGTCGCCGACGGCCAGCGAGGAGCGCAGGGCGGCGCCTGCCTCCACCGCGCGCTGGGCCGCCGTGCCGTCCTCGAGGCCGAGCGTACGGTCGATCTCCGGCAGGTCGAGCCCCAACGAGTGGTACAGCGCGAGGACGTCGCGCTGCCCTCGCGGGAGCCCGCGGACACGACTCATGATCCGTTCGGTCGGACGTTCCGGATCGTCCGGGTCGGGCTTGTGTGTCGCGCACCCGCGCAGGACGCTCCGGCGGACGGCCTGTTGGGGGTCTGCCAGGTGGGCGTAGCGGTCGAACGCCGAGGCGAAGGCCTCCTGCACGATCTCCTCGGCCTGCTCGCGGGACCCCACCAGCGCCGTCGCCATGCCGAACAACGGCCGGAAGTTCTCCCGGTACAGCTGCGCGAAGCCCGCCTCCGCTCCCCCTTCGACCATAGGGCCACAGTCTGTCCAGTCGAGAGCCGCCAGGGGATGGATGGTGGGCCGGCGCCCGGCGCCCGCCGGGTCATCCAGTCCGTCGCCCGCCGCGGTGGCGCTCCAGCGGGCCGGCAGCCGTGGACCGAGGAGACGCCGTAGCCGATGGGCTAGACGAGCATGTCGACCGCTCGGAAGGGTGCCTCGCCGGCGGAGGCGAGCGAGTGGCTGTCGGCGGAGGCGAGCGACGGTGGCTCTCGCGAGTGGCGCTCCTCGTGGAGGAAGCGCCAGCGCAGGCGGGCGCGCAGCTCGTCGAGTCGGGCGATCGGCCGGCTGGGACGCGGGGCCGCGCCGTGATCGTGAAGATCGTGGTGACGGTTGTGGGCGGCGCACTCGAGCCTGCCGTTGAACTGGCTCGTCAAGCCGCCGCTCGAGTACGGGACGATGTGGTCGACATCGCACCGGTCGGCCGGCACATCGCATCCGGTCGGGTGCTGGCAGTGTCGGTCCCGGACCTCGACGGCGCGACGGACGGCGCCGGTGAAGGAGCGGCGGCGGGAGACGGACACCACCGTGGACGGCCCGTCGAACAGGATTGTCTCCAGCTCGGCCGTGCCGAGCCAGGGGACCAGGTGGCGGGGTGTGATGACGATGCCGTTGGCAAGCTCGCACAGGTCGGCGAAGGTGTCGTGTCCTAGGAGCACGGTGAACAGCGGCCGCGGTCGGCGCCCCTCGGCCGGTGTGGTGGCAGAGCGCTGCGCCATGATCACGAGGGCAGCGGCCCGACGTTGCTTCGCGGTGCGGGTGACACCGTCTCGTTGATCGGCCTGAGAGAGCCCGTGCTCCAGACGACCGAGCTCGTCCGCCACGATGGCGCCGCCGACGGGATCGAGCATCCCGTTGATCGCGACCGTGCCGTCCCAGGTACGAGGAGACCTGCAACTCGGCCCCGGCGGCTGGTTCCTCGCCGTCGTCATGGCCCGTCGCCGCGTCGGCTCGCCGGGACCAGTACTCGACGATCTTGGCCGCTTGGGCGAACCGCACTCGCGAGACCTGGTCAACCAGGAACCGTTCATCGCGCGCGAAGCACGCAGCGCGATGTGGTTGGTTGGCGCGCCCGAGCAGGTCCACATGGTCGAGCGCGAGCGAACCATCGGCGATGGCCGCCGCGCACGTCGGCATGGACCGCAGTTGGCGGGCACGGCGCATCTCGACCGCCGCACTGGCGAGCGAGGTCGATGTCTCCCTCGACAGACGTGCCGCCGCGCTGCGCGAGCCGTCGCCCGCCCACAGACGCCGCGCGTCCCAGCAACTCAGCAGCTCGGCGGCCGCAGCCCCGAGACGCGCTCGCTCCTTCTGCAGCTCGATGACCAGCGCGTGCAACTCGTCGTGTCCCAGCACGCCGGGATCCATGCGACCGAGCCGGTGCACTGCCCGCCGCAGTCCCTCCAGCTCTTCGAGCCCCTCCAAACTGTCCGCCATCCTGGCATTCTATACGAACACCTGTTCGCACACAAGTCGGATCAGTCGAGTCAGCGGGATCGGCGTCGGTTGGCGAGCTCGATGAGCGTGGCGGCGACCGGCCCGTCATCGTTGACGATGTCGAGGTGGCCGCCGCGCCGCTCGACGACGGGCCAGCCGAGCGAGGCCGCACTGTTGGCGTCGCCCTCGTAGGCGTTGCTGAGGAGCAGGTAGGAACAGGCGGTCCGGCGCCAGTCGGTCGGCGCCTCGATCGGTGTGTCGTAGAAGCTCAGTGGAACTTGCGGTAGTTCTTGCTCGACCTGGTGTCGTCGTTCGGCGTCGGGAATGAGAGCTTCCATCACCCCTTCGCCCCACCAGCTCGACCATCGAGGCAGCACACCGTTCTTGGCGAGGTTCTGGAGCGTTGGCAGGAAGGCGCCTGCCACGCCGAAGGTGCCCGAGCGGGGAGGTATACCCGCGTCGACGAACATCAGCTGGAGACGCGGAGCCGTCAGTCGATCGGCGATGAGGGGAAGCACGGCGCCAGCTCCGCTGTGGCCGACCACGACCGTGTCCTCGCCCGCCCCGGCAGCGGTCACTGCGATGTCAACGAAGGCGTGGAGATCGCCGGACGACGCTGCGGGGACGAGGTTCGGCGTTATCACGGTGTGGCCACGATCTCGCAACGCGTCGCCAACCCATCGCCACGTCACTGGTCCGACGGCGGGGCTGTGCACCAGAACGAATCGCACCGTCCCGCAGAATGGTCCGGCCGGTCAGCCGGCGCGGCGGCCGCGGCCGGACTGCTGGCGCTTGTGCTCGATGAAGTCGACCAGCACGTAGTCGCCGAGCGTCTCGGGCGTGGTGAAGAACGCCCGGCCGCGGTTCATCTGCGTCAGCCGCTCCACGAACGCCTTCAGGTAGCCGGTGGCGTCCAGCATGAACGTGTTGATGCGGATGCCGTCCCTCGTGCAGCGCGCCACCTCCCGCAGCGTGGCCTCGATGGTCTCGGGCACCGGCGGGTAGTTGAAGAAGACATCACCGTCGCGGTCGATGTGCGCCGTCGGCTCGCCGTCGGTGATCATGATGATCTGCTTGGTCCCTGACTGCTTGGCCAGCAGCTGCCGGCTCAGCACGAAGGCGTGCTGCATGTTCGTGCCGTACACGAAGTCCCAGCTCACCTCCGGGAGCTGCTCGGGCTTGAGCACCCGGGCCACCTCGCTGAACCCGACGATTCCCAGGTAGTCCCGCGGGAACTGGCTGCTGATCAACGAGTGCAGCGCCATGGCGACCTTCTTGGCCGACAGGAAGTTGTCCCGCATGGGCATGGACAGCGACAGGTCGAGCATGAGGACGGTCGAGGAGCGGGTGATGTTCTCGGTCAGTTCGATCTCGAAGTCGTCCGACGAGAGCCGCACCGGCGTCCCCGACCCCTGGCGCCGCACCGCGTTGCGGATGGTGCGGTGCAGGTCGAGGTTGAAGGGATCGCCGAACTCGTACGGCTTGCTCTCGTAGCTGCGCTCGTGGCCGGTACCGGTGCGGATCACCTCGTGCTGGCCCATCTTGTCCTTGGCCAGCTTGGTGAACAGGTCGGAGAGCGCGTTCTGGCCGATCCGGCGGATGCCCTTGGGCGTCAGCTCCAGCCGCCCCTCGCGGTTCTCGATGAGCCCGGCCTCCTCCAGCATGCGCGCCAGCTCGGCCAGCCGCTCCATCGAGCGGGCGGCGTCGTCGCCGAGGAGGTCGCGGACGCGATCGAGATCGGCCTCGGCCAGTGCGCCAGGGTTGGCCGACCCCCGCATGAGGTTCTCGAGCTGGTCGATGTCGCCGAGCTGCTGCATCATGTCGACGGCCTCGGAGAAGCCCAGCGGGTCCATGCCCTGGAAGTTGTAGGAGCGATCCCAGCCCATCTGCGGGAACTGCGAGCGCAGGTGCTGGCCGAGCTGGTCCATCTGCCAGCGCAGGTCCATGTCCTCGAGGAGCTCGTCCATGAGCTGCTGCAGCTGCGCCCGCTGCTCGGGCGACATCGAGTTCAGCATGGCCTGCATGGCGGCCATGCGCTGGGCCATCACCTCGAGCAGCTCGTCGAGCGACTGTGGGTTCTCCGGGAAGAAGTCCCCGAAGCGCTCCATGAACTCCTCGAACCGGGGGTCCTCGCCCCGCTCGCGGCGCTCGAGCATCTCGTTGAGCCCGGCCAGCATGTCCTTCAGGCGCTGCATCTGCTCCGAGCTGACGTTCTGCATCCCGGACGCCATCTGGTTGACGTAGTTCTGCATGAGCTGCTGGCGGAGCTGGTCGAGCAACTCTTCGAACCGCTGCGACGCCTCCTGCGACATGAACTCGTAGTCCTGCAGCTGGCGCACCTGCCCGGCCAGGTCGGGCGGCAGCATGTCGAGCTCCAGGTTGCGCTCCATGGTCGTGCTCTCGGCCAGCTCCCGGCGGCGCTCGTCACCGCTGTCGCGGGCCTGGCGGACCTGGTCGTCCAGGGCCCGGCGCTCCTGGTCGATGATGTCGCGAAGCTCCTGGGCGATGTCGTCGTAGACCCCGCCGAGGTTGTTCTGCTCCAGGAGGTCGGCGCGGCGGCGGCGCAGCTTCTCCATGAGCTCCCGCAGGCCCTGCAGGCGCTCGCCGTTGCGGTCCCGGAACCCGCTCTGCATCATGCGCCTGAGCGCGTTGTTGAGGTCACCGTGGTACAGCAGATCGTCGGTGATCTCCTCCAGGATGCTGTCGGCGTCCAACTCGAAGCCGACCTGCGTGCCGTCCCACCGGGAGTAGGTGAACCTGGACGCCATGGCTGGAGGGTATCGCCACCCGCGTAGGCGCCACCTCGTGTTCACCGCGCGTTCGCGAGGAGTGCAAACTCCAGCAAGCACTTGCGGCCTTGCGCCGGTATCCTGGAGCCATGCGGGTCGAGCGCACCTTCGCCTTCGCGGACCTCTCGGGGTTCACGAACTACACCACCGAGAACGGCGACGATGCCGCGGCGCGCGTGCTCGGCGACTTCCGGTCCATCACCAGGCGCCTGGCCTCGGACCGCGGCGTGCGGGTGGCGAAGTGGCTCGGCGACGGCTGCATGGTCGTCTCCATGGACCGCGACGGCATGATCGCCTTCGCGCTCGACCTGGAGCGCGAGGCCACCGCGGCCTGCGATCCCCTGTCGCTGCGCATCGGCATGGCAACAGGTCTCGCATTGCTGTTCGAGGGCGACGACTACATCGGGTCCGCCGTCAACCTCGCGGCCCGCCTGTGCGACGCCGCCGGCCCCGGCGAGGTCCTCGTCCCGGCCGATCAGACCTTCGAGCTCCCGCCCGGTGTCACCGCCACGCCGCACGGGGTCATCGAGCTGCGGGGCTTCCCGCTCGCCCTCACGGTGGGCTGCCTCTCCGGCACCGCCGTCGTCCAGGGGCGCAACGACACCGGCGAGCTCTGGACCCGGTCCCCCTTCGTCACCTGAGCCCCTTCGTCACCTGACAAGGCCGGCCCGGCCGGCGCGGCACGACTAGCGTTGCCCGGTGGCCGATGAAGCGACCGACGGCCTGGTCTGGAGACTGGAAGCCGTCCGCTTCCCCGAGCCGGTCACCCGATGGTCAGCGGCGCTCTTCACCTCGATGGAGCCGGCCGTCGTCGCGCACGTCATGGAGGAGACCGGCGTCCTCCTCGACGGCGTGGCCGCGCGTGAGTTCGACGGTCGCGTCTACACGGCGATGGTGCCGCTCGGCGGCCGGGCCCGTACGGCTCGCTGGCTCGTGCCGGTCATGCGGCGGGTGCGCCCCGAGCTGCGCCGGCGGTTGGCGGCCGCCCATGCTGCCGACGTCGCCGACTGGTCCGGGCACACGGTCGAGGAGTGGAAGGGCGGTGCCGAGACGGACCTGCTGGAGCGGGGACACGGCTTCCTGGCCGGTGACCTCGCTGCGCTGAGCGCGCAACAGGTGGCGGCCCGCCTCGAGGAGCAGCTCCGGTTCGTCGAGGAGTGCTTCACCTGGCGGGCCCGCCTGCACGCCGCCGGCATCGACGCCATCGGCCGGCTGGGGCTCGAGCTCTCCCGCGACCACGGCTGGCCGGTGCCCGAGATCATGGATCTCTTCGTCGGCCTCTCGGGCACGGCGACCGATCCCGCGGTCGCGCAGCTGGCCATCGTCGACCTCGTGCGCTCGGAGGGCGCGATGCCGGCGCTCGAGCGCGCGGCCACGTTGGCCGACCTGACCGGCACCTCCCCCGCCGTGGCCACCGCGCTGCAGGGGTACCAGGACCTGTGGGGCCAGCGGGCGGTGCGCTACGAGGTGGCGGCGCCGACGGTGGTCGATCGACCGGAGTGGTTGCTGCGCCAGCTCAAGGGTGCCGCCCGCGCCGCCGGTGACCGGCAGGATGTCGCCGTCCGTCACGCGGCCACACGGACCCAGGCCGAGGCGCGGCTCATCGCCTCGCTCGGCAACAGCTCGCTCACCCGCCGCCGGCTGGCCCGCGCGCAGGAGGTCTTCCCCCTGCGGGAGGGCAACGGCGCCACCACCGTCGGTGTGCCGCTCGCCGGCCTGCGGCGCCTCGGGCTCCACATCGGGGTCCGCCTCGGCCTCTACCGCCCCGAGGAAGTGTTCGACCTCACCTTCGACGAGGTGCTCCAGGTGCTCCGCCATCCGGACCACGTGTCCCTCGACGAGGGCACCGATGCCGCCCGCGTCGGCCAGCTGGCCATGGCCCGACGGGAGGAGCGGGAGCGGCTGGCCACGAAGGAACCGCCGGCGTTGGTCGGTGAGGACGCCGGCGACGACCAGACCGGCCTGGTCCCTCCCGACCTCCGTGGGTTCCCGCGCGCCGCCGCCGAGCACCTCGCCGCGCTGACCTGGTACGCCGCGCAGGTAGCGGCGCCACTCGACTCGACGTACGTCACCGACGGGGTGCTGCGGGGCATCGGCGTCTCGCCGGGCACCTACGAGGGGACGGCCCGCATCGTGCTCGACGAGGACGGCTTCGAGCTCATCCAGCCGGGCGACGTGCTGGTGTGCCCGACCACATCACCGGTGTGGTCCGTGGTCTTCCCGTCGCTGGGCGCCGCTCGTGTGCGACGCCGGCGGGGCCATGAGCCACGCCGCCGTCATCGCCCGCGAGTTCTGCATCCCCGCAGTGGTGGCGACGGCTGGGGGAACGACCACCATCGCCGATGGCACGCGGGTCCGCGTGGACGGGAAGTCGGGCCACGTGACCCAGCTGCCGTAGGCGTCAGGAGCGGCTGCGGTACGTCGCCCGGGAGCCGCTGGCGTCCTTGTTGAGCCGCTTCGACAGGTGGAGACCCTCGAGGATGAACTCGACGGCGGCCGCCACCGCCGCGGGCGACTCGTCGCCGCCGGTGATGAGCTCCACCGGCTCCCGCAGGGCGGGCACGCTGGTGACGAGCTCGGCCAGCTGTGCGGACGGCACGTCTTCACCCGTGTGGGCGACGATGCCGTCCTCGAAGGCGGTCAGCACCCCGCGGAGCTGATCGGGCGTCAGGTACTGCTTGAACACCGTCAGCACGGCGCCCTTCATCATGTTGTCGACGATGGGGCCCTCACGGCCCTCCTCGAGCGACTCGATCTCGATCTTCCCCGACGTCGAGGAGGCCAGCGCGTCGAGATCGCTCACCCGCGGGACGACCTCCTTCTCGCCGGCTCGCAGCGAGCGCCGGAGCGCGTTGGCCGACAGCACCTCGACGTTGGACACCGAGAGCCGGACCGACACGCCGGACCGCTGGTTGACGTGGCTGGAGCTGCGGGCCAGGTGGGAGAACGTGGCGATGATCTCCTCCAGGTAGCCCGGGACGCGTACCGGGACGTCGCCCGCCGCGCCGGGCCGGGCCTCCTGTCGCATGATGGCGACCTCGGTCTCGACCTCCAACGGGTAGTGCGTGCGGATCTGGCTGCCGAAGCGGTCCTTCAGCGGCGTGATGATGCGCCCGCGGTTGGTGTAGTCGTCCGGGTTGGCCGAGGCGACGAGCACGACGTCGAGCGGGAGGCGGATCTTGTAGCCGCGGATCTGGACGTCGCGCTCCTCCAGCACGTTGAGCAGGCCCACCTGGATGCGCTCGGCCAGGTCCGGCAGCTCGTTGAGGGCGAAGATGCCGCGGTTGGTCCGGGGCACGAGCCCGTAGTGCAACGTGAGCTCGTCGGACAGGTAGCGCCCTTCGGCGACCTTGATGGGATCGACCTCGCCGATGAGGTCGGCGATGGACGTGTCCGGCGTGGCCAGCTTCTCGCCGTAGCGGTCATCGCGGTGGACCCACGCGATGGGCGTGGCATCACCGTGCTCGGCCACCAGCTCGCGGGCGTAGCGCGACACCGGCTGGTACGGGTCGTCGTTGATCTCGCTGCCGGCCACGATCGGCATCCACTCGTCGAGCAGGGCGGTGAGCGAGCGGATCATCCTCGTCTTCGCCTGGCCGCGCTCGCCGAGGAAGATGATGTCGTGACCCGCCAGCGTGGCGTTCTCCAGCTGCGGCATGACGGTCTGCTCGTAGCCGATGAGGCCGCCGAACAGCGGCTCGCCGGCGGCGACCTTGGCGACGGCGTTGCGCCGGATCTCATCCTTCACCGGGACCGACTGCCAGCCGGAGTCCCGGAGCTCGCCCAGCGTGGTCGCCGGGGGGGCGGGGTTGCGGGGGGCTGAGGCCATGATTCGACCCTATCGCCGGAGGTTCGGGACCGAGCCAGCGGCAGGGGCTCGCCTACCCTGACCCGCGATGGACCTCTCGGGAACGTGGCGCGCCGCGCTCGCCGACGACGACCTCCGCCGTGGGGCCCTCGGTCTGGACTTCGACGACGACGGGTGGGAGGCGGTCCCCGTCCCTGGCCACTGGCGATCGGTCCCGGCCTTCTCCAGCAGCGACGGGCCGCTGCTGTACCGCACCCGCTTCGAGCTCGACGCCGGCCCGGCCGGCGCCCGCCACTGGGTGGTGCTCGACGGCGTCTTCTACCAGGCCGACGTCTTCCTCGACGGCGCCTACCTCGGAGACCCGGAGGGCTACTTCTTCCCCCACTCCTACGAGATCACCGATCTGGCCCGCCTCGGCGCCGAGCACGTCCTTGCCGTGGAGGTGGCCTGCAGCCCTCCTACCGACCGGCGGGCCAAGCGCAACCTCACCGGGATCTTCCAGCACTGGGACTGCATGGACCCGACGTGGAACCCCGGGGGTCTGTGGCGCGGCGTGCGGATCGAGCGCACGGGACCGGTGCGCATCAACCGCCTGCGCGTCCTGTGCCGGGACGCCGAACCGGCCCGCGCCAACGTCATGGTCCGGGCCGAGCTCGACAGCGACGATGCCCGCACCGTGCGGGTCCGCACGACGCTGGACGGCATCGTCGAGCGGGAGCTGGAGCACCCGCTGGCCAAGGGCACCAACTCGGTCGAGTGGACGTTCGGCGTGGACAACCCGAAGCTGTGGTGGCCCCGGGCCCTGGGCGACCAGCCGTTGGGTCAGCTCGAGGTGACGGTGTCCGTCGACCACGAGCCCAGCCACGCGCGGGCCGTCCGCACCGGGCTGCGGCAGGTCGCCATGCACCACTGGACCCTCACGGTCAACGGTGAGCGACTGTTCCTGAAGGGCGCCAACGCCGGACCCACGCGCATGGCGCTGGCCGAGGCGACACCGGACGATCTCCGCCGCGACGTCGCGCTCGCCGCCGACGCCGGCCTCGACCTGCTGCGCATCCACGGTCACATCACGCGCCCCGAGCTGTACGAGGCCGCCGACGAGCTCGGCATGCTGATCTGGCAGGACCTCCCGCTGCAGTGGGGATACGCCCGCTCGGTCGGCAAGCAGGCGGCCCGCCAGGCCGAAGAGGCGGTCGACCTGCTCGGCCACCACCCGTCAGTGGCGATCTGGTGCGGTCACAACGAGCCGGTGGCGATCGACGTGCCGCCCGGCGAGCCGATCACGAGCCGCGTCGCCATGGCCTTCGCCGCCGGCCAGGAGCTGCCGAGCTGGAACCGCTCGATCCTCGATGCCCGCATCAAGCGCACGCTCGAACGGGCCGACGGCTCCCGCCCCGTCATCGCGCACTCCGGGGTGGCACCCCACCTGCCGCAGCTCGACGGCACGGACAGCCACCTCTACTTCGGCTGGTACCACGGGCAGGAGCGCGAGCTCCCCGGCTTCGCCGCCGCCTGGCCCCGCATGGTCCGCTTCGTGAGCGAGTTCGGCGCGCAGGCCGTCCCGACCGACGCCGGGTTCATGGAGCCCGAGCGCTGGCCCGACCTGGACTGGGACCACCTGCAGCAGCGTCACAGCCTGCAGAAGTGGGTGTTCGACGAGCGGGTCCCGCCCGGCCGCTACGAGACGTTCGCGGCGTGGCAGGACGCCACGCAGCGGTACCAGGCCCGCCTGTTGCGGCATCACATCGAGGCGCTCCGCCGGCTGAAGTACCGGCCGACGGGCGGCTTCTGCCTGTTCAGCCTCGCCGACGCCGCACCGGCCGTCACCTGGTCCGTCCTCGGCCACGACCGGGCGGCCAAGCTCGCCTACCACGTGGTGTCGGACGCCTGCCGGCCCGTCATCGTCGTCGCCGACCGGCTGCCGGCGGGCGTGGTGCCCGGCGAGGCGCTGGCCCTCGACGTGCACGTCATCAGCGACCGCCGGGAGGCCATCGAGGGCGCTGCCGTGTCGGCCGTCCTGTCATGGCCGGGCGGTGACCAGGGCTGGCGCTGGGTGGGCGACCTGCCGGCCGACTCCTGCGTGCGGGTCGGCACCGTGCAGGCCGTGGTGCCCGACGCGCCGGGCCCGCTGGTGCTCGACCTGGATCTGGTGGCCGGCGACGACGCCGCGACCAACCGCTACGAGACGCGCATCACCCGACCCTGACCATCCGCTGTCAGAGGGTCGAGCGACAAGTCGCCGCCGATGACCGCTATGCTGCGAGACCGTCCTCGAATCCATTGATGAGAGCTCGTCACGCGCGCCGCGATGATCGCGATCATGGGCACGACGCGACGAGCCGACATGTTCACCGCGGACGGCAAGCCGTCCGACGACGACCCGCGCGAGAACGGACCGACGTTGGGCGACGAGCGCACCACGCTGGTCGAAGCGCTGCGCTGTCAACGCCTCACATTGGAGCTGAAGTGCTCAGGACTTGATGCCGAGGCAATGGCGCGGCGATCCGTCGAGCCGTCGACGATGTCGCTCCTGGGACTGGTGCGACATCTGGCCGAGATGGAGCGTGAGACGTTCCGGGTGATGATGGCGGGACAGGACGTGCCCCGGCTGTTCTGCTCCGACACGGACCGTGACGGTGATTTCGATGGTGCTGATCCCGACCCCCAGGTGGTTGCGGAGGCATGGGACGCCTGGCGTGCGGAGGTCGACTTCGCCACACGGTTCGTGGCCGAGGCGCCCAGTCTCGACATCACCGGCGACGATCCGTTGAACCAACACGGCAGCGGCGGAGGGCTGATGTCGCTGCGCGAGGTGCTGGTCGGAATGATCGAGGAGTACGCCCGCCACATGGGTCACGCCGACCTGTTGCGGGAGCGCATCGACGGACGCCGAGGCCAGTGACCGTCAGCGGGCGAGAGCTTCGAAGACCTCGTAGACCATCCAGGCCGGCCAGAGCAGGCCTTGGAAGATCGCGAGGACGTACTCCCAGAAGTTGTCGGCCTGCTGCCAGAACCACCGACCGCCGGTGCTGTTGCTCAGGTCCGGCACAGGTAGCGGCGGTTGGCGAGCTGGGACTTGAGGAAGTCCTTGTTCATGAGCGCGATGAAGTCGATCGAGATGCTCTTCGGGCAGGCCGCCTCGCACTCGCCGTGGTTGGTGCAGGAGCCGAAGTGCTCCTCCATGGTCCGCACCATGGCGTCCACCCGGGCGTAGCGCTCGGGTTGGCCCTGCGGCAGCAGGTTGAGGTGCGCCACCTTCGCCGCGGTGAACAGGTTGGCGGCACCGTTGGGGCAGGCGGCCACGCAGGCGCCGCAGCCGATGCACTGCGCAGCGTCCATCGAGGCGTCGGCCACCGACTTGGGGACCGGGATCGTGTTGGCGTCGCGGGCCCCGCCGGTCGGCGCGGTGATGAAGCCGCCCTGCTCGACGATGCGGTCGAAGGCCGAGCGGTCGACCATCAGGTCCTTGATGACCGGGAAGGCCGCCGCCCGCCACGGCTCGATGACGACGGTGTCACCGTCGGCGAACTTGCGCATGTGGAGCTGGCAGGTGGCCGTGCCCCGCTGCGGGCCGTGGGCCTGGCCGTTGATCATCAGCGAGCACGTGCCGCAGATGCCCTCGCGGCAGTCGTGGTCGAAGGCGATGGGCTCCCGGCCCTCGTTGGTGAGCCGCTCGTTGACGATGTCGAGCATCTCCAGGAAGGACATGTCGTCGAGGACGTCAGGCGCGTCGATCGTCTCGAACCGACCGGCGTCGTCCGGCCCGTCCTGCCGCCACACCTCGAGCGTCAGGTTCAGCGTCCTCACTTGTAACTCCTCACGGCGAGGTGGACCTCGTCGAACACGAGTGGTTCCTTGTGCAACGAAGGCTGGTCGGGCTCGCCTGTCCACTCCCACGCCGCCACGTACGCGTAGTTCTCGTCGTCACGCCGCGCCTCGCCGTCCTCGGTCTGGTACTCGGCCCGGAAGTGGCCGCCACAGCTCTCGTTGCGGTCGAGGGCGTCCCGGCACATGAGCGCCGCCAGCTCGAAGAAGTCGTCCACCCGGCCGGCCTTCTCGAGCGATTGGTTGACACCGGGACCACCCGGCACACGCAGGTCCTTGCGGAACTCCTCGTGGAGCGCCGGGATCTCCGCCAGCGCCTTCTCGAGCCCTTGCGCGGTGCGCTCCATCCCGCAGTGGTCCCACATGATCCGGCCCAGCTCGCGGTGGAACCAGTCGACGGAGCGCGTGCCGCCGATCGCCAGGTACCCGTCGTACCGGGCCCGGGCCTCCTGCTCGACGGCCTGGAACGCGGGGTGGTCGGTGGGCACCGGCTTGGTGCCGAGCCGGGGCGCCAGGTAGTTGCCCATCGTCGCCGGCAGCACGAAGTACCCGTCGGCCAGCCCCTGCATCAGCGCCGACGCCCCGAGGCGGTTGGCGCCGTGGTCGGAGAAGTTGGCCTCACCGGCGGCGTACAGGCCGGGGATGGTGGTCATGAGCTCGTAGTCCACCCACAACCCGCCCATCGTGTAGTGCGGTGCGGGGTAGATGCGCATGGGCACGTGGTACGGGTCCTCGTCGGTGATGCGCTCGTACATCTCGAAGAGGTTCCCGTAGCGCTCCTCGATGACGTGCTGCCCGACGCGGCCGATGGCATCCGCGAAGTCGAGGTAGACCCCGTTCTTCAACGGTCCAACCCCGCGGCCGCTGTCCACGGCGCGCTTGGCGGCGCGGCTGGCGATGTCGCGCGGAGCGAGGTTCCCGAAGCTCGGGTAGATGCGCTCCAGGTAGTAGTCGCGGTCGTCCTCGGGGATCTGGCCCGGCGGGCGGGTGTCGTCGGCATCCTTGGGCACCCAGATGCGGCCGTCGTTGCGCAACGACTCCGACATCAGCGTGAGCTTCGACTGGAACTCGTCGCTCTGGGGGATGCAGGTCGGGTGGATCTGCGTGAAGCACGGGTTGGCGAAGAACGCGCCCCGCCGGTGCGCCCGCCAGGCCGCCGTGGCGTTGCAGCCCATGGCGTTGGTCGAGAGGAAGAACACGTTGGAGTACCCGCCCGTGGCCAGCACGGTGGCGTGGGCCGAGTGCGAGGTGATCTCGCCGGTCAGCAGATCGCGCGTGACGATCCCCGCGCACGTCCCGTCGACGATCACGATGTCGATCAGCTCGCAACGGGTGAACAGCTCGACGTTGCCGAGGCCGACCTGGCGGGCCAGCGCCTGGTAGGCACCGAGCAGGAGCTGCTGGCCCGTCTGGCCGCGGGCGTAGAACGTGCGCGAGACCTGCGAGCCGCCGAACGAGCGGTTGTCCAGCAGGCCGCCGTACTCCCGGGCGAAGGGCACGCCTTGGGCGACGCACTGGTCGATGATGTTCCCGGACACCTCGGCCAGCCGGTACACGTTCGACTCGCGGGAGCGGAAGTCGCCGCCCTTCACCGTGTCGTAGAAGAGCCGGTGGATGCTGTCGCCGTCGCCCCGGTAGTTCTTGGCCGCGTTGATGCCGCCCTGCGCGGCGATCGAGTGGGCGCGGCGGGGCGAGTCGTGGAAGGTGAAGGCCTTCACCTTGTAGCCGAGCTCGGCCAGCGTCGCCGCGCCGGCGGCGCCGGCCAGCCCGGTCCCGACCATGATGATCTCGTAGCGCCGCTTGTTGGCCGGGTTGACCAGCTTGGCGTCGAACTTGTAGCTCGCCCAGCGCTCGGCCATGGGGCCGGCCGGCGCCTTCGGATCGAGCACCGGATCGAGCAGTTGATCGAGCACCGTGTCGAAGTCGGTGTCGGGGGTCGTCTCGAGGTCGGGGCTCACGCTGACCACCTCACAGTGCGATCACGCCGGAGAGCACTCCGACGCACAGAGCGATGTTGCCGCCCACGACGACGGCCGCGAAGCCGAGAGCGAACCAGCGCCGCGCCTGGTTGAACCGGGGGTTGTTCCAGCCCATGCTCTGGAAGAGGCTCCACCCGCCGTGCCAGAGGTGGAGGAACAGGGCCAGGTTGGCGACGATGTAGAAGAGGTTCATCCACCACCGGGAGAGGCTGGCGTCCATGTTCCGGTACACCTCGCCGCGGACGAAGTCGGGGTTGAACCAGCCCCACGTCAGATCGCCGAGGTGCACGAACAGGAACAGCAGGACGAGCACGCCCGTGTAGCGCATGGTGCGGCTGGCGAACGTCGCCACCACGTAGTCCCGATGGCTCTGGTAGCGGACGGGCCGGGCCTTGCGGTTCATGATCGTCAGCATCGTGGCGGCATGGATGTGGAGGACGATGGCCGCGATCAGGCCGAGCCGCATCAGCCAGAGCGTCAGGGTGCGAGGGAAGATCGGCACCAGCAGCTCGCGGAGGAACTCCGCGTAGTGGTCGAGGTCCTCCGGGCCGAGGAACGCCTTCAGGTTCCCGAGCATGTGGGCCAGCACGTAGCCCATCCACACGATGCCGGTGATGGCCATCACGTACTTCTTGCCGAGCGCGCTCCGGTAGAGCTCCACCACGAACGGCGCGCGCCGCCGCGCTGGTCGGGGGGCGACCGCGGTGCCCGTGACCGGGCCGCGCGACGGTGGCTGGGAGCCGACCGGGCCCGGCGAGGGGCTCAACGTCTGTGCCATCGCACCTCCTGTGACCGGCGCGAGGCAACGTAGTACCAGGAAGAGGCCATGACCTCACTTCCGGGGCGGCGGCCCGAAGCTTGTGGTGATGGCGCCGTTCGGTCCTTGCGATGCCCTGCGACGGCGGCCGGAGACCCGTTGGTCCGTCAGGTCCCCGTCAGGGCCCGCTTCCGCCGGACGACCCCCGTTCTCTAGTATCGCTCGCCGTGCCCGGGCGGGATGTGCCAAGGGCGCAGTCCCATTCACCACCAACAGATCCGGGAGCAACGACCGGTGTCATCAGTACTCGCCGCCGAAGGCGGCTACCAGGAGTTCACGCTCGCTGGCGCGGAGTGGGCCATCCTGATCTTCGCCCTGCTGTCGTCGCTCGTCGCCATCGCGGTCGGCTTCGCCCTCATGAACGGCGTCCTCAAGAAGGACCAGGGAACGCCCAAGATGCGGGAGATCGCCTACGCCATCCAGGAAGGAGCCTGGGCCTACCTGCGGCGCCAGTTCAAGACGATCGCCCTGATCCTGATCCCTCTGGTCGTCGTGGTGTTCCTCACCTCGGTCGCCGTGCAGAAGGCCGACGGCACCGAGGCCCTGAGTTCGGGGCGTCTCAGGCACAGCGCGCACGCTCGCCTTCCTCGGCGGCTGCCTCATGTCCGGTCTCACCGGCTACATCGGCATGACGCTGGCCACCCGGGGCAACGTGCGCACGGCGGCCGCGGCCAAGTCCGGCTCCATGCCGGAGGCCCTCGGCATCGCCTTCCGCACCGGCGGGGTCGCCGGGATGTTCACGGTCGGCCTGGGCCTCCTGGGCGCCACCGTGATCATCATGATCTTCCAGAACACCGCCACGGCGATCCTGATCGGCTTCGGGTTCGGCGGCTCCCTGCTGGCCCTGTTCCTGCGGGTGGGCGGCGGCATCTTCACCAAGGCCGCGGACGTCGGGGCGGACCTGGTCGGCAAGGTCGAAGCCGGCATCCCGGAGGACGACCCGCGCAACCCGGCCACCATCGCCGACAACGTCGGCGACAACGTGGGCGACTGTGCCGGCATGGCCGCCGACCTCTTCGAGAGCTACGAGGTCACCCTGGTGGCCTCGATCATCCTGGGCGTGGCCGCCTTCAACTCCATCGGCGCCAACCCCGCCCTCGGGCTCGTGTTCCCGCTCGGGGTGCGGGCCATCGGCGTGCTGGCCTCGATCGCCGGCGTCTTCGCGGTGCGGGCCAAGCCCGGCGAGACCAACGCGCTCAAGCCGATCAACCGCGGCTTCCTCACCGCCGGTGTGCTCACCGTCATCGGCACCCTCCTGTTCGCGCTCATCTACGTCGGCAACGACCAGAGCAACGAGGGCTGGAGGTGCTTCGCAGCGGTGCTGGTCGGCCTGATCCTGGCCCAGGTGGTCAGCCGGCTCACCGAGTACTTCACCGGTACGGAGTACGCGCCGGTGCAGGAGATCGCCGAGTCGTCCGAGACCGGGCCCGCCACGGTCGTGCTGGCCGGGACATCATCGGGTCTGGAGAGCTCGGTGTACGCCATCCTCGCCATCGCCGTCGCCATCGCCGCCGCCCTCATCCTGGGCGACGGCAACCTGCAGTTCTCCCTGTACCTGGTGGCGCTCGCCGGCATGGGCATGCTGGCGACCACCGGCGTCATCGTCAGCGAGGACACGTTCGGGCCGGTATCGGACAACGCGGCCGGCATCGCCGAGATGTCCGGCGAGTTCCACGGCGAGCCGCAGCGGATCATGGTCAGCCTGGATGCGGTGGGCAACACCACCAAGGCCGTCACCAAGGGCTTCGCCATCGGCTCGGCCGTCATCGCCGCCGTGGCGCTGTTCGCGTCGTACATCGAGACGATCGGCACGGAGCTGGAGCTGGACAAGGTGGGCTCGGAGCTGTTCCGCGACCCGCTGACCCAGATCAACGTGGCGGAACCCAAGACGTTCATCGGGCTGCTGGTCGGCGGCTCGATCGCCTTCCTGTTCTCCGCGCTCGCCATCCGGGCCGTCGGGCGCACGGCGGGCGTGGTGGTGCAGGAGGTCCGGTCGCAGTTCGCCGACGGCAAGATCATGTCCGGCGAGAAGCTGCCGGATTACGGCCCCGTCATCGACATCTGCACCGCGGCGTCGCTGCGGGAGCTGGCCACTCCCGCGCTGCTGGCGGTGCTGTCGCCGGTCATCATCGGCTTCGGCATCGGCTATGCGGCCCTCGGCGGCTTCCTGGCCGCAGTGATCCTGACCGGCCAGCTCATGGCCAACTACCTGTCCAATGCCGGCGGCGCATGGGACAACGCCAAGAAGTACATCGAGGACGGCCACCACGGCGGCAAGGGCTCCGAAGCCCACAAGGCGGCCGTCATCGGCGACACCGTCGGCGACCCGTTCAAGGACACGGCCGGACCGGCGCTGAACCCGCTGATCAAGGTGATGAACCTGGTGGCGCTGCTGACCCTGCCGGCCATCATCAACCTGCAGGACAACGACGCCGCCCGCTTCACCATCGCCGGCGTGTCGTTGGTGGTGCTGATCGCCGCCATCGCGTTCTCGAAGCGCAAGGCGCCGGGGATGACCACGGGCTCGCCGGCCGCCGTGCCCGCCGCCACCACGGGCGTCTGAGCGACCACAGCCGGGGGGAACAGAGCGAGCCCGGGGCCGCAAAGGCCCCGGGCCGGCTCCGCGCCCGGTCCCCCACCCGACCCGGCGATAGCCTCCGTCCTTCGTGCTCTCCAGTCTCCTGGCCGCGGGGTTGCTGAACCCCGAGAAGCTGCTGGAGCAGGGCGGTCTGCTCCTGCTCACGGCCATCGTCTTCGCGGAGTCGGGGCTCTTCTTCGGCTTCTTCCTGCCCGGCGACTCCCTGCTCTTCATCGCCGGCTTCCTGTCCTCGACCACCGGCGGCGAGCGGCTCCCGCCGCTGCCCATCGTCATCCTGTGCGTGGTGACGGCGGCCTTCCTGGGCGACCAGGTCGGGTACTGGTTCGGCAAGAAGGTCGGGCCGTCCCTCTTCGACCGGCCCAAGTCCCGCTTCTTCAACCCCGCCAACGTGGTGAAGGCGCACGGCTTCTTCGACAAGTACGGCCCCAAGACCATCGTGCTCGCCCGCTTCATCCCCATCGTGCGGACGTTCGCCCCGATCGTCGCCGGCGTCGGCACCATGCGGTACCGGACGTTCGTGACGTACAACATCATGGGCGCCGTGCTGTGGGGCGCAGGCGTGACGACGCTCGGCTACTACCTGGGCGAGATCGAGGCCGTCAAGAACAACATCGAGATCGCCATCATCGTGATCGTGGCCGTCTCACTCCTGCCGGTCGCCATCGAGCTCATCAAGCACCGCCGCGAGGCGAAGGAGATGGCCTCGGACATCAGCCACGACGTCGTCGAGTCGCTCGAAGCTGAATAGGCCTACCAGGCGTCCAGGAGCTCCTGCAGGCGTTCGATGACCGGCGGGCGGACCTCGACCGGCGTCTTGCCGAGCCGGACGACGACCAGGTCCCGGTCCGGCCGCACGATGATGTACTGGCCCTCGTAGCCGTGCGCGGCGAACGTGCCCGGGAAGCCGTGGCCGTCCCACAGCCACCAGTGGGCGCCGTAGCCGAACTCCTCCTCGACCGGCACGGGGGCCGGAGTGCGGGCGAAGTCCACCCAACCCTCGGGCAGCAGGCGCCGTCCGTCCCACACGCCGTCCGCCAGGTAGAGCTGGCCGAGGCGGGCGAAGTCCCGCGCCGTGCAGTAGAGGAACGACGAGCCGATGAACGTGCCCGCAGCGTCGAAGCGGGGATCGGCCGAGGTCATGCCGAGCGGGCCGAACAGCTCGTCCTGCAGGAAGGCCCGCATGCCGGCCTCGCCACCGCCCACGGCCTGCCCGACGATCCGGGAGACGATGTTCGTCGTCCCCGACGAGTAGTTGAAGACGGAACCAGGCGG
>CAVYKN010000015.1:0-203268 GCA_963769115.1 uncultured Acidimicrobiales bacterium
GCCGATTCTTGCCGACGCGGCCGATTCTTGGCGACGGCATCTTCCCCTTTGCCGAACCGACTGCTATGGTTCCACTCGGAATCTTCCATGCGATTCCACAACATTCCCATAACACAAGCAAGCGCACGGCGGTGTGGGATGGACGAGCCGATCGGGTTTTCAGCCCGCCTGGACCGTGCGCCTGAAGGGGGAGAACTCAGTATGAGATACGGCAAACACGTCGCAGCGCTCGGGGCCGTCGCGTCCCTGGTCCTCGTCGCCTGTGGTTCCGACGACGACGGCGGATCCGCTGACACCACAGCGGCCGCTGGGACCGAAGCGCCCGCTGGGACCGAAGCGCCCGCTGAGACGAGCGCCCCCGGGGAGACCACGGCGGGCACTGAAGGTGGGGCCGCCGGCGAGGGTCTGGTCAACGGCGAGATCCCGTGCGACCAGCAGCACGAGGGCAAGACGGTGTCGCGTCCTCTCACCGGTCCGCAACAGCGAGACCGATCCCGACGCCATCCAGCGCTTCACCGACTGGTGGGCGCCGCTCGTCGAGTGCACCGGTGTCACCGTCGACTTCCAGGGCACCGACCAGTTCGAGGTCCAGGCTCCAGTGTTGCTCCAGGGTGGCAGCCCGCCTGACGTGATCGACTTCCCGCAGCCGGGTCTTCTGCGCACGCTGGCGGACAACCTCATCGACTTCCCTGAGAACGTCGCCGAGCATGCCAGCAACGACTTCATCGAGGGCTGGGAGGACCTCTACACCGTCGACGGTGCGATCAAGGGCATTCCGTGGCACGCCAACGTCAAGTCGATGGTGTGGTACAGCCCGGCGGCCTTCGAAGAGGGGGGCTACGAGGTCCCCGAGACGCTCGAGGAGCTGACCGCGCTGTCCGACCAGATCGTCGCTGACGGGGGCACCCCGTGGTGCGCCGGCATCGAGTCGGGCGTGGCCACCGGTTGGCCGATCACCGACTGGTTCGAGGACTTCATGCTGCGCATCAACGGTCCCGAGGTCTACGACCAGTGGGTCGACCACGAGATCCCGTTCAACGACCCGCAGGTCACGGCCGTCGCCGACGCGGTGGGCGGAATCCTCAAGAACCCCGACTACATGGGTGGCGAGAACAACGTCAAGGCGATCGCCACGACGAAGTTCCAGGACGGGGGCGGGCCGATCACCACGGGCGAGTGCTACATGCACCGCCAGGCGAGCTTCTACTCCGGGCTGTTCCCGGAGGGGACGGTCGTGGGACCACCCGACGACCCCGCTGCGGACGTCACGTTCTTCTACCTGCCCGTCGCCGAAGAGGGTGACCCGAAGGTGATGCTCGGCGCCGGCGACATCCTGTCCGCAGGCACCGACAAGCCCGAGACGTGGGACGTCATCCTGTACGCCACGTCGAACGACTACGCGGTGACGATGGACAACGCGAGCCCACGGAGCTCTCGCCCCGGAACGACATCGATCCGTCGCTGATCACCGATCCGCTGCTGGCGTCGTTCGCCGAGCTGTTGGCGAGCTCGGAGGTCTTCCGCTTCGACGGTGCCGACATGATGCCCGGCGCGGTCGGGTCCGGCACGTTCTGGACGGAGGCGACCGCGTGGATCGTCGGTGGCAGCACCGACGACATGCTGAACAACATCGAAGCCAGCTGGCCCGCCAGCTGATCACACAGCAGCTAGTCGAGGGGGTCCGGGGCTTCGGCTCCGGACCCCCTCGCACACTTGGGGTAGGTTGACGTCCACCACTGGTCGACAGGGGCTTGGGGTGGAGAGGGGGATCACATGGCCGGTGCGTTCCTTCAAGTGATGATCATGCTGGCGGTCCTCGGCGCCGTCCTGCTCGGGCTGTATGCCCTCACCCAGTACCTGCCGGGTGCATGGCGCGAGCGGGGGCAGGTGTTGATCTTCGCAGGCCCGGCCGTGTTCCTCGTGTTCGCCGGGCTGTTCGTGCCGGCGGTCCGCACGATCTGGGTGAGCTTCCACGACGACGGCGGCAAGAACTGGGTCGGGCTCGACAACTACGACGAGATCTTCTCCGGCAGCGGACACCCGGCTGGTCTTGATGAACACCTTCACCTGGGTGGTCGGCGGCACGCTGTTCGTGGTGATCGTGGCGCTCGCCGTCGCCCGCTTCGCCGACGGGATGCGCGGTGAGAAGGTCGCGAAGTCGCTGATCTTCATCCCTGCGGCAATCGCGCTGGCCGGCGCCGGCATCATCTGGAAGTTCATCTACGCCGGCCCACCGTTCGAGGTCGGCCTGGCCAACCAGGTCGCGAAGGCGATCCCCGGTTTGCCGGCCAGCCTCGGGGGCGACGGCGACAAGATCTGGCTCGTGGATCGCAACATCGGTGCTCTCAACCCCCCGAGCTCGGCGCCGGGCATGAACACGTTCCTCCTGGTCGTCATCTTCATCTGGGCCGCGACGGGGTTGGCGACGGTCATCTTCTCTGCCGCCATCAAGGGCGTGCCCGAGGTGCTCATCGAGGCCGCGAGAGTCGACGGGGCGACCAAGCGCCAGGTCTTCTACAAGGTGACCCTGCCGTACATCACCGTCACCGTCGTCACCGTCGCCACCATCACGGCGATCGCCGCCCTCAAGGTGTTCGACATCGTGGCCGCGACGACCGGCGGCAACTTCGGCACGAGCACGATCGCCAACGAGTTCTACCGGATCTACTTCGTGCAGAACCGCAGCGGCTTCGGATCGGCCTACGCCGTGCTCTTGTTCTTGTTGGTGATCCCGGTCGTCGTCATGAACCGACGCGCGCAGCAACGGGCGGAGGAGCGGTCATGAGCATCGGCAACCCGAGCGTCGAGCTCGAGCGTGGTCGCCGAGCCGGTCGAGGCCACCACCATCGGGTCCGGGGCGCTGCCGGACGACACGACGGTCAAAGCGGCGATGGGAGGTGAGCCGATCGGGCGGTCGGTGAGCGCTTCGCTGTCGAGCCGTGGCGGGCGCGTACATCGTCATTGCCCTCTGCCTCCTGTGGACGATCCCCACGTTCGGCCTGCTCGTGTCCTCCGTGCGCCCAGAGGAGGAGGTCAAGACGTCGGGGTGGTGGGAGGCCTTCATCCGGCCCAAGTTCACGCTGAGCAACTACGACGCCGTGCTCTCGTCATCGCCGGGTAGCGCCAACCTCACCCAGTTCTTCTTCAACTCCGTGAAGATCACGGTGCCCGCGGTGATCCTGTCGGTGGGCATCGGTGCGATGGCCGCGTACGCGTTCTCGTGGATGAAGTTCAAGGGCCGGGACTGGCTGTTCGTGGCCGTGGTGGCGATGCTGGTGGTGCCGCTGCAGATGGCGTTGATCCCGTTGCTGCGCCTGATCACCGGCGGCGTCCACATCGGCGACGTCACGATCTTCCCGTACCTCCACCTCAACAACAGCGTCGCCGCGGTCTGGGTCGCCCACGTGTGCTTCGGCCTGCCGTTCTGCATCTTCATCCTCAAGAACTTCATCTCGGCCTTGCCCAGCGAGATCATCGAGGCGGCCCGGGTCGACGGGGCCGGTCACCTCACCGTGTTCACCCGCCTCGTCGTTCCGCTGTCGGTGCCGGCGCTGGCGTCGCTGGCGATCTTCCAGTTCATGTTCATCTGGAACGACCTGCTGATCGGGCTCGTGTACGGCGGCGCGAAGAACAAGCCGATCATCGCCAAGCTGGTCGAGGTGGGCGGCACGTTCGGTCAATCGTGGCACCTGCTCACGGCCGCCGCCTTCGTGTCGATGGCGGTGCCCCTGCTGGTGTTCTTCCTGCTGCAGCGGTACTTCGTTCGCGGCTTGCTGGCCGGCGCCGTCAAGGGATGACGGCGGGCAACTCGCCAGAGGAGCTGGTCGAACAACTCACGCTCGCCGAACAGGTCTCGCTGCTCGCCGGCGTCGACTTCTGGCACACGGCCACTGTTGATCGCCTGGGCATCCCAGCGCTGCGGGTGAGCGATGGCCCGGTCGGGGCACGCGGCACCCGCTTCGACGGCCCGGCATCGCTCGACGTGCCGTGCAGCACGGCGCTCGCCGCGACGTGGGATCCCGACCTCGTCGAGCGGATCGGGCAGGTGCTGGGCCGCGAGACGAAGGCCAAGGGCGCCGGTGTCCTGCTGGCGCCGACCGTCAACCTCCACCGCACTCCGACCGGTGGCCGCAACTTCGAGTGCATGAGCGAGGACCCCTACCTCACGTCGCGCATCGCGGTGGGGTACGTGCGGGGACTGCAGTCCGAGGGCGTGGCGGCGTGTGTCAAGCACTTCGTCGGCAACGACACCGAGTTCGAACGCATGTCGATCGACTCGCAGATCGACGAGCGAACGTTCCGCGAGCTGTACCTCGTGCCGTTCGAGGCGGTGGTCAAGGAGGCGGGCGTGCTCGCCGTGATGACCGCGTACAACCGGATCAACGGACCGTTCGCCGCGGACAGCGAGCCGATGCTGCGCGGCGTGCTCCGCGGCGAGTGGGGCTTCGACGGCCTGGTGATGAGCGACTGGTTCGGGCTGCACTCGACCACCGAGGCGCTCGCCGCCGGGCTCGACCTCGAGATGCCGGGGCCGACGCGCTGCCGTGGCCAGGCGCTGATCGACGCGGTCGAGCGTGGCGACGTCAGCGTCGAGCTGGTGCGCGGCGCGGCGTTCAATGTGCTCACGCTGATGGACCGGGTAGGCACGCTCGCGGGTGAAGGCCCTGGGCCGGAGCTGACCCGTGACGACCCCGACGACCGGGCCTTGATCCGCCTAGCCGGCGCCAAAGGGATGGTGCTGCTGCGCAATGTGCCGGATGCATCGGGGAGGCCGACGTTGCCGCTCGCGGCGGACGCAGTGCGGCGGGTGGCCGTGATCGGCCCGAACGCGGCGTTCGGCCAGGTCATGGGTGGGGGCAGCGCCCACGTCACCCCGACGCACGTGAGCCACCCCCTCGATGCGATCGCCGACCGGTTGCGACCGCACGGCGTCGACGTCACCCACGCCGTGGGGTGCAACATCAATCGACGGCTTCCCGAGCTCGACCTCCGGTTGTGCGGGCCGGTCAAGGTCGACTACTTCGTCGATCCCGACGAGCTCGATCAAGCGGGCGCCGAACCGGACCGGACCACGACCACCGGCACGGTTCGGATCAAGTGGGTGGCCGACCCCGTCGATCGCGACGACGCCAACCCTGAGTTCGGCGCCAGGCTCAGCACGACGTTCACCCCGGACGTCTCGGGCGGCTGGGCCTTCGGTGTCGAGTCGGTGGCGCCGGCCCGAGTGCTCGTCGACGGCAACCTCCTGCTCGACAACGCGGACGCCCCGACCGGCGGCTCGTTCTTCGGCCTCGGTCGGGGGGAGGTCACCGGGACCGTCGAGCTCGAAGCAGGACGCGCGTACGCGCTGGCCGTCGAGGTTCGCCATCGCCGAACCGGCATGGGACTGGGAGGGGTGAACGTCGGCGCCCAGGCTCCCCAGATCGGCGATGCGATGGCCGCCGCCGTGGACACCGCTGCGGCCGCCGACGTGGCGATCGTGGTCGTCGGCACCAATGACGACTGGGAGAGCGAGGGTTGGGATCGTGCCGAGCACGGACTTCCCGGTCGGCAGGACGAGCTGATCGCTCGCGTCGTGGAGGTATGCCCCCGCACCGTGGTCGTGGTCAACGCTGGTTCCCCCGTGGCGATGCCGTGGGTCGAGTCGGTCCCTGGGGTGCTCATGGCCTGGTTCCCGGGCCAGGAGATGGGCGAGTCGTTGGTCGACATCCTCCTCGGCGACGTCGAGCCGCAGGGCCGGCTGCCCGTGACGTTCCCGCGCCGCCTCGAGGACACCCCGGCGTTCGAGCACCATCCCGGCCGCAACGGCGTCGCCGCCTACCGTGAACGCCGCCTTGTCGGCTACCGCTGGTACGACACGGTCGGGCGGGAGCCGCTGTTCGCGTTCGGGTACGGCCTCGGGTACGCCGATCTGGCGATCACCGGCGCGCGTCCGATCGACCCGTTCTCCGTCGAGGTTGACCTCTCCAACGCGAGCACCCGCGACGGCGTCGGCGTCGTGCAGGTCTACGCACACCGCAGCGCCCACGATGGTTCGGGCGACGAGCCCGATCAGCGCCTCGCCGGATTCACCAAGGTCGACGTGCCCGCCCGGGGTTCGACGACCATTCGGATCGAGCTTGACCCGCGGACCTACCAGACGTGGGACGTCGGCGCCCACGCCTGGATCGAGGTGCCTGGCGCCTACGAGCTTCGCGTCGGCACCTCGTCACGCGAGATCGCCGAGCGCCTCGTCCAGATGCGCTGATCGGCTGGAGCGCGTCGACGCAGGGGCTCGTTGGGTTCGCAATACAACGGGAGCTCGTCAGCGTCGTCGCTGCAGGTCCAGAGGGCCGGCGTCGGCGACGCCGGACCCGCCGGGTTTGAGAGAGCCGCGCTCACGAACCGGTGAATCAGCTCGTCCCGGGCTCTAATGACCTCCGGCATCTCGACCGCAGCGCGGCACCGGTACACGGTGAACCACAGTTCCCGCAGCTCCCGTACCATCCGCCGCCGGCACGACCCCGAACACCAGCGCCGACGCCGTGACCAACCGTGCCGCGGGACGTACTCGCGCCCGCATTCCGGGCAGATCATCACCGACGGAGCCGGACGCACCGGTCACACATCGCCCGGGACCACTCACGGCCATCCCCCAAGCCCGCCGGGGAACACGTTAGGTCCCATCGCCCCCGATGCTCGGCAGCTCGCGGGTGGCCACATCGAGGAAGCCCATCGTGGCGGCGGAGCCGTCAGGGGCCCGGCGGCGAGCCAGGGCTTCGAGGGCGGGTCCGTCGCCCACGTCTTCTCCTGCCTGCTCGCTCAGCAGCCAACGTACCTCGAGGAGGTCGCAGTAGGCCTGGACCGGGTCGCCCAGCAGCCCTACAGCTCGATGGGCCTGCTCGACGCCCGGTGTGTACACGTCGTGCATCCAGAACCGCGCCGCCGCCGGCTCTGGCACCTCCTCGCGCCACTCCTCCCGCAGACGGTCACGGTGAGCCCTGAGATCGTGCATCAGCACGGTGGCCTGGCCTTCCCCCACCTCCAGGCCGGTCAGCACCCGGAGCCGATCGGCATGGAACGTGCGGCCGGCGACCGCCGTGCGCAGCCTGGCCCGCTCGCCGGCAGCGCCGGCCGCCTCGAGGCGAACCTCGTCGACGGCGAAGCCAAGCTCGTTGAGGCGACGCACGCGGGCGCCGACCTGGTCGGTATCGCTCAAGCCGATGAGGGGCTCCTCGTGCAGCAGAATCCACAGGTGCTCGTAGCGCGAGACCACCCCCTCGGCCTCGGCCACCAGCTGATCCACGATGCCCTCGGGTGCGTCCAGCCGGGCGGCGACGTCGAGCAGCCCCCCGAGCACGTTCTCGACCATGATCTCGAGGTCCAGCTGGCGCTGTCCGTCGCTCAAGGCTGTGTGGCACTCCGCTGTCTCCGCATCGACCAACCAGGCCCGGATCTCCTGACCATCTCGCATGAACAACGAGTTGTTGAGAGAGCAGTCACCCCAGAACACGCCGTTCCGGTGCAGATCGACGAGGAGCCCAGCGACGGCGTCGAAGAGGCGGGCGCGATGCGCGGTGCTGGTGAAGGGGACCCGCAGCAGCAGGCGCCGGTATTGCCAGGAGCGCTCCAGGAAGTGGGTGACCAGGATGGCCGTGTCGTCGCGGGGCTGGATGACCAGCCCCGCGGCCCGGACGGCGGTCAGCGATCGTCGCTCCAGCTCGCGCAGCATCGAGTACTCGTGCAACGCCGTGCGTCTCGGCAGCTCCTTCAACGCCCAGAGGCGGCCGTCGGCCTCGACGAAGCGGACGAGGTGGCGGCTCAGGCCGACGGCGATGTCACGGAACTCGACCACGGCGGCATCCCACTCGCCCAAGGGCTCCAACCAGGGGAGGGCGAAGAGCTCGGTCGAGCCGGCTCGCAACCGGAGGTCCAGACCAGGCACGCGCGGACAGCGTAGAAGTACCCGACAAGGACCGTGGCCTCCGGGCCCGAACCTGGCGTGTCACGCGTGAGCTGAGGTGCCCCGGTCTCCGGACCCCCGCCCACTACCGTTTGACGTCGTGAGCGAGATCGAGGTGATCGAAGGGCGCGAGGTCCTCGATTCGCGCGGCAACCCGACCGTCGAGGTGGTCGTCGGTCTCGACAGCGGCGCCATCGGCCGCGCCATCGTCCCCTCGGGGGCGTCCACCGGCGAGCACGAGGCCGTCGAGCTCCGCGACGGCGGCGATCGCTACGTGGGCAAGGGCGTCCAGCAGGCCGTCGACAACGTGAACGGCGAGATCGCCGACACGATCGTCGGTCTCGACGCGCTGGACCAGCGCCTGGTCGACGCGGAGATGATCGCCCTCGACGGCACCGACAACAAGGCTCGGCTGGGCGCCAACGCCCTGCTCGGCGTGTCGCTGGCCGTGGCCCATGCGGCCGCGGCCGAGCTCGAGCTGCCCCTCTACCGCTACGTGGGCGGTCCCAACGCGCATGTGCTGCCGGTGCCGATGATGAACGTCGTCAACGGCGGGGTGCACGCCGACAACAACGTCGATCTGCAGGAGTTCATGGTCATGCCGGTCGGCGCGCCGAGCTTCTCGGAGGGTTTGCGTTGGGGCGTCGAGACGTACCACGCGCTGAAGGCCCTGCTGCGCGAGCGCGGCCTGTCGACCGCGGTCGGGGACGAGGGCGGCTTCGCCCCTGACCTCGACAGCAACGAGGACGCCATCCGCATCCTCGTGGACGCCATCGAACGGGCCGGCTACACACCGGGCGAGGACATCGCCATCGCCCTCGATCCCGCCACGAGCGAGCTGTACGGCGACGGCGCCTACCAGTTGGCCAGTGAGGACCGGACACTCGGCCCCGAGCAGATGGCGGAGTTCTGGGTCGACCTCGTGGAGCGCTACCCCATCGTGTCCATCGAGGACGGGATGGCGGAGGACGACTGGGCGGGGTGGGCGGCGCTGACGGCGGCCATCGGCGACCGCGTGCAGTTGGTCGGGGACGACCTGTTCGTGACCAACAGCGAGCGGCTGGATCGCGGCATCAACGAAGGGATCGCCAACAGCATCCTGGTGAAGGTCAACCAGATCGGCACCCTGACCGAGACGCTGGAGACCGTCGACCTGGCCACCCGTCACGCCTACACGAGCGTCATGTCGCACCGCAGCGGCGAGACGGAGGACACCACCATCGCCGACCTGGCCGTGGCCACCGGGTGCGGCCAGATCAAGACGGGCGCGCCCGCCCGCTCGGATCGCGTGGCCAAGTACAACCGGCTGCTGCGCATCGAGGGCGACCTGGGCGAGGCCGCGGCGTACCGCGGCCGCGGCGCGCTGGCCCGTGGTGGCCGCTGATGGACGACACGACCGGATCCGACGACAGGCCCGACGACGGCCCGGCCGGCCGCATCGGGCCGGTCGACGGTGACGCTGCTGCTGGCGGTCCCGCCGAGCAGGGTGGTTCCGGCGAGCACGGCGAGCGAGAACGACGCGACCGGCCCCCGGTCGGCCCGCTTCAGCCGCGAGCCCACGAATGCCGGCGGGCTGCGCCGGCCCGCGGCCGACGGCGAGCCGGCCAGTCGCGACGACACCCCGCCGTTCGGGCGCCGCCGGCGCGGCCGCTTCGCCGTCGGCGGCGTCGCCGTGCTCGTCGTGGGCGCGCTGGTAGCGGCCCTGTTCGTGCTGCCGGTCCGGGCCTGGCTGGGCCAGCGCCGTGCCCTCTCGGAGGCCCAAGAGCAGCTCGACGTGATCTGGAGGGAGAACAAGCGCCTGGAGGGCGTGTACGACCAGCTCCAGACGGACGAGGTCATCGAGCAGCAGGCCCGGGAGCAGTTCGGCCTCATCAAGCCGGGCGAGCAGGCGCTGTCCGTGCTGCCGGCACCGGCGGCGACGGCGCTGCCCACGGGGTGGCCCTACGACCAGGTGCAGGCCATCCTCTGGATCAGGATCGCCGCGACCGCCGACGGCGGTTGAGCCCGGCGGGGCGAACCACGGCCCGCCCCGTTGCGTAGGAAGTACCCTCCGCGACGAGACAGGGAGGCCGCACATGACGGCGTACGCCACCGAGTTCACGGCGATGGACTGGGGCATCGACAGCCCTACCACGACGGTGTTCGACTTCGACTACGAGGGCGGCCGCGAGCAGCTCCTCCGCCTGTACGACAAGGGCACCCGGCGCCAGTGGATCGGCAGCGATCGAATCGACTGGTCGGTCGACATCGATCCGACCAACCCGACGGGCATGCCCGACGAGGCCATCGCCATCAACGGCTCACCGTGGTGGGAGAAGATGAACGACGCCGAGAAGGGGGAGGTACGGCGCCACCTCGAGGCCTGGCGGTTCTCGCAGTTCATGCACGGGGAACAGGGCGCGCTCATCTGCGCGTCGAAGATCGTGCAGACCGTGCCCGACATCGACAGCAAGTTCTACGGCGCCACCCAGGTGATCGACGAAGCCCGGCACGTCGAGGTCTACAGCCGGTACCTGCACGAGAAGATCGGGCTCGTCTACCCGCTCAACCCCAACCTGAAGTCGCTGCTCGACGACGTCATCAGCGACCGCCGCTGGGACATGACCTACCTGGGCATGCAGGTGCTGATCGAGGGTCTGGCCCTCGCCGCGTTCGCACTCATCCGCAACATGGCGCAGGACCCGTTGGCCAAGGCGATCAACGCCTACGTCATGCAGGACGAGGCGCGCCACGTGATGTTCGGGCGGCTGGCACTGCGGGACTACTACCCGCAGCTCACCCAGCCCGAGCGCGACGAGCGCGAGGAGTTCTGCGTCGACGCGTGCTACCGGATGAGGGACCGCTTCCTCGCCGACGAGGTGTGGCAGACACTCGGTCTGCCGCCCGCCGTCACGGAGTGGGTGAACACGAGTGAGCTCCAGCTCACCTTCCGCGGCTTCTTGTTCATGCGCATCGTGCCCATCCTCAAGGACATCGGCCTCTGGGGGCCGAGGATCCAGAAAGCGTTCACGGACATGGGCGTCATCGCGTGGGCCGACACTGACATCGACGCCGCGATGGCGGAGGACGAGCAGGTGGCCGAGGAGATCGATCGGGAACACGACGTCCGGCTCGAGCACGTGAAGGCGGTGGCGAACACGCTCCCGCCGCATGCGGGTACGTAAGGCGGGCCACGCGGCCCTTTACACCCAGTTCATGGCGGCCAGCCGTGACGGACAGCGTTCGGTGACGGTCTCGATCGATCTGCAGCGGACCCAGGACTCCACGGGCGCCGGCCAGGAGGTGTTCCGAGCGCTGCGGCAGGCCGAAGAGGCCGCCGTCTGCGCTGCGCTGGCCTGAGTAGTGTCCCGCCGGCAACAGCTCGACCTCAGGGGGCGACGTGACCGGCAGCATCCTCGGCAACCGCGTGATCCGCAAGGAGGATCCGAAGTTCCTCACGACGGGCGGCGTGTATGTCGACGACATGGACGAGCCGCTGCTCGAGGGCGCACTCCACGTGACCTACGCCCGCTCGGTGATGGCGCACGCCCGCATCACGGCCATCGACACGGCCGCCGCAGCAGGGGCCCCGGGGGTCGTGGCCGTCTACACCGCCGCCGACCTCGGCCTGGAGCCCGTGCCCGCGGCCTTCAACCCTGCCGCGGCCCGCACGCTTCTGGCCAGCGACGTCGTCCGGTACGTCGGAGAGCCCCTCGCCGCCATCGTCACCGAGCGCAAGGACCAGGGCGAGGACGCCGCCGAACTGATCGAGGTCGACTACGAGCCCCTCGAGGTGCTGCTCGACGTCGAGGCCGCCGCCGCCAGCTCGACCCACCTGTACCCGGCCGCGGGCAGCAACGTCGTGTTCGACTCCACCGCGCTCGGCATGCCCGGACTGACCGACGAATCGTTCTTCGAGGGCTGCGACGTCGTGGTGAGCGAGCGGCTCGTCAACCAGCGGCTCGCGCCGTGCCCGCTGGAGGTGCGGGGCTCGGCGGCCGCGTGGGTCGACGGTCGCCTTCACCAGTGGGTGTCCACGCAGCACGCGCAGGGGGCACGGGAGTCGCTGGCCGCCGCCAACGGCGTGGAAGGTGCGGACGTGCGGGTCATCACCCCGGACGTCGGGGGCGGCTTCGGGGCCAAGATCGGCACGTACTCCGAGGAGCAGCTCCTGGGCCGGCTCTCGAAGGAGCTCGGACGCCCGGTGAGCTGGCGGGAGACGCGCAGCGAGTCGATGGTCGCCCTCGGGCACGGCCGGGCGCAGGTGCAGCACATCACCCTCGGTGGCAGCCGGGACGGTCAGGTGCTCGCCTACCGGTTGCGGGTGTTCCAGGACTGCGGCGCCGTGGTGGAGATCGGCACGGTCCTGGCGGCGTTCATGACGCGGCCGATGTCGTCCGGCGTCTACGCCATCCCCAAGATCGAGTGCCACACCTCGTCCGTCGTCACGAACACCACGCCCATCGTCGCCTACCGCGGTGCGGGGCGACCCGAGGCGGCGGCCGCCATCGAGCGCGCCATGGACCTGTTCGCGGCCGAGATCGGCATGGACCCCGTCGACGTGCGCCGGCGCAACCTGATCCCCAAGTTCGAGGAGCCGCACACGACGACCATCGGTCAGACGTACGACGTCGGCGACTACGAGACGGCGCTCGACAACGCCCTCGGCGCCGCCGGCTACGCCGACCTGCGCGCCGAGCAGGCGGCCCGCCGGGCCAGCGGGGACCCCAAGCAGCTCGGCATCGGCGTGAGCGTGTACGTCGAGATCACCGGCGGCGCTCCCCAGCTCCACGAGGACGCCCGCATCGTGCTGCGCGAGGACGGCGGCGCCATCGTCTACACCGGCACCTCCCCGCACGGCCAGGGTCACGTCACGGCGTGGTCGATGATCGCCTCGTCCGACACCGGCATCCCGATGGACCAGATCGACGTGATCTGGGGCGACACCGACCTCGTGTCCGCCGGGGGTGGGACGATGGGCTCGCGGTCGCTCCAGCAGGGCGGCTCGGCCGTCCACGTCACCGCCGAGGCGCTCGTCGAGGCCGCCAAGCAGATCGCCGCCGGGCTGCTGGAGGCCGACGTGGCCGACGTGGTGCTCGACATCGGAGCGGGGGGCCTTCCACGTGGCCGGCACGCCCGCCGTCACCCAGACCTGGGCCGAGGTGGCGGCCGCCGCCGCGGCAGAGGGCGGGCTCAGCGCGGCGGAGACCTTCACCGCGGCGAGCGCCACCTTCCCCTTCGGCTGCCACGTCGCCGTGGTCGAGGTCGACACCGAGACGGGCAAGGTGCGTCACCTCCGCCAGGTGGCCTGCGACGACGCCGGCCGTGTCCTCAACCCGATGCTCCTCGAGGGCCAGATCCACGGCGGCATCGCGCAGGGCGCGGCGCAGGCGCTGATGGAGGAGGTCCGCTACGACGAGGACGGCAACCCCGTCACCTCCAACCTGGCCGACTACGCCTTCATCTCGGCGGCCGAGCTGCCCAGTTTCGAGGTCGTCCACATGGAGACGCCGACGCCCGTGAACCCGCTGGGCGCCAAGGGCATCGGCGAGTCGGGCACCATCGGGTCCACCCCCGCCGTCCAGTCGGCCGTGATCGACGCGCTCCTGCCCTTGGGCGTGCGCCACGTCGACATGCCGGCCACCCCCCAGCGGATCTGGGAGGCCATCCAGGCCGCTCGCACGAGCGTCTGAACCACTGCGCTGCGGTTCCCCCGGCGGCGCCGGATGGTGCATGATGACGCCGCACATCGAGGGCTTCACACGGGGGTGATCCATCTTGCGGATCCAAGTCACGGTCAATGGCACCGCGCACGAGAGCGAGGTCGAGGACCGCACGCTGCTCGTCCACTACCTGAGGGACGGGCTCGGCCTCACCGGGACGAACATCGGGTGCGACACCTCCAGCTGCGGCGCCTGCACCATCCACGTCGACGGCGAAGCGGTGAAGAGCTGCACGATGCTGGCGGCGCAGGCCGACGGCACCTCCCTCACGACCATCGAGGGGCTGGCGACCGACGGTGAGCTGCACCCGATGCAGCGGGCCTTCCAGGAGAACCACGGTCTGCAGTGCGGCTACTGCACGCCCGGCATGGTGATGGCGTCCGTCAGCCTGCTCAAGGAGATCCCGGATCCGAGCGAGCAGGACGTCCGGATCGGCCTCGAGGGGAACCTGTGCCGGTGCACCGGCTACCACAACATCGTCCTGGCGGTGCTGGCCGCGGCCAAGGCGGGCTGACCCATGACCGTCGTCGACGAGACCCATGTGATCGGGACGCCCATGCTCCGCCGCGAGGATCCCGCGCTCCTCACCGGCGAGGCCAGGTTCACGAACGACCTCCCCATCCCCGGTGCACTGCACCTGGCCGTGCTGCGCAGCCCCTACGCCCACGCCCGCATCACCGGCATCGACGTGAGCGCAGCACTCGAACAGCCCGGGGTCGTCGCCGCCTACACCGGTGCCGACCTGCAGGACCAGTGGGGCGCGCCCATGCCCTGCGCGTGGCCGGTGACGGCCGACATGAAGAACCCGCCGCACTACCCGGTGGCCGTGTCCAAGGCCTGCTACGTGGGCGACGCCGTGGCCGTGGTGCTGGCCCGGAGCGAGGCCGAGGCCCAGGACGCGCTCGGCGCCATCGACGTCGAATACGAGCCGCTCGAAGCCGTGATCGGCCTCGAGGACGCGCTGTCCGACCGGGTCGTCATCCACGACGACGCGGGCACGAACAAGACGTACACCTGGGAGCTCAAGATCGGCGAGGAGGCGGTCAACGCCGCGTTCGCGGCCGCCGCGCACACCGTCAAGGAGCGCTACATCCAGCAGCGGCTCATCCCGATGGCCATGGAGCCTCGTGCGGTCGTCGCGGTGCCGGAACCGTTCGGCGGGGGGACGACGCTCTACTCGGCGACGCAGATCCCGCACATCCTCAAGATCATGACGGCCATCACGCTCGGCATCCCCGAGCACCACGTGCGGGTCGTGGCCCCCAAGGTCGGAGGCGCGTTCGGCTCGAAGCTCAACGTGTACGCCGAGGAGCTGCTGTGCGTGGCCCTGGCGAGGAAGCACGGCGTGCCCGTCCGGTGGAACGAGGACCGCACCGAGAACGCCCTGGCCACCATCCAGGGCCGCGGGCAGATCCAGGACATCGAGCTGGCGGCCGACGAGAACGGCCGGCTGACGGCCGTCCGGGTCCGGCTGCTGTGCGACATGGGTGCGTACCTGCAGCTCGTCACCCCGGGCATCCCGCTGCTCGGCGCCTTCCTCTATGCCGGCGTCTACGACATCCCGGAGGCCTACGACTTCAGCTGCACGTCGGTGTTCACGAACATGACGCCGACGGACGCCTACCGCGGCGCCGGCCGGCCCGAGGCCACCTACGCCATCGAGCGGGCCATGGACGCGCTGGCCGCCAAGGTCGGGCTGGACCCGATGGAGCTGCGGCGGCGCAACTTCATCCAGGCCGAGCAGTTCCCCTACACCGCCTTCAGCGGGCTGGTGTACGACTCCGGCGACCATCAGGCCGCGGCGGACAAGGCGGCCGAGCTGGCCGACTACGCCGGTGTCCGGGCCCGCCAGGAGACCCAGAACGTGCCGGGCTCGACGAAGCGCCTCGGCATCGGCATCTCCAGCTACTTCGAGATGTGCGGCCTGGCGCCGTCACGGGTGCTGGCGTCGCTCAACTACGGCGCCGGCGGCTGGGAGACCGCCACCGTCCGGGTCCTGCCGACCAACAAGGTCCAGGTGGTCACCGGGACGGCACCGCACGGCCAGGGCCACGAGACGTGCTGGTCGATGATCGCCGCCGAGAAGCTGGGCGTCCCGCCGGAGGACATCGATGTCCTCCACTCGGACACCGCGATCAGCCCCATCGGCCTCGACAGCTACGGCTCACGCTCGCTGGCCGTGGGCGGCGTCGCCATCGACATGGCCTGCGACCGCGTGATCGACAAGGCCCGCACGATCGCCGCCCACCAGCTCGAGTGCGCCGAGGAGGACCTGGACTTCGCCGCCGGCGAGTTCACGGTCCGGGGCACGCCCGACAAGTCGACGCCGCTGGCGGCCATCGCCTTCGCCGCGTTCACCGCCCACGACCTGCCGGACGGGCTGGAGCCCAACCTGGAGGCCAGCGTCACCTACGACCCACCCAACTTCTCGTGGCCGTTCGGCACGCACATGTGCGTCGTCGAGGTGGACACGGAGACCGGTGCGGTCGACGTCCTCAAGTACGTCGCCGTGGATGACTGCGGGGTCCAGATCAACCCGCTCATCGTCAACGGCCAGGTGCACGGCGGGGTGGTCCAGGGCCTCGCGCAGGCGCTGTTCGAGGAGGCCGTCTACGACGACGACGGCAACCTCAAGACGAGCACGCTGACCGAGTACCTGGTGCCGGCGGCCTCGGACGTGCCGGCCATCACGACCGACCACACCGTCACGCCCTCGCCCACCAACGCCATGGGGGTCAAGGGCATCGGCGAGGCCGGCACCATCGGCGCCGCGCCCGCCGTCATCAACGCCGTCGTCGACGCCCTCTCGGGCCTCGGCGTGACCGACGTCCCCATGCCCGCTTCACCCCACAACGTGTGGAAGGCCATCCAGGCCGCGACCGGAGGTACGCAGTGATCCCCGCCAAGTTCGAGTACAAGAGGGCGTCATCGGCCGAGGAGGCCATCAGCCTGGTCGGCGAGCACGGGGACGAAGCCAAGTTCCTGGCCGGCGGCCACAGCCTGCTGCCGCTCATGAAGCTGCGCCTGGCCTCTCCCGCGGTGCTGGTGGACATCGGCCGGCTGCACGACCTGTCGTACATCCGGGACGACGGCGACCACCTGGCCATCGGGGCGCTCACCCGCCACCGTGACATCGAGACGTCCGACGTCGTCAAGGAGCACGCGCCGCTGCTCGCCCACGCCACGTCCCACGTGGGCGATCCCCAGGTCCGGCACCGGGGCACCATCGGCGGGTCGCTGGCCCACGCCGACCCGGCCGCCGACCTCCCGGCGACGACGCTCGCGCTCGGCGCCACCTACGTGGCCCAGGGCCCGGGAGGGACGCGCGGAGATCGCGGCGGCCGACTTCTACCAGGGCTTCCTGGAGTCGGCACTGGCCCCGGACGAGCTGCTGACCGAGATCCGGGTGCCCAAGATGGGCGGCGCCGGGTGGGGCTTCCAGAAGTTCAACCGCCGGGCCCAGGACTGGGCCATCGTCGGTGTGGCCGCCTGGCGGCGCAACGGCGACAGCGGCGTGGCGCTCGTCAACATGGGCTCGACGCCGGTGCTGGCCTCGGCGGTCAGCGCCGCGCTGGCCGGCGGCGCGTCGGTCGGCGACGCCGCCGAGCAGGCGGCGGCCGACGCCGAACCGCAGGCCGACCTCAACGCCAGCGTCGAGTTCCGCGTGCATCTGGCCAAGGTGCTCGTGCGCCGCGCCCTGGAGGACGCCAGCACCTGACCGCGGCCTGAGCCGCCGCGGTCACCTCTCAACCGTTCATGGCGCACGAGGTGGCGCGATGTCGCCCGATTCGACGCCATGGACGAAACCGCCCGCCCCCTACGCTGAGCTCATGAGCCGCGCCTCGTACGACGCCGTCGTCGTGGGAGCGGGGCCGAACGGCTTGTCGGCGGCCGTCACGCTGGCGCAGGCCGGCCGGTCCGTGCTGGTCGTCGAGGCGTCCGAGACCGTCGGCGGCGGGACCCGCAGCGCCGAGCTCACCCTGCCCGGCTTCATGCACGACGTCTGCTCGGCCATCCATCCCCTCGGCGCCGGCTCGCCCTACCTGTCGCAGCTCCCTCTCGAGCGCCACGGGCTGCGCTGGCTGCAGCCCGAACTGCCGCTCGCCCACCCGCTGGACGGCGGCCGCGCCGGCGTGCTCCACCGCTCGGTCGACGAGACGGCGGACGGCCTCGGGGAGGACGCCGCTGCGTACCGGCGCTGGGTCGGCGGGATAGCCGAGCGCTGGGACGAGCTGGCCCCGATGGTGACCGGCCCCCTCGTCAAGGTGCCCCGGCACCCCCTCGTGCTCACCCGCTTCGGTCTGCCCGCGCTGGCGCCCGCCTCCCGCGCCGGGCGCATCTGGTTCGACACCGACGAGGGCCGCGCCCTCTTCGCCGGCTGCGCCGCCCACGCCTTCCTGCCCCTCGACCACCTCATGACGTCGTCGTTCGGCCTCGTCCTCATGGCCGCCGCGCACGCCGTCGGCTGGCCCGTGGCCGAGGGCGGGTCGCAGCGCATCGCCACCGCGCTCGCCGCGTACCTGGAGGAGCTGGGGGGCGAGATCCGCACCGGCGAGCCGGTGACCTCCATGGCCCAGCTGCCGCCGGCCCGGGCCGTGCTCTTCGACCTCGCTCCGCGACAGGTGGCCACCATCGCCGGGGACCGGCTGCCCGAGCGCTTCCGGGACCGCCTGCACCGCTACCGGCACGGGCCGGCGGCGTTCAAGGTCGACTACGCGCTGGACGGTCCCGTGCCGTGGGCCAACGAGGCATGCCGCCGCGCGGGCACCGTCCACCTGGGCGGGACGGCCGAGGAGATCGTGGTCAGCGAGGCGGACACGGCGGCCGGGCGGCACCCCGAGCGGCCGTACATGCTCGTGGCCCAGCAGAGCCTCGTCGACCCGAGCCGGGCGCCAGCGGGGAAGCACACGCTGTGGGCCTACTGCCACGTCCCCAACGGCTCGGACGTGGACATGACCGAGCGGATGGAAGCCCAGCTCGAGCGCTTCGCCCCCGGGTTCAAGGATCTCGTTCTGGCCCGCCACGTGGCCGGCCCGGCGTGGTTCGAGGCCTACAACCCCGCGTACGTCGGCGGCGACATCGCCGGCGGCTCCCACGGCGGGCTGCAGCTCGTGCTGCGCCAGACCTTCCGGCTGCAGGCCTACCGCACGCCAGACCCCTCGATCTTCCTGTGCTCCGCGTCCACGCCCCCGGGCGGTGGTGTCCACGGCATGTGCGGGCACCACGCAGCCAACGCCGCGCTGCGGGGCGTCCTCGCCTGAGCGGACGACCGGCACGTCCGCCTGGTCCGGTCAGTCGGCCCGGCGCTGCTGGCCCGACAGCGACTGGATGGCGGTCATCACGTCGTCGGTGATCAGCCGGCGGCGCGTCCGCCGGCCCCCGCCGTATCTGGTGGGATCGATCGGCGGTCCGAAGCGGATCGCCGCCGCCTTGAACGGCCGGGGGACGCGTGCCCCGGGGGCTGGATGCCCGCCGTGCCGACGATGCCGGCCGGGATGATCGGTGCCCCGCTGGCCACGGCGATGTGGGCCACACCCGTGTGGCCGGGGGCCAGGTCGCCGTCGAGGGACCGGGTGCCCTCGGGATAGATGGCGAACAGCCCCGACCGCGCCAGCACACCCGCGGCCATCTGCAGCGCGCCGAGGGCCTGGCGACCGGATGTGCGGCTCACGGGGATCATCCCCAGTGCGGGCAGGAGATGGCGGGTCCGCCAGCTGTCCAGGTACTCGGCCTTGCCCACGAAGCTCAGCGGCCGCCGCACCGCCATGATCAGCGCCACCGAGTCGAAGAACGAGATGTGGTTGGCGGCGATGATGGCCGGGCCCCGGGCGGGGACGTGCTCCAACCCGTCGATCCGGATCGGCCACAGCAGCCGGTACAGCGGTCCGCACTGCCACACGCGCCGCTCCGGCCAGCCAGCCGGCCCGGAAGCGGCCCGCCTCGGCTCCCCCGGAGCCCGTCTGCGACGCCCGGCAGGCCCGCGGCGTCGTACTTGAACGACACCTTCAGCCGGGCGCGGTAGACGAGCTCGCCGTCGGGCCCCACGAACATGTCGAGGCGGTCCACCCACGCCACGCGCATGTCCCGCAGCGAGCGCGCCGCGGACTCGATGGCGGCGCAGGCCGCCCGCTCCCACGACTGGTCGCTCGTACCGACCAGCTCGACGAACGCGTAGACGCTCATGGGTCGACGCTCACGCGGCGCCGCCCGTTCCCGCGCTCCCGCTCCCTCGCAGGCGGGGTGGGTCAATCGGTCGCCTTCGAACTTGAACGAGACCTTGACCTTGGCCCGGTAGGCCACGACCTGGCCGCCCTCGAGCTGCAGGTCGAGCTCCGACACCTCGGCGATGCGCAGGTCGCGCAGCGACTGCGACGCCCGGTCGATGGCGGCGGAGGCAGCCTTCTCCCAGGACTCGGTGCTCGTACCGACCAGCTCGATGATCTTGTAGACGCTGTCAGCCATCGTCAGGCTCCCATCTGAAGCGGGGCATCGCTCGGCGCACAGTCTCGCGCCGTCGGAACCGGGCTCCGTCGGGGCCGGGTCGCCTGCCCACGCTGCGTGGCCGCCGTGCACGAGACGGCACCCACACGCTGACGGATTCTTCATCGGACCTATCGGGTCGATCAGCGCGGTGGTTGACTCGCCGTGTGGACCCTGTCTCCCCTCCGGCCACCGTTCACATCGCCGGCGTCGAGCTCCCCGACGAGGACATCGCCGTCACCGAGGTCAAGCGCGTCCCCCACGCGATGCGCCTCGTGTACTTCGTGTTCGGGCTGTTCCTGTTCGTCACCGCGCTGGGCCTGATGAAGGCCGGGGCGCAGGCCCTCGTGCCGACGCTCGAGGGCTCGATCTTCACGGACAACGCGTGGAGCACGCTGGGCCTGGGCTGGCTGGGCGCCTGCATCGTCCTGTCGGGCTCTCCGGTCGCCGCCTCGGCGCTGACCCTTCTCGACGGCGGGGCGATCGATCAGCTCCAGGCCTTCACCATGCTCACCGGATCCCGCCTGGGGGCGGCGTTCGTGGTCTTGGTCGTCGGCGCCATCTACGCGGCCCGCCGGCGCGGCTCGGCCGGGCGCGCGCGCACCGATCTCGATCGGCATCCTCTCGCTGCTCATGACGATGGTCGTCTACGTCCCCGGCGCCATCTTCGGCTACATCCTGCTGGAGCGGGGCACGTTCGACAGCTTGACCTTCGGCACCTCCCCCGAGCTGACCTCGGTGACCGACACGCTGTTCGGCTGGTCCGTCGACCTGCTGAAGGACGTCCTGCCGGGGTGGACGCTGTTCCCGATCGGTCTGGCCGTGCTCCTGCTCGGGTTCTCCATGTTCGACCGCGTGCTCCCGGCCGTGAGCAGCGAGCGGCTCGAGCACCGCGACGACGCCTGGTACACGCGCAAGTGGCCGATGTTCCTGGCCGGCTGCGGGGTCTGCCTGCTGACGCTGTCGGTCTCGGTCGCCCTGACCGTGCTGGTGCCGCTGGTGGCCGCGGGCTACCTGCGCCGGGCCAACACGCTGCCCTACATCGCAGGCGCCAACATCACGACGCTGGCCGACACCCTCGTGGCCGCCATCCTCCTCGGGAACCAGGAGGCCGTCCAGGTGGTCGTCGTCGTCACGCTGACGGTCACGGTGTGGACGCTGATCGTCCTGCAGTTCTTCTATCCGGTCGTGCGGCGGACCTGCCTCGGCGTGGCCCGCTTCGCCCTGCGATCGCCCGCCCACCTGGCCGGCTTCGTGGGCGGCCTGCTCGCCGTGCCCATCACCCTCATCGCCATCTGACGGCCGTCCCTGGGAGCGGCCTGCGTCAGAGCAGGCCGGCGATGGCACCACCGTCGACCGGCAGGTGGACGCCGGTGACGAAGCGGGCGTGCTCCGAGCAGAGGAAGGCGACGACCTGCCCGAAGTCGGCGGCGTCGCCCACGACGCCCGCGGGGATGCCTCGGGCCAGCGCCCCGAGGTCGCCGCCGTAGAGCTGCGTCATCCGGTCGGTGGCGTGCACGCCCGGCTGCACGGAGTTGACGGTGACGCCGTCGCCCGCCACCTCCCGGGCCAGCGTCTTCAGGAACGCGGTGGCGCCGGCGCGCGCGGTGTTGGAGAGGATCAGGTTGGGGACGGGCTGGCGGACCGAGAACGACGTGATGGCGACGACCCGCCCCCACCCGCGCTCTTGCATCTCCGGCACCGCCGCCTTGCACATCGCCACCACTGACATGAGGTTCAGGTCGAGCGCGGCCGGATAGGCGTCGACCGGCGTCGAGGCGAAGTCGCCGGGCGGTGGGCCGCCGGCGTTGGGGACGAGGATGTCGATGCCGCCCAGCGCGTCGCGGGCGGCGGCCACGAACGCGGCCGCGCCCTCCGGCGTGCCGACGTCGGCCTGCACCGGGACGCAGCCGTGGCCGATCTGCTCCGCGGCGTCCCGCAGGCGGGCATCGTCCCGGCCGCAGATGGCCACCTGCACGCCCTCGGCCGCCAGCGCCGCCGCCGAGCCCAGACCGAGACCGGCCGATCCCGCCGCGACAGCGGCCCGCTTGCCCGTGATGCCGAGGTCCATGGGCGCCGAACCTACTGCCCTAGTCTCACAAGGCCCATGAGCGAGCGGAGCGAACCGAGCGACGCGTACCTGGATGCCATCGCCGACGCCTATCCGCATCCGTACTGGTACGACGACGCCGACAAGCCCGAGTCCAACCCCATGCTCGTGCGCACCGAGACGTGCGACCTGTGCGTGGTGGGCGGCGGCTACACGGGGCTGTGGACGGCGGTCATCGCCAAGGAACGGGATCCGACGCGCGACGTGGTGCTCGTCGAGGGCAGCAGCATCGGCTCGGCAGCCAGCGGCCGCAACGGCGGCTTCATGGAGTCCAGCCTCACCCACGGCGTCGGCAACGGTCAGGAGCGCTTCCCCGACGAGATGCCGGCGCTGGAGCGCCTCGGGCTCGACAACCTGAACGAGATCGAGTCGGCCATCGGGCGCTACGGCATCGACTGCGACTACGAGCGCACCGGGGTGATCGACATCGCCATCGACGAACCGATGGTGGCCGAGCTGCGATCGGACGCCGAGCACCTCCAGGCGCTCGGCCAGGACGTGGAGCTGCTGGACGAGGCGGCGATGCAGGCCGAGGTCCACTCCCCCACCTACCGCGCCGGGCTGTGGCGCCGGGACCGCGCCGCGCTCGTGGACCCCGCCCGCCTCGTGTGGGGGCTGAAGGCGGCCGCCGAGTCGCTCGGGGTGCGCATCTACGAGGACACGAAGGTCATCGGCCTGGAGAACGACGGCGTCGGCGTCCTGGCCACGACGCCGCTCGGCCGGTTGCGGGCGGGCCGGATCGCACTCGGCACGAACGCCTTCCCGCCGCTGCTGCGCCGCATGAAGCACTACATCGCGCCCGTGTACGACTACGCGCTGACGACGGAACCGCTCTCTCCCGAGCAGCGCGCCTCCGTCGGATGGCAGCGGCGCCAGGGCCTGTCCGACATGGCAAACCAGTTCCACTACTACCGGCTGACCGAGGACGACCGCATCTTGTGGGGCGGCTACGACGCCATCTACTACTTCGGCGGGAAGGTCATCCAGGAGCTCGAGCAGCGGCCCGTCACCTGGGCCCTGCTGGCCCGGAACTTCTTCACGACCTTCCCCCAGCTCGAAGGTGTGCAGTTCAGCCACGTCTGGGGTGGCGTGATCGACACCTCCACCCGCTTCTGCCAGTTCTGGGACACCGCGATGAAGGGCAAGGTCGCGTACTGCCTCGGGTACACGGGGCTCGGGGTCGCGGCCAGCCGCTTCGGTGCCGAGGTCATGCTCGACCTGCTCGACGGGCGGCGCTCGGAGGCGACCACCCTGGACTTCGTCCGCAAGCGGCCCCTCCCGTTCCCGCCCGAGCCGATCCGCTACGCCGGCATCCAGGCGACGCGCTGGTCACTCGACCGCGCCGACCGCATGGGTGGGCGCCGCAACCTGTGGCTCCGCACGCTCGACCGCCTCGGCCTGGGCTTCGACTCGTAGCATCACGACCATGACCAGCGCTCCGCCCGCCGTCCGCAACGTGGCCGAAGCGCTGGCCCGCCACGGCTACCTCCCCGACGAGGGGCTGGCGACCGCCGTGTACCTGGCCATGAAGCTGCGCCGTCCGTTGCTGTTGGAAGGCGAGGCGGGGGTCGGCAAGACCGAGGTGGCCAAGGTGCTCGCCCGCTGGACCGACGGGGAGCTCATCCGCCTGCAGTGCTACGAGGGGATCGACGTCGGCCAAGCGGTGTACGAGTGGGACTACTCCCGCCAGCTCCTGCACCTGCGAGCCGCGGAGGCCAGCGGCGAGGCCGCCGACGCCGGCACCGAAGCACTCGAGCACGAGCTGTACAACGAGCGCTTCCTCGTGAAGCGCGCCCTCCTGCAGGCCATCGCGCCGGCCGACGGCCCCTCCCCCATCCTGCTCATCGACGAGGTCGACCGGGCCGACGACGAGTTCGAGGCCTTCCTGCTGGAGGTCCTGTCCGACTTCCAGATCACCATCCCGGAGTTGGGCACCTTCCGCGCCGAACGGCCGCCGTTCGTGATCCTCACCTCGAACCGCACGCGCGACGTCCACGACGCGCTCAAGCGCCGTTGCCTGTACCACTGGGTGGAGCACCCGAGCTTCGAGCGGGAGGTGGCGATCGTCCGCCTACGCGTCCCCGAGGTCCAAGAAGGTCTGGCGCGCAGGTGGCCGCGGCGGTCGAGGCGATGCGCGGTCTCCAGCTCTACAAGCCGCCGGGGGTGGCCGAGACCATCGACTGGGCCGCCGCGCTCGGCGTTCTCGGCACGAGCGAGCTCTCCGAGGCGACGGTGGCCTCGACGCTCGGCACCGTGCTCAAGTACCGCGAGGATCAGGAGCGGGTGCGCCAGCACGGCGTGGCCGACCTGGTGAAGCAGGCCTTCGAGCGGGGGCTGCTGCCCGGGTGACCGGCACCGACGTCACCGGGCCCGACGGCGCCGGCGCCCCCCTCGACGGAGACGCCGACGCCGGAGCCGCGGCGGAGCGGCTGGCCGTGGCCTTCGCGCGGGTGCTGCGGGGCGGTGGCCTGTCCGTGCCGCTCGGCTCGGTGCTGACGTTCGGCGAGGCACTCGGCGACCTCGGCCTCGAGGACCGGAACGCGGTCTACTGGGCCGCCCGCACCACCCTGGTTCGGCGTCCCGAGGACATCCCGTTCTTCGACCGCGCCTTCGCCGTGTTCTGGGAACAGCGCGCGCCGGGCGCCGAGCCGGCACCGGACGAGGTGCTGCACCTGACGCTGGCCGTCGACACCGACGAGGGCGATGACCAGCAGGGTGAAGCGGAGCCCGCGGGCGACGACCCCACGCTCACCCTGCGCTTCTCGGCGACGGAGACGCTGCGGCAAAAGGACTTCGCGGCGTACTCGCGCGACGAGCTCCGGCAGGCCCAGCAGCTCATGGCCGATCTCCGGCTGGCCGGCTCGCCCCGACGGTCACGGCGACTCGTGAAGTCCAAGATCGGTCGCCGCTCGGGCCAGGCCCGGCCGGACCTGCGGCGCACGGTCCACGCCGCGCTGCGGGCCGGGGGCGAGCCGATCAGCCAGCGCTACCGCGAGCCGGGCGAGCGCCTGCGCCGGCTGGTGCTGCTCCTCGACGTGTCCGGGTCCATGGAGCCCTACGCCCGCGCCCTGCTCCGCTTCGTCCAGGCCGCGGTCGCCGGGCGCCAACGCGTGGAGGCCTTCGCGCTCGGCACCCGCCTCACCCGCGTGCACGTGCGAGCTCAGCTCCCGGGACCCCGACCGCGCGCTGGCCCAGGCGCCGGGCACGTGCAGGACTGGTCGGGCGGCACGAGGCTCGGTGAGTGCCTCCGCCAGTTCAACGACCGGTGGGGCGTGCGGGGGATGGCCCGGGGCGCCATCGTCGTGATCCTCTCGGACGGTTGGGACCGCGGCGAGCCCGAGGTGCTGGCCGAGCAGATGGTCCGGCTGCAGCGCGTGGCCTACAAGGTGGTGTGGGTCAACCCGCTCAAGGTCACGCCGGGCTACGCCCCGCTGGCCCGGGGAATGGCGGCGGCCCTGCCGCACGTTGACGATTTCGTGGAAGGCCACTCGGTCGTGGCCCTGGAGGAGCTCGCGGAGGTGATCTCGCGATGAAGGAGATCCTGGACGACGTCGAACGTTGGCGCGCCGCGGGCAAGCGGGTCGCCGTCGCCCGGGTCGTCGACATCGAGGGATCGGGACCGCGGGATCCGGGGGCGGCGATGGCGGTCAACGAGGAGGCCGAGGTGGCGGGCTCCGTCTCCGGCGGCTGCGTCGAGGGCGCCGTCGTCACCGAGGCGCTGGACATCCTGAACGAGGGCAGCCGCGGCCGCATCGTCAGCTTCGGCTACTCCGACGACGAGGCCTTCGCCGTGGGGCTCACCTGCGGCGGCACGATCCACCTGTTCATCGAGCCGCTCGACTGGTGAGCGGGATGTCCGTCTACGAGACGTTGCGGGACCGCATCCGCGCTGAACAGCCGGTGGCGCTGGCCACCGTGCTCGACGGCCCGCACGTCGGCGCCAAGCTCCTGGTGTCGCCGGACGTCGAGCCGGAGGGCGATCTCGGCCACCCCGAGCTGAGCCGCGTGGTCGCCCGCGACGCCCTCGCCGAGCTCGAGGCCGGCCGCACGGGCGTCCGCCACTACGGGCCCGAGGGTCAGAACAACCCCGACGACCCCGCCATCGGCCGGGTGAGCGTGTTCGTCGAGAGCTGGGCGCCGCCGCCGCAGATGCTCATTTTCGGTGCCGTCGACTTCACCGCGGCGCTCGCCAAGGTGGCCAAGGTCCTCGGCTACCGGGTGATCGTGTGCGACGCCCGCGAGATCTTCGCCACCAAGCGCCGCTTCCCGATGGCCGACGAGGTCCTCGTCACCTGGCCGGGCCCGGTGTTCGAGGAGCGAGGCGGAGGGCTGGGCCCGCGCGACGCGGTGTGCATCCTCACCCACGACCCCAAGTTCGACGTCCCCGCCATCGAGGGCGCGCTGGCGCACCCGGGTCGGCTACATCGGTGTCATGGGCTCGCGCAAGACCCACACCAAGCGGCTCGAGCGGCTGGCCGAGGTGGGGATCGCCGGCGACGAGCTCGGCCGCGTGCTGGCGCCCATCGGTCTCGACATCGGCGCCCGCTCGCCGGAGGAGACGGCGGTGTCGATCTGCGCGGAGATCATCGCCCGCCGGACGGGCCGCGCACGCGCCGTCGCTGCGCGACGGCTCCGGCGCCATCCACGGCTGAAGACGCCTTCCCGCCGCTGCTGCGCCGCATGAAGCACTACATCGCGCCTGTATACGACTACACGCTGACGACGGAACCGCTCTCTCCCGAGCAACGCGCCTCCGTCGGATGGCAGCGGCGCCAGGGTCTGTCCGACATGGCAAACCAGTTCCACTACTACCGGCTGACCGAGGACGACCGCATCTTGTGGGGTGGCTACGACGCCATCTACTACTTCGGCGGGAAGGTCATCCAGGAGCTCGAGCAGCGGCCCGTCACCTGGGCCCTGCTGGCCCGGAACTTCTTCACGACCTTCCCCCAGCTCGAAGGTGTGCAGTTCAGCCACGTCTGGGGTGGCGTGATCGACACCTCCACCCGCTTCTGCCAGTTCTGGGACACCGCGATGAAGGGCAAGGTCGCGTACTGCCTCGGGTACACCGGGCTCGGCGTCGCGGCCAGCCGCTTCGGTGCCGAGGTCATGCTCGACCTGCTCGACGGGCGGCGCTCGGAGGCGACCACCCTGGACTTCGTCCGCAAGCGGCCCCTCCCGTTCCCGCCCGAACCGATCCGCTACGCCGGCATCCAGGCGACGCGCTGGTCACTCGACCGCGCCGACCGCATGGGTGGGCGCCGCAACCTGTGGCTCCGCACGCTCGACCGCCTCGGCCTGGGCTTCGACTCGTAGCATCACGACCATGACCAGCGCTCCGCCCGCCGTCCGCAACGTGGCCGAAGCGCTGGCCCGCCACGGCTACCTCCCCGACGAGGGGCTGGCGACCGCCGTGTACCTGGCCATGAAGCTGCGCCGTCCGTTGCTGTTGGAAGGCGAGGCGGGGGTCGGCAAGACCGAGGTGGCCAAGGTGCTCTCCCGCTGGACCAACGGGGAGCTCATCCGCCTGCAGTGCTACGAGGGGATCGACGTCGGCCAAGCGGTGTACGAGTGGGACTACTCCCGTCAGCTCCTGCACCTGCGAGCCGCGGAGGCCAGCGGCGAGGCCGCCGACGCCGGCACCGAAGCACTCGAGCACGAGCTGTACAACGAGCGCTTCCTCGTGAAGCGCGCCCTCCTGCAGGCCATCGCTCCGGCCGACGGCCCTTCTCCCATCCTGCTCATCGACGAGGTCGACCGGGCCGACGACGAGTTCGAGGCCTTCCTGCTCGAGGTCCTGTCCGACTTCCAGATCACCATCCCCGAGTTGGGGACCTTCCGCGCCGAGCGGCCGCCGTTCGTGATCCTCACCTCGAACCGCACCGCGACGTCCACGACGCGCTCAAGCGCCGTTGCCTGTACCACTGGGTGGAGCACCCGAGCTTCGAGCGGGAGGTGGCGATCGTCCGCCTACGCGTCCCCGAGGTCCAAGAAGGTCTGGCGCGTCAGGTGGCCGCGGCGGTCGAGGCCATGCGCGGTCTCCAGCTCTACAAGCCCCCGGGGGTGGCCGAGACCATCGACTGGGCCGCCGCCCTCGGCGTTCTCGGCACGAGCGAGCTCTCCGAGGCGACGGTGGCCTCGACGCTCGGCACCGTGCTCAAGTACCGCGAGGATCAGGAGCGGGTGCGCCAGCACGGCGTGGCCGATCTGGTGAAGCAGGCCTTCGAGCGGGGGCTGCTGCCCGGGTGACCGGCACCGAGGTCACCGAGCCCGACGGCGCCGGCGCCCCCCTCAGCGGAGACGCCGACGCCGCAGGCGCGGCGGAGCGGCTGGCCGTGGCCTTCGCGCGGGTGCTGCGGGGTGGTGGCCTGTCCGTGCCGCTCGGCTCGGTGCTGACGTTCGGCGAGGCACTCGGCGATCTCGGCCTCGACGACCGGAACGCGGTCTACTGGGCCGCCCGCGCCACCCTGGTTCGGCGTCCCGAGGACTTCCCCTTCTTCGACCGCGCCTTCGCCGTGTTCTGGGAACGGCGCGAGCCAGGCGCCGAGCCGGCACCGGACGAGGTTCTGCACCTGACACTGGCCGTCGACACCGACGAGGGCGATGACCAGCAGGGTGAAGCGGAGCCCGCGGGCGACGACCCCACGCTCACCCTGCGCTTCTCGGCGACGGAGACGCTGCGGCACAAGGACTTCGCTGCGTACTCGCGCGACGAGCTCCGGCAGGCCCAGCAGCTCATGGCCGACCTCCGGCTGGCCGGCTCGCCCCGACGGTCACGGCGACTCGTGAAGTCCAAGATCGGCCGCCGCTCGGGCCAGGCGCGGCCGGATCTGCGGCGCACGGTCCACGCCGCGCTGCGGGCCGGGGGCGAGCCGATCAGCCAGCGCTTCCGCGAGCCGGGCGAGCGCCTGCGCCGGCTGGTGCTGCTCCTCGACGTGTCCGGGTCCATGGAGCCCTACGCCCGCGCCCTGCTCCGCTTCGTCCAGGCCGCGGTCGCTGGACGTCAACGCGTGGAGGCCTTCGCCCTCGGCACCCGCCTCACCCGCGTGACGCGCGAGCTCAGCTCCCGGGACCCTGACCGCGCGCTGGCCCAGGCCGCCGGGCACGTGCAGGACTGGTCGGGCGGCACCAGGCTCGGTGAGTGCCTCCGCCAGTTCAACGACCGGTGGGGCGTGCGGGGGATGGCCCGGGGCGCCATCGTCGTGATCCTCTCGGACGGTTGGGACCGCGGCGAGCCCGAGGTGCTGGCCGAGCAGATGATCCGACTGCAGCGCGTGGCCTACAAGGTGGTGTGGGTCAACCCGCTCAAGGTCACGCCGGGCTACGCCCCGCTGGCCCGGGGAATGGCGGCGGCCCTGCCGCACGTTGACGATTTCGTGGAAGGCCACTCGGTCATGGCCCTGGAGGAGCTCGCGGAGGTGATCTCGCGGTGAAGGAGATCCTGGACGACGTCGAACGCTGGCGCGCCGCGGGCAAGCGGGTCGCCGTCGCCCGGGTCGTCGACATCGAGGGCTCCGGACCGCGGGATCCGGGCGCGGCGATGGCGGTCAACGAGGAGGCCGAGGTGGCGGGCTCCGTCTCCGGCGGCTGCGTCGAAGGCGCCGTCGTCACCGAGGCGCTGGACATCCTGAACGAGGGCAGCCGCGGCCGCATCGTCAGCTTCGGCTACTCCGACGACGAGGCATTCGCCGTGGGGCTCACCTGCGGCGGCACGATCCACCTCTTCATCGAGCCGCTCGACTGGTGACTGGGATGTCCGTCTACGAGACGCTGCGGGACCGCATCCGCGCTGAACAGCCGGTGGCACTGGCCACCGTGCTCGACGGTCCGCACGTCGGCGCCAAGCTCCTGGTGTCGCCGGACGTCGAGCCGGAGGGCGATCTCGGCCACCCCGAGCTGAGCCGCGTGGTCGCCCGCGATGCCCTCGCCGAGCTCGAGGCCGGCCGCACGGGCGTCCGCCACTACGGGCCCGAGGGTCAGAACAACCCCGACGACCCCGCCATCGGCCGGGTGAGCGTGTTCGTCGAGAGCTGGGCACCGCCGCCGCAGATGCTCATCTTCGGTGCCGTGGACTTCACCGCCGCCCTTGCCAAGGTGGCCAAGATCCTCGGCTACCGCGTGATCGTGTGCGACGCCCGCGAGATCTTCGCCACCAAGCGCCGCTTCCCGATGGCCGACGAGGTCCTCGTCACCTGGCCGGGCCCGGTGTTCGAGGAGCGAGGCGGAGGGCTGGGCCCACGCGACGCGGTCTGCATCCTCACCCACGACCCCAAGTTCGACGTCCCTGCCATCGAAGGCGCGCTGGGCACCCGGGTCGGCTACATCGGTGTCATGGGCTCGCGCAAGACCCACACCAAGCGGCTCGAGCGGCTCGCCGAGGTGGGGATCGCCGGCGAGGAGCTCGGCCGCGTGCTGGCGCCCATCGGTCTCGACATCGGCGCCCGCTCGCCGGAGGAGACGGCCGTGTCGATCTGCGCGGAGATCATCGCCCGCCGGACGGGCCGGCACGCGCCGTCGCTGCGCGATGGCTCCGGCGCCATCCACGGCTGAGCGCTCCCATCGGACCGCGGCGGGACGTCCCACCGGGCCCACTCCACATCCGGTCCTGCGTCACTCAGCCTGGAGGAGACGAGCCGTCGGGCCTCGACGAGCTTGCCAGGCCGGGATGATCACGGCCACGTTGGCCAGCAGCAGGAGGCCCAGCACCAACGCCACCGCGGTGGCCAAGGGGTAGGACGGCTCCGGCAGGGCACCGATGCGACCGACGAAGGCCCGGAAGACCACCGCGCCAGCCAGCAGACCGAGCGGGACGCCCACCACGACGGGCACGCCGATGAGCACCGTGCCCTGCCAGTGGAGGGCCCGCCCCACCCACGGTCCGGTGGCTCCCAGAGCCCGCAGCACGGCCAGGTCGCGCCGGCGGTGGGTGAGCGAGACGATGAGCGCGTGGACGCTTGTGGCGACGGCCAGCCCGCCGAGCAGCACGGCCAGCACCACGGGGATGCGCCGGACCCGGGCGACGTTGACGATGGCAGCCGGCGAATCCTCCAAGCCCACGTTGGTGTCCGTCAGCGCGGCGAGGCGCTCGACCGTGTCGTCGGGCGCGCCGGGACGCAGCACCACGGCGGCCATGCTGTTCTCCGGCTCGGGCACGAGGGTCCCCAACCCTGGTGCGGTCATCACGCCGCCGCTGCCGAGTCCCTCGATGCCGGCCAACGGCGGGACGACCGCAGTGCCGACCACCCGGTAGGGCCGGGCCGCGCCCGAGACGCCGGTCAGCTCGATCTCGTCACCGACTCCGACGCCGAGCTGACGCGCCGTCAGTCGCCCGAGAGCCACCTCGTCCGGCCCGTCGGGCAGCCGGCCGGACAGCCGGTGCGGCGCCAGATCACCCTGCACGTGCTCGACGCCGATCAGGCCAACGGTCGTCGTGCCCGACTGAGCCGTCCCGGTGGTCAGGATCATGACCGCCTCGACGTCCGGGTTCCCTGCCAACCTGACCCGTAGCTCCTTCGGGTGCAGTCGCGCTTCGCCGCCAACGCCCACGGTGTAGTTGATGCCGAAACGACTGCGGTCCGAGACAAGGCGGTTCAGGCTCGAAGCGAACGCGACAGCGGCCAGGCATCCCGTCGCGATGAGAAGCAGGGCCGCGAACGTCCCCGCCATCGCGGCACCGGATCGCTCCGGACCGGTCCGCGCGAAGCGCACGCCGACGGCGGACGGCCCGCTGGGCATCCGACGGGCGATGGCTTCGGCTACCAGCGACCGTTCGCTGCGCACGTCGCCCCTCCGGCGCGTCGAGCGCGACCGCCACCCAGCACACCATCGCGACGAGGAGGAGTGCTGCGCCGCCTGTGAGGGCGGGCCGGTCCACGCGGAGGCCGGGGTCAGGCTCGAGGTTGCGCACGAAGCCGGTCGGGAACAGCCCCGACGCCGTCACCGCCAGCGCCGCTCCGAGGAGGACACCAGCAGCAGCCGGCACGACGGCGCGGACCAACATGTCGAGATCGAGCTGCCTGCGGGTGAAGCCGAGTGCGCGCAGTGACGCCTGTTCGCCGGAGGAGAGCCGGACGTGACGGGTCAGGATCTGCCCGAGGGTGATCACGGAGGCGAGGGCGGCCACGGCTGTCATCAGCCAGACGCCACGCGCCAGCGCGTCGACCGCGTTGCGCACTTCCTGCCCGACGACGACCTCCGGCCCGACGATCAGGTCGTCGGCCCACGGGCTCGCCTCCAGGTCGGAGCGCAGATCGTCCGCCGTCCGGCCGGCCTCGAGCCGCACCGTCATGAACGTGTCACCGCTGACCAGGCTGCCGCCCGCGGTCAGCATGATGGGCGGCTCCGCGGTGTACACCGCTGGTGACAGCAGGACCGTGCTGTAGCCGGTCTCGAGGGTCGCCGCGGACCGGAAGATTCCCACCAGCGCGGCCTCGAAGGACGGACCTTCGGGTGGGCCGGTTCCGAAGTCGCCGTGCTCGACCTGGTCCTTGGTCCACGCGGTCACCACCAGGCGATCCCCGAGGCGCGCGCCGTGATCAGCCGCGAACCGCTCGTCGACGACGACCTCGTACGGATCAGTGGGATCGGCCGGCCGACCCTCCTCCAGGATGGTGGTGGAGTCCAGGTCGCCCGCCAGGACGACGGAGCCCTGGGCAGGTCCACCAGGGCCCGAAGCCATCGCGAACACGAACGTGATGGCGTCCACCGAGCGGACCCCGGGCACGGCCGCCAGCTCCGCTGCCCTTGGGGTCCCAGGCGGCTGCGTGACCACGGCGTCGACCTCTCCGCCCGCGGCCGCGGTGAAGGCGCCAGGGGCACCGGCCGTCCGCCGGGCACCAGCGAGGAGGGCGAGGACGACGCCGCTCGTGACGGCGATGACGACCGTCAGCACGATCACCGCCGGCCAGCGCCGGCGCAGCATGGCGGCTACGTGTTGCCGCACGGCGGACACGGTGGTCATTGGACCTGCGCAGTCCACACACTGTCCACCGCGCTGGCCGTCCCAGCGACAGGGTGCTGGCACCACCGCCCGCACGGCGGCGGCAGGTCAGCCCAGCGGGTTGCCGGCCTGCAACCGGCGATGCCCGGCCATGGTCTTGATCTCGACCACGTTGCCGGTGTTCGGCGAATGGACCATCGCGGCACCGATGCCCAGCGCCATCATCACGTGGCCCGGGTAGTACAGGAGGTCTCCGGGCTGCACCTGCTCGAGCCCGACCGAGGCCGCGCCCCGGATCTGGCGGCCGGACTGGTGGGGCAGCGCGACCCCGGCCTGGGCCCAGGCCCAGCTCGTGAAGCCCGAGCAGTCGAAGCCCTCGCCCGGCGTGGTGCCCATGCGCCGGTACGGCACGCCGAGCTGCGTCAGGCCGGACAGCAGAGCCGTCATGCGAGCGGGATCCGTCCGGGTCCAGACGGTGTCGAGCTGCAGCGGATCGACGCCGGCCGGCGGTGCCACGAGAGCGGCCAGCCGCTGGCGCAGGGTGGCGAAGCTGGCCCGGTCGCCCTGCCGGAGGGCAGCGAGCGCCTGCCCGGCGATGGTGACGGTGTCGGCGCCGCGCAGGTCGTCGGCGACGTAGATGGCGGCAGCGCCGGCCGGCGACGCCGTCAGCGCGCCGGCGACGAGGCTGAGCGGCAGGGCGGCGGCCAGGCCGATGCCGGCCGCCCGGAGGAATGAGGGGCGCGCAAAGGTCGGACGGGGGATGGACATGAGTGTTCGAGCACCTTCCTGGCCGGGGGTTCCGCCGCACCGAACGCAGGCCTCATCGACTGCGCTCGGCACCAGCCCCAACCACTGATGTTGCGAATAGGTTACGTTCTAGCGCAACGGATCCGACACATCGGTGGATGCTCGCCTGTGACGTGCGTCACTCTCCGTGGTGGACTGGCAGACTGCCCGCCGTGACCCCGCGTCCGGCCGTGCAGGTGACCGTCGGCGCCGTCCTCCTCGCCGCCGGAGGCGGCAGCCGGTTCGACGGGCCGGACGGCGCGCACAAGCTGACCGCCATCCTGCGGGGGCGGCCGCTGGCCGAGTGGGCCCTCCGATCGGTGCTGGCCGCGGGGCTGGACGAGACGGTCGTCGTCACCGGCGCCGTGCCGCTCACGCTGCCCGAGGGCGTGCGCCAGCTGCACAACCCCCGCTGGGCCGAGGGCCAGGCCACCTCCCTCCAGCTCGCTGTGGCCCACGCCCGGGCGCAGGGCCACGGCGCGATCGTGGTGGGTCTGGCCGACCAGCCGTTCGTCATGAGCGATGCCTGGCGCGCCGTCGCCGCCTGCGACGCTCCGATCGCGGTCGCCACCTACGGGGGCCGTCGCGGCAACCCGGTCCGCCTCGGCGAGGCCGTGTGGGATCTGCTGCCGGTCGACGGCGATGCCGGCGCGCGGGTCGTGATCGGAGTGCGGCCCGACCTCGTGACCGAAGTAGCGTGCCCGGGCAGCCCGGCCGACATCGACACCCTCGAGGATCTCCAACGATGGAACTCGTCAACGACTTCACCGTGAAGGCCCCCATCGACGAGGCCTACGCCACCCTGACCGACGTCGAGCGCATCGCTCCGTGCCTACCCGGCGCCCAGCTCACCGAGGTCGAGGGCGACACCTACCGCGGGCTGGTCAAGGTGAAGGTCGGTCCGATCACCGCGCAGTTCAAGGGGCAGGCCAGCTTCGTGGAGCGTGACGCCGAGCAGCATCGGGCGGTGCTCAAGGCCGAGGGTCGGGATACCGGGGGCAAGGGCAACGCATCGGCGCTCATCACCGCGCAGCTCGAAGAGGTGGACGCGGAGATGACGAAGGTCACCGTGAGCACCGACCTCACGATCACCGGGAAGGTCGCGCAGTTCGGTCGCGGCGCGCTGGCCGATGTGAGCGAGAAGCTCCTGCGCCAGTTCGTGACCAACCTGGAGACGACGGTGCTGACCAACGGCGATGCGGCCGCGCCCGCATCCGCTCCGGCCGCCGCTCCGGCCGAGGCGGGTCCCATCCCCGCGGAGGCGCAGGCGGCGACCGAACCCGCGACCTCGACCCCGGCCGCTGAGTCCGGCGTGCGCAAGGTGGAGTCGGCGCCCGTCGAGCCCATCGACCTGCTCGAGACCGCCGGCGCGCCGATGCTCAAGCGGTTGGCGCCGCTGCTGGGCGGCATCGTCGTCCTCCTGGTCGTGTGGCGCCTGGTCCGCCGCCGCCGCTGAGCCCCGACCGGGACGCGGTCCGGGGACTGCTCGGGCGGGAACCACAGGGAGCGTTCGACGTCGTCGTGCGCGACGGGGAGGGCCGGCCGGTGGTGATCCGCAACGCCCCACTGCTGGACGACGGCACGCCGATGCCGACCCGGTACTGGCTCGTCGGGGCTGACGTCACGGTCGCGGTCGGGCGATTGGAGGCGGCGGGCGGCGTACGGCGGGCCGAGGCAGAGGTGCCGGCGGACGCCATCGCCGCCGCGCACGCGCGGTACGCGGCGGAGCGCGACGCCGCACTGCCACCCGGCCACGCCGGTCCCCGGCCGAGCGGTGGCGTCGGGGGCACGGCCCGCGGCGTGAAGTGCCTCCACGCCCACTATGCCTGGTACTTGGCGGGCGGCGACGACCCTGTGGGCCGCTGGGTGGCGGAGCAGCTCGCACCGTGACGGCACAGGCCGTCGTCGACATCGGCTCCAACGCGGCCCGGCTGCTGGTCGCCGACCGCGGCGAGCCGGTCCTGCGGCGGTCCCGGATCACCGGTCTGGCCGAGAAGCTCGGGGCCACGGGGATGCTGTCGACGGCCGCGCTGGGCCGTCTGGCGACCGTCCTCGAGGACTACCGGCGCGACCTCGACGAGCGGGGGGCGACGTTGGCGCGGGTGGTCGGGACGGCCGCGGCGCGTACGGCCGGCAACGCCGACGAGCTGGCGGGGCTCGTCGCCGACGTGCTCGGCCGTCCGTTGGAGGTGCTGTCGGCCGACGAGGAGGCGCGCTTGACGTTCCTGGGGGCGGTCGGGAGCGACGCTCGCGGCAGGCGGCTCGTGGTCGACATCGGTGGCGGATCGACGGAGCTGGTCGTCGGGGAGGCGGTGCCTGAAGGCGTGGCCTCGCTCGACCTGGGCAGCGCGGCGCTGACCGCGGCCGAGCTTCCCTCCGACCCGCCCCGGCCCGAGGAGCTCTCCAACGCGATCGCGCTGGTCCAGACGCAGGTGGACGAGGCGCTGCGTGCGCTGCCCGCGGTCGACGAGTGGACGCCCGTGATCGGGACCGGCGGGACGATCATGACCATCGCCGCGGTGGAGATCGGCCTGCCGCTGCCGGCGGAGGGTCGCGACCCGGATGGCGCCCGTGACATCGACGCCGACCCGGCCCGTGACATCGAGGCTCACCCGGCCGGTGACATCGACGCCGAGCCGGCCCACGACATTGACGCCGATCCGGCCCATGACATTGACGCCGATCCGGCGCTGCACGGTTTCGTGCTCACCCGCGCCGCGGCCGAGGACGTCTTCCGCACTCTGGCCGGTGAGGCCCTGGCCGACCGGGTCCACAACCCGGGCCTCCCGCCGGGCCGGGCGGTCAGCATCGTCGGCGGGTGCTGCATCCTGGTCGGCCTGCTGCGGCGCCTGCAGACGCCGGCGCTGACCGTGTCGGTCACCGACCTCCTCGACGGAATCCTCCGCGAGGCGCTCTGAGTACGATCCCGCCTCCGTGACACGGCTCTACGGACGACGGGTGCTGCTCCGGCCGCTGGTCCCAGCCGACTTCCCGTCGTGGAGCGAGGTCCGCGTCCGCAACGAGGGCTGGCTGTTGCCGTGGGAACCGCAGCGATCGCCCGGCCATCCCGACCCCACCCGCGACCGCGACGCATTCACCGTGCGCTGCCATGCCCGCGAGCGCGAGCGCCAGCTCGGGACGGGCTACGGCTTCGGCATCTTCCTCGACCAGACGCTGGCCGGCGAGATCAACCTCAACGCCATCCAGCGGGGCCCGTTCCAGAACGCGTACGTGGGGTACTGGGTGGACGAGGCGATGGCCGGGCGCAGCCTCGTGCCCGAGGCGGTGGTGATCCTGGCCCGATTCGCCTTCGAGGAGCTCCGCCTCCACCGCATCCAGGTGGCCATCATCCCCCGCAACGCCCGCAGCCACCGCGTCATGGAGAAGCTGCAGTTCCGCGAAGAGGGCGTGGCCAAGCGCTACCTGGAGATCAACGGGGTCTGGGAGGACCACATGCGCTACGCCATCACCGTCGAGGAGTGGGCGGAGCGCAAGGACGAGCTGGCCGCCGCCTGGCTGACCTGACGGCGTCAGGCCGGTTCGGTCAGTGCGGCCACCTGCACCAGGGTGTCGCCGTAGGCCACACCGCCACCCCAGTCGGTCAGGGTGTCGCTGGTGAGCGAGTTGGCCGTGCCCTCGCCGCCGTGCTGGCTGCTCCACCAGCCGAACGGGACGGCGACGACGCCGGATCGCAGCCGTTTGGAGATCCGGGCCGTGAGGGTGAGCGCGCCGCGGTCGTTCCAGACCCGGACGGTGTCCCCGTCGACGATGCCCCGCGTCGACGCGTCGGCCTCGTCCAGCTCCACGAACGGCCCGCCCTCGAGCGGGCCGTGCTTGGGCAGGTGCGAGTAGGAGGAGTTGAGGAAGCGGGTGTGGTGCTTGGGCGTGAGCAGGGCGAGCGGGTAGCTCGCCAACAGCTCGGGGTCACCGCCGAGGGCCTCGCGGGCCGGCGTGTAGGTCGGGAGGGCGGGGTGCCCGGCCCGGGCCAGCGCCTCGCTCGAGAGCTCGATCCTCCCGCTGGTCGTGGGGAAGCCGCCCTCGGCGTAAGGCCGGAGATCCTCGGGCAGGGAGAGGCGCACGAAGCCCTGCTCCCGGAGCTGCTCGACGTCCATGTCCCTGAGCGCCGACGCCAGCAGCGACTCGTCGGACTCGAAAAGCTCGGGCTCGGTGAACCCCATGGCGCGGGCCAGGCGCCGCCACAGCTCGGTGTTGGGAACGCTCTCCCCCAGCGGAGCGATGGCCGGCTCGTTCCAGCCCACGTACAGGTGACCCCACGAGGTCACGACGTCGAGCTGTTCGATCTGGGTGCAGGCCGGGAAGACGACGTCGGCGTAGCGCGCCGTGTCCGTCATGAACTGCTCGCTCACGACGCAGAAGAGATCCTCCCGCTCGAGGCCCTGACGGGTCAGCGTGGCGCTGGGCACGGTGACGGCCGGGTTGCCGTTCCACACGAAGAGCGCCTTCACCGGCGGGTCGTCGAGCGCGGTCAGCGCCCGGCCGAGGTGGTTCATGCTGACCCCGCGGCGGGTCGCACCGCCGGCCAGGTGCTCGGCGTCGAACACCGAGTCGTCCACGTTGACCTCGCTCCACGAGCCCACGCTGCGGGCCAGGCCGCCGCCGCGGTCTCGCCAGGCACCGGTCAGCGCGGGGAGGCAGGCCAGCGTGCGGAAGAACATGGCGCCGTGCTCGTGGTGCTCGGCGCCGATGAGCGTGCGGATGAGGGCCGGGCGCGTCGAGCCGTAGGCGAGCGCCAGGCGCTCGATCTCGGCCACCTCCAACCCGCAGATGTCGGCCGCCCGCCCGGGGGGCCAACCGGCCACGTGCTCGGCCAGCTCCTCGAAGCCGGTCGTGTGGGCGGCGATGTACTCGTGGTCGAGGAGGTCGTCGCGCACCAGCACGTGCATCACGGCCAGCATCAGGGCGACGTCGGTCCCGGGCAGGGGCTGGACGAACCAGTCGGCGGCCTCCGCGGTCGCGGTGCGGAGCGGGTCGATGACGACCACGGTTGCTCCGGCCGCCCGGGCCTCCTCGATGAACGGCCACAGGTGGCGGTTGGTCAGCTTGGTGTTGGTCCCCCACAGCAGGATGAGCTTGGAGAATCGGGCGTCCGTGGGGTCGGCGCCGCGCGGGGTGCCGTTGGTGGCGGCGACGCCGAACCCGGCGGTGGCCCCGCAGAGCGACCCGGTGCACCGCGACGAGCCGAGCCGAGCGAAGAAGCGCCGGTCGAGCGAGCTCATGTGGAGCAGGCCCTGGGTGCCGGCGTCCCACCACGGCAGGACGGCCTCGCCGCCGTAGCGGTCGACGATCTCGTGGAGCCGGGTGGCGACGAGGGCGAGCGCGTCGTCCCACGACGCGGCCTCGAAGCGGCCCTCACCCTTCTCCCCCACTCGGACGAGCGGGGTGAGGATTCGCTCGGGGCTGTACACGCGGTCGAGGAACCGGTTGACCTTGGGGCAGAGCTCGCCGCGCGAGTAGGGGTGGTCGGGGTTGCCCCGCAACCGGGTGGCGACACCGTCCTCCACCGTGACCTGCCATCCGCAGGTGTCCGGGCAATCGTGGTGACAGGTCCCGAGGACGGTCCGCGCGCTCACGGACGAAATCTACCCGTCCGGGTTCAGCGCTCGCCGGGCGTCGCGAGGCCGGGAGCGGTGAGAGGCGAGCAGCCGGTCGGCCGCCTGCTATGTACGAGGGCATCCGTTCACAAGCAGGAGGAGGATGCAGCCGTGGATGCGATCGAGCTCATCGAGCAGTTCGGTGCCACGTGGCGCGCGCACGACCTTCCCGCCGCGCTGGCGATGCTCACCGAGGACTGCGTCTTCGACGCCACCGGCCCGGGGCCCGATGGCACCCGCCATGTCGGCCCGGACGCCATCGGGCAGGCGTGGCAACCGATCTTCGACGACCCCGACAGCCTCTTCGACGCCGAGGAGACCTTCGCGGCCGGTGATCGCGTGGTTCAGCGCTGGCGGTACTCGTGGGCGGGTGGTCACATCCGGGGGGTCGACGTGTTCCGCCTTCGCGACGGCCTGGTGGCCGAGAAGCTCTCCTACGTGAAGGGCTGAACCGCCGGGCGTCAGCGCTTCGAGATCTTCGCCTGCAGCGCGGCGATCCGTTCGGCGAACCACGGCTGCTGCGCGCTCCACACCTGCGGGTCGAGCTCCCGCTCGACGGCGGCCGGATGGTCGGCCACCGTGCGCATGTCGCGCAAAGTCTGCTTGGTCACGATGCTCAGCTCGCGAGGGGCGTCGGCGGCGCGCGCCGCCATCTCCTGGGCGGCGGCCAGCAGCGCGTCGTCGTCCACGCAGCGGTAAGCCAGGCCGACCCGCTCGGCCTCCGTGCCGTCGAGCACCTCACCGAACAGCACCGCGGCGGCCGCGGCCTGGGGGCCGACGATGCCCGACAGGAGCCAGGTGTGCCCGCCGCCCGGGTGCAGGCCGATCTGCAGGAAGCGGGTGTCGAAGCGGGCCCGGCGGGCGGCCAGGCGGACGTCGCAGGCCAGCGCCAGGTTCATCCCCGCCCCCACTGCGGCGCCGTTGACGGCGGCCAGCGTCGGGAGCGGGCAGCGGGCGATGCGCAGGAAGCCCTCGTAGATCGTGCGCAGCCCCGGCCCGTCCGACTGCTGCAGGTTGCCGAGGTTGGCGCCGGCGCAGAACGCGGGCGGCGCGCCGGTGACCACGAGCGCCCCGATGTCCTCGTCGGCCTCGATGCGGTCCACCGCGGCGACGATCTCCTCGACCATCGGCGCCGTCATGGTGTTGCGCTCCCCCGGGTTGTCGAGTGTGAGGGTGGCGACGCGGTCGAGGATGTTGAGCTGCACGAGAGCCATGCGCGGAGTCTGCCAGCCCGCGCCATGACGGCGGGCGGTGGCATCGGTCCGCCTGGGGCGGGCGGCAGTAGCCTCGCCCCGCTCATGCTCGACCACGTGTTCACCGACGCCATCAGCGCGCTGCGGGAGGCCTTCGAGGCCGCGCTGCTGGAGCGGCAGGCCTTCGAGGAGCACTTCCAGGTCGACGTGCTCCTCGGCGACATCGTCTGGGAGACGAGCTACGGCCTGCCCGGCGAGGGCCTGCCGCCGCGCGTCGTCGCCCACATCACCTTCGACTGGCCGACCTGGAGCCAGACCGCCTATCGCCGTTGGTACATCGAGGAAGCGCTCGAGGAGCATCCGGCCATCGAGATGGAAATCGTGTTCCGGGTGCAGCGCTTGGCCGACCAGCCCGATCCAGCGGTGTTCGAGACGGTCCTCCCCGAGACCAGCCCGCCCATCGGCAACGAGCGGTTGGAGCGGGCGGGGTCGACGGTCGAGATCGGTTACCTGAACGGGGCCGGCTCCACGGCCGACTTCGCCCTCGAGCTCACCTACGAGGGCCTGTACGAGCTGGCCGAGGAGACGCTGGCCGACGGCGCCAGCAAGCTGCTCGACGAGCACTTCTCCGCGCTCGGCGGTTGGATCGCGTCCATGCTCGTGCGGCTCGGTGATGTGCGGGTGCCGTTCCTGCCCCCGGACGAATCCGAAGGCTGACGGCGAGCGGCTCAGCGCAGCCGCTCAGAGCTGGGCGCCCAGCCCCTTCAGCGCCTCGACGACCTTCTCGCTGATGGCCGCGGCCAGCAGGTCGGCCCCCGCCTGGTTCAGGTGGAAGCCGTCGTCGGCCCGCACCAGCTTGTAGTCACCGTTGATGTCCACGTAGTCGGCGTAGCCGCCGTTCACGCCGGAGAACATCGGCCACGAGTCGACGAGGACGACCTGGGGTCGCTTGGCCGCCTCGGCCAGCACCACGTCCCGCAGGACGGTCAGGCGCTGGGTGAGGTCCTCGGACTGGGCGTTGGGGATCCCGACCCAGATGAGCGTGCGGCCCTCGGACGAGAGGTAGTCCATCATCGCCCCGACCCGCCGCCCGTATTCGGCCGACCACTCGGGCGCGGTCACGTCGTAGCCCTTGCCGTCCACCTTGATCGGCTGCGCGTCGTTGCCGCCGAAGGTGACGACGACGATCTGGGGCCCGACCTCACTCATCTTCTGCTGCACCCGGCGCGGCCAGTCGTAGAAGTCCGGCCGGGTGAGGCCGGAGGAGACCTTGTAGTCGAGGACCGAGTCCACGACACCGGTCTCCTCGACCAGCCGCTGGAGGCTCGGGCCGATGGTGCCGGCGTCCGAGTCCCCGGCGATGTAGAGGACGGCGGGGTTGTCGGCCGTTGGAGGGCCGGGAGGTCGGTTGGCCACCACGACAGGGGGGGTGGTGCCGGCTACGGGCGCCGTCGTGGTCGCCGCGGGATCGACCGGTGCGCCGGGATCGGCAGGGACGGTGGTGGCGGCGGTGGTCGTCGTCAGCGAGTCGAACGATCCTTCGCCGCCCTGGTCGCTCCCCCGCAGCGCATCGACCCGCTCACCCGGCCGGTCGAAGCGCAGCGCGCGGCTGACGTCGTAGAGCGGGTCCGTCAGCCGCAGCCCGACGGAGCGGACGGTCGAGCCCTGCGGCATGCGGTCGAAGGTGGACCGGATCGTCTCGGCGTTGAGCAGCGCGGCGACCAGCAGGGCGATCGCACCGACCACGATGACCTGCGCTGCGGCCAGCGGACGATCGCCGTTGGGCAGCAGGCGTGAGGACCGGCGGGGTTCGGGAAGTTGGGACACGGTGACAGACGGTTCGGTGCGAAGGGTTCGGCTTCAGTCTGGCCGCGGCGGCTGGCCCTGCGGCGGCACCGGGATCCGAGACGCGCGGGCGGGGGGTGCGGGGGGCAGAGCCTCCGGCGGAGCCCCCCGCCGGCGGCCGATCCGGCTCCGCCGGTCGGTCGCCCGCGAAAACAGCGCCGCCGAAGGCGGCACCAAACGATGGGGGGATCTCAAGGGGGGAAGGTCTCCTTCCCCCCTTGACCGATCAGAACTGGAAGTAGATGAACTCGGCCACGCCCTGGGGGCCGAGGACGTCGAGGAGGAAGAAGCCCACGGCGAGCGCGGCCGCCTGCGCCAGCAGCGGCAGGTAGGAGAAGCGCCGGGTCGCCTCGTCAACTGCCGGCTGCGGCACCCACTGCGACGCCAGCATGAGCACGATGACCGCGAGCAGGAGGGGCGTCACCAGCTCGGACGGCGTCCCCCAGCCGGTGGCGATCTGGCCCAGCACGTCGAAGGCCACGTCCATGTTCGGGGCCCGGAAGAACACCCAGGCCAGGCAGACCACGTTGAACGTCACGAGCCAGCCGACGATCCGGCCCGTCGGTCCGACCGGCCCGAGCCCGGCGGCTTCGCGACGCAGGAGCCACACCCGCTCCAGCACCAGCCACGCGCCCTGGATGGCGCCCCACATCACGAACGTCCAGCTCGCGCCGTGCCAGAGGCCGCCCAGGAACATGGTGAGGAAGAGGTTCAGCGCGGTGCGACTCTCCCCCTTCCTGTTGCCGCCGAGCGAGATGTAGAGGTAGTCGCGCAGCCAGCGGGAGAGCGTCATGTGCCATCGGCGCCAGAAGTCCTGGAGGGTGGCGGCGATGTACGGCGAGTTGAAGTTCTGCGGGAACTTGATGCCGAGCAGCAGCGCCAGGCCGATGGCGATGTCGGTGTAGCCGGAGAAGTCGGCGTAGATCTGGATGGCGTAGGCGTAGACGCCGACCAGGTTGTCGATGGCGCCGTACTGGGTCGGGTTGTTGAAGACCGGTTTGACGATCCAGTTGGCGAGCTGCTCGGCGATGATCACCTTCTTGGCCAGCCCGAACATGATGAGGCGGAAGGCCCGGGCCGAGTCGATCTGGCGGGGATCGGCCGGACGCTCGAGCTGGGGCACGAACTCGCGGACCCGCACGATCGGGCCGGCGACCAGATGGGGGAAGAACGACAGGTAGGTGGCGAAGTCGAGCAACGCCACCGGCTGGAGCTGCCGGCGGTAGGTGTCGACGACGTAGCTGATGGCCTGGAACACGAAGAACGACACGCCGATCGGCAGGATCACGTCGACCAGCGGCAGCGTCCCGTCCCAAAGCCCGTTGACCCCGCCGACGACCCACTCCGCGTACTTGAACCACGCGAGCACCGCCAGGTTGCCGGCCACCGCGCCGAGCACGAGCACTCGCCGGAGTCCGCCGTGGGCGCGCCAGATGGCATGCGCGAAGGCCTGGTTGCCGACCGTCAGCGCGACGAGGAGGAGGCAGTAGCGGCCGTGGTAGACGTCGAAGCGCCACCAGCCGTAGAAGACGTAGCTGGCGACCAGGAGGAAGACCTTCCAGCTGGTCGAGAAGGGTCGCAGGAGCCATGCCACCACGAAGACGACCGGGAAGAACAGGCCGAACTGAAGGGTGGGGAAGACCACAGCGGCGACGAATCTAGGGGTCGCCGCGGCCTCGATCGCGGTCTCTCATCGCCGTGCCGACCGCCGTCCGTGGTCGCCGCGGTGGCCGGGCCGCCCATCCTTGCTCCGAGGGTGCCCCGCCTCGTAGCGTGCCGGAGCACACATTCCACAACGAAGGGGGAGGGCATGCGTTTTCGACGCAACCTCATTGGCGTTGCCGCGCTCGCGGCGAGCCTCGCGCTCGTAGCTGGCGCCTGCGGCAGCGATGACGACGGCGGTGCCGCCGACACGACTGCAGCCGGCGCGGAGACGACAGCGGCCGGCGCGGACACGACGGCGGCCGGTGGCGAGACCACCGCGGCGGCCGGCGGCGACACCACGGCGCCGGCAGCCACGGGCGAGTGCCAGCCCGGTGAGGGCACGGTCGAGCCGATCGCCACGGCCGAGGCCGACGGCGCCGGCAAGACGGTCGGTCTGCTGTTCGACGTCACGGGTCGAGGCGACAAGTCGTTCAACGATGGCGCCGCGGCGGGCATGGACAAGGCGGCTGAGGACTTCGGCATCACGACCGAGGAGTCCGAGCCGACCGCCCAGGACGGCAGCGACCGCCCGGAGCGCATCGCCGGCTTCGTCGGCGACGACCTGATCGTCGTCGGTGGGCTTCCTGTGGGGCGACGCCACGACCGCGTCGGCGGCAGAGAACCCTGACCAGCTGTACGCCATCATCGACTCCGTCGTCAACGTGCCGCGCCGGATCCCCGACCTCGATCCGCCGACCCTTGCCCGAACGTGCGCTCGATGGTCTTCGCCGAGCAGGAGGGCTCGTTCCTCGTCGGCGCGGCCGCGGCCTGCGCCTCACCGACGGGCAAGCTGGGCTTCATCGGCGGCGTCGAGAACGACCTCATCAAGAAGTTCGAGGCCGGCTACGTCGCCGGTGCGCAGGCGGTCAACCCTGACGCCACCGTCGAGGTCCAGTACATCACCCAGCCGCCGGACTTCACCGGCTTCAACGACCCGGCCAAGGGCAAGGCCATCGCCACCGCGATGTACGACAGCGGCATCGACGTCATCTACGCCGCCGCCGGCGGCTCGGGCGACGGCCTGTTCGAGGCTGCGCTGGAGTCCGGCAAGGAGCCGGGCGAGATCTACGCCATCGGCGTGGACTCGGACCAGTACGAATCGGTGGCACCGGAAGCTGCAGCCGTACATCCTCACCTCGGCACTGAAGCGGGTCGACGTCGCCACGTACGAGGCCATCACCGACATGCTCAACGGTGAGCTGAAGGGCGAGATCAAGGTGTACAACGCCGCCAACAACGGCGTCGGCTACGCGATCTCGAACGAGGCCATCAACCAGTACGCCGGCACGCTCGAGGAGCTGAAGGCGCAGATCATCGACGGCACCATCGTGGTGCCGACGACGCCGGGCGGCTGAGCCGGAAGGACCTGAAGTGGGAGAGGGCGCCGGTGCCCCGGCGCCCTCTCCTCGTCCGGCTAGACATTGGGGCCGTGACGGCGACCGGGGGGCAGACGGCGGCCATCGAGCTGCGCGACATCGTGAAGCGCTTCCCGGGGGTCGTGGCCAACGACGGCGTGAACCTCAACGTGATGCCGGGCACGATCCACGCCATCGTGGGCGAGAACGGTGCCGGCAAGTCGACGCTGATGAAGATCCTCTACGGCGCCCAGCGTCCGGACGAGGGGCGCATCCTCGTCAACGGGCTCGAGCAGAACTTCCGCTCGCCCCGCGACGCCATCGACGATCGGCATCGGCATGGTGTTCCAGCACTTCATGCTGGCCGACAACCTCACGGTCTGGGAGAACATCGTCCTCGGCGACGAGCCCGGCACCTCGTTCCGCATCGACATCGGCGCCGCCCGCAAGCGCATCGTCGAGCTCGGCCGGAACTACGGCTTGAACGTCGACCCCGACGAGCTGGTGGCCGACCTCGGCGTCGGCGAGAAGCAGCGGGCCGAGATCCTGAAGGTGCTCTACCGGAACGCCCGCATCATCATCCTGGACGAGCCGACCGCGGTGCTCGTCCCCCAGGAGGTGGACGAGCTGTTCGACTCGCTCCGCGGGCTGGTGGCCCGGGGGGTCACGATCGTCTTCATCTCGCACAAGCTCGACGAGGTGTTGAAGGTGGCCGACGCCATCACCGTCGTGCGCGCCGGCCGCACCGTGGCCGAGGTGGTCCCGTCCGAGGTGACGGCGCGGGAGCTCGCCGAGCTGATGGTGGGCAGCGAGCTCCCCAAGCCGGACACCCGCGAGTCGACAGTGACCGACGAGGTGTTGCTCGACGTTCACAACCTGACCGTCAAGGGCGAGGGTGGACGCGCGCTGGTCGACGACGTCTCGTTCACGATCCACCGGGGCGAGATCCTGGGTGTCGCCGGCGTCGAGGGCAATGGCCAGGAGGAGCTGCTCGAGGCGATCATGGGGATCGAAACGCAGGAGTCGGGGACGGTCACCCTCGCCGGCGAGCGGCTGGACACGGAAGGAACCAGGGACCGGCGGGAGATGGGGATGGGGTACATCCCGCAGGACCGCCAGCGTGACGGGCTCGTGCTCACAGCGCCCCTCTGGGAGAACGTCATGCTCGGTCACCAGACGCAGCGACCGTTCAGCCGCGGCCCGTGGATCGATCGGGGCGGTGCTCTCGAACGCACGAAGAAGATCATCGATGAGTTCGACGTGCGGACGCCGGGCCCCGATGTCGCCGCCCTGGCCCTTTCGGGTGGGAACCAGCAGAAGCTGATCGTGGGGCGGGAGATGACGGCCGAGCCGAGGGTGCTCATCGCCGCCCATCCGACCCGCGGCATCGACGTCGGCGCGCAGGCCGAGATCTGGGACGACCTGCGCCAGGCCCGGGCGGCCGGGCTGGCCGTGCTCCTGGTCTCCGCCGATCTGGAGGAGCTGATCGGGCTGTCGGACACCCTCGTGGTCCTGCTGCGCGGCCGCCTGGTGGCGACGCTCGACCCGGCCACGGTCACGCCGGCCGATCTCGGCTCCTACATGACCGGAGCCCGCGAGGAGCAGGGCGCGGCATGAACCGGAAGCTCACCTATGCGGTGGCCGCTCCGGTCCTCGCCTTCCTGGTCGCGGTGGCGGTGTCGTCGCTCGCTCTCCTCGCCATCGGCGAGAGCCCGGTGACGGCGTTCAGGGCGATGTACAGCTCCATCGACTCCGGCGAGCTGCGATCATCAACATCATCAACCGGGCCGCGCCGTACTACGTCATGGGCCTGGCCGTCGCCCTCGGCTTCAAGATGGGTCTGTTCAACATCGGCGCCGACGGCCAGTACCGGATCGGCGCCCTGTTCGCCGCCGCGGCCGGAGCGGCGGTGACTCTCCCGGCGCCGCTCCACGTGCTGTTCGTCGTCCTCGTGGCCATGGTCGGGGCCGGCGCGTACGCCGCGATCGCCGGTGTGCTCAAGGTGACCCGGGGCGTGAACGAGGTCGTCTCGACCATCATGCTCAACTTCATCGCGACCGGCATCACCGCCTATCTGCTGGCCGAGCACTGGCGCAACAAGGCCGTCGAGCTGCAGGCCGAGACGAAGACCCTCCCGCGGTCGGGCTGGCTGCCCGTCGCTCAACCGGGCCTTCACCTGGATCGGCTACCACCTGCCGCGCGGCGTCGTCCTCCAGGGCTTCGTGGTGGTCGCCGTCCTGGCCGGCATCGCCTTCTACTTCGTCGTCTACCGCACCCGGTTCGGCTTCGACCTGCGCGCCACGGGGGCCAACCCGCGGGCCGCCCTGGCCAGCGGCGTGCACCCGAACGCGATGATCATGAAGACGATCATCCTCAGCGGCGCCATCGCCGGGCTGGCCGGGATGGGCCCGCTGCTGAGCGAGATCCACAAGTACGGCGACACCTTCCCGACCGCGCTCGGCTTCACCGGCATCTCGGTGGCGCTCCTGGGTCGCAACCATCCCGCCGGCATCGCCGTCGCCGCCGTCGTCTGGGCCGGCATCGAGCAGGCGGCCCGGGCGCTGCCCGACGTGGGCATCCCCCAGGAGATCGGCCGCATCCTGCAGGGCACCCTGCTCCTGTCGGCGGTCATCGCCTTCGAGGTCGTCCGGCGCTACGGCCTGGCCGCCGAGGTGCGTGATGCCGCCGCCAAGGCGGAAGCGCTCGATCGCCGGACCCGCCTGGGGATGGCGACGTCATGACGGCGACCACCTCTCCCTCCCCGGCGCCGCTCCCCCGAGGAACATGACGGGCTTCCTGGACGACAGCCCGCCCTACGTGCGGCCGCTCCTGTTCGCCTTCGGCGGACTGGCCCTGCTGTCGCTCGTCCGCATCCTCGCCGATGCGCCCGACCTCACCGCCGGGCGACACCTTCATCGCCGCCATCGGCGCCATGTCGCCGATCGTGTTCGCCGCCCTCGGCGGCCTGTTCTCCGAGCGGGTGGGCGTCGTCAACATCGGGCTCGAGGGCATGATGATCCTGGGCACCTGGGGCGCGGGCTGGGCCGGGCTGGCAGTGGGGGCCGTGGGCGGCGATCCTCGGTGGCCTCGTCTTCGGCGCGCTCGGCGGGCTGCTGCTGGCCCTCGCCACGGTCACCTTCGGCGTCGACCACATCGTGGCCGGCATCGCCATCAACCTGCTGGCGCCCGGCGTCACCCGGTTCCTCTCCAGCCAGATCTTCGCCGACGCCGGCGACGGGAGCATCACGCAGTCCCCGCGGATGACGGCCACGATCGGTCGCTTCACCGTCCCGTTCCTCGCCGGCGGGAGCCTGTTCGGCTGGCAGACCCCGGACATCCTCGGCTGGCTGGACGACAAGCGATGGTTCCTCATCTCGGACATCGCCGGCCTGGGCCGGGGCTTCACGGCCAGCCTGGCCTTCACCACGATCCTGGCGCTGGTGCTGCTGCCGGTCTCGGCCTACGTCCTCTGGCGCACGCCGTTCGGCCTCCGCCTCCGGTCGATCGGTGAGAAGCCCTCAGCCGCCGACTCGCTCGGCGTCGCGGTGTACCGGATGAAGTACATCGGCGTCACGATCTCCGGTGCGCTGGCCGGGCTCGGCGGCGCGTGGCTGGCCATCGACATCCGGGCCTACAACCAGGACCAGGTGGCCGGGCGGGGCTTCCAGGGCCTGGCCGCCCTGATCTTCGGCAACTGGCGCCCGGCCGGCATCGGTGCCGGCGCCGGACTGTTCGCCTTCGCCCAGTCGCTCACCCAGCGGATCGGCTCCGAAGCCCGTGCGGGCCCTGTTCCTCCTGGCCGCGCTCATCGCCGCCGGCGTCGCCATCTCGCTCTTCGCCCGCCGGCGCGCACCGCAGGCCGTCGGAGCGCTGATCATGGGCGCGCTCTCGCTGATCTACTACCTCAGCCGCCGAGGAGGTGGACACCCGGCTCGTCTTCATCACGCCGTACCTGGTGACGCTCCTCGTGCTCGCCTTCGCCTCCCAGCACCTGCGCCCGCCCGCCGCCGAAGGCAAGCCGTGGCGCAAGGGCGACATCGCGTGATCGACTGGGACGTGCTGCGCGCCGCCGCGCTGGCCGCCGCCGAGCACGCCTACGTCCCGTACTCGCGCTTCGCCGTCGGCGCCGCGGCGTTGGTCGACGACGGTCGGATCATCACCGGCTGCAACGTCGAGAACGCCTCCTTCGGGCTGACCCTGTGCGCCGAGTGCGGGCTGGTCTCGGCACTGCACGACGGCGGCGGCGGCCGGCTCGTCGCCGTCGTGACGGTGGGCAACGGCCAGCCCGTCATGCCGTGCGGGCGCTGCCGCCAGCTCCTGTGGGAGCACGGCGGGCCCGACTGCCTCCTCGACGGCGACGGCACGCCGCAGCCGATGCGGGACGTGCTGCCCGGGGCCTTCGACGCCAGCCAGCTCCCGTCGACCTGATGGATGCCGGCGCCGTTTCATGGACACAGCCTGATGGATGCTGCGCACATCATCCGGGCCAAGCGCGACGGGCGGGCGCTGACGGACGACGAGATCCGCTGGTTCCTGTCCTCGTACACCGCGGGTGAGGTCGCCGAGGAGCAGGCTGCAGCCCTCTTGATGGCCATCGTGTTCCGGGGGTTGGACCAGCGCGAGCTCGACACCTGGACGACGACGATGATCGACAGCGGGGAACGCCTCGACCTGTCCGCCGTCACGAAGCCCACGGTCGACAAGCACTCGACCGGCGGGGTCGGGGACAAGATCAGCCTGCCCCTGTGCCCACTGGTGGCGGCCTGCGGCGCCGCGGTCCCCCAGCTCTCGGGCAGGGGGCTGGGCCACACCGGCGGGACGCTCGACAAGATGGAGACCATCCCGGGCTGGCGGGCCCACATGACCCCGGCCGAGATGGTCGCCCAACTGCAGGAGGTCGGGGCGGTCATCTGCGCGGCCGGGTCCGGCCTGGCGCCGACCGATCGCAAGCTCTACGCGCTGCGCGACGTCACGGGCACGGTCGAGTCGATCCCCCTCATCGCCAGCTCGATCATGTCGAAGAAGCTGGCCGAGGGGACGTCCGCCCTCGTGCTGGACGTGAAGGTCGGGTCCGGCGCGTTCATGAAGGACGCGGGGTCGGCCCGGGAGCTGGCCGAGGCCATGGTCCGCCTCGGCGGTGCCGAGGGCGTGCCCACCACCGCCGTGCTCTCCCGCATGGACACGCCGCTGGGGCGGGCCTGTGGCAACGCCATCGAGGTGGTCGAGTCGGTCGAGGTGCTCCAGGGCGGCGGCCCGCCGGACGTGGTCGAGCTGACGGTCACCCTGGCCCGGGAGATGCTGGCCCTGGTCGGCCTGGGCGACGCCGACCCGGCCGCGCTCCTGGCCGCCGGCGGTGGCCTGACCGTGTGGAACGCGATGGTGGCCGCGCAGGGCGGCGATCCCGACCAGCCGCTGCCCGTGAGCACGGGCACGTACGAGGTGCGGGCGGCGGCCAGCGGCTTCGTGACCCGGCTCGACGCCATGGCCGTGGGTCTCGTCGCCTGGCGGCTCGGCGCCGGGCGGGCCCGCAAGGAGCACGCGGTGTCGCCGTCGGCCGGGGTGATCTGCCTGGCCAAGGAGGGCGACGCGGTCGAGAAGGGTCAGCCGGTCCTGCAGCTGCACCTCGACGATCCGGGCCGCCTGGATCACGCCTTGGAGGCCCTCGACGGCGGGATCGAGATCGGCCCCGAGCCGCCCGACGCCCTGCCGCTCGTCATCGACATCCTGCGGCCCTGAACGGGCCGGATCCGCGAGACGGAGACGTCGTCCGTGGTCGAAGCGACCGTCCTCGCCCTGACGGCAGCCGTGCTGCACGCGGGATGGAACCTGGCGGTGAAGGTGCGCGCCGACCGCCTGGCCTTCCTGTGTGTCCAGTTCATGATCGGCGGCCTGCTCGGGTTCGCGCTGCTGGTGGCGCTGGGCGACGTCGACGCCGTGGCGTGGCGGTGGGCAGTGATCTCCGGCACCATCCACATCCCGTACTTCCTGCTACTGGCCCTGTCGTACCGCTACGGCGACTTCTCGCTGGTGTACCCGCTGTCACGCGGAGGGGGCGCGCTCCTCGCCGCGCTCGGGGGCGCGCTGCTGCTCGGCGACGACCTGACCCCGTTGGCCTGGGTGGCCATCGCCGTGGTCTCCATCGGCCTGGCCTCGCTGGCCGCGCCCGCCGCCCGCGGCCCGGCCGTGGCGACCGCGCTCGCCCTTGCCGCGGTCATCGGGGCGTACACGGTGGTGGATTCACACGGCGCCCGGGAGTCCACGGTGGCCACCTACGGACTGGCCACGTTCTCGGCCGACGCCGTGGGCGCCACCATCGTGCTCACGGCGACCCGCCGCTGGCGCGTCGCCGGCCGGGTGCTCCGGACGTCACCCACGGTCTGCGCCGGCACCGCGGTGGCCGCCCTCGCCGCGTACGCGCTGGTGATGGCGGCGGTCCGCCAGGCGCCCGTCGGCTACGTGACCGCGCTGCGGGAGTCGTCGGTCGTCATCGGCGCCTTCGCCGGCTGGAAGGTGCTCCACGAACCACCGGGCGCCGCCCGCGTCGCCTCCGCCACCGTCGTCCTCTGCGGCCTCGTCCTCCTCATCGTCGCCGGCTAGCGGAGCAGCCCCGTCCGTCTCAGCCTGTGAGGCGGCGGCGGACCTCGGCGACGTCGGCGGCGAGGCGTTCGCCGAGCGCCCGGGCGTCGAGCGCAGCGACCGCCTGCCGCTGGGCGACGGTTTCCGCCAGCAGATCGCGTACGAATTGCGAGACCGACACCTGACGCTCGGCGGCCAGTGCGCCGAGGCCAGTCGCCAAGTCTGCCGAGAGACGCACAGATAGGTGCCGCTCGCGGGTGCGCGGCACCTCCGGGAGATACTCGATCGTCTGGCCCGTCTCTTGCTCCAGCCACTCGATGGCCTTCGGCTTGGTCATGGTTCACCTCCGCTGGCGCGCTCGAGCGCCCGAGTGATGGTCACGGCGATGTCGACCGCATGGGCACGGTTCGCCTCGAGCGCGTCTGTGCCATCGATCAACGCTCGGAGATCGATGAAGATGAGCTCGAGGTCAGCCTTCGTGAGGACGACGCCGTCGTCAGGGAGCCACTCAAGTCTCTCCGCCATGGCGTGTTCCACTGTAACACGCGGTCCGTCCGGCTCGGCCGGCGCACCGCAGCGCATCCCGACGCATTGCCGAGCGAAGCGAGTAGGAGCCGGCCATGGGCCGGCGACGAACACGAACGCTGCCGCCGGGGGCGTCCGGCTCGGCCGGCGCACCGCAGCGCATCCCGACGCATTGCCGAGCGAAGCGAGTAGGAGCCGGCCATGGGCCGGCGACGAAGACTCAGTCGCCGGTGGCGCCGTCGATGGCTTCGCGGAGCAGGTCGGCGTGGCCGCAGTGGCGGGCGTACTCCTCGATCATGTGGACGATCGTGCGCCGCAGGCTGTGGCCGGGGTCGGGCCCGCCGAGCGACGCATCGTCGAGTGACGCGCTGGCGATGTTGGCGTCGGCGATCTCGATCTCGGCCCAGTACGTCGCCAACGCCTCCGCCAGGGTTTCGTCCGGCGGCGGGTGCAGGCCCGTCTCCCAGTCGCGGTAGATCAACGGCACGTCCTCCGCCAGGAGCGAACGCCGGAACCACAGGCGCTCGGCGTCGGCCATGTGGCGGATCAGGCCGAGCAACGTCAGCCCGCTCGGAGGGCAGGCGGCCATCCTCGCCTGCTCCTCCGTGATGCCCTCGGCCTTCCGGGCCAGCACGGCCCGGTGGTAGTCGAGGTAGCCGATGAGGACGGACCATTCGTCGTTGCCGTTGTCCTGGGCCTTGGACGGCGGCAGCGGCGTCGTCGGTTCAGCCACGGCGCCGGCTCAGGCCCGCAGGCGCATGAACGACGACGACGTGTTGCCCTGCTCGTACAGGATGATGTGCATCACGGCGTTGATGAGGGCCAGGTGGGTGAAGGCCTGCGGGAAGTTGCCGAGGTGCCTTCCGCTCCGAGGGTCGATCTCCTCGGCGTAGAGGTCGAGGGGGCTGGCCAGCGACAGCAGCTTCTCGCACAGCTCACGGGCGCGGTCCAGGTCGCCGATCTCGACGAGGGCCGACACCAGCCAGAACGAGCAGATGAGGAACGCCCCCTCCTCCGTACCCAGCCCGTCGTCGGTCTCGTCGACGCGGTAGCGCAGCACCAGTCCGTCGACAGTCAGCTCGTCGGCGATGGCCCGGACGGTCGCGACGACCCGCGGGTCGTCGGCGGGCAGGAAGCGCACGAGCGGCATGAGCAGCAATGAGGCGTCGAGCGCGTTCGATCCGTACGACTGCGTGAACACCCCGCGCTCGTCGAGCCCGTGCGCGCAGATGTCCTCCCTGATCTCCGTCGCCGCCGCGTCCCACTCGGCCGCCAGCTTGTCCTCGCCCTTCAGCGCGGCCAGTCGTGCGCCACGGTCGACGGCGACCCAGCACATCAGCTTGGACGAGGTGAAGTGCTGCGGGTCGCCCCGTACCTCCCACATGCCGCTGTCCGGTTCCCGCCAGTGCTCGAGCGCCGCCTCGACGAGTCGCCGGAGGATCGACCACAGCCGTTCGTCGAGCCCGTCGCGGGTCTTGGTGTGGAGGTACACGGAGTCGAGCACCGCGCCCCACACGTCGTGCTGGCGTTGGTTGTACGCGCCGTTGCCGATGCGGACCGGGCGAGCACCTTCGTAGCCCTCGAGATGATCGAGGATCTCCTCGGTCAGGTCGGCCCGCCCGTCGATGCCGTACATCACCTGCAGGTCGGCGTCCCGCTCCGCCACGTCGGCGATGAACCAGAAGAAGTCGTTGGCCTCCCAGTCGTACCCCAGCGTGTAGAGACCCCAAAGGGCGAAGGTGGCGTCCCGCATCCAGCTGAAGCGGTAGTCCCAGTTCCGATGTCCGCCCGGCGTCTCTGGCAGCGAGGTCGTTGCCGCGGCAACAAGTGCGCCGGTCGGCGCGAACGTCAGGCCCTTGAGGGTGAGGGCGCTGCGCTGGAGGTAGCGCCTCCAGGGATGGTCGGGGAAGTGCCCGCGCGCCAGCCAGTGCTGCCAGTGGTGGGCGGTCCAGACGAGCCGGCGCTGAGCCTCGCCGTAGGTGGTCGGCCCTCCGTGGTCGCTCCACGACAGCGCGCAGAAGCGGGTCTCGCCGTCCTTCAACAAGGTGCGGGCCATGGCCCGTCCGCCCTCGAAGCCGAGCCTGAAATCGGTGGTGAGCGTGAGCTCGAGGTCCACGCCCTCGGCCCGGGCCACGCCCTGGTGGTAGCCGTCACCGCCGTAGGCCCATTCGACCGGCTGGCGGCCGTAGTCGAGCATCGGCTCGCAGTCGAGGACGAGCTGCACCTCACCGTTGACGCACCGCACGGTGCGCAGCAGGACGTGGTCGGCGTCGTAGTCCGTCGGCGCCCGTCGGTGGGTGTGGGATCGCTCCTCGTCGTGGTGCCACGGGCCCATCAGGAGGACGTCGCGCACCACCATCCAGCCGCTCGGTGTCCCCCAGCTCGTCTCCAGCACCATCGTGCCGGGCAGGTAGCGACGACCGACCGGGACCCGCTGCTCGACCGGACCCAGCCGGAAACCGCCGGCGTCCCGGTCGAGGAGCGCGCCGAAGGCGCTGGGCGAGTCCACCCTGGGCAGGCACATCCACTCGATGTTCCCGCTCGGCGCGACGAGTGCCGTGGTCTCGGTGTCCGACAGGAAGCCGTACTCCGCGATCGGCGGGAACGGCGAGCGTCCCATCAGCGGCTCGTAGGACGAGACGGTCATGGCGCTCGGAGTCAGTAGGCGGGCCGCAACGGGAATCCGCTGCGCCCGTGCTCGGTCCGGGTGGCCAGCACCTGGTGGATCTGGATCCGCGCGTCCTCGAAGCCGATGGCACTGGCCGCCGTGTAGAGGCGCCACACGCGGGCCCGGCCGAGCCCGGCCAGCCGCACGGCCTGCTCCCAGTTGGCCTCGAGGTTGGCGACCCAGGCCCGCAGGGTGAGGCCGTAGTGCTCCCGCAGCGTCTCGGTGTGACGGACCTCGAAGCCCTGCTGCTGCATCGAGGAGATCACGGTCCCGAGCTCGTGGAGCTCCCCGTCGGGGAAGACGAAGCGGTCGATGAAGGTCCGCCGCTCCCATGGCGACTTCGGCACGGTGACGGGGAGCGCGTCGCGGGAGACGGGCGGCCGGCAGATGCCGTGGTTGAGCAACCGGCCCTCGGGACGCAGCAGCTCGCGCAGATGGGCGAAGTAGCCCGCCAGCCGCTTGCGACCGACGTGCTCGAACATCCCGATCGAGCTGATGGCGTCGAAGGGGCCGTCGTCCACGTCGCGGTAGTCCTGCAGGCGGATGTCCACCTGCCCGGCCAGACCAGCCTCCTTCGCCCGCTCGCTCGCCGCTTCGACCTGGCGGGACGACACCGTGACCCCCACGACCTCGACACCGTGGCGCTCGGCCGCGTGCAGGGCCATCGAACCCCAGCCGCAACCGACGTCGAGCAGCCGCATGCCCGGCTTGAGGGCCAGCTTCTGGCAGATGAGCTCGAGCTTCGCCGCCTGGGCCGCTTCGAGCCCGACGCCCCGGTTCTCCCAGACCGCGCACGAGTAGGTCATCGAAGGGCCGAGCATGAGCCGGTAGAACTCGTTCGACAGGTCGTAGTGGTAGGAGACGGCCGCGGCGTCGCGGGCGCGGGAGTGCCGCGACCCGTGCATCCGGGCTTCCTCCGGCGGCGGAGGGAGCGGCTTCAGCCCCCTCGGTCCCAACGCCTTGACGAGGTCGGTGAGCAGCGCCCGGTCTAGGTGGACGTCGATGCGGGCGAACGCGTACAGCGCGCGGAACAGGTCGCCCTCGACGTCCAGGTCGCCGGCCACGTAGGCCCGACCCAGCCCGAGATCGTTCGGCGCGTAGATGAAGCGGTTGAGCGCGTCCGGTGAACGCACCAGGACGGTGGCGACGGCATCGGCCGATCCGGCCGATGTTCCGTCATAGGCCTCGATGGCGATGGGGGCCTCTTGAAGGGCCCGATGGATGAGGTCGGCGATGCCCATTGCCTTCGTCTAGCACGTCGCAGCGGACGACGAGGGCAGCTGAACACGGCGGCCGGGTACCGTGGGATCCGTGACGCTGGCTCCGCATCTCGCCGACGACTTCCACCGGGACGGGTTCGCGGTCATAGAGGGCTTCGCCAGCCCGCGGGCCTGCGCCGAGGCCAGGGCGCGGGCGGAAGAGATCGTCGAACAGTTCGAGCCGTCGCACCGCACCGTGTTCACGACCAACGAGCAGGAGCGTGTCAGCGACGACCTCTTCCTCTCCTCCGGTGACCGCGTCGTCTGCTTCTTCGAGGAGGAGGCTCTCGACGAGGACGGCACGCTCACTGTCCCGAAGGAGCGGTCGATCAACAAGATCGGCCACGCCCTGCATGACCTCGATCCGGTGTTCGAGCGCTTCAGCTACACGGACGAACTGGCCGAGGTGTCCACGGCCATCGGGCTGTCCGATCCCCTCGCTCTGCAGAGCATGTACATCTTCAAGCAGCCGAGCATCGGCGGCGAGGTCGGCTGCCACCAGGACGCCACGTTCCTCTGGACGGATCCGGTCAGCGTGGTCGGCTTCTGGTTCGCGCTGGAGGACGCCACCCTCGAGAACGGTTGCCTCTGGGCGGCCCCCGGCGCCCATCGTGGCCCGTTGCGCAAGGTGTTCAAGCGGGCGGCCGGCGGCGGGACCGAGTTCGAGGAGCTCGACCGCACGCCGCTCCCCCAACCACCGGACGAGCTGATGCCGCTGCCCGTGCCCGAGGGGACGCTCGTCGTGCTCCACGGCCTGCTCCCCCACTGGAGCGACGCCAACCGCTCGTCCCGCAGCCGCCACGCCTACTCCCTGCACTGCATCTCGGCCTCGGCCCGGTACCCCAGCTGGAACTGGTTGCAGCGGGAACCAACCATGCCGCTGCGCCCGCTGGCCGGCACGGCGCGGGCCAGCGCTTGATGAGGCCGGCTCCGTGATCGACCCGGTCCGCATCCAGCGGGCGCCGAAGGTCGTCCTCCACGACCACCTCGACGGTGGCCTGCGCGCCTCCACCGTCGTCGAGCTTTCGTCGGAGTACGGCTACTCCCGCCTCCCGACCACCGACGTCGACGACCTCGGCACGTGGTTCCACCGCGGCGCCAAGCGCAACGACCTCGTGCTCTATCTGGAGACGTTCGCGCACACCATCGGCGTGATGCAGCACCGCGACGCCATCATCCGCGTCGCCGCCGAGTGCGCCGAGGACTTCGCCGCCGACGGCCTCGTGTACGCCGAGGTGCGCTTCGCCCCCGAGCTCCACATCGAGGCCGGATTGACCCTGGACGAGGTGCTCGACGCCGTCCTGGAGGGCTTCCGGATCGGCTCGGCAGGTACCGACCTGACGATCTACGCCATCTGCTCGGCCATGCGGACGGCCGCCCGCAGCCTGGAGATCGCCGAGCTGGCGGTGCGCTGGCGCGATGCGGGCGTCGTGGGCTTCGACATCGCGGGCGCCGAGGCCGGCTACCCGCCGACCCGCCACCTCGATGCGTTCCAGCTCGTGCAGCGTGAGAACTTCCACGCCACCATCCACGCCGGTGAGGCGTTCGGGCTCCCGTCGATCTGGGAGGCGGTGCAGTGGTGCGGCGCCGAGCGCCTCGGCCACGGAGTGCGCATCGTCGACGACATCCAGGTGGTCGACGGCGAGCACCACCTCGGCCGGCTCGCCGCCTACGTGCGCGACCGGCGCATCCCGCTCGAGCTGTGCCCGACCTCCAACGTGAACACAGGCGTCGTCGACTCCATCGCCGACCACCCGATCGGGATGCTGGGACAGCTCCGCTTCAGGGTGACCGTCAACACCGACAACCGCCTCATGAGCAACACGTCACTGGGCAACGAGCTCCTGCAGCTCCACGAGGCCTTCGGCTGGGGTTGGGACGAGTTCGAGTGGCTGACCGTCAACGCCATGAAGAGCGCGTTCGCGCCCTTCGACGAGCGCCTACGGATCATCAACGGCCGGGTCAAGCCCGGCTACGCGCTGCTGAAGGCCGAGCGCGTCGGGGTCAGCGCGGCCCGGGCGGCCTCAGGCGGGTAACCCGTCGAGGATCTTCTCCGTCGACGACGTGCCGATGCGGTTGGCGCCGGCGTCGATCATGGCCAGCGCCTTCTCGGCCGAGCGGATGCCACCGCTGGCCTTGACCCCGAGGTCCGGGCCCACCGTGGCCCGCATGAGGCGCACCGCCTCCACCGTCGCCCCGCCGGCCGTGGCGTGGAAGCCGGTCGAGGTCTTGACGAAGTCGGCGCCTGCAGACACCGATACCTCGCACGCCTTGACGATCTCGTCGTCGCTCAGCAGACCGGACTCGATGATCACCTTGAGCACGGCCGGGTGGGGCGCGGCCTCCCGCACCGCGTCGATCTCCGCGCGGACGCCGCCCCACGCCCCCGACTTGGCCAGCCCGAGGTTGATCACCATGTCGACCTCGTCCGCTCCGTTGGCCCTGGCCTGGGCGGCCTCCGCGGCCTTCACCGCGGCGTGATGGGCGCCGGACGGGAACCCGACCACGCAGGCCGTCAGGATCCCCTCCGCCAGCCAGTCCGTGCCGAGGGGCAGCATGTTCGGGGACACGCAGACCGCGATCACGCCGAAGCGCCCGGCCTCCACACAGAGCTCCCGCACCTGCTCGGGCGTGGCCTCGGGCACCAGGAGGGTGTGGTCGATCATCAAGGCCACCTCGACCCGACCGAGCGACTGAGCGGAGCCGGGCGTCGTGACCTGATCAGACGCCGTCACGCCCCAATCCTGCCACGACAGCAGTAGAGCGTCCGCGAGGGCCGGCCAGACGTCGAGGGCCGTGCGCGTCATCGCGGGCGTCCGCGCACGTCCAGAGAGCAGAACGAAACCCACATCCAAGCCACAGACCCAGACAAGGAACCAGAAGTGCCCATCAAGACCACCGTCCTCTTCGCCACCGCCGCCGTCGCCGCGGCGGCGACCGTCGCCTGCGCCCCTCCGGCGCCGTCGGGTCTCACCGTCGTGTCCCGCGTCGTTGACGGGGACACCGTCGAGATGTCCACCGGGCAGACGGTCCGGATCATCGGAGTCGACACGCCCGAGGTCGGCCAGCCCTGCTATGCCGAGGCCGCGGCAGCTCTTCGGGCCGTCGTGCAGGGCCAGCCGGTCAGGCTGACGTCTGGCGCCCGAGATGACGTGGATGGCTACGGACGGCTCCTGCGCTACGTCGACTCGGCCGGCGGCGTCGACGCCGGTCTGCAGATGATCAACCAGGGCTGGGCAATCGCCCGCTACGACAGCCGTGACGGCTACGGCCGGCACGCCCGTGAGGCCAGCTACGTCGCCGCCGACGCCGTGTCGCCGGCGAAGGGCTGTGGCTCGGTACCGTCGCCTCCGCCGCCTGGGGCGTACTACGCCAACTGCTCTGCGGTCCGCGCCGCTGGCGCCGCTCCGCTCTACTCGTGGCAGCCCGGCTACCGGCCCGCACTCGACGGTGACAGCGACGGGGTGGCGTGCGAGTGACCGTCGAGCCTGATCGCATGGACGTACCTGACCAGACCGCACGGCGTGTACGACGCGACGACCGGCCGCCTGAAGCCCTGACCTCGTGCGGAGAGGACCGTCTGTGAACGGACGCCCCACCGACGGAGTTGATCGCCGAGCCGGGTGCGTCCTGCCACGATGGGCGCTGTGGACATCACCGTCATCGACCATCCGCTGGCCGCCGAGCGCCTGACGATCCTGCGCGAGGCCAGCACGCCCAACGCCGAGTTCCGCGCCGCGCTCGACGGGCTGGCAGGGATGCTCGTCTACGAAGCCACCCGCCTCCTGCCGTCGCAGGAGGTGCAGGTCACGACGCCGCTCGGTCCCGCGTACGGGCGCCGGCTGTCCACCGTGCCCATGCTGGTACCGATCCTGCGGGCCGGCGTGGGCCTCGTCAACGGCGCGCTCCGCCTCCTTCCCTCCGCCGAGGTCGGCTTCGTCGGTCTGGCCCGGGACGAGGAGACCTTCCTCCCCTCCCCCTACCTGGCCAAGCTGCCGGACCGGCTGGAGGAGCGGCCCTGCTTCGTCCTCGATCCGATGCTGGCCACGGGAGGCTCGCTCGAGTACACGTGCCGCCTCCTCGTCGAGCGTGGCGCGCCCCAGCCGATCACCGTCGTGTGCGTCCTCGCCGCGCCCGAAGGGCTCGACCGCATCCGCCGCTCGGGCATCCAGACCCGCATCATCACCGCGGCCATCGACAGCCACCTCAACGACAAGGCCTACATCGTCCCCGGCCTCGGGGACGCCGGCGACCGCCAGTTCGGCCTCTGGTAGTACTCGAGGGGGAGGGCCCCCACCAGTCACGTCAGGCGCGGAGCCAGGCGAGTACGGCCAGCACGCGCCGGTGCTCGGTGTCCGTGGGCGCCAGCCCGAGCCGTCCGAAGATGGACGAGATGTGCTTCTCGACGGCGCCGTCGGACACGACGAGGGCTTGGGCGATGCCCGCGTTCGACCGACCCTCCGCCATCAGCGCCAGCACGTCGCGCTCGCGCGGCGTCAGGGTGTCCAGCGGTCCGCTACGACGACGGGCCAGCAGTTGCGCCACCACCTCGGGGTCCAGCACCGTGCCGCCGTCGGCCACGCGGTGCACGGCATCGACGAAGTCGGCGACATCGGCGACCCGCTCCTTCAGGAGGTAGCCCACCGCCTCCGCATCGTCCGACAGGAGCTCGCTGGCGTAGCGCTCCTCGACGTATTGCGACAGGACCAGCACCGGCGTTCCCGGCCGCAAGCGGCGGAGCTCGATGGCAGCCCGCAACCCCTCGTCCGTGTGCGTTGGAGGCATGCGGACGTCGGCGATGACGACGTCGGGCGCAGTGGCCTCGACCGTGGCGACGAGGTCGTCCGCCGTGCCGAGCGCGGCCACCACCTCGTCGCCGTACTCGGCCAGGATCCGTCCCAGGCCCTCCCGCAGCAGGACCGAGTCCTCAATGATCAGGACCCGCACGGGAGCTCCACCAGCAGGGTGGTCGGCCCGCCGTGGGGGCTGGCCAGGCGCACGGTGCCCTCGACGGCCTTCACGCGGTCGGCCAGCCCGGCAAGCCCGCCGGACTGCTGCACCGACGCGCCGCCCACGCCGTCGTCCGTGACCTCCACCACGACCATCGGCCCGCGCCGAGCGACGCGCACCCACACCTGGCGGGCGAAGCTGTGCTTGGCGACGTTCGTGAGCGCTTCCGCCACCACGAAGTAGGCGGCCGCCTCTACGGACGGCGGCGGGCGTTCGGGCAGATCGACGCGCAGCTCGACGGGCACGGGGCAGCGGGCGGCGACCGAGGAAAGGGCGGCGTCGAGCCCGCGGTCGGCCAGCACGGCCGGGTGGATGCCCCGTACCAGCTCGCGTAGCTCGGTGATTGCCCGCTTGGCCTCGTCGTGGGCGTGGCCGACCAGCTCGGCGGTGCCGGCCGGGTCGTCCCCCCGCTCCATCCGCTGGCGCGCCAGCCCGAGGTCCATGGCGACGGCGACCAGCCGCTGCTGAGCGCCGTCGTGCAGATCCCGCTCGATGCGACGGCGCTCCGCTTCCGCGGCGTCCACCGAGGCTTCGCGGCTCTCGGCCAGCTCCTCGACGCGTTGTTGGAGTTGCACCGTCCCGCTCGGCCCCAAGAGGGCGCGTACGAGCGCCCGGTCGACGGCCGCCAGACCCCGCACCACATGAGGGGTGACCAACAGGACGATCAGCCCGGCGACGCCGATGACCAGGCTGTTGACGGCCCGTTCCATCACGCCGAGGTTGAGCCCGCCGGCGTCCGAGCCCAGAGCCCAGCCATACAGCGGGAACGTGACGCCGGTCAGGCCGACCGACCACAGCACGACGGCGGCGACGAACGACACGATCCCGAACGGGAACAACAACAGGCCGAAGGCGAGCGCCTTCCAGGCTGCAGGGTCGGTGACGAGCGCCTTGACTCGCGCCCACAGCCCACCGGCCGCGGAGAGGGATCGGAACGGGGACGGGATGTCGATGTCCAGCAGCAACCGGGCCCGGCCCCGCTCCACCCCGCTGAGCGCCCGGCTGAACAGGAGCAGCAGCAGCAGGACCGGGATGCCGATCAGCGTGATCAACGTGCCGACACCGACCGACAGGCCGGTCACGATGATGGTGAACCACGCGATGCCGAACGGCAGGTTGAGAACCGCCTGCAGCGTCGCCTTCCACGTCCGGGCCTCGACGATCGGGCGGAACAGCCGGGCGAGCGTGCTGCCGCGGCGGCCCGCGGACGCGGCTGCAGCGGCGGGAGACGGCGGTGGCGGCGGAGGTGGGGGCGGCAGGGCCGTGGTGTCGGTCATCGTGCCGCTCCGACGCGCTCACCACGGACCCGATCAGCCGGCGCCGGGGACGGGAGGGGCACCGCCCCCGGCATCGCCGGCGGCCCGTCGACCCGCAACCGCGGCAGTCGCCGGCCCAGCCATCCGGGCATCCACCAGTTGGCCCGGCCGAGCAGCTCCATGGTGGCCGGCACCAGCACCATCCGCACCAGCGTGGCGTCGATCAGCACGGCGACGGCCAGCCCGAGGCCGATGAGCTTGATGGCGCGCTGGTCAGCGACCACGAAGCTGCCGAACACGCACACCATGATGGCCGCGGCTGCGGTGATCACCCGTGCGGTCGACGCCAGCCCCTCCACCACGGCGCGGCTGTTGTCGCCGGTGCGGTCGAACTCCTCCTTGACCGACGAGAGGAGGAACACCTCGTAGTCCATCGACAGGCCGAACACGATGGCGAAGAGCATCATCGGCGCCCACGGCTCGATCGGCGCGCCGCCGTCGACGCCGAACACCGAGCCCAGCCAACCCCACTGGAACACCGCCACCATCACGCCGTAGGCAGCGGCGATGGACAGCAGGTTCATCACCACGGCCTTGAGCGGGACGAGCACGGAGCGGAACACGACCAGCAGCAGGATGAAGCTGAGCAGCAGGACGGCCCCGATGAACCACGGCAGCCGAGCCGACAAGACCTGGGCGAAGTCGATACCCGAGGCGGTCTGGCCGCCGACGTGGGCGGCCAGCCCGGAGCCGTCGGCAGCAGCGGGCAGGACGTCATCCCGCAGGGTGCGCACGAGCTCCTCGGTGCGCTCGGACTGCGGCGAGTCGGCGGGGAAGGCCTGGGCGACGGCGATGGCACCGGATGGGCTGCTCACCGGCGGGGTGACCAGCACGACGCCGGGAGTCGCGGCGACGGCCTCGAGGACACCGGGCACCGCCGCCGCGGCGGAGGCGTCGGGCGTCTCCATGACCAGGGTCAGCGGGCCGTTGACGCCGGCGCCGAAGCCCTCCGCCAGCCAGTCGTAGGCCTGGCGGGTGGTGGAACCGGCCGGATCGTTCCCAGCGTCCGCCACGGCCAGGCGCATGGACACGACGGGCGCGGCGAGGCCGAGAAGCACGGCGGCACCACCGACCGCGGCGACGACAGGGCGCCGCTGGACACCCCGGGCCCAGCGGTGGGCCGGCGTCTCCCGGGTCCGATCGACGCGACGCCGGCGGTGCACACTGAGTCGATCGATGCGCCGGCCGGCCAGGCCCAGGAGGGCCGGGAGCAGGGTGACGGCAGCGGCCACCGCCACCAGGACGGCCGTCGACGTGCCCAGCGCCAGACCCTGGAGAAAGCTGAGTTGCATCAGCAGCAGGCCCAACAGCGAGATCATCACCGTGCCGCCGGCGAACACGACCGCCCGCCCGGCCGTGCCCATGGCCTCGACCGTCGCGGCGTGGGGGTCAAGGCCACGCCGCAACGCGACCCGATAACGGGTCACGATGAACAGCGCGTAGTCGATGCCCACACCGAGGCCGATCATCATCGCCACCTGCGTCGTGAAGTCCGGCGTGGGCACGACGGCCGCCCACAGGCCGAGCGCGGCGATCGACGCGGCCACCCCGACCAGAGCGCTGACGATCGGCAGGCCCATGGCAACGACGGAGCCGAAGGCGACGAGCAGGATCACGGCCGCGGCGAGGAGCCCGACCACCTCGCTGGCCGGGATCTCGACCTCCTGGAACAGGTCGCCGCCGAACGCGACCTCGACGCCGGCCTGTTCGAGGGCGGCTGCCTTCTCGGCCATCGCCGCGGCTGCCGTCTCCAAGGGCACGTCGCCTTCGGGCGTGAAGTCGACCGCGGCGAAGGCGACGGACCGATCGGCGGCGATCTGGGCCGCCGAATCCACCGGTGAGCTGACGGCCGCCACCCGGGGCAGGGTCCGGACGTCGTCGAGGTACGCGCCGATGGCTGCCCGAGCCTCGGGACGGTCGATCCCCGCCGGGTCGTGGAACACCACCATGGCGGAATCACCCGAGCGCTCGGGCATCTCGTCACCGAGCAGGTCGTAGGCCCGCTGCGAATCGGTGCCCTCCAGGCGACCGCTGTCGGAGAAAGCTCCTCCGAGCGCGCCGCTCAGGGCGAACAGGCCCACGAGCCCTACGGCCCACAGGGCCACCACCCGCCAGCGATGGCGGAAGCAGGCAGAGGCGAGACGTTCCAACACGGTGGTTCCTCCAGCGGTCTTCGGGTGTTCGGGGGGCACCTCCGACGGTACGGATCAGGCCCGGCCGCGCCCATCCCGCCTCCCGGCGAAGGGCACCGGGGGTTGTCCCCACCCCCTGCCGGGGGTCGCGGGCCGGCCGTTCCCCGGCCTGACCCCGCGAGATCTGAGCCCAGTGAATCGCAGACGGCGCGATCGGCTCAGAGCTCGTGCGGGCGGCGGGCTCCCCTGCCCGGAACGTCAGGTCAGCAGGAGGGCGGCCACGGCGTCGATGAGCGGCTGCGGGTCCTCGTCGACACCCTCGCCGTAGATCTTGACCTTCGGCTCCGTGCCGCTCGGCCTGACCTGCACCCGCGAACGGCCGCACACCAGCCGCAGGAGGTTGGCCTCCGGGTACTCGAGCACCTCGTCGACCGGGCGGCCGGCCAGCGCCGCGGGCGGCGCGGACCGCAGCATCGTGACACGGGCCGCCGCCACTGCTGGTTCCATGCGCAACGACCGTTCCGCGGTCACGTATCGGCCGAACCGGTCGGCCAGGTCGTCCAGCCGCTGCTGCAAGGTGACGCCCTCGGCCTTGGCCAGCGCAGCGATCTCCGCCATCAGCACCGCGGCGGTGATGCCGTCCTTGTCTCGGGGCAGGGCCGTGACGAGATAGCCGAGCGCCTGCTCGTACCCGAACACGAACCGTTGGCCGGGCCGGTCGCGCATGGTCTTGGCGATCCACTTGAACCCGGTGAATGTCTCCGCGTGGTGGACACCGGCGGCGGCAGCCATCCGGGCCAGCAGCGACGACGACACCAGGGTGGTCACGACCAGCCGGTCCTCTCCCGCGGTGTGACGGAGGACGTGGTCGGCCAGCAGCCAGCCCAGCTCGTCACCCGTGAGGCGGCGCCAGTCGCCGTCCGGGGTGGGGATGGCGGCCCCGAGCCGATCGGCGTCCGGATCGTTGGCGAGGGCGAGCTCGGCGCTGGCCTCCCGCGCGCAGGCCAAGAGCAGGTCCATGGCGCCCGGTTCCTCGGGGTTGGGGAACGACACGGTCGGGAAGTCGGGGTCCGGCGTGAACTGGGCGGCCACGACGGTCGGGCGCGCCCAGCCCGCCCGTTCGAAGGCGGCCAGCAGCGTGTCCCCGCCAACGCCGTGCATCGGCGTGTACGCGACCGTGACACCGGCGAGATCCGGCACGAGACGGACCGCGGGCACGGCGTCGAGGTAGGCCTCGACCGGGGCGGCGTCCAGGAGGACGACCAGTGGATCGTCCGCTTCGGCGAGCTCGATCGCCGACAGGTCGACCGCATCGATCGCCGTCGCGATCTCGACGTCGACCGGCGACACGATCTGGGACCCGTCCTCCAGGTACACCTTGTACCCGTTGTCGCGGGGCGGGTTGTGGCTGGCGGTGACCATCACGCCGGCCACAGCCTGCAGGTGAGGGACCGCCCACGCCAGCACGGGCGTCGGCCCGGGTCCGGGCATCAGCATCGCCCTCATCCCCAAGCCGGCTGTTACCGCGGCCGCGTCCCGGGCGAAGGCGTCGCTCTTGTGGCGGGCGTCGTAGCCGATGACGATGCCCCGCTCGGCCGCCCCGGACTCCGTGGCCAGCAGGTGGCGGACCAGGCCCGCCGTCGCCCGCCGCACGGTCACCCGGTTCATGCGCATCGGCCCGGCCCCCAGCTCGCCCCGCAGCCCGGCGGTGCCGAACTGCAGGCGCCCGGCGAAGCGCGCCGCCAGCGGTGCGGCGTCGCCGGCGCCCGCGGCGGCGACGAGCTCTGACAGCTCGGCTCGGGTGTCCGGGTCGGGATCGACGGCCAGCCAGGCCATCGCGGCGTCGAGCAGGCCTGCCGGCTCGTCCGCAGACCCCGTGGACCGGTCGGCGGGCTGATCGCTCATCAGCCCGGCAGGCAGTCGTCCTGCAGGTAGCCCAGGATGTTCTGGTTGGCTTCGCGGAACTCGCTGGTGGTCAGCTCCGATCCGCCGTCCACCACGCCCTCCTCGGCGATGGCCCCGAAGGCGTCGGCGACGACGGCGAGATCGTCCTGCAGGTCCTCGGGCAGCTCGTCGGCCAGGCCTTCCAACGTCTCCTGGGCGTTGGCGGCGGCGTCCTCGCCCTGGATGGCGGTCGCCGCCAGGCTGCCGTAGGCCCGCAGGATCTCTCCGCAGCGCGCCAGGCCGCCACTCCCACCGGAGCCGTCCGATCCGGTCCCGCTCGGTTCGCCCCCCGAACCGTCCCCTGTCCCTGGGACGCCGATCTCCACGTCCGGGCCGTCGTCGCCGCAGGCGACCAGGCTGCCGGCGGTGACGACCGCGAGCGCGAGAGCGAAGTGCCGGAACCGTGGGGCCATGGGAGCGATGGTACCCAGCGACCGCAGGCGACGAACCTCAGACCAGCCGGCGCAGCGGCACCGACGGCCGAGCGCCGACATGGCTGATGACCTCGGCCGCCGCCACCGATCCGAGCCGCCCGCACTCGGCCAGATCGGCGCCGTTGGTGTACCCGAAGAGGAAGCCAGCGGCGTACAGGTCGCCCGCGCCGGTCGTGTCGACCACCTTGGCCACCGGTTCGGCCTTGACTGCGATCACGTCCTCCGCGGTCACGACGAGCGAGCCCTCCGCGCCGACGGTCACCACCGCGAGCTCGCAGTCGGCGCGGACCTGGCTGACCGCGTCGTCCAGATCGTCGACCTCGTACAGCGCGAGCACCTCGTCGTCGTTCGAGAAGAGGATGTCGACCTCGTCCCGCACGAGGGCGAGGAAGTCGTCGCGGTGGCGGTCGACGCAGAACGAGTCCGACAAGGTGAGCGACACCTTGCGCCCGGCCCGGTGCGCCACCTGCGCGGCCTTGCGGTAGGCCCGCTTGGCCTCGGGCCGGTCGTACAGGTAGCCCTCCATGTAGACGACCTGGCCGGAGCCCGCCACCTCCGTGCTGACGTCGTCCGGGCCCAGCAGCGACGAAACGCCCAGGAAGGTGTTCATCGTCCGCTGCGCGTCCGGGGTGACGACGATCAGGCAGCGGCCGGTCGGCACCTCGGCCCGCGCCGGTGCGTTGGGGAAGGCCACGCCTTCGGCGTGGAGGTCGTGGCGGAACGCATGCCCCAGGCCGTCGGGCGCCACCTTCCCGATGTACGCCGCCGTCCCCCCGAACGACGCCACACCGCACATCGTGTTGGCCGCCGACCCCCCGGACATCTCGATCGGGGCGACCATCGCGGCGTGGAGGGAGAGCGCCCGGTCGGCCTCGATGAGGGTCATCGAGCCCTTCACGAGGGTGTGCTCCTCGATGAACCGGTCGTCGTGGTGGGCGATGACGTCGACCAGTGCGTTGCCGATGCCGACCACGTGGTAGCGGGCCGGAGTCGCCGCCCCTCGCTCCGCGCTCCGATCCGATCCGGGATCGTCCGCTGGGGCTGGCACGACGAGGGAGGCTAGTGCCCGAAGTCGTTCCGGCCGCCGCCGCTACGCTCGACCGCCATGTCGACCAACCCCCACCGCCTCCCGCGCGCTGTACACCCCGAGCGGTACGACATCGTCCTGGAGCCCGATCTGCCCGCCGCCACGTTCCGGGGCACGGTCGACATCGCGCTGGTGGTGGACGAGCCGGCCGAGGAGCTGGTCTGCAACGCCGCCGACCTGGTGCTCGAGCAGGCCACACTGACGGTCGACGGCACGTCCTCGCCGCTGACCTGGTCCCACGACGACGAGTACGAGCGGGTCAGCTTTGCCCTGCCCGAACCACTGCCCGCGGGCACCAGCGCGCGGCTGTCGATCGCCTTCGCGGGCACGCTGAACGACAAGCTGCGGGGCTGGTACCGCTCCCGCTTCAAGGACGACGACGGCGTCGAACACACCATCGCCACCAGCCAGATGCAGGCCACCGACTGCCGCCGCGCCTTCCCGTGCTGGGACGAGCCGGACTTCAAGGCCGTCTTCGCGGCCACGATCGTGGCGCCCGGCGACCTGCTCGCCATCTCGAACGGTCCCGAGATCGCGCGGGAGGAGCGGCCCGACGGTCGCCAAGCCGTCCGCTTCGCCGACACCATGCCGATGTCGACGTACCTGGTGGCGTTCATCACCGGTCCGCTCGAGGCCACGCAGCCGCGCGCTGTCGGTCAGGTGCCGATGCGGATGGTGCACGTGCCCGGCAAGGACCACCTGACCGGCTTCGGCCTCGACGTCGGCGCGTTCGCGCTGCAGTGGTTCCAGGACTACTACGGCATCCCCTATCCGTCGGACAAGGTCGACCTCGTGGCGCTGCCGGACTTCGCCGCGGGAGCCATGGAGAACCTCGGGTGCATCACGTTCCGGGAGAGCGTGCTGCTCGTCGATCCGGATCGGGCGACGCAGAGCGAGGAACAGCTCGTCGCCGACGTCGTGGCGCACGAGCTCGCCCACATGTGGTTCGGCGATCTGGTCACGATGCGGTGGTGGAACGGCATCTGGCTCAACGAAGCCTTCGCCACCTTCATGGAGGTGGCGGCGTGCGACGCCTTCCGGCCGGACTGGAAGCGGTGGGAGACGTTCAGCCTCGAGCGCACGGCGGCCTTCGAGACCGACAGCCTGGCCAGCACCCGGCCGGTCGAGTTCGAGGTCGTCTCGCCCGCGGACGCCGACGGCATGTTCGACGTGCTCACCTACGAGAAGGGCGGCGCGCTCCTCCGCATGTTGGAGCAGTTCCTCGGGGTGGAGCGGTTCCGGGACGGCATCCGCCACTACCTGGCCAAGCACAGCTACGGCAACACCGAGACGTCGGACCTGTGGGACGCGCTGGAGGCGACGTCGGGCGAGCCGGTCCGGCGCATCATGGACAGCTGGATCTGGCAGGAGGGCTACCCGCTGGTGAGCGCGTCGCTCTCCGCCGACGGGACCGCGATCACGTTGCGGCAGCGGCGCTTCCTGTTCGGCGACGGGCTGCGGGAGGACGGCACCCCGGTGCCGGAGGCCCGGTGGGCCGTCCCCGTGCAGGTCCGCCAGGTGGCTGCCGGCGAAGAGGCCTCCTCCGCGCAGGAGGTCAAGGTCCTCCTCGACGGCGACGAAGCGTCGGTGCCGTTGCTCGATCCCAAGGCCGTCGTGGTCGTCAACAGCGGCGCGCACGGCTTCTACCGCGTGGCCTACGACGACGAGCTCCGGACCCGCGTGGCCGCCGTGGCGCAGCGGGAGCTGTCGACCGTCGAGCGCTACAGCCTCGTCGACGACACCTGGGCCGCGGTGGTGGCCGGTTCCGTCGATGCCGATGCGTTCTGCGAGCTGGTGGCCAACTTCTCCGAGGAACCCGACGTCGCGGTCTGGCGCACCATCACCGCGGGTCTGGCGTGGTGCGACCGGTTGCTCGACGGCGGGCCGCGCGAGCGGTTCCGGGCCTTCGTGCGCGAGCTCGTCGGACCCCGCCTGGCCACCGTCGGCTGGCAGGCCGAGCCGGACGAGGATGACCTCGTCGGCGAGCTGCGGGGGCTCCTCATCCGCACGATGGCGGTGATGGGCAACGACGTCCCCGCGCAGGAGCGCGCCGCGGAGATCCTCGACCGGCACCTCCGGGACGGGGAGGCCGTCGACCCGCCCGTGGTGGCCGCCGTCGTCACCGTCGCTGCCGCGACGGGCGGCGAGGAGCGCTACGAGCAGTTCGTGGAGCGCTTCCGGGAGGCCGACACGCCCCAGGACCAGTTGCGGTACCTCTACGCCCTGGCCGACTTCGACGACGAGGCGCTGATGACGCGCACGCTCGACTTCCTCCTCGGCCCAGAGGTGCGCACCCAGAACGCGCCGTATGCGCTGGCTCGGTGCATCCTCAACCGGGAGCGTGGTGACCAGGCCTGGCGCTTCGTCAGGGAGCACTGGGACCACGCCAACACCGCCTTCCCCAACGCTTCGATCGTGCGCATGGTGGACCCGGTCAAGACGCTCACCCGTCCCGAGCAGCAGGCGGACGTGGCGGGCTTCTTCGCCGAGCACGGCATCCCGCAGGCCGCCAAGACGCTGCAGCAGGTGCTGGAGCGCCAGCGGGTCAACGTCTCGTTGCGGGAACGGGAGGCGTCGACGCTGGCCACGCGCTTCGGAGCGTGACGAGCGCCGCCGACCCCAGGGTCGAGGTCTTCGCAGTCGAGCCGTCCGCGGCTCAGCTCGTCGTCCGCTCCGAGCACGACGGGGACAACGCGGTGTCCGTCGGGAGCCGGTCCGCGCTCGTGAGCGTGCACGACGGGGTGGGCGCGGTGGTGCTCGACGGGCTGGAGGAGGACACGTCCTACGCGGTGACGATCAACGGCCGCCCGGCGACGACGCTGCGCACACTGCCCGCTCCGCCCGGCCGGTTCCTGGGGCGTTTCGCCACCGTGTCCGACATGCACATCGGCGAGACGGGGTTCGGGCGGGCGCCCCGCCTCCACCTGTCGGCGGACGCCGCCTCCGCCCATCCGGTCGTCTGCCTGCGGGCGGCACTGGCCGAGCTGGACGCCTGGGGCGCCGAGGGCCTGGTGGTGAAGGGCGACCTCACGCACGACAGCCGCGCCGCCGAGTACGACCTCGCCGGTGAGCTGCTGGCCGCGTGCGGGCTGCCACTGTGGGCGATCCCCGGCAACCACGACGGCGGCAACCATCGCCACGACGACGGGTCCGTGCACCTCGCCCGACATCAGATCGTGCTCCACGAGCAGACGACCGCCGCGGATCTCGCCGGCCTCCAGGTGGTGCTGGCCAACACCGTCCACCCGGGTCGGGAGCACGGGTTCGCGCCGATCGACGACGCCCGCCTGTTCGAGCTGCTGGGGCAGGGACGGCCCACGCTGCTGGTGCTGCATCACCAGCTGATGACGACGCCGTTCCCGTACTACCTGCCGCCGGGGATCTACGGTCCGGCGGCCAAGCGCCTGCTCGACCGGATCGCCGCCACGAATCCGGCCACCATGGTCACCACCGGCCACACGCATCGGCACCGCCGGCGTCGCCACGGCCCGGTCATGATCAGCGAGGTCGGTTCGACGAAGGACCACCCGGGCACGTGGGCCGGCTACCTGGTCTACGAGGGCGGCATCGTGCAGACCGTCCGCCGGATCATGGAGCCCGAGGCCCTGGCCTGGACCGAGGACACCCGGCGCTCAGCGCTCGGCGCGTGGGGCCGCTGGTCCCCCGGCCGCCTCACCGATCGGTGCTTCACCCACCGCTGGCCCACGGGCTGAGCCGCGATCGGCGAGATCGGGGAAGACCTTGCCGACCTTGCCCAGCAGGTAGTCGCCGTAGGTGCCCTCCCAACGGTGGACGCTGGTCCCGTCCCAGCGGGTACCCGCGTCGTCGGACGGGGCCGCGCCGGTGAGCGGCACCGGGCGAACGAGGGCCTCCCAGCCCGGATCGAAGAAGAACGGGAACGACAGGCGGTCCCTTCCGCTCGTGTTGCGGACACGATGCGGCGTGGACCGGTAGCGGCCGCCCGTCATGCGGTCGAGCATGTCGCCGATGTTGCAGACCAGGACGCCGGGAAGGGCGGGGACGTCGAGCCACCCGTCCGGGCCACGGACCTGCAACCCGCCGGAGCCGTCCTGGGCCAGGATGGTCAGGAGCCCGTAGTCGGTGTGCTCCCCCACCCCCCAGCCGTCCTCATCCGTCGGCGGGTAGCGGAAGATCCGGAACAGCACGGTCGGCTCGCGGGTCAGATCCTCCTCGAACCAGTCCGGCTCCAGGCCGAGGCCGAGGGCCACTCCTCGCATCAGGGTCGCGGCCAGCGCCGTCATCTCCGCCATCCACGCCAGCACCGACCGCCGCAGCTCCGGCATCCCGGCCGGGAACAGGTTGGGGCCGTGCAGCGGAAGGCCGGCGCGCACGCGAGGGTCCGTAGCGTCGAGCTGCTCGCCGAAGTACAGACCCTCCTTCCCGTCGGGCCGACCCGAGGTCAGCTCGCCGCCCAGCGGGAACCAGCCCCGCCACGCCGACCCGGCCCGGGCCATCGCGATCTCCGCCTTCTCCTCCTCGGACCGGGCGAAGAAGCGCCGCGCTTCCCCGTCCAGCGAGGCCAGCACGTCGAGCGGGGCGCCGTGTCCGGAGATGCAGAAGAAGCCGACCTCTCGGCAGGCGCGGTCGATGCTCGCCGCCACGTCCTCGGTGTCTTCCGCGCCGGAGCGGAACGGGCCGATGTCGATGACGGGCACCTCGTTCATGACGGCGGCGGAGGCGGCGGGACGACCACGGTCGGAGACGGAGGGGGCAGCGGGACCGGGAGCTCGACGTGAGTGCGCCGCCACGCGGCCGCGTTCAGGACGGGTGATGCGGCCAGGATCCGACCGATCACATAGGACCACAGGAGGATCGACAGCGACCCGCCGATCGCGCCGAAGGCCTCCGACTTGCTCTGGAACGATCGGGAGATCCAGACGACGGTGAACACGTGCAGCGCCTCGACGCCGATGCCGACCAGGATCGCACCCGGCAGGAAGTCCTGCCAGATCGTGCCGTCCGGATGCGGGAAGACCCTCCACGAGACGAGGAGCCACAGGCCGGCCGGAATGGCCATGTAGAGCGCCGTCCCCACCAACCAGGCCGGGAAGGAGAGGTCCTCGAGGACGCTGAGGAGTTGCACGAGCACGAGGCTGAAGAGGACGGCCAGGAGTGTGCCGCCGACCAGCTTCATCGAGTTCCGGGGCCGGGTCCGGGGGAGGAGCCACACGAGCTGGTGCACCACGGTGAGCACCTTGATGAAGGCCCGGGTGCCGGAGAAGAGAGCGATGCCGCTGATGCCGAGCAGGGTCAGCCGGGTCCAGAGCGACTGGTTGCCGACGTCAGTGATGGAGCCCGCCAGGAGCCCTGTGATGTTGGCGTCGGCGAGCACCTCGGGCGTGTCCTGCCGAGCGCCTCGGCCACGAAGCCGCCGAGCGCCACGAGGAAGAACACGAACGGGACGACGAAGAGGAACACGCGGAAGGCGACCGCGCCGGCGAGGATCGAGCCCGCCACGCGTGAGTCCTGCTCGTACGAGCGGAAGGCGACATCGATGATGGCCGAGCCGGGTCGCAGGGCTTCCGCCCGGGAGAGCAGCTCCTCGCCCCGGACCTTCGCCTTGCTGATCGCCTCCTCCCCGCGCCCCTTGAGGCCGCGCTTGTCTTCGGCTTCGCGATCGGCCATCCGCGGTCCGTCCTCGTGGGCGGTGCCCTACGACCGGTCTCCGGCGGGCTGGGTCGTCCCAAGGGTCGTCCCTGGGGTCGCCGCACGGGCCGGCTCAGTCGTCATCGGCATCGAACGTCACCGTAGTGCCGGACTATGGCGGCGGACCGAGGGCGGCCTCCACGGCCGCGCCCCAGGCAACCCGCGCTTCCACGGTCGCCACCGAGAACACGGGCACGGCGATCGACGTCACCCCGGCGGCCCGCCCTCGGGCGGCTGCCGCCTGCGGGTCGGCGTCGGCGCCGCTGAGCATGAGGTCTGCCAGGACGGCGTCGGGCACCAGACGGCCCGCTGCGCCGCCGTCTCCCGCCACGACGGCGCGTCGGATGCGGTCCAGGGCGTCATCGTCGAGCTCCCATCGTTCGAGCACGCCGGGACCGGCGTTGAGGACGGCGTAGATGGCCACGTCGGTGACGTCGGCCTCGCGGTCGCCCGGGAGCGCCGTGAGCGGCGCCCACACCACCTCGGGCCCGCCGTCGGACCGTTCGGACGCGCCGTCGCCGATCACGTCGGTGACGCGCCCCAGGTCGCTGCTGGCCGTTGCCCAGATCAGGGCGCGGTCGGCATGCCGGCCGGCGGTGCGCAGCATTCCGTCGTGCCCGCCCGCCACGAGGACAGGCAGCGGGACCAGCGGCATGTCGAGCCGGCGACCGCTGTCGGGGTCCAGGGGGAGACCGGACGCGACCCCCCGCACCAGCTCGATCAGCGCCGCCGTCCTCGCAGGAGCGTCCCGCCGGTCCACCTTCGCGGCCAGCCGAGCCTCGCTGCCTCCCGCCGCCAACCCCAGGAAGACGCGAGGGCCGGCCAGCTCCTGGAGCGTGGCCAGCGCGGAGACGGTCAGGAACGGGTGCCGCAGGTAGGGATTGGTCATGGCCGGCCCGAGCATCAAGCGGCTGGTGGCCGCGGCGGCCACCGTGAGCAGGACCCACACGTCCCGCCACCAGAACGCGTCGGCCAGGCCCAGCCAGCGCGCGCCGGCGTGCTCCGCGGCGGCCGCCAGCTCCTCGACCTCGGCCACGCTCGGGTTCTTCAGATGGCCGATCACCCCCGGCATCAGGTCCTCCATCCAGCTCGCTGCCCGCTGCATGCGAGCATTGGCGCCGTGGTCTGGATACGAACCGTCCCCTGGGACGAGAGCGAGGGCGTCCTGCGGGCGGCGTACGACTGGCAAGCGTCGCGGCTGGGCGAGCCGGCCGAGTTCACGATGCTGGGCAGTCTGTACCCCGAGGTGGTCGAGGAACGGCTGCGGTTGTACCGGGTGGTCGAGGGCTGTCCGAGCGACCTGACCGCCGAGGAGCGTGTGCTGGCCGCGTTCATCACGTCCCTGCTCAACGGCACCGCCCACTGCGCCTCCGGGCTCCACCATCGCCTGCTGGCGCTCGGCTGGACGCCGGACCAGATCGGTGCGATCGAGGCGGGCCCGTCCGAGGTGCGGACCGGCTCACCGCGGCTCGACGCCGTCGCCGCCCACGCCTTCAAGCTCACGACCGACCCTGCTGCCGTCAGCGCCGCGGACCTCGACGGGCTGCGCTCAGTGGGCCTGGGTGATCTCGAAGTGCTCGATCTCAACAACGTGGTTGCCTACTACAACTACATCAACCGCGTCGCCAACGGGCTCGGCTTGACGACCACGCTTTCCCCACACGACGCGCTCCACGCCCTGCCCGCCGACAAGTCCTCGTGATGCCAGGCCCGGTCGATGGCCCTCAACCGAGCAGGCCCTCGCCGGTGAGAGCCGGGACCACGTGCTCGATCAATGCCTCGACGGTGGCGCGCGACGAGCGGTCGTCCTGGCCCGGGATGAGCGAGACGTCGGCCACCCTCAGGTCCGCATAGCGCGCCAGTTCGGCGGCCAGGAAGTCAGCTGGTCCCGTCAGGGCCTGCCACTCCACACCGTCCGCCCGTGAGGCGACGCGGTCCAGCCCGATGCGGATGCGCACGCCGAGGAGCCCGCCGCCCCCGTCCCACCAGCGACGAGCCAGCGGCGCCAGGTCGTCCGGTGAGAGGCGGGACGCCTGGAAGGGCAGGCCGCGGTCGAGCGCGCGATCCATGGTGGCTCGGGCTCCAGCCAGCCAGATGGGCGGACCACCCGCCGTCGACGGGCCGGGCGCCAGGGTCGCCGGCACGTGCACGAACGTCCCCGTCGTGGGCCTGTCCGGCGAACGCGGCCGCCAAGCCGTCGAGGGCGTCGTCGAAGCGGGCGCCCCGCTCCGCGTGCTCGAAGCCGCGGGCGGCGGACTCGGCGGCCCAGAAGCCGGGGGCCACCGCGAGCACGAACCGGCCGTCGCTGACGTGGTCGAGCGTCATGGCCTGCTTGGCCAGCCACGTCACGTCGCGCAGCGGAAGGACGGCGGCGCTGAGCCCGAGGCGGGCGATCGGGAACCTGCCGGCCAGCCAGGCCAGCTCGGTGAAGGGCTCCATGGCGCCCGACCACGTCGGGAAATCGGGGTTGTGCAGGAGCCCGTCGCCCAACCAAAGGGTGTCGATCCCGCCGTCCACGCCCAACCCGGCCAGCGCCTCGACCCCGGCCCGGCTGGAGGCGAACGGTGACAGGCCCAGGCGCACCGGGCCATCGTGGTCCACCCGTAGGCTCGCCCGCCATGTCCGCGTCGTCGGCACCGTCCCCGCCGACCGTGCCGTCCGCGCCGCGGGTCGGTCCCCCCGGATTCGGCCTGTGGCTGTTCCCCGGGCACGACGCCGGGGTGCTGGCGGACGTGATCGTCGAAGCGGAGAGCGCCGGCCTCGACGAGGTGTGGCTGGGCGACGAAGGGCCGGCGCGCGACCCGGTCGTGACCCTGGCCGCGGCGGCGCCCCGCACGTCCCGGGTCGGGCTCGGCGTGGCCGTGACGAACCCGTACCTGCGCCACCCCGCCGCCACGGCATCGGCCTTCGGCACGCTGGCCGAGCTGGCGCCGGGCCGGGTCGTGCTCGGCCTGGGGGCCGGGGGCGGCCTGGCGCTCGGCCCGGTGGGCCTCGATCGCGAGCAGCCCTACACCCGCGTGGCCGACGCCGTGCGCATCGCCCGAGCGGTCCTCTGCGGCACCTCGACCGACGGGTACACGGTGCCACCCCACGCCATCCGGGCGCCGGATGTCCAGATCTTCATCGGCGCCCGCGGCGAGCGACTCAACCGTCTTGCTTCCGACCTGGCCGACGGTGTGTTCCTCGGCGGCGTTCCGCTGCCCATGACGGCGACGACGCTCGAATGGGCGCGGTCGCGACGTCCAGTCGCGGCGGCCCTCTACCCGAACGTGGCGTTCAACAGGGACGAGGCGGAGGCGATCCGTCCCAAGCTCGTCTACGCGTTCACCGACGGCCCAGCGCGGACGTCGTCGATGCTCGGCGTGGATCCGGACGCCGCCGCGCGTGCCGCGGCGGCGCTCGCGGAGGGCGACGAGGGCCCGGCCCGGTCGGTGATCGACGATCGGGTGCTGGCCGACCTCCTCGTGACGGGGACGATCGACGAGATCGGGCGGCAGCTGGCCGACCACGCCCGCCGTCACGGCGCCACCAGCGTCGGCGTGGCCTACATCGGCCAGGACCCCCGTGGCGTGCTCGAACCCGTGGCCGCCGTGGCGTGGGCTTTCCGTCGGGCCGTCGGCTGACGGTACGTTGCTCGGATGGACGCCGGGACCGACGAGGGGCCGAACGCCGGGATCGACGCCGGGATCGATGACGGCATGGACATGGGGATCGCGGGAGCGTCGCCCGAGGGCTACGGGTTCCGCACCCGGTCGGTGCACGCCGGCGGACGGCCCGATCCGGCCACCGGCGCGCGAGCCGTGCCCATCTACCAGACGACGAGCTTCGTGTTCGAGGACGCGCTCGACGCCCAGACGCTGTTCGCGCTGCAGAAGTTCGGCAACATCTACAGCCGGATCGCCAACCCGACGGTGGCCGTGTTCGAAGAGCGCATGGCCAGCCTCGAGGGCGGCCTGGGCGCGGTCGCCACGTCGAGCGGGCAGGCCGCCGAACTGCTGGTGTTCATCGGCCTGGCCGGCGCCGGCGAGCACCTCGTGGCGTCGTCCCGGCTGTACGGCGGCACGCGGACCCTGCTCGACGTGACGCTGCGCCGCCTCGGGATCGACACGACGTTCGTCGACCGTGACGATCCCGACGCCTTCGCCGCCGCCGTCGGCCCGACCACGAAGGCCATCTACACAGAGGTCATCGGCAACCCGTCCGGGTCCGTGTCCGACCTGGCCGGCCTGGCCGAGGTCGCCCACGACCACGACATCCCCCTCGTGGTCGACGCCACGCTGGCCACCCCTGCCCTCTGCCGGCCCATCGAGCACGGCGCCGACATCGTCGTCCACTCCGCCACCAAGTTCCTCGGCGGCCACGGGACGTCCATCGGCGGCGTGGTCGTCGAGTCCGGCCGGTTCGACTGGGCCAACGGGAAGTTCCCACTCATGACCGAGCCGGTGGCGTCGTACGGCGGGCTGTCCTGGTGGGGGAACTTCGCCGAGTACGGCTACCTCACGCGCCTGCGGGCCGAGCAGCTCCGGGACGTGGGGGCGACGATGTCTCCGTTCAACGCCTTCCTCTTCCTGCTCGGCCTCGAGACCCTGCCGCTGCGGATGGAGGTCCACGTCGAGAACGCCCGCATCGTCTCTGCGTTCCTGGAGGGGCACCCGGCGGTGAGCTGGGTCGCCTACGCCGGGCTGGCCTCGTCTCCGTGGTACGACCGGGCCCAGCGCTACCTGCCGGCGGGGCCGGGCGCCGTGTTCTCGTTCGGCGTCGAAGGCGGTCGCAAGGCCGGCGAGCGCTTCATCGAGGGCGTGGAGCTGGCCAGCCACCTGGCCAACGTGGGCGACGCGAAGACGCTCGTGATCCACCCGGCCAGCACGACTCACGCCCAGCTCGACGACGACGCACTGGCCGGCGCGGGCGTCTCGCCCGAGCTGATCCGCATCTCGGTCGGGATCGAGGACGCCGACGACATCTGCCGTGACCTGGATCAGGCGCTGCGCACGGCGACGACATGACCACGGCATGACGATCCAAGCCGCGACCCACCCGCGACCCGATCGACCACCTGGGTCAACCCCGGCGCGCCCGAGCGCCAGCGCATCATGCAGCGCACGGGCTCGGTGGCGATGGTGGGCGCCTCGCCGAACCCGGCCCGGTCGAGCTACTTCGTGCTGACGTACCTCCGTGCCGACAGCGACTTCCGGCTGTACCTGGTCAATCCCACCCTGCCGGAGGGCAGCGAGATCCTGGGACTGCCCGTCTACCCGCGCCTGGACGCGCTGCCCGAGGTCCCCGATCTGGTCGACGTCTTCCGCCGGGTCGACGATCTGCCGACCGTGGCCGACGAGGCCATCGCCGCCGGCGCCGGGACGCTGTGGTTCCAGCTCGGGCTCCGCCACGACGGCGCGGCACAGAAGGCCCACGACGCCGGGCTGACCGTCGTGCAGGACCGCTGCCTCAAGATCGAGCACGCCCGCTTCCACGGTGGCCTGCACCTGGCCGGCTTCGACACCGGCGTCATCAGCTCCCGCCGGCGGTAGCTCCCTCGGTCGCCCACCGCAGGCCCCGCCGCAGGAGCTCGTAGAACTCGGGCCGTTCCCATGCCCATCGATCGACGGTCGGCCACCAGCTCCCCCGGTGCGGCGGAGCGACCATGTCGTAGTGCCCTCGGCAGTGTCCGAGCGTCAGGTAGAGCACGCAACCCTCGCCCAACGGCCGCCGGTACATGACCAGGCGGGGCTCGTCGTCGGGCCACGACGCTTCGGCGAAGCCACGCGTCGTGCCCGTCCAGCGGGTCTCCAGGAGCGGCTCGAGTTGGCCGTGGTATTCGCAGAGGTAGAGCTCGTCCTTGACCTCGAAGGCACCGATGCCGGCGACCAGTGGGTCCTCGCCGGCCCCGGGCGAGACCGTGACCGTGTACGGCTCGATCGTGGGATGAGAGAGGAACTGGCTGCCGAGGGTGTCGGCGAACAGCGGGAAGGCGCGCGGCGTGGTGAACGGGCCCTGCCCGAGCTCCGGCGGCGGGTCGATGGCGTTGTTGGTCCCGTGCAGCGCGAGCCAGTGGCCGCCTGCCTCCACCCACGCCCGAAGCGCTTCCTGCTGCTGCAGGTCGGGTCTCACGTCGCACGTGTAGGTGACGAGGAGATCGCCTGCGCTCAGGCCGTCGACGTCCCGGTAGTCGGATGCGACCTGCACGCGAACCCTCTCGTCCTCGGCCAGGAGCTTGAGGAGCTCCAGCCGGGCGAAATCGAAGTCATGCCACTTGCCCCCGCAGACCAGCAGGGCGTCGATGCGGCCGCTCGCGTGCTTCATGGCGCTCTCCCTCCCCGGCGTGCTCGTCCAGCAGCCGCTCCACGACGACGGCCACCCCATCTTCGTCGTTGCTGGCCGTCACCTCGTCCGCTACGGCCTTGGTCTCGGGGCCGGCGTTCCCCATGGCGACGCCGAGCCCGGCCCAGGTCAGCATCTCGTGGTCGTTGAGCCCGTCGCCGAAGGCCACGACCTGCTCGCGGTGGACGCCGAGACGCTCGCTCAGCTCGACCAGGCCCCGCCCTTTGTGCACGCCGGGCGCGGTGAGCTCGACGCTGCCGGGCAGCCCGGACGGGGTGGCCGCCACGCCCTCGGGCAGCACCGGGGTCACCTCGGCCAGGAGCCCGAGCGCATCGAGTCCGTCGACGAACAGCACCACGCTGTGGACCGCCTCGGTCGGGTCGGGCAGGGCGTCGGTGACGACAACGCCCTCGGTCCGCGACAGCGGCGCCAGCGTCTCGAAACCGGCCTCGCGGAAGAAGCCCGTTGCCGTGGTCACGGCCAGGCCCAGGCCGGGCACGGCGCGCCGGGCCCGGAGGATGGCGTCCACGGCCACGGGGCCGGGCAGGCTGGCCTGGTAGAGCACGGTGCCGGTGCTGGTGTCGGCCACCGTGGCGCCGTTGGCGGCCACCACGTAGCGGCCGAGGCCGAGGTCGTGCACCACCGGGAGGGCGATCGGCAACGGGCGGCCGGTCACGAGGGCCACGTGCCAGCCCGCGACCTCAGCCCGGGTGAGCGCCCGCCGGTTCCGGTCGGTCAGCTCGTCGTCCGAGGTCAGCAGCGTCCCGTCGACGTCGAGGGCGAGCAGCCGGGTCACAGGGCGGCGGCGAGGGCGGGCGCGAGCCGATCGGGCAGCGCCAGCCAGGCCTCGGGGCTGTCGATCTCGGACCAGAAGTTGGCGTCGAGGATCACCGCCGCGATCCCGGCGGCGGCCGAGGCGGCCACCTGCTCCGCCAGCTCGTCGATCGACAGCGTGCGGAGGTTCCCGACCTCCACGGGCGGTTGCACGAACATGTTGCGGAACATCTGGAGCGGCGGAAGGTGCGCGGGTCGCATCTCGGCCAGCCGGCGCAGGATCTCCACGTGCTCCTCGAGGGTGCCGGACGCCGGCGTCCAGATGTCGAAGCGCTCCGCCGTGCGCCGCAGCCCGGCCTCCGACCGCATGCCTGACATCAGGCGCGGGCGGGGATCCTGGAACGGCTTGGGGCGGACGTCGGCCTCGGGGATCGAGAAGAAGCGACCCTCGAACGACACCGGATCCGGACCCCAGCAGGCGACCAGCGCGTCGACGAGCTCGTCGCAGCGCGCGCCCCTCGTGCGGGGATCGACGTCCATCTGCCGCGTGCTCGTCGTCCGACCAGCCCACGCTGAAGCCGACGACGAGACGGCCCTCCGAGAGGATGTCGAGGGTGGACAGCCGCTGCGCCAGGTCCACCGGGCGGTGGTAGCCGGCGACCAGGACGCTCGTGCCGAGGGTGGCTTCGGACGTCCAGGCGGCTGCAGCGGTGAGCGTCTCGAGCGGCGCCATGATGCTGCGGTACCGCTCCGGGATGGCCAGACCCGGGCGGGCCGCGTACCCCGAGATCGGGTGCCGTGGGTAGAAGAGGTGCTGCTGCACCCAGAACCCGCGGAAGCCCAGCTCCTCGGCGCGCTCGCAGAAACCCTGCAGGACGCCCCGGGTGACCTGGCCCCCCAGCTGCGGCAAGCTCAGGCCCACCTGCATCACGGTCAAGTTACTATAGTCAGAGAACAGTTGTTGACCCGCAGGGGCAGCCCGGGAGCAGCTCGGGAGGAGTGCCGGATCACGTGTCAGAGCAGATCGAAGGCCCCCAGCAGATCGAGGACGTCGCCACGTTCGCGGCGCGGGCCGAGCAGTGGCTGCGCTCGGTCCGGCCGCCCCGAAAGGCGGGCACCCGCCATTGGGGCGAGGGCGAGTTCGACGTCACCGTCTTCCACGATCTCGAGCCCGAGGTCGAGCTGGCGCTCCTCGCCGAGCACGTGGCCTGGCACCACGAGAAGCTGGACGCGGGCTTCGGCGCCCTAGCGGCACCGGTCGAGTACGGCGGCGCCGGGCTCACCCCCGAGCACGACCGTGCCTTCACCGAGCTCGAGGCCGGCTTCGACGTGCCGAACGACCACGAGCTGTTCGCGGTGACGACCCACCTCGTCGCCCCGACGATCGCCGTCTACGGCACGCCGGAGCAGAAGGAGCGCTTCGTCCGGCGCTTCCTGCGCGCCGACGAGTTCTGCTGCCAGCTGTTCTCGGAGCCGGGAGCCGGGAGCGACCTGGCCGGTCTGGCGACACGCGCCACCCGCGACGGTGACCACTGGGTGCTCGACGGCCAGAAGGTCTGGACCTCCAACGCCCGCATCTCGCCCTGGGGCCTTGCCATCTGCCGAACCGACCCGGACGTCCCCAAGCACGCCGGGCTCACCGCCTTCCTGGTGCCCATCCCCAGCCCGGGGCTGGAGGTGCGTCCCATCAAGCAGATGAACGGCGGGGCCTCCTTCAACGAGGTGTTCTTCGATCACACGCCCATCGCCGACGACCTGCGCATCGGTCCGGTCGGGGACGGGTGGAAGGTGGCACTGACGGTGCTCGGCTTCGAGCGGGAGACGAGCGGATCGTCGGGCCGCCGGGGCGGGGACTTCCAGGACCTGCTCGGCCTGGCCCGGGCGATGGACCGCACGGACGAGCCCGCCGTCCGCCAGGACCTGGCGGGCGTCTACACCCGAGAGAAGAACCTCGAGTGGACGCGGGCCCGCACAGCCGCCGAGGCGGCCGCGGCCCAAAGAGCCGTGGGCCCGGAGGGTTCGGTGGAGAAGCTGCTGTGGACGCAGTCGATGACCGCCGTCTCCGCGGTCGCCGGTCGCCTCCTCGGCGCGGCGCTCACCGCGGACACCGGCGAGTGGGGCACCTTCGGCTGGAACGACCACGTGCTGGGCGCGCCGGGCTACCGCATCGCCGGCGGGTCAGACGAGATCCAGCGCAACATCATCGGCGAGCGGGTCCTGGGTCTGCCCTCGGAGCCCCGCGTCGACCGCGGCATCCCGTTCAACAAGATCAAGGACATCACCGCGCCCAGCGGGCGGTGACGCGGCTCACACCCCTCAAGCGACCTGACGATCGTCGGCGACGTCGAGGATCCGCGTCGACACGTCGATGAGGCCGGCGAGCAGGGTGCGATCGGAGTGCGCGTTCAGCGGTCCTTCACCGGCACGCATCGGATGGACGAGCGTGGCGAGACCGATGAACGTACGCGCCGCGAGCGTCTCGCTGGCGTGGCGGGCCGCCGCCGAGCGCCGGCTGCGAGGTGGGGTGGGCGGCGAGATGTAGGCGAAGGCGCGCGCGATGTGCAGGCTCTCGAACTCATGTTGGAGCGCGCGGGCCCGGGTGGTCGCGCCAGGCAGGTGGTGGTTGACGAGCGCACCGGCCTCCGGGTTGGTCTCGAGCCATCCCCATACGGCGGCGATGACATGACCGAGGATCTCCGGATTCCCCGGCTCGTCGTCGGCGCGAGCGGCCACGACGACCTCGGACATCGACGTCAGCACCTGCCGGAGCGCCGCCTCGAACAGCTCGTCCTTGCCGGCGAAGTGGTAGTACACCGCGGTCGGCGCCACGCCCGCCTCGGCGGCGACGGTCTGGATGCTGGCGTCGGCAAATCCCTGCCTCGCGAACACCCTGATGGCGGCGTTGACGATGGCGCTACGGCGCGACGGACGGTGGGCGGACCTCTGGTGTTCGTCGGCCATCGATGTCCTTCCCGCCGCCCCTTCCCGCCCGATCCGGACGCGGTCGAATAGTCTGGACCGGATCACGACCGTGAACAACTCACCTCGCCGGCCCGCGCACCGGCCATCCCGCCGATCCGCCGTCATCGACGCCGCCATCGGCTTGTTCGCCACGTATCCGGCGGAGGCGATCACGGTCGCCGACATCGCGGCGGCCGCCAACATGACCGCGGCGGCGGTCTACTACCACTTCCCCTCGAAGGAAGCGGTGCTGCTGGAAGGGTTGCAGTCCTTCACCCGCGAGTACCTGGCCGAGGTGCGGCGCCTGACGCGGGAGACGGACGATCCTGAGTGGGTCTCGGGTCTGGTCACCGAGAGCATGGAGTGGCTGGAGGAGCACCGGCTCGGCGCCACCGTCTTCTTCGCCCGCTCGTCCGGGCTCGACATGACGATCGAGGCGCTCCGACGCGAGACGCGCATCGAGCAGGTCAACATCTTCACCCGGGCCATCCGTGCCGCCGCGCCGCACCGGCTGGCCGCGGCCGACGTCGGGGTCATGGCCGTCGGCCTCGTCTCGCTCCTCGAGACGGGGGCCGCCTGCTGGCTCACCCAGGACGCGGTTTTCCGTGGGCTCGGGCGGGCACGGTTCCTCGCCGAGGCCGCCGCCTTGGCCGAGCGGATCATCGCCCCGGCCGACGTCGGCCCCTACCCCGGCGGGCGTCGCCGCGGACGGGTGACCGGGCGCTGAGCCGCTGCGCGAGACTGCCGCGACCCAACCAGAGCAGGAGCTGCGGCATGACGAGCACTCGACCGTTCCGCTTCGGGCTGCAGGCCTTCACGGTCAGCTCGGGCAAGGAGTGGCTGGACATCGCCCGGCGGGCCGAGGACCTCGGTTACTGCACCCTCTTCACCACGGACCACTACTTCGGCCCAGGTGAGATCTCCGACTCCACCGGTCACCGTCCCGTCGACGTCGCCCCGATCGCCGCCATGATGGCGGCCGCGGGGGTCACGACGGACCTGCGCGTCGGGTGCCGGGTCTTCGCCGTCGACTACCACAACCCCAACGTGCTGGCCAAGGAGCTGGCCACGATCGACTTCCTCACCGAGGGTCGCCTGGAGGTGGGCCTCGGCGCCGGCTGGGTGGCCGCCGAGTACGACGGGCTCGGGATCCCGATGGACCGGCCCGGCGTCCGCATCGAGCGCCTGGCGGAGACGGTGGAGCTCGTCCGGGCGCACTGGACCGGTGAACCACTGGACATCGACGGGCAGTACGTGCACGCATCGGGCTTCGCCGGTCGGCCGGTCCCCGTCCAGACACCGCCGCCGATCATGATCGGCGGGGGCGCTCCACGCGTGCTGCGCACCGCCGGGCGCCTGGCCGACATCGTCAGCCTCAACTTCAACAACGCCAGCGGCACGCTCGGATCGGCCAGCGTGGTCAGCGCCACCCTCGAGAAGACCCAGGAGAAGCTCGGTTGGATCCGCGAGGGCGCCGGTGACCGGTTCGACGACCTCGAGCTCGAGGTCGCTGCCTACTTCGCCGCGGTCACCGACGAGCCGGCCGAGGCCACGGCCGCCATGGCCGGCCGGTTCGGTGTCACCCCGGAGGAGCTCGCCGTCCATCCCCATGCCCTGATCGGCACCGTGGACGGGATCTGCGAGGCCCTGCAGCAGCGCCGGGACGAGCTCGGCTTCAGCTACGTCACCATCGCCCAGCGCAACATGGAGGAGTTCGGCCCGGTGGTCGCCCGCCTGGCCGGGAACTGATTCCACCTCCGATGGACGAGCACGAGCTCGAGCGGCTGGTGGACCGCCAGGCGATCGTGGACGTCGTGGTGCAGTACGCCACCGGGGTCGATCGGCGCGACTGGGAGCTCTACGCGAGGTGCTTCACCGACCCGTGCGAGTTCGACTTCTCGGGCTGGCGCGGTCAGCCCGCGGTGAAGATGGCACCGCACGAGTGGGCGGCCAAGGTCCGGGCCACGAACGGCAACTTCGACACCACGCAGCACCTCTCCACCAACCACGTCGTGACGTTCGAGACCGACGACCGCGCCAGGTGCGTGAGCAACATGCACGCGCAGCACTGGTTCAGTGCCGAACGGCTCGTCGAGCTCGGCCAGCCCGGCCGGCCTGAGGGGACACCCGATCCACCGGGCGGACCACGTTGGTGCACCCTCGGCGGCTTCTACACCAACACGGTCGTGCGCACGGCGGACGGCTGGCGCATCTCCCGCTGCCAGCTCGACGTCACGTGGACGACCGGCGATCCGTCGATCTTCGACCTCGCCCGCTCGCTGGGCGACCCGGCGGGCCGTTCCTGAGCTGCTCGTAGGCAGCTCCTGGTCCGTTAATAGGGTCAGTATCCATAAAGTAGGCTCGCGAAGCCGACGACGGGAGGAGAGACCGTGGGCGTTCCTATCAACATCCCGAAGTTGGGGGTCTCGATGTCCGAAGGGACGCTGGTCGAGTGGCTCGTCCAGGACGGCGAGCAGGTGGCCGAGGGTCAGGTGCTCTACCGCATCGAGACCGACAAGGTCGAGAACGACGTCGAGTCGCCCGCCAGCGGTGTCATCCGCATCACCGGCGAAGAGGGCGAGACCTACGACGTCGGCGCCTCGATCGGCGAGATCGAGACCTGACGCTGAGCTGATGGCCCTCACCGCTTCCCGGCTGGCCGTCGAGCGTCCCGACGAGGTGGCGCTGAGGGACGATCGCGTGGCCTTCGGCTGGGCGGAGGTCGACGAGGCCTTGAACCGGGTGGCCAACGGCGCCCACGCCATCGAGCTGGGGCCGCATCGCCGCTACGCGGTGTTCGCCGAGAACAGCGCCGAGACCGTCCTCGCCCATCTGGGCGGGTTGCTGGCCGGGGTCTCGACCGTGCCCGCGAACTTCCACCTCAACGCCGAGGAGCTGGCCTACATCCTCTCGGATTCCGGCGCGGCCGCCCTCTTCGTCGGGCCCGAGACCGTGACCACCGGGCTGGCCGCCGCCCAGCAGGCCGGCGTGCCGCTGGTCATCGGCTGGCGCTGCCCGGAGCTCCCGGGGCTGACGCCGTGGGACCAGTGGCTGGCGCAGGCCGCCACCGACGAACCGCCGGTCGACCTGCCGCCCCGCCCCAACCTCATGTACACCTCGGGCACGACCGGGCGCCCGAAGGGCGTCGAGCTCCCGCCGACGATGTTCGCCGGCGGCTCCAGCATCACCGAGCACGTGGAGGCCCTGGCCAAGAACGCGTTCGCGGCCTACGGGACCCATCTCGTCATCGGGCCGATGTACCACACGGGCCCGCTGTCGGGCGTCCGGCTCCTGGCCGTCGGGATCCCGATCGTGGTCCTCGGCCGCTTCGACGCCGAAGGCGTGCTGGCCGCCATCGAGACGTACGGCGCGGAGACGACCGTGATGGTCCCCACCCACTTCGTGCGACTCCTGGCCCTTCCCGACGAGGTGCGGGCCCGGTACGACGTCAGCTCGGTCAAGTGGGTCGGCCACACCGGCGCCGCCTGCCCGATCGACGTGAAGCGGCGGATGATCGAGTGGTGGGGTCCTGTCTTCTTCGACGCCTACGGCGCCACGGAGGTCGGGACGACCTGCATGATCACCAGCGAAGAGTGGCTGGAGCACCCGGGCTCGGTCGGCCGGGCCATCCCGCCCTTCTCGACCATCGTCGTCGACGAGGACGGCAACGAGGTGCCGGCGGGCACCGAGGGTCGCCTCTACTTCGAGGACGCCACCGGGCGAGGGGTCGTCTATCCCAACGATCCGCAGAAGACGGCCGACGCCCATCTCCGCCCGGGCGTCTTCACGCTGGGCGAGATCGGCTACGTGGACGACGACGGCTACGTCTACATCACGGACCGCTTCAGCGACCTCATCGTGTCCGGCGGCGTCAACATCTACCCGGCGGAGGCCGAGCAGGTGCTCATCGAGCACCCCGAGGTGGCCGACGTCGCGGTGATCGGCGTGCCCCACGAGGAGATGGGCGAGGCGGTCAAGGCGCTCGTCGTGCCGGCCGACCCTTCCCGTCCGCCGGCCGAGGCCGACCTCGTCGCGTACTGCCGGGAGCGGCTGGCCGGTTACAAGTGCCCGCGCACGATCGACATCGTCGACACCGTCGGTCGCACCACGATGGGCAAGATCAACAAGCGGGCCCTCCGGGCGCCGTACTGGGACTCCGCCCGCACCATCGGGGGTTGATCACGGCCGTGGGAGACGTGCGGGTGGCTGCTGATCGGCTGGTGTCGCTGGCCGCGGGCACGGTCCTCGACATCGGGCCCGCCGAGACCGTCGACGTCGCCGCGGTCAGCGGGTACGGAGCCGTGGGCCTCTGGTTCGACCCCGACACCTGGACGGATGCCACCACTCGGGACGTGGCCGCCCGCCTGGACGCCACAGGCCTGATCCCGCTCGACATCGAGCCCGTCATCCTCGGCCGCGGCACCGATGCGGGCGACGCACTGGTCGACACCGCGGCCGATCTCGGCGTGCAGCACGTCCTCGTGGCCAGCGGTCCGGCGTCAAGGGCCGCGGTCGTGGATCGCTACGGCGAGCTCTGCCGGCGGGCGGAGACGTCAGGTGTCCGGATCGTGCTCGAGTTCCTCCCGATCTTCACCATCGCCACCCTGGCCGACGCCCTCGGCGTGGTGCAGGAGGTCGACTCCCCCAGCGCCGGCGTCCTCGTGGACACGCTCCACCTGGCCCGCTCCGGCGGCGGGCCGGCCGACCTGGTCGATGTGCCGGCCGAGCTTCTCCCCTACCTGCAGCTGGCCGACGCCGCAGACCGGCTCGACGACCCGACCCCGGCCCGCCTGCGCGACGAGGCCCTGCACGGGCGCCTCCTCCCCGGGCAGGGAGACCTCCCGCTGGGCGAGACGCTGGTCAGGGTCCCGGACGTGCCGGTGTCGGTCGAGCTGCGGTCGCAGGCGCTGATGCAGGCCTTCCCCGACCCGGCCGACCGCGCCCGCGCCGTGCTCGCGGCCACGCAACGCGTCCTGGAGGGTTGAGCGCCGGGGCCGCTGCTCGTTCGTGAACTCGTCGCTCAGGTGCCGGCGAGCTTGGCGACCACCGGGCCCATCGGGACCGTCCCGTCGTTCTGGAACAGGATGTAGCTGATGCCCCAGCGCTCGCGGATGGCCTGGATGTCCTCCGTGATCTGCTCCACCGAGCCCACCTGGTAGAAGGGCGCGGCGAGGATCACCTCCGGGGGCAGCCCGAAGGCCGGCCCGAGCTTCTCGGCCACACTCTGCGGATCGTCGGTCACCGCGGTGACGAAGACCTGGAGCTGCAGCTCGAGGTCGTCCGCCCGGTCGCCCGCGGCCTCCCGCACCCACGCCACCTTCTCGTCCATCGTGTCGGCCGCGGTGGTGGCCATCGAGCGGGGGTTGATGGCCCGGCCGACGATCTTCGGGTTGATGCCCACGATGTCAGCCTGCTGCGCGGCGAGGCTCAGGATCTTCGGCCCGCCCCCGCCGATCATCACCGGGATCGGTGACGCCGGCTTGGGGAGGCCCTCGTTCTCGGCCACCTGGTAGTGCCGGCCCTCGAACGAGAACGGGCCATCGCCCCAGAGACCCTTCATGATCGTGACGGCCTCGCCCAGCCGCTCGATGCGGACGCCGGCGTCATCCTGGGTGATGCCGGCGGCGGCGTAGTCCTTCGCCGACCATCCGGCCCCGATGCCCAACGTGAAGCGGCCCTCGCTGAGCAGGTCGATCGTGGCGCACTCCTTGGCGAACAGCACCGGGTTGCGGAAGTCGACGCCGGCCACGTGGGTGCCGACCAGGATCCGGGACGTGGCGTCCGCCGCGGCCATCAGTGCCGGCACCGGGGCCAGCTGGTTGCCGAAGTGGTCGTCCATCGAGAAGCTGGCGTAGCCGAGGTCCTCGGCCCGGCGGACCAGATCGGTCCACTCCTTGGCCGACGTCGCCTTCACCGCCTTGGCCCCGAACCGGAACGGTCGCACTGTCATGGTTCTCCCTCTGACCTCGGAATTGACCTTGGAACTCAGCTCGCGACTGAGCCAGGTGATCTAGCTGACCTTGGGCTCGCTCTGCAGACGATGCTGGGCCTTGGGGCCACCGACCCAACCGCACAGCTGCGGATCGACATCGAAGTGCTCCCCGTCGAGCCACGAGCCGTCCCGACGGTACCGGCCCACCCGAGCGTCCTTGGTCGTCACGAGCACGTTGCCTTCGCCGTCCTGCTCGTAGAGCGCCTTGCTGAAGGGATGGATGACGCCGTTCATGCGATCACCCGTCCTGACCGGGCTTGCCGGGCTTGCCGGGCGCGTCCGTGCCCGGCTCGTCGCTCATCCACTCCTCGAGGAGCTGGTGGGACCAGCGGACCTTGCTCTCCTGGTAGTTGGCCAGGGTGATCCCGGGCTTGCGGGTGCTCTCCAGGCCGAGCTGCACGCGGGCCATGTTGAAGGTGTCCTGCTCGAACACCTTGGCCAGCACGCCGAGCTCAGGCGCCTCCGTCCACGGCTCGTCGACGCCGAGCCGGTGGATCGGCGCCGGCGCCGGACGCTCACCCTTGAAGGGCGCCAGGAAGAAGACCTCCATGATGGCCGCGCGGTGGTCGTCCCCGTTGGGGCGGAACCGGTAGACGATCCGGTTGAACGCACCCCACGGGTGGAAGTTGGGGAACAGCGTGTAGTCGAGGTTGTCGACCATCTCGGCGTCGGACCACTCGTCGATCATCGTGCCGACGACCGGCCGCCAGCGGTCGCGGGTGGCGTCGGCCATGGCCGACCGTGCCGTCTGGCCCTCCTTGATGGTGATGAACAGCTCCTCGTCGACCCGCACGTCGAGCGCGTAGCGAAGGATGGTCTCCTCGTCGGGCGTCCAGCCGAGCAGCGGGCTCGGCGTGGCCGCGGGCGTGATGACCCGGCTGTACGTGTCCCAGACGTCCACCTGGCTGTTGGTGTCACCGATGTACGGGAGGATCTGAGGATGGGTGGCGTTCACGTGGAACGCCTCGCAGAACGCCTCCTGGGCGATCTTCCAGTTGGCCCTGATCTCCTTGGCCACGTGGGCCTGCACGTAGCGATCGGTCAGGTTCCACCGCTCGAAGTGATCAGCGAGCCCACCGATGAAGTCCTCGAGGGGACCGGCGTCCGGATCGGGGTTGATGAACACGAAGCCGCCCCACGTCCCCACCTTCACCTCGGGCAAGCGCGAACGTTCTCCGGCGTGACGTGGGGGAGATCCCAGGCCGCGGGCACGTCCTTCAGGCTGCCGTCCGGGTTCCAGGCGAAGCCGTGGAACGGGCAGCGGATCTCCTCGCACCAGCCGTCGTACTGCTTCAGTTGGCGGCCCCGGTGGAGGCAGGCGTTGGGGTAGGCCTTGATGGTGCTCTCGTCGACCCGCACGATGAGGAACGACTTCCCGACGATCTCATAGAGCGTGTAGTCACCCGGCCTCGGGATGTGCTCTTCCCGGCAGGCCATCTGCCACACCCGCGCCCACAGACGCTCCTTCTCCCGCTCGAACCACTCGCGGGAGATGTAGTGGTCGATGGAGACGTCCTCGTCGCCGAGGAACCGCGGCGACTGCTCCCGCAGCACCTTCGGCACCTCGTGGGTGTCGGCGTCCAGCAGCTCCTGGTAGCTGAGGCCAGGAGAGCGGGCGAGACCGGGTTCCTGCGCAGTAGTCATGACCACGACCACCTCCTGGCGGAAGGGTATCGCGGGTATAGACTCTGTCAAGTAACTGTCGCGAGCATGAAGGGGACCATCCATGGCAGGTCGGCTCGAGGGCCAGGTGGCGGTGATCACAGGGGCGGCCAGCGGCATCGGCAGGTCGACCGCCCACCGCTTCGTCGAAGAGGGAGCGCGCGTCGTCATCGCGGACATCCAGGCCGACGCGGCCGAGACCACTGCCGCGGAGCTCGGTGACGCGGCCACGGCCATCGCCACCGACGTCACCGACGAGGAGCAGGTGGCGGCGGCCGTCGACCTCGCCGTCGAGCGGTGGGGTCGCCTCGATTGCATGTTCAACAACGCCGGCATCATCGGAGCGGTCGGTCCGATCACCGAGACGATGGCGGACGATTGGGACCGCACGCTGGCCGTGCTGCTCACGTCCGCCTTCTACGGGATCAAGCACGCCGGCAGGGTGATGATCCCGGCCCGCCGTGGCGTCATCCTCTCGACGTCCAGCGTGGCCGGCCTCGTCGCCGGCCTGGGCCCACACGCCTACACGGTTGCGAAGACGGGCATCCTCGCGTTGACCCGCTCGGCGGCCGGCGAGCTGGCGCCGTACGGCATCCGGGTCAACGCCATCGCTCCCGGCACCATCCCGAGCGCCATGACGGCCGCCGCCATCACCGGCGACCACACCCGCGTCGACGTCGCCGCCGAGCACGCCCGCACGACCAACGCGCTCGGCGTGGCCGCTGATCCGGTCGACATCGCCAACGCCGCGCTCTACCTGGCCAGCGACGAGGCTCGGATGGTCACCGGCCACACCCTGGTGGTGGACGCCGGCAGGAGCGTCGACGGCGGTTCGGGTCGCTTCGCCAAGAAGTCGGCGGGCATGGTGCAGGAGGGAAGTTCATGATCATCATCGCCGGGACCATCGAGTTCGCTTCGCAGGAGGCGAGGGACGGTGCTGTCGCCAAGGCCGTCCCGTACCAGGAGGCGACCCGTGCAGACGAGGCCGGGTGCATCGCCTACTCCTTCGCGCCGGACTCGGGGTCACCCACCACGGTGCAGGTGTTCGAGCTGTGGGAGGACGAAGCCACGCTGGCCGCCCACTTCGAGCATCCCAACTTCATCGCCATGGGAGAGGTACTGCGCAGCACCGGCCGCGTCGGCGGCTCGGTGGCGAAGTACCGCTCCGACCTCAGCGAGCCCGTCAAGGACGCCGACGGTCGCTACCGGCCCGACTTCTTCACGGCCTGACGCGTGGTCGGCACCAGCGATCGGGTCGGCGACGGGGCTGGCCGCGCCTTCGACGCCGTCGTCTTCGACTTCGGCGGGGTGATCATCTCCCCGATCACGGGCAAGGTGGAGGCGCTGGCCAGCAGCCGCGACATGGAGCTCAGCAAGCTGCTGCACGTGTTGCTCGGCCCCATGGACGTGTCGACGCCCGACCACCCCTGGCACCAGGCCGAGCGGGGCGAGCTGGCGGTGGCCGACCTGCAGGAGAGCGTCGCTCCCTACGCCGAAGAGCACGGCATCGAGCTGCACGGCGACGAGATGGAGTACCTGTTCAACCTCGAGTACACCTTCAATCAGGCCGTCCTCGACCGCGTCGCCTCCTTGCGCGGCGGAGGGCTACCGGACCGCGCTGCTGACCAACAGCGTGCAGGAGTTCCGGCCGACCCTGGAGCACCAGGTCGACATGAACCTGTTCGACGCCGTCGTCGACTCGTCGTTCGAGGGCTGCCGCAAGCCCGAGCCCGCCATCTACGACCGGACCTCCGAGCGCCTCGGCGTGGCACCCGACCGGATCGTCTTCCTGGACGACTTCGGCCCCAACGTCGAGGGCGCACGCGCCGCGGGCTGGACCGCCATCCACGTCACCAGCGCCGAGCAGGCGCTCGCCGACCTCGACGAGGTCCTCGCCCACTGACTGACGCGCCGGCCTCCCACTGACGACCAGCCAGCGTCTGCGCCGCCCCATCGTCACGCCGCCTGGCGCTGCGGTGGGCCCGTCGTCATGACCTGACCGTCCGGCAGGACGACCACCAGGTCCCGGCCGGCACCGAGCCGGAGCCGCCACCCCTTGTCGTGCACGCAGTGGTGGTGCCGGTCGCACAACGGGAGCAAGTTCGCGAAGTCAGTCGCCCCTCCCTGCTCCCACCAGGCGATGTGGTGCGGCTGTGTGTGCCGGAACCGGACCCCGCAGCCGGGAATGGCGCACGTGGGGTACAGAGCCCGCAGCGCCCGCCGCTGGGCCTTGCTGGCCAGACGGGTCGACCGTCCGAGGTCGAGTTGGCCGGGCGCGTACAACACGACACCGTTGCGGACCACCACGACGCTGGGGTCGGTCGCCCCGAACAGATCCTCCAGCACACTCCACGGAAGTTCGACCGGAAGCCCCCAGTCGACCTCCGGCCCGGCCGGCGACGTGACGTCGACGACCACCATCGTCTCGGTCCGGCCGGAGCCGCCGGGCACGGTGCGCTCGATGAGCGCCGCCACGGCCAGGGCTCGGAGGTGATCCTGCTTCTCGCCGGGATCGTGCGGGCAGGTGTCGGGCGTGGCCTCGGCGAACAGCGCGGCGAGCGCACCATCGATGCGGTCGTGCAGCCGCCGCCCGGTGTCCGGATCGAACCGGCCGTGCAGGCACCACATGCCATCGGTCGTGTCCACCCAGGTCCGGACTCGAGCCGCCCGTCGTTGACGAGCCAGCCGGTCGACCTCGGTGTCCGCAGCCAGACGGGCGACCTCGCGACGCAAGGTCCGCGTGAAGTCCTCGACCGTCGCCTTCGCGGCTGTCGCCACCAACCGGTCCGCATCCGCGAGGAGCTGGACCTGTTGATCTGCCCCGAGCCGGCGCAGCGCCTGCCCGAGCGCGTCCAGGTGTCCCTTGGCGACGGCACCGGCGGCGAGCGCGGCCTCGAACACCGGAGCCTGCTCCGCGGTCCGCGACCGCTGCACCACACGTTCGCCGGCCCGCAGCTCGGACCGCTCGGCATCGGCGATCACCTTCTCGGGGAACGACGCCACCTCCTCCAGACGGCGGGCGGCACGGAGCACGAACGCGTCGAGCCAGCCCCGCACCCGTCCCGCGGACGCCAACGCCGCCTCCAGATCGGCCCGTCCGGCGGTCGCAACCTCCAGAGCCGTCAGCGCATGCAACAGCGACACCACCCCGCCGCCATCCGCTGCCTGATCCACTCCGCCATCCGCCATGCGACACACTGTAGCGAACATATGTTCGCCTGTCAAGCCCCGATCATCCTGACGGGGTGGGGCCGGGTGAGTTTCCGCCTCGGATCTCGACGATCAGCCGAGTCATGCCATCGAAGTACACCCGGATGTGATCGGGATCGTGCGACGCTGGCGACCAGATCGCGAACTGCACGTAGCCGTCGTGTGGTCCGCACAGCGGAGTCTTGAGCCCATACCCCTCGGGGTGTTGCTCCCAGATGATCCTCTCGGTGACGGGCGGAGCGCTGAACCAATCGGCGGGAATGAGCACATCTGCCTGTCCGACGACGACAGGGGGATCGAACCCGAAGTGCGCGTCTCCGCAGGTCCGGAGCGGCGTTGGCTTTTCAGGCGTCCACTCCTGTGTTGTGTACGCGATGGCAGGGACATCGACGTTCTCGATGTCCCTGACGTAGGAGATGCGATCGTCCGGCACCGGGCCATCGAAGACGATCACGAAGTCCTGGCCCACCTCGCCACGGGAGTAGGTCTCGATCTTGCGAATCGACAGTCCGGAACCGCGGTGGCTGTGCTCTGGTTCCGCGGTTGTGGGAACCATGTCGGGAGATGCGTCGCTTCGCCCAGGGTTCAACGACATGGCCCCGGCAACGGTGTCGGGCGACGATTCGTCGCCGACCAGAAGAATGGCGCCGGCTGCGAGGCCCACGACCGCCGCAGGCCAGACGAACCTCATGGCGCGTCGAGAAGACTGCGGACGTCGAATGCAGGACGGGTGATACGACTTCACGCCTTCTCGTACACCGCCAGAGCGACCTGCGTTCCGGCGCAGCCTCCCACCGCTGCTAACGGGCCAGGTAGCCGCCGTCGACGGCGAGCGCGTGGCCCAGCGTGAAGGAGGACTCGTCCGAGCAGAGCCACAGCGCGGCCATTGCGATCTCGTTCGGGTCGCCGAAGCGGCCCAGCAGGCTCAGGCGGGCGGCGACGTCCTTCGGATCCCGCCCTCGGCGCTCCATGGCGCCGCGGAGCATCGGCGTGTCGATGGCGCCCGGGCAGATGGCGTTGACCCGGATGCCGTCGGCCGCGTAGTCCATGGCCGCGTTGCGGGTCATGCCGAGCACGCCGTGCTTCGACGCGGTGTACGCCGAGTGGTGCGGTTGCGGACGGAACGAGTTGGTCGAGGCGATGTTGACGATGGAACCACCGCGCCCCTGCTCCAGCATCACCCGGATCTCGTGCTTCATGCTCAGGTAGATCGACCGCAGGTTGACGGCGATCACGCGGTCGAAGACGTCGTCCTCCAGTTCGTGCAGGCGCACTGTCTCCAGCTCGATGGCGGCGCCGTTGACCGCGCAGTCGAGCCCACCGAAGCGCTCGACCGCCGCGGCCACCATCGCCTCGACGCTCGCCCCGTCGGCCACGTCAGTGGTCACGAAGTGGGCGCGGGCTCCGGTCTCGCGGACAAGCTCCGCCGTCGCCTCGCCCTGCTCGGCGGCCAGATCGGCGACGAGGACGTCGGCCCCCGCCTGGCCGAAGGCGACGGCGATGGCCCGGCCCATGCCCCCGGCGGCCCCGGTGACGAGCGCCACCTTGCCCTCGAACGAAGCGGGCATCAGTAGGGAAGCGTCCCGCCGTCGATCGGGAACAGGCAGCCGGTCATGTTGCGGGCGGCGTCCGAGGCCAGCATCACCGCGACAGCGGCGACCTCCTCGACGGTGTTGGGCCGCTTGAGCGCGGCCTCCTTCGTGAAGAGGGCGATCATGGCGTCGTAGTCCTCCACGCCCATGGCGATGGCGGAGTCAGGACCGGTCTCGCGCACGATGTCGGTCTCGATGATCCCCGGCAGCACGGCGTTGACTGTGATTCCCAGCGTGCCGACCTCCTGCGCCGCGGCCTTCACCAGACCGTTGACCGCGTGCTTGCAGGCCACGTAGCCGGGGATGCCGGGCTTGCCGAGCTTGCCCTCCACCGACGAGGTCACGATGATCCGCCCTGACTGCCGCGGGATCATGTGCTGCAGCGCACGCCGCATGCCCCAGAAGACGTGGTTGAGGTTCCAGTCGACCTCCAGCTGCCACTCCTCGTCCGACATCTCCGCCACCGGCGCCGTCATCTGCACGCCCCCGGAGTTGAGACAGCAGATGTCGAGCTGGCCGAAGCGGTCGATGGTGAAGTCGACCAGGCCTTCCACCGTCTCCTGCTTGGAGGCGTCGCCCGCGAAGAAGCCGGCGTTGTCCCCGCCGCCCATCTCCTCCAGGCACTGCTCACCCTTGGCCGGGTCCCGGCCGTTGACGACCACCTTCGCCCCCTCGGCCAGCATGGCGTCCGCCATGGCCCGGCCGATGCTGCGCGTCCCGCCCGTGATGCAGGCGACCTTGCCGTCGAGCTTGCCCATGATCCCTCTTTCGGTTCAGTACGGGGACGTGCCGCCGTCGATGGAGATGAGCGAGCCGGTGATCCCGCCCCCGGCGTCCGAGGCCAGCAGCACCGCGACCAGCGCCACGTCCTCGACCTCGTTGAGGCGCTTCACCGCCGACTCCTGCGCGAAGACGTCGAGGAGGCCCTCATAGGTCAGGCCCATGGCCTTCGCCGCCACCGGCCCTTCCTCCTTCATGATGTCGGTCTCGATGCCACCCGGGCAGAGGGCGTTGACGGTGATGCCGAGCGTGCCGACCTCCTGGGCCGCAGTCTTGGTCAGGCCGTTCATGGCGTGCTTGGCGGCCACGTAGTTGGCGATGCCCGGCTTGCCCACCTTCCCCTCGAGGGAGGACATCAGCATCACCCGCCCGAACTGCTGCGGGATCATGTAGGAGAACGCCTTGCGCATGCACCAGAACGAGTGCCAGAAGTTCCATACCAGTGCGTCCTGCATGGCCTCGTCCGTCATCTCTGCCACCGGCGCGTGGTTGCTGGCGCCGCCGGCGTTCGGCACGACGATGTCGATCCGGCCGTAACGCTCGACCGTCTGGTCGATGACGCTCTCGCACGAAGCGCGCTCCTTCACGTCCCCCTGGAGGAACGTGACGGCGTCGCCGGCCTGCATCTCGTCCAGCGCCTGCTGGCCCTTCTCGGCGCTGCGACCGACGATGACCACGTTGGCGCCTTCGCGCACGAATGCCTCTGCGATCGCTCTGCCGATGCCGCGCGTCGCCCCCGTGACGCAGGCGACACGGCCGTCGAGCTCACCCATCAGGACCCCCTAGCACCTCGGACCGTACGGCCGGGATAGTAGAACCTCTCTCCAAGAACTCCGTCAATCCGCCCCGCCGGCCGCGTCCGAAGACGGGGTCGGGTTCGTGCTCCGCACATGGTGGGACACGTCACCGTAGAGGTCGCCGAGCACGCGTCGCTCGGTCCACCTCCAGTCGTCGTCCACCCGCTCGAACCGGTCCCGGTACCGCCCGGAGAAGATCGGTTGCAGAGGGAACTCCGGCAGCGCCTGGAACACCGTGACGTACGCCTCGGCCGTCGCCGTCCCCGCCGCCTCGTCGACCTCGAGGACGAGGTTCGTGGTGACGTGCTTCGTGCGCGGTGAACCGTCGTAGGTGAGCACGTGCTCGTCGATGTACTTCCGCACGCCTTCCGCGCCGGGCTCGGCCTTGTGCCAGACCCCATGCTCGAACTGCGCCGCGAACGCGTCGAACTCGCCGGTGTCGAACAGCTCGGCGTAGCGGTAGATCCTGTTGGTGAGGAGCTGAACGGTGTCGGAACCGGTGGCGGTGGTGGTCACGATGCCTCCTGTGGCGGTCGGATGACGACGCACTCGTAGTGGGCCAGGCCCGAGGCGTCGCCGGAGCGGAGACGGGTGAAGTTCTCCGCCCAGTCGTGGTCGAACTGGAAGGTGCTGCCGTCGGCCCGCACGATCTGCGTGGGGTGGCTGACGTCCCACACCTCGCCTTCCTGGTGGTAGTCGCCGCGGTAGACGCCCTGGCCGAGCCCGTCGTCGAAGCCCCCGAAGTAGCCGCCGCCCTGGCAGTAGACCCACCCGAGGTCCTCGATCTCGTACGAGCGGACCGTCCCCTCCTCGTCCTCGAGCTCCAAGTGGCCACCCTGCAGGCGCCGTCCGCCCTCGTAGAAGCGCAGGTCGTGGCCCACGCGGCGGATCGGCACCGCACGGTCGGGCAGGAGGATCATGCCGTGCCCCGAAGCCGCTCGGCGCTTGGGGTCCTCGAAGAAGAACCCTCCGTGGTCCGGCATGTGGAAGAGCACCCACTGCCGGACGCCCGGGACCCGCTTGGGCGTGCCGAGCGGCGCGCCGTAGGGCCGCGGGCCTCCCCGGCCGGCCTGGTACCCCCAGGAGTGGTTGCGGAAGAACGCCGAGGTCTCCGGCCGCAGATCGACGCGGTGATCCCCGACGCTCACCCACCCCTCGCACTCCCCCGTCACCTCGTAGGTCGCCCGCTCGCTGATGAGCCGGCCGTCCACGCGGGTGATCTCGATCGGATCCATGTATGGGACAGCAGTTGACCGGCACACGACGTCCAGCGCGAACCCGTGGTCGCCGGGCTCCAGCACCAGCCGCACGGCGCGGAGCGGCTCGACCACCTCGAGCCGCAGCGGACCGACACCGAGGTGTCCCATCTCCGGTCGGAGCCGGCGCGAGACGCGGATGTTGTGCTGGCGGCCCTCGTGGCGAAGGCACACGAAGCCGTCGAGCACGTCGTTGTTCTGGTAGAGCCTGACGTTGGACGTGAAGCAGACCTGCCCGCCGTCATCGGCCACGCAGACGTAGTGACCGTCGTTCCATTGCGGGTCGCTCCCGGCCACCGCAGCGAACGTGTTGGTGATCTGGTGGTACGGGTACTCGTCCATCCCCAGGAGCATCGGCACCCTCTCCTCCCGCGGCTTCTCCACGGCGCTTTCGCGACCTTCGGCGGCTGCAACCGCCGGCCCGGCCGAACAAGATACTTGATAGTCGTTCAGTGTCGTGATGAAATGGCGATGCGCATCCGTCGAGAGGCCGCGGGAGCACCGCGGATGGTCGTCGGCCGCGTCGCTCGATTCCAGGGGGAGCGAGCGAGCATCAAACCCAAGGGGGCTACACGCACGTGAACCAAGCACGAAGGACAGCCAGGCGCGGCGCCGTCCTGTTCAGCCTGCTCCTCGTCGCCGCCGCCTGCGGCAGTGACGACGACGGCGGCGGAGCAGCCGACACCACCGCCGCTCCTGCCGGGTCGGAAGCACCGGCCGAGACCAGCGCTCCGGCCGAGACCGGCGGCGAGACCACGGCCGCCGGCGGCGAGGCGCCGGCCGGCGAGCTGGCCGACGACGAGCGCGACGGTCAGGGCGCCGTGGCGTTCGAGACCGCCGTCAACGCCACGGCGGACGCGCCGCTGGTGGCCGAGGGCGAGCCGTTCGTCATCGCCATGCCCAACCTCGAGGGCGACGCCGGTGGAACCTTCCCCGACGTGCGCGAGGGCGCGGAGGCCGCGGTCGAGCTGATCAACGACCAGCTCGGCGGCATCGGCGCCGACTACGAGGCCGGCACACCCGGCCGTCCCATCGAGCTGAAGGTCTGCTCCCACCTCCTCACGCAGGAGGAGGCGCAGCGCTGCGCCAACGAGATCGTGGGCGAGAACCCCAACCAGATCCAGATCGGCATCGACTTCTTCACGCCGCTGATGTACCCGGTCTTCCAGGGCATCCCGACGCTGCAGACGCTGCCCATCTTCGTGGCCGACTTCGACCAGCCGGGCGTGTTCTCCGGCATCGGCGGCTGCCCGACGGCCTTCATCAGCGCGGCGCAGTTCATGGCCGAGTTCCAGAAGTTCGACAAGCTGGCCATCCCGTACGCCAACAACGCGCCGGGCAACCAGTGCTGGACGGACACGCAGGAGCGCTTCTACCAGTACTACAAGGACCAAGGCGTCTGGGAGTTCCAGGGCTTCCCGGACGAGCCCGGTGACCCGTCGGACAACGCCGCGCTGATCCAGAACGTGGCCGACTTCCTGGAGGGCGCCGAGAACCCGGGCGTGTTCTTCGGCGTGCAGTCCTCCGACTGCGTCGAGTTCCTCAAGGGCCTTGCCGGCCGCCGGCGTCGATGCCGGGATCGTCGTGTCGACCGCCTGCGTGGACGACACGGTGCTCGGCCTGCCCGAGAGCGAGGGCATGTTCGTCGAGCTCCAGGGCTACAACATCGCCGATCCTGACTCGCTGACGGACTTCGCCAACGTTCGAGCTCGGCGTGCGGGACGAGGCGATCGCCGCCTACGGCCCCGAGGCCGCGGTGTCCGACCTTCATGAACGACTCGTTCTCCACCATCATCTGGGGCTGGCAGATCGCCAACCAGGTCATGGCCGACGGCGGCGACCCCTTCGACCAGGCCACGCTGAACGAGGCGATGGGCAGCCTCGGCAGCTACCACTTCCTGGGCCGCCCGCCGGTGGACTGCGCCGGCGCGCCGGAGGAGTACCAGTCGATCTGCTACCGGGACGCCACCTACCTGCAGTGGAACGGATCGGAGTACACGACCGACACCCCGCTCGGGACCGACTACATCGACGTCACCGAGCTGATGGAGAAGGTGGCGGAGGCCAACCCGCGCCAGGCGAGCTGACAACCCCTGTCGTATCGACGTCACCCGGCTCTGTCAGAGCCGGGTGACGTCGAGTCCTAACATCGCATCGCACATCACCGTTCCGGTCGAGGGGATCGGCCCGAAGGGTCACGATCGGGGGAAGCGTGAGCGAGATCCTCTTCGCGGTCATCCTGGGCATCGGGGTCGGAGGCCTCTACGCCATGCTGGCCACCGGCCTGGTCACGGCGTTCAAGGGCTCCGGCGTCATCAACTTCGCCCAGGGCGCGTTCGCCATGTACACGGTGTACGTGTTCGACGAGCTCAACAAGAACGGCGACCTCGTCTTCCCGTGGGTGGACATCATCCCCGGTCACAGCCCGAACATCCCCGTCACCATCAGCTTCGGCGACAGCATGGGCGACTTCCCCGCCGCCGTGCTGGCGCTGCTGATGGCCTGCCTCATCGGCCTGCTGGCCCACCTGCTGGTGTTCCGGCCGCTGCGGAACGCGCCCGCGCTCGGCAAGGTCATCGGCGCCGTCGGCATCATGCTGTACCTGCAGTCGGTGGCCAGCATCAACTTCGGAGCCGAGGCGCGGGAGAACCCCGGCTTCCTCCCCGGCACGTCGGGCCGGAACACGTCCATCGAGGACTTCCTCAGTCTCGGCAACCTCCCGTACCTCTTCGTCTGGATGGCCAGCTGCGCGCTCGTGATGGGCGCCGTCGTCTGGGCGATCCTCACGTTCACCCGCTTCGGCCTGGCCACCCGGGCGGCCGACGAGAACGAGAAGGGCGCCAGCCTCATCGGCTACTCGCCCGCAACTCCTCGCCGGCATCAACTGGGTCTTCTCGGCGCTTCTCGCCGGCATCACCGGCCTCGTCGTCATCGGGCTGGGATCGCTGCAGGTCGACCGGTTCACGCTGTTCGTCGTCCCGGCGCTGGCCGCGGCTCTCGTGGGCAACCTGACCTCCATCCCCCTGGCGGTGGCGGGCGGGTTCCTCATCGGCATGTTCCAGTCCGGCATGGTGGAGGTGGCGGACCAGTCCTGGTGGCCCGAGTGGCTGCCCGCGAACGGCATGCGCGAGCTCATCCCGCTCCTCGCCATCGTGCTGGTGCTGTACTTCCGCGGGTCGCGTCTGCCGGTCCGGGGCAGCATCATCCAGCGCCGCCAGCCGCTCGCCCTGGCCACGAAGCGGGCGTGGATCGGGGTCGTGGTCGGCATCGTCCTGGTGGCCATCCTGTCCAACACGTTCACCGCCCAGTGGGAGGTGGCGCTCACCACCTCGCTCGTGGCCGGCATGATCATGCTGTCGTCGGTCGTGCTCGTCGGGTTCCTGGGCCAGATCTCCCTGGCCCAGACCGCGCTGGCCGGCGTCGCCGCCTACACCGCCATCCGCTTCGCTTCCGACGGCACCTTGGGCCCGTTCGACCTGGTGGCCGTGGACGGCCCCGGCTGGCCGGCTCCCATCGCCTTCGTCGTCGGTGTCGCGGCCGCCGTCATCGTCGGGCTCCTCGTCGGTCTGCCGGCACTGCGCATCCGGGGCGTCCAGCTCGCCATCGTGACCATCGCCGCCGTCGGCCCCATCGGCAACCTGCTGCTGCAGAACGAGAGCATCTACTCGACCGCGGCCCAGGCCACCATGCCGATGCCCAAGCCCGACTGGTTCGGGGTCGTACGTGTCGGCCACCGATCCGACCACCAACCGCACGGACTACTGGCGGTTCACGGCTTTCGCCGTGGTGGCCTTCGTCCTGCTGGGCCTGGCCGTCGTCAACCTCCGCCGCGGCGCCACCGGCCGCCGGTTCCTGGCCGTGCGGGCCAACGAGCGGGCCGCCGCCGCCGCCGGCATCGACGTGGCCCGGACCAAGATGCTGGGCTTCGCCATCGCCTCGGCGCTCGCCGGCGTCGGCGGCATCTTCCAGGCCTACCGGCTGGGTGCTGTCCAGGTCGAGACCTACAGCCTGTTCGCCGGGCTGGCCATCCTCGCCTTCGCCTACCTCGGCGGCATCACGTCGGTCTGGGGCGCCATCATCGGCGGCATGATGATCGGCGGCGGCCTGGTGTCGCAGACCATCGGCAACTTCTCCGGTGACGACTTCAACGCCTACCTGTCGATCATCGGCGCCATCGGTCTGATCCTCACGGCCATCCTCAACCCGGAGGGCATCGCCACCGGCACGTCGTTGACGGTGAAACATCTCTGGGCCAAAGCCCGAGGGAGCGCGGCCGCGCCCGCGCCACCATCGCCCGCGCCGACGGGTGGGACGACCCCGGCCCCGGTCACGCCATGAGCCTTCTCCAGACGACCGACCTGACCGTGACCTTCGGCGGTCTCCACGCCAACAACGCGGTCAACATCGCCGTCAACCCGCAGCAGTTCGTGGGTCTCATCGGCCCGAACGGCGCCGGGAAGACCACCTTCATCGACGCCATCACCGGCTACGTCCGTTCGACCGGCGACATCGTGCTCGATGGTGAGGACCTGCGCCCGCTCAAGCCCCACGAGCGGACCCGCCGGGGCCTGGTGCGGACGTTCCAGTCGCTGGAGCTGTTCGAGGACCTGACGGTGGAGGACAACCTCCTCGTCGCCGCCCAGCCTCCCCGCTGGAACGACTGGATCTTCGACATGCTGCACATCTCACGGGTGACGCCGGAGATCCGCGGCCGGATCGACGACGTGCTCCGGCTGGTGGAGCTCGAGGACGTCAGCGGGCTCACCCCCACCAACCTGTCCCACGGCCAGCGCAAGCTGGTCGGCGTGGCCCGGGCACTGGTGATGGATCCCAAGCTGGTGCTGCTGGACGAGCCGGCGGCCGGCCTCGACAGCGGCGAGTCCCAGGTGTTCGGCCAGCGCATCCGCTCGCTGCTGTCCACCGGCCTGTCGGTCTTCATGATCGAGCACGACATGGGTCTCGTGCTCAGCGTCTGCGACTACATCTACGTGCTCGACTTCGGCCGCATCATCGCCGAGGGCACGCCGGCCGAGATCCGCGACAACCCGCTGGTCATCGACGCCTACCTCGGCGAGTCCGGCACGGAGGTGCACGCGGAAGCCGAGCACATCCGCGAGGACTCGGAGGAGCTGCAGAACCCGGACGAGCAACTCGTCGTGGCGGAGCAACACGACCTCGAGGGGCAGCCATGAACGTCACCAACGGTGCCGGTGCGCTGATCCGCATCGAGGGCATGTCGTCGGGCTACGCGGGCATCCCGGTCGTGCGCGGACTGGACCTGCACGTCGGTCCCGGCGAGGTCGTGGCCCTGCTGGGCCCCAACGGCGCCGGCAAGACCACCACGCTCCTGACCTGCTCGGGCATCGTGAAGGTGCTGGAGGGCTCCGCCACCGTCCTCGGCGAGGCCGTCCACTACGGCGCGCCTCATCGGATGGCTCGTCGCGGCCTCGGTCATGTGCCGGAGGACCGGTCGTTGTTCTTCCAGCTCACCGTGGACGAGAACCTGCGTCTCGGCCTGCGCGGCGTCAAGGGATCGCAGAAGCAGGCCTATGACCGGGCGCTGGAGATGTTCCCCGCCCTCGCTCCGCTCAAGGACCGCAGGGCCGGTCTGCTGTCGGGCGGTGAGCAACAGATGCTGGCGGTCGCCCGCGCCCTCGTCGCCCAGCCGAAGGTGCTGATGATCGACGAGATGAGCCTGGGCCTGGCCCCCATCATCGTGGAGCGCATGCTGCCGCTCGTGCGGCAGATCGCCGACGACACGGGAGCGGGCGTGCTGCTCGTGGAGCAGCACATCCACATGGCTCTGACCGTGGCCGACCGCGCGTACGTGATGAACCACGGCGAGGTCGTGCTCGAAGGCTCCGGCAAGGAGCTCGCCGGGCGCCGCGACCTCCTCGAAGCCAGCTACCTCGGCGACAAGGTCCTGTAGCCGGGCCGGCTCTTCCGTGCCGTTGGAGCAGCTCGAGGGGCGGGTCGCGGTCGTGACGGGCGCGGCCAGCGGGATCGGGCTGGCCATGGCTACCGCCTTCGCCGCCGAGGGCATGCGGGTGGTCCTGTCCGACATCGAGAGCGGACCGCTGGACGCTGCCGTCGGCACCTTGCGCGCCGCGGGCCGCGATGTGCTCGGGGTGCAGGCGGACGTGGCGAGCTGGCCGGACGTCGAAGCCTTGGCCGAAACAACGGTGGAGGCGTTCGGCGGTGTCCACGTCGTCTGCAACAACGCCGGCGTGGTCAAGCGGGCGCGGACGTGGGCCCTCACCCTCGACGACTGGAGCTGGGTGCTCGGCGTGGACCTGTGGGGTGTCATCCACGGCGTCAAGGCCTTCGTGCCGCGGATGCTGGAGCAGGGCGAGGGCGGTCACGTCGTCAACACCGCCTCGATGGTCGGGCTCCTGCCGGTGCGGAACCTGGCGACCTATGACGCCGCCAAGATGGCGGTCGTGGGGCTGTCAGAGGCGCTGGCCATGGACCTCGAGGACGAGGGCTCGGACATCGGCGTGTCCGTGCTGCTCCCGGGGTTCATCGCCACCCGCATCACCGACAGCGCACGCAACCGCCCGCCGGACCTCGACGACGCCGCGCAGGCACCGACGGTCGCCCGCACCACGGCGGGCGCCGAGGCGACGATGGAGGCGGACGAGGTCGCCGACCTCGTCCTCGACGCGGTGCGGACCGGAGAGTTCTGGATCCTCACCCACGATGCGTACCGGCCGGTCATCCAGGCCCGCGCCGCCGGCGTCGGCGCCGGTGGAAAGCCGACGCAACCGCCGATCTGGTAGATCATCCGAGGGTCAGGCTCCTTTGTCACGCTGGGGCTCGACCCCGGGCGGGGCCGAAGAACTTCTGCGGCGTCGGCCAGCTTGCCGACGCGTTCTTTCAGGCCGGACGCGTCCAGGTGCCGCTGAGGTCGGGCGGTCCGCGGTAGATCGGCGTGAGGCGACGACTGGAGAAGAGCCACGAGTCCTCCACGCGGACGTAGGTGTCGTCGTACCAGGCCAGCAACATGCCGAGATCCCCGTTGCGGCGCTTGATGTGCTCGGTGATGTACCACCGGCCCTCGGCGGCGTTCTCGCCGGTGCTCGTCACCTCGCCGTTGCTGGCCAGCTGCACGACGGTGTCGATGGACGAGATGGATTCCTCCCAGTGGGCGATGATGGGCCCCCGGCCCTCGATCACCCGGTTCGGTCCGAGATCCCACACCGCGTCCTCGGCCCAGGTGGCGCCCCACTGCTCCCGGTCCTGCCGGACGACCGCGTCGCAGTACCGGTGCACGAGCTCGGCGGCGGGCTGTCTGGCTGATGTCGTCACCGGTGGACCACCTTCACGAGCCTGCGCAGGAACGAACGGTGCAGCACGGTCCCGATGATGGCCATGTTCGGGTGCTCGATTGCCACCGCGCTCGAACAGGTCGAGGCAGGTGCAGTTGGCGCACGCCCCCTTGAAGAGGTTGAAGGCTTCCCAGTAGCTCCACCCGGCCTCGTCCATGCGGAAGCCGGCGATGCGGTCGAACAGCTCCAGCCAGGTGTCCCGGGGCAGCGTCCGCGATCCCCGCATCGAGAGGCAGAACGACCAGTCCTCGGCTGGATCGCCCAGGTGGGCGAACTCCCAATCCGTCACCGCGACGATCCGGCCATCGGCCTGGACCACGTTGCCCGGGCCGGCGTCCCCGTGGACGACCGACAGCCGTTCGAGAGGCGGGGCGCGGTGGTGGAGCCAGGCCGCGGCCTCCTCCAAGAGCGGGATGGGCGCGGCCGCGGCGGCGCGGTAGAGCCCCGCCCACCGGTCGATCTGGAGATGGGTGCCCTGCTCGGGCGTGGTCGGCCGCACGGCCAGCGCTTCGTCGATGCCGGCCGACTGCCAGTCGAGGACGTGGAGGTCCGCCATCGTCCGGACGAAGTCAGCGGCCGTCGCCTCGTCCATGGCCCGCTCGTCGGGCAGCTCGGCACCCTCCACGAAGTCCATGACGAAGAAGGGGCGGCCGAGCACGCTTCCTGTCGGTTCGTACCAGCGGGCCGGGGCGACCGGGAAGCCGGCCCGGGCCAGGCCCTGCATCACGCCGAACTCCTCGCCGCCCGACGTGCCGAACACACCGCCCTGCTCGACGCGGACCACGAACGACCCACCGGTCGTGTCGACCCGGTACATGGCCCGCGAGTGTCCGACGCTCAGCCGTCTCGCCGCCAGCACCTCCGTCGGCTCGCCCCGCTGCGCCGACAGGTAGTCCGTCAGCGCGCCGAGCGCCGGCTCATCCATCGGGCAACCTCCCGCGGAACGCAGCCAGCAGGACGTCCTCCGTGGCCAGGTCCTCTTCGAGTTGCCGCAACAGGACGCATGCGCAGGTCGTCCCGGACGGCCAGTCCTGTTTCGTCTGGGCCTCCGTCGTCCGTGCCGTCGGCTTCCGCCGCGGCTGCCAGCACGGCGCCCGCGGCGGACAGCACGTCCTCCGGTGTCCGGGGTGAGCCTTCCGTCCAGCGCCCATCGACCAGTGGGTCACCGGCCCGGGCGGCAGCGTCGAGGACGTCGGCCAGCTCGTCGATCCGGGCGGGCGTCGGATCGGGCCCGCGCCGCCCGGCGTAGGTGGCCAGCCCCACGAGGTGGATGGCGACCTGGCGCGTGTGGGGGTCGTCGCCGAGTGCGGGCAGCACGACGTTCTGCACGGTCTCGGCCACCGAGGCCCAGAGCGCCCCCTCGCTGGGCCGGCCCACCGGGCGCTCGTCCGCCGTCACCGCAGCCTCGCGGCCAGCTCCGCCTCCGCCTCGAAGTCCCAGCTCGCTCCCCAGACCGGATCGCGCAGCGGCTCGGTCCGGTCGGCCCAGCCCTGCGCGAGGAACCACTCGTACGTCTCGGCGTGGCCGCTCCTGGCGTCGTAGCGGGGCCGGAAGCCCAGCAGCCGCTCCGCCTTGTCGATGCTGGCGATGGCGTGGTGCCGGACCCCGAACAGGTGGCCGAAGACCGGACGTTCGATGGAGGGGAGGACGTCGTCCGGGATGAGCACCACGTCAGGCTCGGCGCCGACGATGTCGGCCAGGAGCTCCACGTACCGCGCCGAGGTCAGGCCCTCGGCGGTGATGTTGAAGATCTCGCCCCGCGCCGCCGGCTGGCCGGCCATGGCGACCATGACGTCGCACAGATCGTCCACGTGGCCGTAGGACGTGGCGACCAGGCCGCCGTGCGGGACGAGGATGGGCCGGGACTGCAGGAGGCGCAGGAACATCGGCGCCTCCATGTCGAAGATGTTGTTGTCAGGCCCATAGATCGCGGCCGGGCGCACGACAGAGCCCGGGAAACCCGACGCCGCGTGACGGTCGAGCATCGCCTGCTCGGCGACCGCCTTGAAGCCCCCGTAGCTGGCGGTGCCCTCGGGATTGAACGGCAGGTCCTCGGTCCACGGGAAGATCCCGGTGAAGGACTGGTCGTAGGCCATGATCGAGCTGACGTAGACGTAGTCGCCGACCCGCCCGTCGAACAGGTCGAGCAGGCCGTCGATGTCGCTGCCGCCGGCCGCCATGACGAAGCCCGAGACGTCGTACACGACGTCCCACTCGCTGGATCCGAGCGCGGCCTGCATCGACGCGATCTCGGTCCGGTCGGCCTTCAGGTGGCCGACTCCCTCGGGAAGCTCGGTGGGCGTCTTGCCGCGGTTGAGGACTGACACCTCGTGCCCGCCGGCCAGGAGGGCCTGGACCAGCCGCTTGCCGACGAACACCGAACCGCCGAGGACCAACGCCCGCATCACAGCGTCCTCAGCTCGACGCCTGGCCGGAGGCGAGGTCAGGTTCCGGGTCGGCTTGACCGATGTCGGGTCGTAGTCGACGCCCCGCAACGCCGCTTCCAGACGGTTGCCGTCGTAGGTGATCCACGCCACCGGATCGAGCTCGATGATCACCCGCGTCGGGGTGTCGAGGCGGCGCAGGAACTCCGCCCGGGCGGCCTGGCTGGCCTCGTCGTCTCCCCGCCGCTGCCGCTGCGCCAGGGCCGGGTAGAACCAGGCCTTCGTGGCGTCGTCGTCGTGGACCGTGGCGAGGGTCTTGGTCGTGGTGGTGACGTCCCCACCGAGCCACGTCCCCTCGCTCGACACGACCACCGCGCTCTTGGGCCGGGCCCGCAGGGCCGGGACGCGCTTGCGCTCGGCCGTGCACGTCACCCAGAACTTGCCCTCGGACCACACGAACCGGACCATCACCCCGACCGGCCAGCCGTCCCGATTGGTCCACAGCAGGCAGCACTCCGTTTGCGCCTCGTAGAGCTGCTCGCGCTTGAAATCATCGACCTGGACGTCGCTGACGTCGCGGTAGTCGGACTTTCGGAGTGACACGGGCGCCCCCGGCTCGGTTCGGAGTAGGGTTTCTTTATCCGCACTAGGGAAAGCAGGCTCACCGTAGCCGGTTGACCGAAGGAGGGGATGACGATGGCCGACACGTTCTCCTACATGGACGAGGCCAAGGGCTTCGAGCCCGCGGAGGCTTTCGCCCACCTCCGCTCCCAGTGCCCGCTGCACCGCGTAGAGACCCACGAGCCGCCGTTCTACGTGGTCAGCCGGTTCAGTGACGTCGTGGGTGTCCTCAAGCAACCGGACCTCTGGGGCAACCGGGACGGGCCGGGCGTCTTCTACCAGGAAGCGGGCGTCCTCGGTTCTTCGGACAACCCTGACCACGCCCGCCACCGCCGGGTCCTGCAGTCCGCCTTCCTCCCCACCGCCATCGGCCGGCTGGAGCCGCGCGTCACCGCGCTGGCCGACGAGCTGCTCGATCGCATCCTGCCCGCCGGCGAGGGCGACTTCGTCGAGCTGTACGCGGCGCCGTTCCCCGCGGTCGTCATCAGTGAGCTGCTCGGCGTCGGTGAGGAGCACCGCGACGACTTCCACCACTGGAGCCTGGCCTCGGTGTCGGCGCTGACCGGCGGCGACCTGGCCTCCTACGAGAAGGCCCGCGACGCCATCGCCGACTGCATCGAGGCGGAGGTCGAGAAGCGGGCCCGCCTGCTCGACGCCGCCGATGTCGCGCCTGACGTGGACCCTCTCGGCACGGTCGTCCCGGCCGACGTGAGCAGCCGCCTGATGCTGGCCGAGCGCGAGGGCATCCTCTCGCGGGCCGAGGTGCGCCATCTCGGCTACCAGCTGCTGGTGGCCGGTCACGAGACGACGACGAGCCTCATCGGGCTGATGCTCCTCCGCCTGATCGAACGCCCCGAGCTGATGGCATCACTGCGGGAAGATCCCAGCCTGATCGCCACCGCCATGGAGGAGGCCCTCCGGTTCGATTCGCCGGTGTCCGGGCTCTTCCGCACGAACGCCTCCGAGTGCGAGCTGGCCGGCGAGACCATCCCCGAGCGCAGCAAGCTGCAGATCCTCTACGGCTCGGCCAACCGCGATCCCGACCGCTTCGAGGAACCGGACGAGTTCCGGATCGACCGGGAACCGAACGAGCTGCGACGGCACGTGGCCTTCGGGTGGGGCATCCACTTCTGCATCGGAGCGCCGCTCGCCCGCCAGGAGACCCGCATCACGTTCGAGCGGCTGCTCGCCCGCGTCGACGACATCGAGCTGGCCGGCGAACCGCGCCGCAACGACTCGTACGTGCTGCACGGTCTGACCAACCTGCCCGTGCGCTGGAAGGTGCGCGAGAGCTAGAGGATCCCTGGCCGGGCCCGCGGAGGGCCATACGCTGGGGTGATGGGTGTGCGGCGGAAGCCCGTGCTCTCCGGTCTCACCGTGTCGCTCGTGCTCGCGGTGTGCGGCTGCAGTGCCGCTTCGGCGCCGACCGTCGGCCCGCCGACGTCGGCCGTTCCCGTCGGGACGGACGCGGCGGCCCCGGCAGCTCCGCTGGCGACGACCGCGGCCCCACCGGTGACGACCCAGCCGGCCCCGCCCCCGAGTCCACCACCGACAACAGCAGCGACGACCACGACCGCCACGCCCGCGCCCGTCAGCAACACGTTCACGATCCTGGTCTCCGGCGATCTGCTCCCCCACACCTCGGTGATCGAGATGGCCCGGTGGTACGCCGGCGGCGGGAACTACGACTTCACGCCGATGTTCTGGGCGGTCAAGCCGATCGTCGACGCCGTCGACCTCGCCGTGTGCCACCTCGAGACGCCGGTGGCGCCGACCGGCACCGCACCGGACGGGAGCTACCCGACCTACGGCGTGCCGGCGCAGATCGCGCCGGCCCTCGCCGCCTCCGGCTTCGACCGGTGCTCGGTGGCCTCCAACCACTCGCTCGACAAGGGCGAAGCCGGCATCGACTCCACGCTCAACGCGCTCGACGCGGCCGGACTCGGCCACGCGGGCATGGCTCGCGCCCCGACAGAGGCCGGGCCGGCGCTGTTCGACGTCAGGGGCACGCCCGTGGCCCACCTGTCGTACACGTTCGGGTTCAACGGCCGGCGCCTGCCCGCCGAGCGGCCGTGGCGGTCGAACCTGATCGATCCTGCCCGCATCGTGGCCGACGCCCAGCAGGCCCGTGCCAACGGTGCCCGGTTCGTCATCGTCTCCCTGCACTGGGGCAACGAGGGTTCGAACGCCGTCACCTCCGCTCAGCGGCAGGTGGCCGAGGCGGTCACGGCCAGCGGTGCCGTCGACGTGATCGTCGGCCACCACTCCCACGTCGTCCAACCGATCGAGCAGGTCAACGGGCGCTGGGTGGTCTTCGGCCTGGGGAACTTCCTGACCGGCATGGGCGCGGCCAGCCCCTGCTGCGGGGTGCGCGGCCAGGACGGGATGATGGTGCGGCTCCGGGTGACCGAACGGCCCGACGGGTCATTCGAGGTCGCGGCGCCGGAGGCGATCGCCACCTTCGTCGACCGGCGCGGGTACGTCGTCATGCCCGTGGAGTTCGGTCTGGGCCACCCCGGCGTCGTGCGGATGATGGGAGCCGACAAGTTGACCGACTCCCTCGGCCGGACGGCGGCCGTCGTCGGGCCCTACCTCGTCGGCAGTTGACGTCACTCGACCCACGGCCAGTCCAGCGAGGAGGTTCCTCGGCCTGGTGCCGACGTACGGTGGCGCCATGGATGAGTCGGAGTACCTCCTCACGAACGCGCAAGAGGAGACGGTCGCTCGTTTCGATGCTTTGGAGGAGGCGTTCGACGAGCTGACCACCGGACATCTCCGCCGGATCGGGGTAGCACCAGGCTGGCGATGCCTCGAACTGGGTGCCGGCGGCGGTTCGGTCGCGGCGTGGCTGGCGACGCAGGTGGGGCCAGCGGGTCGCGTGGTCGCTACAGACCTCGACGTCTCGCGGTTCCGACCGCACTCGTTCGACCAGCTGGAGGTGCGCCGCCTCGACCTCGTGACCGACGAGCTGCCCGCGGGCCCGTGGGATCTGATCCACGAGCGCCTCGTGCTTCAGCACGTGCCGGCCCGAATGCAGGTTCTCGATCGGATGGTGGCAGCGCTGGCGCCGGGCGGGTGGATCGTGCTCGAGGACTTCGACACGGCCGAGGTCCGCACCACCGATCGCGACGGGCCGGACCACGAGCTGATCAGCCGTGTCGCGGTCGCCTTCAACCGGCTGTTGGCGGCCCGGGGCGGGGTCAGCAGCTTCGCCGCCAACGCGCGGCGGGAGTTGATGAATCGAGGCCTCGTCGACACTGGCTCCAGCGGTCATGTCTCGATTGCGTCCGGAGGTGAAGGCTTCGCTCGCGCCATCGCCGCCAACACGCGCCAGGTCCGTGACCAGCTCGAAGCGGACGGGTTCACACCCGCCGAGCTCGATCACTTCCTGCGCATCCTCGACGAGCCCGAGACGCTGGTCGGGAGCCCGGTCCTGATCTCGACCTGGGGTCGGCGACCGACCTGACGCCGCCGCGTGTGCCGCGGAAGCCGGATCGCTACTCCGAACGCCCCGACTCCTGCAGTCAACCTGACGTCTCCACCGACGGCCGCCCAGCGAGGAGGTTCCTCGGTCTGGCCTTGTCATCACCGAACGGCCGCGTCGAGCACCAGCAACCTGTCGAGCGCGGTGGCGTAGGCGCTCTCGTCGATCTCATCGACCACGAACGCCTGCCTCGTGCCCGCCGGAGAAAGGCGTACGAGCAGCACCGATGCCGGATCGGCGTCGAGCGTCAGCGCTGGTCCGCCTGCCTCGGTGACGGCCGCCGCCGAGGCGCTCCAACGTTGTCGAACCTCCGCATCGTCTCCCGGCGGCACAACCATGACGAGCCGATCGAGACAGCCTTTCTTGGTCGCCGTGCCGATCTCCCAGAGCAGGGCCTCCGTCGTCCCCGCGGAGATGACGATCAACGACGCCTCTTGCATGCGCGCCACGACGAAGTCACGCCACTCGTCGTCGGACACCCGTCGACGCGCCGCACCCAACGGCAGATAGAGCCGTGGCGAGGCCGGTTCGGCGATGGACACGACCGACGAGGTCCTGCCGAGCCGTCTGGCAACGGCTTCGTCCAAGGAGATCCGCGCTCGGAAGGAGAAGAACTCGACGAGCCGCCACCAATCCGATCCCCCGGAGACGATCATCGACCTGTCGTCGACGAACGCCCGGAGGTACAGCACGAACGGGCGGGCGTGTGCCTGGTTGGCCAACCCGGCCGACATGAGGCGAAGGCGTCGGCCCACCCGTGCAAGCGCGGAGAAGCCCGCCAGATAGACGGTGATGAGGGCGATGATCGCGGGTCCGCCGAAAACGAGCTCAACGGCCGGGGCCTTGAGGCCGAGGAGCACGGCAAGCGGCGCGAGTGACACCATCAGGACGACGATCATCCAGCCCAGGACGATGAGGAACACTCCGGTGACCTGGAACAACGCCGCCGCGGTCCACAGGAGAAGTCGGCGTCCGACGGTCGGCTTCGGCCGAACGACGCTCGATCCCACCGGGACGACCGCGGCAGGTCGGTACTTCTGTTCGTGAAGCGCCGAGAGCGCCCAGACGAGAGGCAGACAGCCGATCGCCACGACGGCGACGATCGGGCTGAGGGTCACCCCCGAGGCGACGGCGAGCAGCACGCAGGCACCGAATCGGGCAGCGAGGTACTTGTCGCCACGGAGCCTCAGCCGCCGGGCGGCATCGCAGACATCCACGATCCGCGGCGGGGGGAACGGTGCGCGGGTCTGATGGTGATGGCCCGTCCAACGAGCACGCCTGCTGTTCCACAGTTGCCAGAGAACGAACGGCGAGAAGAGGACGGGAACTGTCAAGGGCACCACGATGAGTCGCACGAGGACTGGCGGATACTCCAGGGATCCAGCGTCGTTCGAGTCGGTGTCGTTGAAGACGAACCTTCCGAGGATCAGCGAGAGCAGGTACGCAAGCACGCCGATGGCGACGGCGATCGCGGGCCGTGTGAACCGTGATCGGTACCAGTGCAACCTGCGGCCGTTCGCAGCCATCGCGCCCGACGCAGCTTCGCGGATCGGCGGGGCCGGACGCCTCGGCCCTACGCGGACGCGCCGATCGTCACCGTGCCGAGGGTGCCGTCGACGGTGACCTCCGCGCCGTCGGGGATGACCTTGGTGGCGTCCTTCACCGAGACCACGCAGGGGATGCCGAGCTCGCGGCTGATGATCATGGCGTGGCTGCCCAGGGCGCCGATCTCGGTCACGACGCCGGCCGCGGGCACGAACAGCGGGGTCCAAGACGGGTCGGTGTTGAGCGTGACGAGGATGTCGCCCGGCTCGAGGGCGAAGGGGTCCGACGGGTCGAGCAGCACGCGCGCCCGGCCACGGGCGTGGCCGCCGGAGCCGGCGGTGCCGGACAGCACGGTGCCGGCTTCGGCCAGCGCCACCGTCGAAACCCCGCGTCGCGTCCACTGATCCAGCGGCTTGGCGGCGTTGGTGACCATGAACGGCGGCTCGAGCTCGTAGAGCTCCCGGTACTCCGCCTCCCGCTGGCGCAGGGTGTCGGTGAACGCGCCGGGCTCGTGGCGGAAATGGTCGAGCTCGCCGTCGACCAGGAACCAGACCTGGTCGGCCGTGTCGAGCGCGCCCTTCTCGACCATGCGACGCCCGAGCTCCAGGAAGCACACGCGGATCTCGCCGATGACCTTGATGCAGTTGGTCTTGTACCGCTCCCGGGCGGGCAGGAAGACGCCGGAGGACTGCATGGCGGCCTCGAAGGTGCCGAGGGCCTCGACCGCTTCGTCCCCTCCCGCGCCGAGGCGCTCCCGCACGTCGGCCGCGGCCCGTTCGCGGTCGGCCACCGCCTCGTCGTGTCGGGTCGTGGGCGATGCGCTGTCGTCGGCCGCGCGCATGCGGTCGATGGCGGCCAGCGCCATCTCCGGGTGGGTCTCCCAGGAACGGCAACGCAGGTCCCATTCGTTGGGCCCTCGCGAGCCGAAGTTGCGGACGAAACGGGCGAAGGCGTCATTGAACGCGGTGCCGTCGGCACTGGTCAGAGCGGCGAGGCGATCAGGCAGGCCGGCGGCGCCGGCGTCGAACTGCCCGGAGAGCTCCTGCGACGCGCGCACCTGACGCGAGAGCTCCCACATGGCGAACGTCGGCTTGGCCGAATCCACCTCGATGCCACCGAGGAGGCGGATGGTCAACGTCGGATCGCCCAGGCCCTCCGCGATGGCGCCGAGCGCACCCGGGCCGACGGACGCGCCGAGCGACGCCCAGATCGACGTCTCGAACATCTGCTGCAGGTAGGGCCGCAGCGAACGCGCCCGGGCCAACAGCGCGCCGTCCGCCAGCCCCAGCGAGGTCGGGCCGATCCTCGCGGAGGCGGTCGGCCAGCACCTTCTCCTCGTCCACCTCGCGCAACGCGTCGGTCGTCATCACCCAGCCGAGGCTCTCGCCCAGCTTCGCCGCGTGCCGCTCGCTCTCGTGCCAGGGCTCGGCGATGTACGGAGGGATCTCGGGGTTGGGATCGAAGTACGCCCGGTCGATCTGCTCGGGCGACGCGCCGGGGAGGCGAGCACCCATCAGGCGCACGATCGAGAGCGGGTTGTAGAAGTAGCCGCCGAACAGGCCGAAGCACTCGGGATCGTCCGGCGTCTCGAACTCGTCCCAGTCGACCAGACCGAACACGATGAACCCGTCGCGGGCACCACGGGCGATGGCGCCCTCCCAGAGGAAGGTCCAGCCGAGCGGACTGACGGGATCAGCGAGGACGTCGGCCGCGTTGCCCCGGGTGTAGTACGGGAAGCGCTCCCCCACCCGGCGGTCGGTGAACCAGCGATCCTGCATCGTCCCCCCTTGACTGTGACTTCTCGACGGTGACTTCGGCGCTCACCGGCCCCTCGTCGGCGGCATGCGCAACGTAGCGTCGCCCGACGGGGCCCGCGTCGCCGAGCTGTAGTGTCCGTCAAGTATGAGCCTGTTGGAGCAGTTCCGCCTCGACGGGAAGGTGGCGGTCGTGACAGGGGCGGGGCGAGGCATCGGGCGGGCCATCGCATGGGCCCTCGCCGACGCCGGCTGCGACGTGGCCATCAACGCCCGGCGCCGGGAAGACCTCGAGGAGACGGCCGCCGGCGTGGACGAGCGGGGCCGCCGCGCGCTCATCGACGACGCCGACATCCGCGACCACTCCGAGGACCTGGCGGACCGGACTGTGGCCGAGCTCGGCCGTCTGGACGTCTGGGTGAGCAACGTCGGTGGCTCGGACGAGAAGACCGTGCGCGAGCTGGTGGACACGCCCGACGAGGTCTTCCGCTCGCAGCTCGAGCTGAACCTCACCACCGCGTTCCAGGGCGCCAAGGCCGCGGCTGCCCGCATGCCCTCAGGGAGCGCGATCGTCAACATCGCCTCCGGCGCTGGGACACGCGGGTCTCCCCGCACCGGACCGTACGCGGCGGCCAAGGCGGGGATGCTGAACCTCACCGAGACCCTGGCGCTGGAGCTGGGGCCGAAGGGCATCCGCGTCAACGCCGTGTCGCCCGGGCCGGTCATCACGGAGGCCTTCATCGAGGTGCTCGGCGTCTCCGACAAGCTCCAGGAGCTCGAGGCGACCATCCCGCTCGGACGGTTGGGCCAGCCCGACGACATCGCCGCCGCCGTGCTCTACCTGGCCTCGCCGGCCGCCGGCTGGGTCACGGGCCAGAACATCCTGGTCGCCGGGGGCCGCACGCAACGCAGCTACCAGTACGAACCACGGACCGAGTGAACAACGGGGGTACCGCCATGCCCGACTACGCCGACAGCTACGAGGATGTCTCCATGTTCTCGCTGAACGAGGACCGGGAGCGGGCGCTCCTGGACGCGCAGACGGAGTGCTGCTTCATGTGGACCACGAAGGACGGCGACCCGGTCGGCGTGATCATGAACTACGCCGTCGAGAACGACCGGTTCTGGGTGACGTGCACCAGGCGTCGGAAGCGGGTGGCCGCGGTCGAGGCCCGTCCGCGGGTCGCCATCGCCATCACCAGCCGCGGCACGGACATCGGCACCAGCCAGGCCGTCACCTACAAGGGCACGGCCATCGTCCACGACGACGAGGAGACGAAGTCCTGGTTCTACCCCGCCCTCGCGGCGCGGGTGCGGCCCGAGAGCGCCGATCGGCAGGCCGCGTTCGTGAGCCACCTGGCCACGGACGGGCGCGTCGTCATCGAGATCGTCCCGGACACCCGCATCGGCTTCGACGCCGAGGAGATGTTCCGCGACTCCCCCGCCGGTCCGAGCCGCACGAAGGTCTGATCAGGATCGTCTGATCAGGCGGCGTCGACGACGAGTGCCGCGGCCAGGCGCTCGACCGCGCCCTCGCTCACGCCGAGAGCGCGCGGCCAGGCCGGCAGCGAGCCGTAGGCCTCGATGGCGCCGCGGGCGAACAGCTCCATGGCCTCGGCCGGCGCGGCCCACAGGTACTCGGGGGCGCGGGCGACGGGTGGGTCGTCGGGCAACGGGTCGGCGATCATGGCCCGGCGCCGGGTGCGGCTGGGGACATCGGACAGCGCGTACTCCTCGACGATCTCCTCCAGCCCGACCCCGATGGCCGCCTGGATGAGCGCGACGAGCATCCCGGTCCGGTCCTTGCCCGCCGCGCAATGGACCATCACGGGACCGTCGCCGATGTGCTCGGCGACCGTCTCGACGGCCAGCACCAGCTGCCCACCGCCGCGGTCGGCCATGTCGTCGTAGAGGCCGGCGATGTGGTGGGGCTCCTCGATGCGGGGCGGGTCGTCGGTGTTGATCACGCGGTCGACGAGAGGGATGTGGTGGGTGATGGCCCGATCGGAGAACCCCGGCCCGCGGTCGAACTGGCTCTGCTGGCGCAGGTCGACCACGGCGCTGAGCCCGAGGGCGGCGATGGCCTCCCGCCCGACCGGGGTGATCCGCACGGGATCATCGGCCCGATAGAGGCCGCCGGTACGCATCCACCGACCGTCGCCGGTCGGCCAGCCGCCGGCATCCCGCACGTTGAAGCACCCCTCGATGTCGAGGTGCGACGAGCCTTCTCTCCTGCTCACGCCGTCCCCTCCCGTGGGAGACTGCGAGCATCGACGACCAGCTGCAGCGCCTGCTCGACGAGCGCGCCATCCACCGGTGCCTGCTCGACTACTGCCGGGGGGTGGACCGCGGCGATCCCGAGCTCGTGGCCTCCGTGTACCACGCCGACGGCACCGACGACCACGGCTCCTTCAAGGGCCTCGGGAGCGACTTCGCCATCTACGCGACCACACGGCTGCCCGAGCGCTACCAGGCGACGCAGCACACCATCGCCAACACGATCATCGACTTCGTGGACGACGACATCGCGAACGTCGAGAGCCACGTGTGCGCGCGCCACGTGCGAGCGGGCGGGGACGACGGGCTCGTGCTGGAGACGTTCGGTGGTCGTTACGTGGACCGCTTCGAACGCAGGGACGGCGCCTGGAAGATCGCCCGACGGCTGGTCGTCCACGAGTGGAACAAGCTGGAGCCGGTCACGCTCGCCTTCCCGCCGGAGCGGTTCGCGCAGGGCGTCCGCGGCCCCGCGGACCCCATCTACGACGGCGACGGCATCGCCCACGAGCAGCCGCAGCAGCGAACCTGACGTCACGCGCCGGCGGCGGCCTCGGCCAGCACCGCGCGCATCCCGTCGGCCGCACGCCGCGCCGCCTCGTCGGCCGGTCCGGCCCACAGTTCCGTCGAGCAGACCTCGATCGAGATCGGCGCCCGCACCCCGATCTCGGTGAGCAGGCGGACGAAGCCGGTGCAGTCGAACTCACCCTCGCCCGGCGGCACCCGGGAGGCCAGGCAGTCGGTGTAGTAGTCGTCGATGGCCGGGGTGAGCGACCCGTCGTTCATCTGCACGGCCATGATCCGCTCGGCGGTCAGCGCCCGGATCTGCTCCTCGTCGGCGGCGCCCCGGGTGTGGTGCCAGATGTCGACGCAGCAGCCGGCGTTCGGGCGGTCGGCGGCGTCGATGAGCACCTTGGCGTCGGCCGCATCCTCGACGCAGGTGAAGGGCAGGAACTCGATCCCCACCAGCAGACCGTGGGCCGCGCCCCGGTCGCACAACGCGGCGAAAGCCGGACCTAGCTCGGCCGGGCTGCCCTCGGCCGGGGCGACGGCCTGGAAGTAGCGGCAACCGAACTCGTCCGCCATCTCGTAGGCCAGGTCCTCCATCTTCCGGCAGGCGTCCGCCTCCGGGCCCGACGTGCTGGACCAACCCTTCAGGGCCTCGATCTCGGCCACCACCAGGCCATGGTCCTCGACCTGCTTGCGGATGTCGGCGGGCGAGCGTCCCTCCTCGTCCCGCAGACGCTGGTACTCGGGGGCGTACAGGCCGATCCCGGCGAAGCCCGCCTTCGACGCCGCCGCCACCCGCTCGTCGAACTCCCCGAAGCGGGAGCGGCTGAAGTGGGACCAGATCAGGTCCGGCCATGCCAGGTCACGGGCACTCCCAGCCATCACTGCCTCCAGTCTCGGCGACGGCCTCGATCGGCCGTCTGGCACTAGAAACTAGTCTCCACGTTCAGTAAGTTGACACTTCACCGCTATGCGCTTCGACTTCGTGACCGCGCAGTCCAACTGCACCTGGGACGACATCTGGGCGATGTGGCGGGTGGCGGAGGACATCGAGCTCTTCGGGGCCGGGTGGACCTACGACCACTTCTATCCGCTCAGGACCGGGCCCGAGGAGCCGACGCTCGAGGGCTGGATCTGCCTGGCGATGCTCCTCGCCCGCACCCGCCGGTTGCGGGGCGGGGTACTGGTCACGGGGATCCCCTACCGGCACCCGGCCGTGCTGGCCAACATGGCGGTGACCGTCGACATCGCGTCGGGCGGGCGCCTCGAGCTGGGCCTCGGCGCCGGGTGGTTCGAGGCGGAGTGCGAGGCCTATGGCATCGAGCTGGGAACCCTGACCGAGCGCTTCGACCGGTTCGAAGAGGCCCTGACCGTCATCCGCTCCCTCCTGACGGAGCGCACCACGACCTTCGAGGGCCGCTCGTACCAGCTGCGGGACGCCTGGTGCGAGCCCAAGGCGCAGCAGCAGCCGCACCCTCCCATCGTCATCGGGGGCAAGGGCGAGCGGAGGACGCTCCCGCTGGTGGCCCGCTTCGCCGATCACTGGAACTACTCGGGCATGGATCCCGACGAGTTCGGGCGATTGCGTGAGCGGTTGGGCGAGCTGTGCGAAGCCGAGGGGCGGGCGCTGGCCGACATCGAGCTGTCGGCGATGATCCGTCCGGACGCCGGCGAGCCGGGATCGGTGGTCGACCAGGCGTCGGCCTTCGAGGCGGCGGGCGCACAACGGCTGCTGGTCGGCTTCCCGCGGCCCTACGACCCCGGACTGCTGGAGCCGGTGGCGTCCGTGCTCGCCCCGCTCGCCAGCTGACTCATCGGAGCATCGCCGCCGGCAGTGGCGTCCGGGCGAGGACGGGCGGCCCTACCGGTCAGGAGATCCTGTCCCGAGGACCATGGTCGCCGGCCTGGGCGTGCCCGTGTGAGACGTGGCGCTCGGTGCAACCCCGGTCGTCAGGAACCTCGGTCCGGCTCCGCCGACCACCACCGCACTTCGTCGAGCGAGACGGACCACACCGGCCCGGTAGGCGGCCGCTCCCGGTATTGGTGGTACTTCGTGGCCAAGGCCGCTCTGGCTGCACCGTCGACCGGATCGTCAACCGCGTGGACCACGGCGGCGCCGCTCACGCGGATCCACCACAGCTGGGACCAGTCGTCCTCGTAGTGGTCGACCAGCAGCACCGCTCGGCCGGTCTCGCGGATGTCCCGGAGCCGGCCCAGCCGCACGGTCCGCTTGGGCTTGTGGTCCACCGCGCTGACCACCCGCCCAGGCACCAGCGCGAAGCACACCGGTACGAGGTGGACGGCTCCGGCGGCATCGGCTGTTGCCAGCCGTCCGATCTCGGCACCGGCCAGTCGCTCCATCACCCAGTCCACGAACCGATCCTGGCCCACGGACGGACAGCCGCTCGACCGGTCAGTTCCTCGGCAGCGTCGCCATGAACGCGATCGAATCCTCGTCGACCCAGGCGTACTCCTGGTAGTGGTCGAGCAGCGCGGTGGTGTCGGCGTAGAAGATCTGGCTGCCGCCGAGGCTGGCGTCGAGCGCGATGGCGTAGCCGCGGGCCACGTAGTCGGCCCGCACCTGCTGGAGCTCCTCCACGGAGTCCAGCAGGCTGCAGAAATGGTGATGGCGGACGGCGAAGCCTTCGGGCAGCCACGACCGGTAGAGGTCGACGGCGCCCTCGACGGGCTCGATGATCTCGAGCTGGACGTCGCCGACGTACGCGAGCCCCACGTTGATCACTGCGTTGCCGCCGTCGGGCGTGACGAGCGTGAAGTCGTCGAAGGTGGCGATCTCGGCGACACCCTGCTCCTCCTGGAAGAGCGATACCGCGCGCTCGAGATCGTTGGTCACGTAGGCGATCTGGAAGACGTTCTTGAACACTGGGCTCCCTCTCTCTCTCAGAACCGGCGCGGTCTTCAGCCGTTGGGCAGGATGACGGCCCGGCCCTCCAGGGATCCGGACTCGAGCGCTTCGAAGGCGGCCGGGATCTCGTCGAACCCGTAGGTGCTGACAGTCGGCTGCAGATGGCCGGACCGCGCCAGGGCGATGACCTCCCTCAGGTCCGAGATGCTGCCCCACGTGGACGCCGACAGCTCGACCTCGAACTTCGTGGACCAGAAGCTCCAGGGCACGGCGCCACCGGCCACGCCCACCAGCATGATCCGGCCCGCGCTCCGCGTCGTCGCCATGGCCAGGCTCATGGTCGCCTCGTTGCCCACCAGGTCCAGCGTGAGATCGGCCCCCAACCCGTGCGTGAGGTCCTGGATCGCCTCAGCGGCACCTTCGCCGGCGGGCACGGCGTGGTGCGCGCCGACCGACGTGGCGTGGGCCAGCGCCTCCGGCCGGGAATCGACCGCGATCACGGTCGACGGTGACATCGCCCGCAGGATCTGCACGGCCAGGTGGCCCAGGCCCCCGATGCCGATCACCGTGACCACCGAGCCGGGCCCGAGGACGCGTTGCGAGCGCTTGATGGCACGGTACGGCGTCACGGCGGCATCCGTGAGGGGTGCCGCCAGCACGGGATCGAGATCGCCCAGCGCGGCGAGCTGTCGGGGGCTGTCCACGAGCATGTACTGCGCCATGCCACCGTCGACGCCCAGCCCCCATCCGGCGCCCGCGAGCTCGGCCAGCCGGTCGCAGAGGTTCTCGTCACCGACCTGGCAGCGCGCGCAGCTCCCGCAGCCGAGCGGGCCGTACACGGCCACCGCTTCCCCCACCTCGAAGCCCGTGGCGCCCGGCCCGAGTGCCTCGACCCAGCCCGCGTTCTCGTGGCCGAGCGTGAACGGGAGCGAGGCGTTGAACACGCCCTCGTCGAACTCGTGGATGACGTGCACGTCCGAGTGGCAGATCCCCGCAGCGCCGACCTTCACCAGCACCTGGCCGGGTCCGGGCTCCGGCTGCGGCACCTCCTGGTACTCCGGCGCCGTCTTCCAGGCCACCATGCGGTACGCCTTCATTCCCCGACCCCTTTCCTGTGCGCCCGCTCCAGGCGCTTTCTTTAGGCACCGTCTACTTTGCTCGCATAGCATGGCACCGCTGCCGCCGAGCGGTGGCAACCGGGGGTCGAGCACCACGTCGGAGGTGACCGATGGACGATGATTTCCTCGCCCGTTTCAGGGAGCGCTCGGCCTACGAGACCGATCGTGAGGGGCCGCCCGACGGCTTCCCCAAGCTGCCGGACCTCCCGCTGGGCCGCTACACCGATCCCGCGTTCCAGGAGCTCGAGCACGAGCACCTGTTCAAGCGGGTCTGGCTCTACGCGGGCCATGACTCCGAGCTCCCGACCCCCGGCAGCTACAAGCTCTGCGACATCGTCGGCGCTCCCATCCTCCTGGCGCGCGACGACGACGGTCAGGTCCGCGCGTTCTACAACGCCTGTCGCCACCGCGGCGCACCAGTCGTCCGCGGCGAGTGCGGCCAGGCCCGCATGCTGGTCTGCCAGTTCCACTCGTGGAGCTACGACCTGCGCGGCAACCTGGTGCGGGTGCCCGACGAGCGGGACTTCGTCGGACTCCAGAAGGAGGAGCGGGCGCTGCCGTCCGTTCGCTGCGAGCAATGGGGCGGCTGGTGGTTCGTGAACCTCGATCCCGACGCCATGCCGTTGCTCGAGTGGCTCGCTCCGCTGCCCGGCCTCCTGCCCGAGGTCGCCGCCGCGCCGCTGCGCATGATCGACACCAAGCGGGTCGAACTCGACTGCAACTGGAAGATCCTCGCCGAGGCCTTCCTCGAGGTGTACCACGCCCGCACGATCCACCCGAAGACGGTGGGCCCCTCGCTCGACACCAGGGGCACGGTCATCACCCTCTACGACCACGGGCACCAGAGCATGCTGTCGCCCGTCAACCGGGGCACCCGGAACGACAACCGTGAGCAGCTCCCGATCTGGGAGGGCGCGACCCGCGTGTTCCTGGACGACATCCAGCCCGCCCACGGCATCTTCCCCAACCTCATCACGCCGCTCGACGCCAGGGGCTTCCCGTTCCTCGTGTTCTGGCCGCTCGCCATCGACCGGACCCGCCTCGACATCATCTGGTTCGCCACCGACTGGGGCGAGGGCGAGCAGCCCGAGGATCACAAGGCCATCTGGGCGCAACGCCTGACCCGCTTCGACACCGTCATGGACGAGGACTACGAGAACCTCGGCCCCATCCAGCGCTCGATGGAGTCGGCCGCGCACGGCGGCCAGGCCATCAACTACCAGGAGCGGCGCATCTGGCACGTCCAGGCGTGGATCGACAAGATCATCGGTCCGGAGCGGATCCCCGAGCACCTGCAGGTCCCGGACCTGCTCGCCGCCTGGGTCGAGCACCCGTGACCGGGCCCGGCCAAGGCTGGGGCGACGAGTGGGAGACCGTCGTCGACGTCGTCGTCGTGGGCACCGGTGTGGCGGGGATGACCGCCGCGGTCGCAGCCGCCAGCCGCGGGGCATCGGTGGTCGTGCTGGAGCGCGGCGCGTTCACCGGGGGCACGACGGCGAAGTCCGGAGGGGTCCTTTGGATCCCGAACAACGCGCTGATGCGCGAGCGCGGTCTCGTCGACGACCGGGCCGACGCTCTCCGCTACCTGGCCCGGACGGCCTACCCCACGCTCTACAACCCGGAGCACGAGACGCTCGGGCTGCCGGCGGACAAGCACGCGCTCCTGGCCGCCTTCTACGACCGCGGCTCGGTCGCGGTCGAGGAGCTCGTCGCCCTCGGTGCGCTGTCGCTGGAGAGCGTCGACTACCCCGACTACTACGCCGACCTCGCCGAGGACACGGCACCCAACGGCCGGGCGATCCAGCCCGTCTTCCCGGCCGGCTGGCGCCGCGGGATCGATCCCACAGGGGGCCAGCTCCTGGTCGACCAGCTCCAGGCCGCCGCCGAGCGCCTTGGCGCCACCGTCCTCCTGGAGCACCGCGCCGCTCACCTCGTGCGCAACGACGAGCTGGACGTCATCGGACTCGAGGTCCAGGTCGGGCGGCGCACCGAGCTGTTCGGCGCCCGCCGGGGCATCATCTTCTGCTCCGGTGGTTTCCTCCACAACAAGCGGCACGCGCTGGAGTTCCTCCGGGGCCCCGTGCTGGGCGGCGCCGCCGCGGAGGGCAGCAGAGGGGATTTCGTCGACATCGGCATCGAGGCCGGCGCGCAGCTCGGCAACATGAGCCACGCCTGGTGGGACCAGGTCGTGGCGGAGCTGGCGGTCCGTGTCCCCGAGACGGTGAGGGACGTCTACGAGCCCTTCGGCGACAGCATGGTCATCGTCGACCGGCGGGGCCAGCGGGTGGTCAACGAGAAGATCCCCTACAACGAGCGGGCCCAGGTGCACTTCGCCTGGGACCCCGTGAGGCGCGAGTACCCGAACCTGCTCCTCTTCATGGTCTGGGACGAGGCCGTGGCCACCAACCCCGACCCCACACGGTTCCGGTTCCCGGTCCCGCCGCCCGGCGAGCGCTACGACTTCGTCGTCACCGCTCCGACGTTCGAGGCACTCGCCGACGAGCTGGCGCAGCGACTCGAGAAGCTGGCGCCGTGGACGGGCGGCTTCCAGCTCGATGCGTCGTTCGCGGCCGGCCTCGCCGCGACGGTCGAGCGGTTCGACGCCATGGCCGACGACGGCCGCGATCTCGACTTCCACCGCGGCGAGACCCCGATCGAGGAGGTCTGGGCCGGAGCCCCCCGCCCGGGCGCGACCACGGCCGCCCTGCACCGCTTCGCCCCGGAGGGTCCGTACCACTGCGTCATCCTGGGGGCCGGCGCGCTCGACACGAAGGGCGGACCGGTGATCGACGCATCGGCGCGGGTGCTGGCACCCTCGGGCGAGCCGATCGTCGGCCTGTACGGCGCCGGCAACTGCATCGCCTCCCCCGCCGGGCAGGCCTACTGGGGCGCGGGGGGCACCATCGGGCTGGCCCTCACGTACGGCTTCATCGCCGGGTGCGAGGCCGCGGCCGCGCCCATCCACTCCCCCGGTTGACGGCGACGCGACCGTGGACGCCCTGGACCTGATCGAGATCCACCAGCTCCTCAACCAGTACGGGCACATCGTCGACGCTCAGGAGTGGGATCGCTTCGACGAACTGTTCCTGCCCGATGCCGTGCTCGACTACACGGGGGTGCGGGCGCCGGCGCCGCTGCACGGGCTGGAGGCCATCAAGGACTACTTCCGCGACGCCAACCATCCATCCGCCCATCACGTGACGAACATCGTCGTCACCGAGCAGGCCGGGCAGGTGCACGTGCACAGCAAGTTCCTGGCGCCGTACACCCGGCCCTCGCACGACCCCCGCCGTTGGTACGGCGGCGACTACGAGGACGTCGTCGCCCGCACGCCCGACGGATGGCGCTTCGCCCTGCGGGCGTGCACCGCCCGCTGGCTGCTCACGCCCGAGCTCGCCGGCGGCGACGCCATCCCCGAGCACCGCCGGACCTGGTAGTCCGCCCCGGTCGGGACCGGCGCCACCAGCGCGGCGTGGGCGCCGGCCCCTCGGCGGGGAGGCCGGCGCTGACCAACCGGCAGGCCTCGCGCACCGCGGCGGCGAGCACGTCCGGCCGCGACAGGAACACCATGTGGTTGCCGTCCACGCGCACGACCTCGGCCGCAGGGATACGGGACGCCAGGTCGAGCTGCCGGGCCGCAGGGACGAGCCCGTCGCGTTCGGTGACGACCACGACCGTGGGGACGGCGACCTCCCCGATCCACTCCGTCGACGAGAACCGCAGCACGGCTCGGGCCGCCTGCTGCACCGCGGCCGGATCGTGGCGATCGAGCGCGTCGAGCAGCTCCTTCTCGAGCGAGCGGTCGACGACGAAGCCGGCCAGGAGCGCCCGGGCTCCTTGCACCCGGAACGACCGCGGGATGAGGCGGGTGGTGCGGTGCAGCTCCTCCAGGGCGCGCACGATGGCCCACCGATCGGCGCTCGGGCGGAAGTCCGCAGACGTCGCACACAGGACGAGTCCCAGGACTCGATCGGGGTGGCGGCGCCACACGAGCTGCGCGATCGGGCCACCCATGGAGTAGCCGACGAAGATCGCCTTCTCCACGCCGAGGACCTCGACGAGCGCGACGGCGTCGTCGGCACAGTCCTCGAGCGTGAACGACACGTCGGTCCCGATGCCCCTCCCGTGACCGCGGTGGTCGAGGGCGATGACGCGGAAGTGCTCGTTGAGCATCTGCAGGCTCGGCCCCCAGTTGAGAGCACCCGTGGCGCTGAGCCCGTGCAGCATCACGACGGTCGGCGCGTCGGGCGACGGGCCGGGCAGGTCGCAGGCGAACGTGCTCCCGCGCCCGGGCAGGTCGACCGTTCGCCACAGGGTCATCGCGGTGGGGCTCATGCCCCCTTCCTACCCCCGTGCTCGCGAAAGTTAGCGGTCAGATCGTCAAGCGCTCGGCGAGGACCGGTCTGAGCAGGGACGACGTCGGGCAGGTGTGAGCGATGCCACACACGCCCCGCAGCGGATCGCGTCTGCGTGCGGCGCTACGTGATCCCGAGGGAGCGGTTCCGGGCGCCGGGAGCGTGGAAGTCGGCCTCGTAGCAGATGCGGTCACCGTCGAAGCGCAGGAACGACATCACCTCGACCTCCCACTTCTTGCCCACGTGCTCCTCGCCGAAGATGGCCGCGTCCTTCACGGTGGCACTCATCAGGTAGTGCAGGGCGAGGCCGTCGTCGTTCACCCAGAACTCGTCCGGCGCCAGCACCAGGTCGTCCCACTTGGCCAGGCCCTTGGCGAAGAAGGCGCGGATGGCCGGCCAGCCCTCGAACCGGCCGCTGGCCACGTCGTTGAGCACGGCGTCCGGGGTCATGAAGGACTCGGGGGCGTCCGGGTCGCCCGAGCTCCAGCCGGCGAAGAGCTGGCGGGCGACCTCGATGCGCTTGGCGTGATCGGTCATGCGCGGGACGATACGCCCGTCGGGCAACGGCTGTCGCCCTACGGGCGGTGGGAGGTACCGTCGGTCCGATGGACGACTCGATCGCGCAACTCCTCTCCCTCGACGGCAAGGTCGCTCTGGTCACCGGAGCGGCAACCGGCATCGGGGAGAGCATCGCCGGGGTGCTGGCCGCGGCCGGCGCCCACGTCGTCGTGACCGACATCGATGCGGATGGCGCGGCGAAGGTGGCCGCGGCCATCGGCGAGAGCGGCCACCGGGCCGACGCGGTCCACCTGGACGTCACCGACGAGGCGTCGGCCCGCTCCGGCATCGACGCAGCCATCGAGCGCGGTGGTCGGCTGGACATCCTCGTCAACAACGCCGGCTCGTACCACGACTCAGGCAGCATCGTCGACCAGACGTACGAGTCCTGGAGGCGGGCCATCGCCATCAACTACGAGGGCGTGTTCCTCTGCTCGAAGCCGGCCGCCGAGCACATGGTGTCCAGAGGAGAGGGCGGCGCCATCGTCACGATCTCCTCCGTCGACGGCATCGTGCCCTGCCTCGGCACGGGGTACGACTCAGCCAAGGCCGCGCTGTTCCAGTTCACCCGGAGCCTCGCCGTCGACCTCGCCCCGTTCGGGATCCGGGCCAACTGCATCGCCCCCGGGAACGTTCCCGTCGAAACGATCCGGCGCATGAAGGCGGGCGAGCTACCCAAGCTGTGGCACGAACCGTCCGTGCCGACCGGGCTGATGGGCCCCATGGCCACCTCCCGCTCGGCCAACATCCCGCTCGGCCGCAAGGGACTGCCCGAGGAGATCTCCCACGCCGTCCTGTTCCTGTGCAGCGACGCCGCCTCGTACGTCACCGGCCAGACGCTGGTCGTCGACGGCGGCTGGACCCTGGTCTGATTCGGCTTCGAGGAGGACGCATGAACGATTCGTGGGCCGACGAGAAGGCCATCATCGACGTCACCATCGCCTACACCTGGGCGCTGGACAGCCGCTCGTTCGATGATCTGCGCCAGGTCTTCGCACCGGACGCCGTGGGGGACCTCGGCGGCCGGCACTGCGAGGGCATCGACGCCATCATCGCCCGCATCCAGGAGCCGCTCACCAAGCTCGACGTCACGCAGCATGTCGTGACCAACCACCAGGTGCGCGTCGACGGCGACACCGCCGGATGCCGCTGCTACCTCGTCGGCCAGCACGTCAAGAAGGGCACCGAGGGCGGAGACACCTTCATCATGGCCGGCGTCTACGAGGACGAGCTGGCCCGCACGGCCGACGGCTGGCGGATCACCCACCGCACGCTGACCATCCACTGGACCGACGGCAACCCGGCCGTCGTCGGCCGCTGAACGACGGAGCTACGTCCGGCCGACGGCCTGGAACGATCCGATGACGGCGTTCTCGTTGGCGAGGCGCTGCTCGAACAACTCCTGGACGGCGGCGATGCGGCCGGGATCGCCGTCGGCGTACACCGCCTCGGCGGAGCAGGAGAGCACCTCGCTGATCCGCTCGTAGTCGGCCAGCGCGTCGGCCAGGTAGAGGCTGTCGGAGCGGTTGTCGGTATACGCCCGGTAGGCCTCGGCCAGCCCGGTCGCCGACGGGAGGTCGCCGACCAGCCGCTCGGCGACGGCGGCGACCGCGTGCTCCTCCTCCCGCATCCAGGCCAGCTCGTTGGCGCTGCGGGTGGCGGCGCCCTGGAGGACGGCCATGGCCATGTCGAGCACCACCCTGGTCGTCCCGGCGTCCAGCTCCGGGCTCACCTTGGAGGCCAGCTCGGAGTTGACGGCTTCGATGAGCTGCGCCGTGCTGGGCTTGGCGATCATGCGGAACCTCCGGTGGCGGCACGATGGCGGTTCATGGCGCTCATCAGCACGTTGTGCATGCCGGCGATGGCGTTGGACATGTACGTCACCATGATCCCGGTGGCGTCGCCCTTGACCACGGCTTCGAACTGCTGGACGACGGGGATGAAGACGGTGGCGGCGGCGAGCATGACGAAGTAGTCGATGGTCGCCGCGTTGATGACGTCCTCCGAAAGCCCCGTGAGCTCCCGGTAGCGGGCGTAGAAGGCGTCCGGATCCTCGGCGATGACGTCCGGGGGCTGCGTCACGCTGGCGAACATCATCCACCCGAGGTCCTCACGGGGATCGCCGACGTGGGCCAGCTCCCAGTCGACCATGTAGTAGCCGTCGTCGGCGATGAGGATGTTGGCGATCTGGAAGTCGCCGTGCACCAGCGTCAGCGGAGCCGGCGGCGGCTTGTTGGCCCGCAGGTAGCTGGCGATGAGCCGCATGAACGGGTTCGAGTCCGCGTACGCCTTCTCGGCGACCGTCCACTCCTGGATGCGGCTGTCGATGTAGTCGTCCCACGATTCCGGGATCTCGATGTGGTCGGGCAGCGCCGAGACGTCGAAGCCGTGGATGCTGGCCCCGACCTCGCACATGTTGAGCGCCATGCCCAGGTGCTCCGACTCGTCACGCTGGCGTGCGATGCTCACCAGCGACTGGCCGTTGATCATCTCCATGACGATCGACGGCGTCCCGAGCTCGTCGCCCTCCTTGTCGAACCACAGCGGCTTGGGCAACGGGATCGTGTCGGTGCTGCTCAGAGCCGTGAGGAGCTCCCACTCCTCGGTCCGGTCGGTGTCGATGATGGCCTGGCCCGGTGGCGGGTCGGCGCGGACGATGTAGCCGCGACGGCCGTCCGAGTCCTCCACCCACACCCGCGCCATGGCCCGGCTGTAGCCGCCCGTGATGGGCTCGTAGCCGGCGATCTTCAGGCTGTCCCCACCCGGGCAACGCTTCTGGAAGAAGGCCTCGAGCTGCGAGGTCACCTCTGCGATGTCGGTCATGCACACCCCCTGGCTGTCCCCGTCGACCCGAGCCCCCGCCCGGCGGCGGGTAGCGTAGCGAACCTACAGCCGGTGACAAGTAAGTCCGTGAAGACGGACCTGCCGGCCGGCCCGGCGGTCCCTACCAGTGGTTCCAGTGGATGACCCCGCCCGGGTCCACCCGTGGCGCGGGCTTGAAGTCCGTGCCGACCGTGTAGGCGACCGGGAACATCCCGATGTGGGTGTACTCGGGCGGCACCCCGAGCACGGCGGCGACGTCTTCCGCCTTGCGACAGGTCATGGTCGTCCAGACCGAGCCCATGCCCCTGGCCCGCAGGGCGAGCATGAAGCTCCACACGGCCGGGATCACCGATCCCCACCAGCCCGGGCGCGAACCCGCCGGCAGCTCGTCCGGCAGGCCGAGCTGGAAGGCGACGAGCAGGACCGGCACCTCGTGGTAGTGGTCCCGCAGGTGGAGGGCCGACGCGTTGACCGCCTCCTTGCGCTGGGCCCGCGTGTCGGCCTCGCCGTAGCTGGCTGCCGGCGTGGACGAGGAGAAGGAGTCGAAGACGCTCCGGTAGATCTCGGCCAGGGCCGACTTCGTGTCCGGATCGTCCACCAGGACGAACTGCCACGTCTGCCGGTTGGAACCAGAGGGCGCCTGCATCGCGATCTCGATGCACTCCTCGACCACCGCCCGGTCGACCGGTCGGGTCAGGTCGAGGCGCTTGCGGACCGCCCTCGTGGTCGTGAGCAGCTGGTCGGGATCGAGCGGGAGCAGATCAGCCATGGCAGCGGTCTACCACGTCGGCCACCGGCGCAGTTTCTTGAACACGGCCGCACCGAGCCATCCATCTCAGTCCCCGATGACGAGCCGCAGCGACACCTCGGTCAGGGCCTCGCGCATCGCCTGCTGCGAGACGTTCCTGAACGGCCCGTCTGGCGTCCGCAGCGGGTGGATGAGGAGGGTCAGGTTGAGCAACGTGCGGACGGCGAGCGCGGCGGTGGCGTGCCGGGCGATGGGCGAGTCGCGACCGGCGGGCATCGTGGTCGCCGGTGCCTCGGCGTCGGTGTCGACGTAGTCGAAGGCCCGCTGGAGGTGGATCTCCTCGAACTGTTGCTGGAGGAGGCGGGCGCGGGGCGTGGCTCCCGGCAGGTGGTGGTGCAGGAGCTGGCACTCGTCGGGGTGCTCGTCCAGCCAGTCCCAGACCGCGAAGATCACCTCACGCAGGCTCTCGGCGTCGGCCCGGCCGGTGTCCGGTCTGGTCGATCGGACCACCGTGGTGATCATCTCGAGGATCCGCCCGAGCGCGACATCGAACAGATCCTCCTTGCCGGAGAAGTGGTAGTAGACCGCGGTCGGCGCCACGCCGGCCTCGGCGGCCACCTCCTGGATGCTGGCGTCGGCGTACCCTTGGCGGGCGAAGACCCGGATGGCGCCGACCACGATGTCGTTGCGCCGTGAACGACGCCGGTGCTCTGCGCGCGACTCGTCGATCACGATTGCCACGAGGTCCTCCCGGAGAGGCGGCCGAGGCCGCGTCCCCCTGCGCCGGTGCGTCCGGCGAGGGCTTCCCGTGCCCCGCACCCTACTTCCGGCCGTCGTCCGACAGCGGGGATCGCCGGTTGCCGGGGGTGGCGGTCAATCAGGTCGTCGTGTCAAGAAACTGCCTCCGCGCCCATTCCCCGCCGGTGCCCCCTCTGGTACCGTCGGCCCATGACGGGGATCGAGGATCGCACCCTCAGTCCGCCGCCGGCCGGAGAGCTCACCGGCCTGGCCCTCACCTGGCAGGACCTGCTCGACAGGGACAGCCATCCCGTGCCCGAGTTCCTGCGCGAGCAGCGTCCGTACCTGAACGGCACGGCGGACATCGGCAAGGACCGCTACCTCGCCAGGGCCTGGCACGAGCTCGAGAAGGAGCGGCTCTGGAGCCGTGTGTGGCAGCTCGCCTGCCGGGAGGAGCACCTGCCGGAGGTCGGCGACTACGTCGTCTACGACATCACGGACCAGTCCTACATCCTGCTGCGCGCGGCCGACGGCGAGATCAAGGCCTACCCGAACGCCTGCCTCCACCGGGGCCGCCGGCTCAAGTCCTACGACGGTCGCTGCAGCGAGATTCGGTGCCCGTTCCACGGCTTCGCCTGGCACCTCGACGGCCAGCTCAAGAACATCCCTGCCGCCTGGGACTTCCCCCACCTGGACGATCGCCGGGACGAGCTGAACCTGCCCGAGGTCCGCGTCGGCTCGTGGGCCGGCTTCGTGTTCATCAACCCCGATCCCGACGCCGAGCCGCTCGAGGACTTCCTGGGCGAGCTGCCCGGCCACTTCGAGCGCTGGCACATGGAGGACCGCTACGTGCAGGCGCACGTGGCCAAGATCGTCCGCTGCAACTGGAAGATCGCCATGGAGGCCTTCGCGGAGGGCTACCACGTGTCGGCCACGCACCCGCAGGGCGTCGCCTACGTCATGGACCCGGGCAGCCAGATCGACGTCTACGGCAACTTCGCCCGCCAGATCAGCCCCTCGGGCGTGCCATCGCCGCTGCTGCCGTGGGAGGCGTCGGAGGAGCAGATCCTGAGGGCCATGCTCGACGTGCGGGAGGGCGAGCCGCTCCCTGTGCAGCTGCAGGACGGCCAGACCGCCCGCGCCGCCATGGCGCTCGCCGCTCGGGCCCGCTGGCGGCCGGCGCTCGGTGACAGGATCGAGGAGCACTGCGACGCCGAGCTCGTCGACCACTTCAACTACACGGTGTTTCCGAACATCCATCCGTGGGGCGGCTTCAACCGCATCGTCTACCGCTTCCGCCCCAACGGCGACGACCACGAGAGCAGCATCTTCGAGGTCATGTTCGTCGCGCCGTTCGCCGGCCCGCGACCCCCGCCGGCTCCGCTGCTCGAACTCGGCCCCGACGACCGCTGGACCGACGCACCCGGGCTCGACAGCCTCGGGATGGTGCTGGACCAGGACACCTTCAACATGGAGGAGGTGCAGCGCGGACTCAAGATCCTCCGCCGCGGACGGGGTCACGGTGTCGATGTACCAGGAGGCCATCGTGCGCTGGCGGCAGGACCTGCTCGACGAGTGGCTGGAGCGACCTCTGTGACCGGCGGGATCCGCCACCCGTTCACACGGGCGCTCTACGAGCCCGACGGCGCCGGCGGCGTGCGGGTGACGCGCGACGGCCTGGAGGGCCGTTTCGGGCGCGACGGCCGGTGGATCGAAGGCGACCTGCGGGAGGCCGATCCCGAGCTCTGCCTCTGGGTCTCCGCCCGCCGCCCGACGAAGCACCACCGCCTGAGCGCGGTGGACAACTCGCACGGCCCGGCCGGCTGACGCTGACGCTCGGGCCGACGCTGCGCCCGGCGGCGCGTCAGGGCATGCCGCGGACGGCTCCCACGACGTCGGCCGCGTTCGGGTAGAAGACGGCCACCAGGCCGGGCGCCGCGGGCACGGAGGAGTCGGGAGCGGTGAGGCGGCGCACCGGGCCCCGGAGCTCGCCGTGCAGCTCCTCGTGGATGCGGGTGGCGATCTCGGCCGCCGCCCCGCAGGTCCGCACGGCCTCGTGCACGACGAGGGCCCGCTTGGTGCGGGCCACCGACGTCAGGATGGCGTCCATGTCGATCGGGGCCACGGAGCGCAGGTCGATGACCTCGGCCGACGTCCCCTCCCCGGCCAGCTCCTCGGCCGCCTTCGTGACCTCGTTCATCATCCGCCCGTAGCTGATGATGGTGACGTCGTCCCCGGCCCGGCGGATGGCGGCCTTGCCGATGGGGATCGTGTAGGGCTCGGTGGGCACGGGCCCACGCTTCATCATCAGCGACGTGGCCTCGATGAAGACGCAGGGGTCCTCGTCCTCGATGCAGGCCATCAGCAGGCCCTTGGCGTCGTAGGGGGTCGAGGGGAACACGGCCTTGAGGCCCGGGGTGTGCATGAGGATGGCCTCGAGGGACTGGCTGTGCTGGGCCCCGATCGGGGTTCCGCCGACCATGTTCACCCGCACCGTCAGGGGGACCGGGGTACGACCGCCGGACATGTAGCGGAGCTTGGCGGCGTGGTTGGAGAGCTGGTCGAAGCAGACCCCGAGGAAGTCCATGAACATGATCTCGGCGACCGGCCGCTGGCCGGCGATGGCCGACCCGACGGCGGCGCCCATGATCCCTTCCTCGGCGATGGGCGTGTTGCGCACCCGGTCCTCACCGTGCTTGGTCGACAGGCCCTCGGTGACGTGGAACACCCCGCCGCCGGCCGAGTCGGCCACGTCCTCGCCCATGACGATGACCCGTTCGTCGGCGGCCATGGCCTGGTCGAGGGCCTGGGTGATGGCGGCCCGGAACGTCAGCTTCTCCGACGGCGTCGCGTCCTCACCGGGCTCGGCGACCGCCGGGCCGGCGTCGGCGTAGACGTCACCGGTCACCAGCTCCGGGTCGGCCAGCGGGTCGGCGACGGCCTGCTCGTACGCGGTGGCGACCTCCGCGGCCGCGCGGGCATCGATGTCGGCCAGCGTCGCCTCGTCGGCCTGGCCCTGCTCGATGAGCGCAGCGCGGAACCGGGGCAGCGGATCGGCCTCCTTCTGCGCGGCCAGCTCGTCGGGATCCATGTACTCGTTCTTGTCGCTGAGGACGTGGCCGAGGGTGCGGAAGGTGACGCACTCCAGCAGCACCGGGCCGTCGCCGCGCCGCGCGTGGTCGACCGCTTCCTTCGCCGCGGCGTAGGTGGCCGCGGCGTCCGTGCCGTCGACCTTGATCCCCTTCATGGCGTACGCGGGCGCCCGATCGACCACGGACGCGTTCTTCTGCGTGTCGGAGAACTTGGTGTGCTCGCCGTACTGGTTGTTCTGGCAGACGAACACGACGGGCAGCGACCAGACCGACGCCATGTTGAGCGACTCGTGGAAGGCCCCGATGTTGGTTGCACCGTCACCGAAGTTGCAGATGGTGACGCGACCGTCGGCCTGCAGTTGCGAGGCGAGGGCCAACCCGATCGACACCGGGATGCCACCGCCGACGATGCCGGTGCACAGCATCAAGCCGTGGTCGGGATCGGCGATGTGCATGGGCCCACCACGGCCCTTGGACGTGCCGGTGGCCTTGCCCAGCATCTCGCCCCACATCTCCCGCAGCGGCACGCCCTTGGCCACCTCGTCGCCGAGCCCGCGGTACGTGGCCGTCATGTAGTCGTCGGGGTTGATGGCGGCGGAGACCGCGGCGGAGATGATCTCGTGGCCCCGCACCGGGTAGTGCACGAAGAACGCCTGGGCGCTGCCGATGAGCGACTGCGCCTTGTCGTCGAAGGCGCGGATGCGGGCGGCGGTCTCGTAGATCCGCAGCAGCAGCTCCCGGTCGATCGTCTCCGCGGTCCCCGTCGTCATCGTCATCGTCGACCCTTTCTTTACGCTAACTGGAGAAACTATCAGCCGTCAGGAGCCCCCGAACAGGCCGATGGGCAGGCCGGTCCCCCGGAGGTGTGCGGTCTCGTTGATGGTGAGCACGCTGCGCTCACCGCTGCGGGCGGCCGCCACCCGGTGGATCGAGGTGTAGTTCGGGTAGAAGAAGCCGCTCGGGTCCTCGATGCCCAGGATGTGGGTCAGGTAGGCGTTGATGACGCCCCCGTGGCACACCGCGGCGGCCTTCTCCCCCGGGTGGTCGGCGACGATGCGCTCCACAGCCGCGACCACGTTGCCGCGGAACTCGTGCGGATCGACACCCATGCTCTGGTGCACCCCGCCCAGGAGGATGTCCTGCCAGCCCTGGTGCCCTTCGGCCTTCATCTGCTCGACCGGGATGTACTCCGAGGCCTCCCGGTCGTACTCGGCGATCCCCTCCGCGACCTGCACCTCGACGCCCTGGCGCTCGGCCACGGGCTCCGCCGTCTGCATGGCCCGGCGCAACGGGCTGGCGTAGATGGCGTGCACGCGCTCGAACGCCAGGTAGTCGGCCAGGTAGCGGGCCTGGTGGTGGCCGGCCTCCGACAGCTCCGGATCGGCCGGCCCCTCCACGTCCTCGACCCGGATCGGGAGCGCGTGGCGTACGAGCAGCAGCTCCATGGCGGCTCAGGATGGCACAACGGTCAGCGCGAGCGGACCGGGTCCCGCCCGTCCCAGTCCTCGGCGGCCTCGGCCACCATGCGGTAGAAGCCGCCCAGGCCCTCGTCGAGCTCGTAGATCTCGAGCAGGTGGCCCAGGTCGGCCACCGCGTCGTGGAAGGCGAACCGCCGGCCACTGGCCGTCGCGGCGAGCATCGCCTGGGGGTAGCCGAGCGAGTCGAGCCGTGCCGCTTCCTGGTCGAGATCCTCGACGAAGTAGGCCATGTGATGGATGCCGGTGCCGCGTTGGGAGAGTTGCTGCTGCAACGACGCCGGCTCGACCTGGTGCTGGCACACCAGCTCGACCATGACGCCGCCCGACTGGCCGTAGGCCGACGAGTGGTCGAACACGCCCGGCTCGCCGTCGTGGGTCACCGAGGCCAGCGGGATGTGGTCGTTCACGAAGAACGGCCCGGACCCGAACCGTTCGGCGTGACGGGCTGCGGCATCGCGCACGTCGTCGACGTCGTAGGCGATCTGGACGATGCGGCCCAACCGCAGCTCGATGGCCATTCGGCCTCCCCGGTGCTCGCCTGGTGGCAACAGATGTTGCCAGGTTGGTACCGTCCGGGCGATCCCGGCGATCGGAGGCTCTCGTGCCTGTGTCCTGCCCACCGACCAACGCGTTCCACGTCGGCATCCGGGTGGTCGATCTCGAAGCGGCCATGGCCGACCTCGGCCCGGCCCTCGGTGCGACCTGGTGCCAGGTGCAGGAGCGCGATCAACGGGTGTGGACGCCGGAGGGTGGCGCCCGGCAGACACCGCTGCGCTTCACGTACTCCGCCGAGGGACCGGTGCACCTCGAGCTGCTCCAGGGCCAGCCCGGCACCATCTGGGACGCCGGCGACGGCGCCGGGTTGCACCACTCCGGGATCTGGTCCGACGACGTGAAGGGCGAGACCGACGCGCTCGTAGCCGAAGGCTGGTCGATGCTCGGCGCGCAGCTCCCGCCCGAGGAGGGCTACGGCGCCATGTCCTACGTGGTGTCGCCGTCGGGGTTCGTGCTGGAGCTGGTCAGCACTGCCGTCCGCCCCATGTTCGAGCGGTGGTGGGCCGGCGGGCCGCTCGCCTGATCAGGCGCGCAAGCGCGCGGGAGTAGTGGGCCAGCACCATCGCCTGCTGCCGCTCCACCGGCCAGTCCGCCGGATCGAACATCGCCTGCACGGCAACCCCGTTCACCGCGGTGAGCAGCTCGGCGGCCAGCCACTGCGCGTCGGTCTCCTCGGGCAGCTCACCCGCGGCGGCTGCGTTCTCGATGACCGCGCTCAGGAACTGGCGGGTCGAGCGCACGCGGCGCCGTTGCTCGCGGCTGAAGCCCTGGTCCGAGACCGCCATGCCCCAGAAGGCCAGCCAGACGGCCCAGTCCGTGCGGCGTTCCTCGTCCAGCGGGAGCAGGGCGTCGGTGCAGGCCAGCACATCGTCGCCGCGCTGCGATCGAGCCGCCATCAGCCGGTGCCGCGCCCGCTCGGCGGCGGCGCGGTAGACGAGGAGGAGCAGCTCGCGCTTGTCCGAGAAGTAGCGGCTCACGACCTTGGTGCTGTAGCCACCGGCGGCGGCGATGTCGCGCACGGTCGCGGCGTCGACGCCGCCCCGGGCGATGAGGGCGGTCGCGAGCGTCGCCACCTCGTCCCTGCGCAGGTTGTGATCCACCGTGCGGGCCACCCGGGCAGCGTAAGCGGCGACTGGGGCTCACGTAGTGTCCGTGATCGTGAGCTCCGGCCTGCGCCTCGGCGCAGTGTTCCCGACGTCGGACATCGGCACCGACCCGGTCGCCATCCGGGACTTCGCGCAGGGTGTCGAGGAGCTCGGCCTCGACCACCTCATCACGTACGACCACGTGCTCGGCGCCGATCACGCCGACCGCGATCCGCCGCTGACCGGGCCGTACACGGAGCACGACGCGTTCCACGAGCCGTTCGTGCTGTTCGGCTACCTCGCCGCGGTGACGAGCCGGCTCGAGCTCGTCGTCGGCGTCCTCGTCCTTCCGCAGCGGCAGACCGCCCTGGTCGCCAAGCAGGCCGCCGAGGTGGCAATCCTCTCCGGAGGCCGGCTCCGGCTGGGCATCGGGACCGGCTGGAACTGGGTGGAGTACGACGCTCTCGGCGTGCCCTACCGCTCGCGGGCCGGGCGCCTGGAGGAGCAGGTCGACGTCCTGCGCCGGCTGTGGGCCGAACCGCTCGTCACCGTCCACGGCAAGCACCACGACATCGAGCGGGCCGGCATCCTCCCGATGCCCGACGGACCGATCCCGATCTGGTTCGGCGGCGGCGCCGAGCCCCAGCTCCGCCGGGCGGCGCGCCTCGGCGACGGTTTTCTCGCCTCCCGGGCCGACGACCGGGCCCGGGGCCAGGTGCAGCAGCTGCTGGCCTTCCGCGACGAGGCGGGCGCCGACCGCGACTTCGCGGTGGCCGGGATGCTCGACTGGGCCCACGGTCCGGACGCCTGCGCGGAAGCCGCGACGGCGTGGGCGGGACGCGGGCGGCACGCACCTGGCCCTGCGCACCTTCGACACGCTGGCCGCCCGGATCGGCGTCCCCGCCCTCGGGTACACCACCGTCGATGAGCACCTGGAGGCGCTGGCCCGGTTCCGGGACCTGGTCGGCGGCGTTCCTTGACCAGGTGGAGTGAGTGTAAAGTATCTGTTGCAGCCTCGTGCACGAAGAGCACGAGGACCCCCGACGAGGAGGCCATCGCATGAGCGTCACGTCGCAGGACATCAACCTGTCGCACACCGACGTCGCCCGCCGCCTGCTGGCGAACGTCGATGCCGGGACCAGCGATCAGAGCCCGGTGCAGATGAAGGTCCCCGCGTCCGCGTACCGCGACGCGAAGCGCTGGGACGAGGAGATGGAGCAGGTGTTCCGCCGCTCCCCTCTCGTCGTCGGCTTCTCCTGTGACCTGCGCGAGCCGGGCGACTACGACACCATGGAGATCGTCGGCCGGCCGGTGCTCGTCGTGAGGGGTGACGACGGCGTGGCCCGCGCCTTTCTCAACATCTGCCGCCATCGCGGTGCTCAGGTCGCCGAGGGCTGCGGCCACACCCGTCGTTTCACCTGTCCATACCACTCGTGGGTCTACGACACGCGGGGCAAGCTGGTGGGTGTCCCCGGTCGGGACACGTTCGGCGAGCTCGATGTCAGCGGGCTCGTCGAGCTCACGACCCACGAGGTGGCGGGCGTCATCCTCGCCGTGCTCACGCCAGGCATGGAGTTCGACCCCGCCGAGTGGATGGCCGGGATGGACGGCGCGCTGGAGCTCCTCCGCCTGGACGAGCTGCACCGGTACCCGGTCGTCACCGAGCTGGACAGCCCGAACTGGAAGCTCACCGCGGACGGTTACGTCGACGGGTACCACATCGGGTACCTGCACAGCTCCACCATCGGTGAGAAGGCGATCACCAACCGCAACACGTACGACCTGTTCGGCCCGCATGTCCGCATCGGCTTCGCCAACAAGCCGATCAACGAGATCCGCGACCGTCCGGAGTCGGAATGGCCTCCCATGTGGGAGGTCATGAGCATGGTGCACTACATCTTCCCGAACGTGTCGATCTCCGGGCAGCCGGATCGACCGTTGATGGTCAGCCGCCTGCTCCCGGGCCCCACCCCGGATCGCTCCACCACCGTGCAGTACCACTTCTACCGCCAGCCGGTGGAGGGGGACGAAGCCGTCGCCACCGCCGAGGCGCGGCGCCTGTTGTACGCGCAGGTCACCAGTCAGGAGGACTTCGTGACCGGTTTCAAGATCAACCGGTCACTCCCTGCGATGGGCGACGACCACATCCGTTTCGGTCGCAACGAGCGCGGCAACCAGAACCTGCACACCTGGATCGACAGGCTGGTCGAGCAACGGCAGCCAGTAGCCCGCCGCGAGCAGGCCTGCGATCGAGTCCCTCGATCAGGTCCCTCGAATCAGGTATTGGTCGGGAAGGCCGGGCGCAGGCGGCGCCGCGCGAAGAGCCACCGGCCGTCGTCAGAGCGGCGGACGACGTCGTCGTAGTAGAAGCGGATGAGCGGGCCGGTGGTGCCGGCCGTCCACCTGGTCGCCAGGCACCAGCACACGCCGTGGATCTCGTCCGGACCCGCCGTGGCCAGCAGGGGCGGACCGGGGACGTGCATCATCGGCTCGTCCGGGCGGAAGTGGCCGGTGACGATCACGCCGATGGCCTCCGGCCCCTCCGCGGTCCCGTAGTTCAGCGCCGACCCGTCCCACACCGCGTCCGCGGTGAACAGCTGCGCCACCGCATCCGTCCGCCCGGCGTCGGCGTACACGGCGTACGCCTGGACGAGGTTCTGGACGGCGATCGCGTCAGCCGGATCGGGCACGTCGGCCCAGCGATCCGTGACGGGCTGCAGATCAGCCAGGTGGGCTGTGTCGTAGGTGCTCATGCGCAGGACCCTCCTTGCTCGGAGTCGCTCAGATCGCGGTCTCGCCGCCGTCGGCGACGAGCAGGGTGCCGGTGACGAAGCTGGCGTCGTCGGACAGCAGGAAGCAGATGGGAGCGGCGATCTCGTCCGGCTCGCCCACCCGCTGCTGCAGGTTGCCCTGGCCGAAGACCTTCGCACCGGCCTCGACGTCGCCACCGCCCCGCTGCTCCATCAGCGGCTCCGTCATCCCCGTGCGCACACGGCCGGGCGCGACCACGTTGACCCTGACCTCCGGGGCCAGCTCCCGGGCCAGCTGCCGGGAGAAGGAGATGATGGCGCCCTTGGCGGCGCCGTACGGCGCATTGTGCTGGTTGGCGGTCAGCGCAGCCGTGGACGCGATGTTGACGATGGAACCACCGCCACCGTCCTGGATGATGGGAGCGGCGTACTTGCAGACGAGGAATGTCCCGCCGGCGTGCGCGGCGAACATCCGGTTCCAGCGTTCGATCGGCCACTCGCCGATCGGACCGAACTCTGCGTGGCCGGCGGCGTTGAGCAGGCAGTCGATGCGGCCCAGCTCCGCCCGGGCCGTCTCCACCGCGGCCTGGACCGAACCCTCGTCGGCGACGTCGGCGGCCAGCCCGATGGCCCCGTCGAGCTCGGCAGCCACCGCCTCCGCCCGATCGGCGACGAGATCGACCACCGCCACCCGTCCCCCTCCGGCGGTGAACCGCCGGGCGGTGGCCGCAGCGATCCCCGATCCCCCACCGGTGGCGAACAGCACCTTGCCCTCGAAGCTCATCCCTGCCTCCCGGCGCCCACCCGGTCAGGCCGGGCGGCGTGCGGCCACCCTAGCCCGGTTACTTGTCACGGTCACCAGTTCTGCTCCGGCAGCCGCCCAGCCGTCGACGATCTGCCAGGCTCCGTCCCGTGACGGGGTCACACGGCTTGAAGGACCTGGCGATCATCGACGGTCCGGACGTGGCCCGGCTGCTCCCGTACCTCGGGCTCGTCGACGCGCTGGAGGCGGCCCACCGGCGCCCGCCGCCGATGGTCCGCCGCACCGTCTTCGGGCCGGACGGCAGCGACGAGTCGTTCCTCGGTCTGCCCGCGTGGAGTCCGGGCGACCACCTCGGCGTCAAGCTCGTGACCGTCTTCCCCGGCAACACGACGCTGCCTCAGCCTGTGCCCAGCGTGCAGGCCGTCTACGTCCTCTTCGACGGAGGCGACGGCTCGCCGCTCGCCCTCATCGACGGCACCGAGCTGACCTACCGCAAGACGGCTGCCGACTCCGCCCTCGGCTCGCGGCTCCTCTCCCGCGCCGACGCCCGCACGCTCCTGATGGTCGGCGCCGGCGGCCTCGCTCCCCACCTGGTCGCCGCCCACCGGGCCGTCCGGCCCTCGATCGAGCGCGTGCTGCTGTGGAACCGCACCCGGGCGCGGGCCGATGCCGTGGCCGCGGATGTGGGCGCGGAGATCGTCGACGACTTGGCCGCGGCGGTGCCGCAGGCCGACATCGTCTGCACGGCGACGATGACGGCCGAGCCGCTGGTCGAAGGGAGGTGGCTGCGGCCCGGCACCCATCTCGACCTCGTGGGCGCGTTCCTGCCCGATCGCCGCGAGGTCGACGACGAGGCCGTCGTACGGGCCGAGCTGTACGTCGACACCCGGGAGGTCACCACGGTCGAGGACGGCGACCTGGCCATCCCCCTGGCCGCCGGCACGATCACCCTCGACGACATCCGAGCCGACCTGTACCAGCTCTGCCGCCAGGAGGTCGCGGTCGACCGCCGTCCGGACACGATCACGCTGTTCGAGAACGGGGGCGGCGGCCACTTGGACCTGATGTGCGCCGAGTTCTTGTGGCAGCGATGGCAGGACGAGCCGTGACGACCACCGACGCCGGGCAGGTGCCGCACCCGCGGTTCCCCCACGTCTTCACGCCGCTGCGGTTACGCCACCGGACCCTACGGGCCCGGATCAACGTCGGTGCGCACACGACCAACATGGCCGAAGGAGGTCTGCCGGGCGACCGCCACATCGCCTACTACCGGGAGCGGGCCCTGGGCGGGGCGGGGATGATCGTGGTCGAGCCGATGCCGGTCCACGCCACCGCGGTGCTCACGCGGGGCAACTTCCGTCCCGGCGACGACTCGGTGATCCCCGCCTTCCGGCGCCTGACGGAGAGCTGCCACGAGGCGGCCTCCGCCGACGGCGGGGTGGTGATGATCCACCAGCTGTACCACGTCGGTCAGCACGGCGACGCGGACAACTCCTTCGCGCCCAACTGGTCCCCGTCCGGCCTGCCGTCGTACCACGACGCCGACGGCAGCCACGCCATGACCGAAGCCGAGATCGAGGAGCTGCTCGATGGCTTCGTGAGCGCCGCCGGGCGAGCGCACCAGGCCGGCTTCGACGGGGTCGAGCTGTTTGCCGCCTACCACGCCGTCATCGATCAGTTCTGGACGCCCTGGTCCAACCGCCGGACAGACCAGTGGGGCGGCAGCTTCGAGAACCGGATGAGGTTCTCGACCGAGCTGCTGGAGCGCATCCGCCGCGCCTGCGGCGACGACTTCATCGTCGGCCTGGCGGTGAACGTCGACCCGGAGTCCGCGCCGTCGCTGGACCTCGACGAGCTCCAGGAGGTGGTGGCGTGGCACGACGAACGCGGTCTCATGGACTACGTCACCTGCGGCACGGGCAGCTACTTCGACTTCTACAAGCTCATGCCGACGTCGCTGTACCCGGCCCGCCTCGGGGAGCCGTTCGCCGCCGCGCTCGAAAGCCGTCACCAGGCACGCCGTCGTCCAGGCCGAGAGCCACATCCGCACGGCGCCGGCGGCGGAGGAGGTGCTGGCCGCCGGCCACGCCGACATGGTCTCCATCGTCCGGGGCCAGATCGCCGATCCGCACCTGGTGGCCAAGGCCCGCACCGGCCGTGAGGACGAGGTGCGGCCGTGCATCTCCTGCAACCAGCTGTGCTGGGGCCGGCGCTCCCGCGACTACTGGATCTCCTGCCTGGTGAACCCCGCCACCGGGCGGGAGCACGAGTGGGGTGGGGACCGCTTCACGCCGGCCGCCGAGGCCCGGCGGGTGCTCGTCGTCGGTGGTGGTCCGGCCGGGCTGGAGGCGGCCCGGGTGGCAGCCGAGCGGGGCCACCACGTCACCCTGCGGGAGGCCGGCGAGGAGCTCGGCGGGCAGTGGCGTCTGGCCGGACGCCAGCCCACCCGATCGCAGATCCTCGACCACCTGGCCTGGTACGACCGCGAGCTCGCCCGCCTGGACGTCGAGGTACGCGTCGGGCAGCCGATGGACGTCGCGCAGATCACGGCAGCCGGCGCCGACGAGATCGTGGTGGCCACGGGGGCGAGTCCGACACGGGCCGGCTTCCAGCGCGCCCTGCCCATGGTCGACCGGCTGCCCGGCGTCGACCACCCGCGCGTCGCAGGCATCGAGGACGTGCTGGCCGGCCGCGTCGCGCCCAGCGGGCGGGTGCTGCTGGTCGACGACCTCGGCGACTGGCGCGGCATCGGCACCGCGCTGTTCCTCCAGGAGTCCGGGTGCAGGGTGACGCTCCTGACCTCGGCCGCGGCTGTCGCCTCCGGGCTGTTCCACAGCGCCGCCGATGTGCCCTCCCGGCGCAGGTTCGCGCTGGCCGGCGGGGAGACCGCCATCCACTCGACCCTGCTCTCGTGGACAGACGGCTCGGGGGTGATCCGGTCGACGCTCACGGGCGAGGAGCAGACCGCGGTGTTCGACTGGTTGGTCCTGGCCGAGACGCCGACCCCGCGGGCCGAGTTGAGCACCGACCTCGAGGCGGCGGGAATCAGACACCACCGCATCGGAGACTGCGTCGCGGCCCGCCGCGCGAGCCTCGCCATCTACGAGGGCCGCCGCCTCGCCGTCTCGCTGTGAGCCCCGCGCTCAGGCGGCCAGCGAGCGCTGCCAGTCCACGGCGGCGCCGAGCTGGTTGAAGGTGAAGAGGTGGATGCCCTCGACACCGAGTGCCTCCAGGTCCGGCCGCAGGGCGGCCAGCAGGTGGTCGGGGTCGTAGCCGTCGCCGCCGAGCAGCCCACCGACGCCGCGGCGGTTCTTGCGGAGGTAGCGGAGCGACTGCCCGACGCCGACCCGCATCCCGAGGGTCAGCAGCTTCGTGCGCTCCACCGGACCGGACAGACCGAGGCGCACCGGGAGCGTCAGCCCAGCGGCTCGTTCCGTCTGCAACCAACGCCTGATGACATCCGGGTCGAAGCAGAGCTGGGTCGAGACCCAACCGGCCACACCGGCGTCGGCCAGCACGGCCTGCTTGGCGTGGAGGCTCGCCGTCACGGTCGTCGGGCTGATGAAGACGTGGCCGTCGGGGTAGGCGGGCACGCCGACGGCGTCGAGCCCGTGCGGCAGCTCCATCAGGTCCTGCACCAGCCCCAGCCCGTCGGGATACGACCCGACCGGCTGTTCGGCGTCGCCGCCCACGACGAACCACTCCCGCAGACCAGCCTCGGTCGACGTGGCGACGAGCTCTGCGAGATGGCCCCGGTCGCGCACCATGCGGGCCGCCACGTGCGGGGTGGCCCGCAGGCCGAGCCCTTGGAGGCGGGCGGCCAACGCCATCGTGACGTCGACGCCCTTGGCCGGCGAGCAGGTGACGGACACCTTGGACCCGGCGGGCAGGAGCGGGAGCTGGTGCTCCAGGTTCTTGATGGGGATGAGCTCGAAGCTGATGCCCTGGCTGATCGGGTTGCCCGCGACCTCGTCGAGGAAGGAGCCGTCCATTCAGGCCCCCGTCCTGGCGGCCCGCCCGCCGCGACGACGGCCGGTGGACGCTGCCTCCCCGTCGGGGCCGGGCTCGCGGTTGGCCCGGATCCACGCCGCGCAGTTCTCGTCGTTCCCGGCCAGCACGTCCGCCGCCATCACCATCTGCTTCACCTCCGGGTGGAGCGGGTTCATGATCGCCGACGTCATCCCGGCGCCGATGGCCATGGCCAGGAACGTGCCCGTGATGTTGTTGCGGCTCGGCAGGCCGAAGCTCACGTTGGAGGCGCCGCAGGTGGTGTTGACGCCGAGCTCGTCCCGCAATCGCCGCACCAGACGGAACACCTGCTGGCCGGCGGTGCCCATGGCGCCGATGGGCATGACGAGCGGGTCGACCACGATGTCGGCGGCCGCGATGCCGTGGTCAGCCGCCCTGTTCACGATCCGCTGCGCCACCGAGAAGCGGACGTCGGGGTCCTCGCTGATGCCGGTCTCGTCGTTGGAGATGGCGACGACGGCGGCGCCATAGCGGGCCACCAGGGGCAGTACGCGCTCCATCACCTCGTCCTCGCCGGTCACGGAGTTGACGAGGGGCTTGCCCTGGTACACGGCCAGCCCGGCCTCGAGCGCATCGATGATGGACGAGTCGATCGACAGCGGGACGTCGACCACGTTCTGCACGAGCTGGACCGCCCGGGCGAGCAGTGCCGGCTCGTCAGCGAGCGGGATGCCGGCGTTGACGTCCAGCATGTGCGCGCCCGCCGCCACCTGCGCGACGGCGTCCGCCTCCACGCGGCTGAAGTCGCCGGCCTTCATCTCCTCGGCCAGCAGCTTGCGGCCGGTGGGGTTGATGCGCTCCCCGATCATCACGAACGGACGATCGAAACCGATCGTCACCTCGCGCGTCGCCGACGACACGACGGTGTGGGTCACGCGACCTCCAGCAGCCGGACCAGCTGCGCGCGGAACGGGGTCAGGCCGGTGGGGCGGCACTCGTAGGCCAGGTCGAGCTGCGCGGCGGCCCGCCGGGCGGCATCGGCCAACTCCGGCGAATCCGTCTGAGCCAGGTGGACCACCCTGCGGTAGTGGCCGAAGTAGGCGTCCCGCAGCTCGGGGTGTCGATCCAGGCCGAGACCACCCATGACGAGCGCGTCGAAGTGCCGGGCCAGGTAGTCCGTCAGGTAGAAGGTGCCGGGTTCGGCGTCCTGCAGGGCCTCGAAGACCGGACCGGAGGCCAGGAACTCGTAGCAGTGGGCGCCCTCCAGCCGGGCGACCCCTCGCTCGGCCAGCGCGGCGTCGAGCAGGCCGCCGGTGCCGCAGTCGCCGTAGGCCACCGCCAGCAGGTCGTACTCCTGGGCGCGCGGGCCGTCGAGCACCGCACACACGGCGTCCGGGATGCGCTCGGGCCGGTTGTGGAGGTTGGCCGGCAGGTACTCGACGTCCACCTCGACCGCCGGGAGCTGCGCCAGCACCGCCCGAAGCTCGCGCACCGAGCGCGCCGCAGGCCACCACCAGGACGCGCCGACCCGCCGTCATGCGGTCAGGCGGCGCGGCGGGCCGCGACCAGCGTCTTGGCCGTCTCCGCGGCGACGGCCGCGTCACGGCAGTAGGCGTCGGCCCCGATGGCCGAACCGAACTCCTCGTTGAGCGGCGCGCCACCGACGAGGACGATGTACTCCTCCCGCAGGCCCTTGTCCTTGAGGGTCTCGATGACGACCTTCATGTACGGCATGGTCGTGGTGAGGAGGGCCGACATGCCCAGGATGTCGGGCTTGTGCTCGTCCAGTGCAGCCACGAAGGCGTCGGCGTCCGTGTTGATGCCCAGGTCGATCACCTCGAAGCCGGCACCCTCGAGCATCATCGCCACCAGGTTCTTGCCGATGTCGTGGATGTCGCCCTTCACGGTGCCGATCACGACCTTGCCGATCGGCTCCGCCCCGGTCTCGGCCAGGAGCGGCCGGAGGATGGCCATGCCTGCCTTCATGGAGTTGGCGGCCAGGAGGACCTCGGGCACGAAGAGGATGCCGTCCCGGAAGTCGATGCCGACGATCCGCATGCCCTCGACCAGGGCCTCGTCCAGCACCTTCTGGGGCGACCAGCCCCGCTCCAGCAGAACCGTGGTGCCGTCGTGGATCTCGTCGGCCAGGCCGTCATAGAGGTCGTCGTGCATCTGCGCCACGAGCTCGGCGTCGCCCAGGCTGCGCAGGTCGATGTCCTGCTCGACGCCTTGATCGCCGCCCTGCCCGAGATCGTCGGTGGAGCCTTCGTCTGCCATGTCGGGACCCCCGAGAGCACATCGAGACGGACCGGTAGGCGGAATGGTACCAGAATGCGGAACGATTGCCGTGCCCTCTAGGGTGGCGATTCGGAAGCGGACGCACGGATCGAGCAGGCGAGAGGGGGCCGGTGAGCGAGCGGAGCGAGCTCCAGGTCACGGCGAGCGAGACGCCCGGCAGCGAGGCGCCCACGGCCCGGCGCAGGGGCGGCCGGCGGGGCGGGGCCCACGGCACCGGCCAGGACCTGCCGGAGCAGCGGCCCTGGGGTCAGCCCACGATGCGCCTGCGTCCGACGGAGGTCGTCTCCGAGGACGAGCTCGAGGCCATCCACCTCGCGTCACTGCACATCCTGCGCGACACCGGGATCGACTTCCTCGATCCCGAGTCCCGCGACCTGCTGCGGGTCGCGGGCGCCGACGTCGACCCGGACAGCGCCCGGGTCCGCTTCGATCCCGACTTCGTCATCGAGCGGATCGCCACCGCGCCGGAGTCCTTCCGGCTCCACTCCTGGAACCCGGACCACACGCTCACCATCGGCGGTACGCACCTGGCCTTCGGCTCCGTGGGCTCCCCGCCGAACTACGTCGACCTGGACGGGAACCGCCGCCCCGGTACCCGGGCCGACTTCCAAGACCTGCTGAAGCTGTGCCAGGTGATGAACAGCGTGCACTTCATCGGCGGCTACCCCGTCGAGCCGATCGACGCGCACCCGTCCGTCCGCCACCTGCACGCCGCGTTCGACGTGCTCACGCTCACCGACAAGTCCCTCCACACGTACAGCCTCGGGCGCCAGCGGAACCGGGACGTGCTGGAGCTGGCGCGCATCGCCCGCAGCGTCGACGACGCCACCCTGGAACGGGAACCCTCGGTGTTCACGGTCGTGAACTCGTCGTCCCCGCTCCGCATCGACCATCCGATGCTCCAGGGCATCATCGAGCTGTCGTCGCACAACCAGGTCGTGGTGATGACACCCTTCACGCTGGCCGGCGCGATGGCGCCCGTGACGCTGGCCGGGGCGGTGACCCTGCAGAACGCCGAGGCGCTGGCGGGCATGGTCTTCACGCAGGTCGTGCGGCCCGGCGCGCCGGTGGTCTACGGCGGGTTCACGAGCAACGTGGACATGCAGTCGGGCTCCCCCGCCTTCGGCACGCCCGAGTACGTCCGCACCGCGATGCTCGGCGGGCAGCTGGCCCGGCGCTACCGCGTGCCGTACCGCTCGTCGAACGTCTGCGCCGCCAACGCCCTCGACGCCCAGGCCGCCTACGAGAGCGTCTTCTCCCTGTGGGGCGCGGTCATGGGCGGGGTGAACTTCCTCATGCACGGCGCCGGCTGGATGGAGGGCGGACTGCACGCATCGGCGGCGAAGCTCGTGCTGGACGCCGACCTGCTGGCGATGGTGGCCTCGCTCCTCGACCCGATCGTGGTCGACGAGGACACGTTGGCGCTGGCCGCGATCGACGAGGTCGGGCCCGGGGGTCACTTCTTCGGCGTCGGCCACACCCAGGAGCGCTTCCGCACCGCGTTCTTCCGGCCCATGATCTCCGACTGGCGCAACTACGAGACCTGGGCCGAGGCCGGGCGCCCAGAGGCGGCCGGCCGTGCCGCGTCGCTGGCCCGCCGCTTCCTCGACGCCTACGAGCCGCCGCCCATGGAGCCGGCCGTGCGGGAGGAGCTCGAGAGCTACGTTGCCCGCCGCGTCGCCGAAGGCGGCGTTCCGACGGATTACTGAGAAGCTGCGGAGCAAGGAGACAGCGTGAAGTCCTCGGCGCAGGTCGTGGTCATCGGTGGCGGCGTGGTCGGGGCCAGCGTGCTCTACCACCTCACCAAGGCCGGGTGGACGGACGTCGTGCTGGTCGAGCGGCGGGAGCTCACGTCGGGGTCGACGTGGCACGCCGCCGGCGGGATGCACACGTTGAACGGCGATCCCAACGTGTCGAAGCTGCAGCAGTACACGATCGAGCTCTACAAGGAGATCGAGGCCGCGTCGGGCCAGGACTGCTCCATCCACCTCCCCGGTGGCCTGATGCTGGCCGACACCCGCGAGCGCCTCGACTGGTTGCGCATGGCGCAGGCCCGCGGGCGGTACCTCGGCATGGAGCTGGAGATCATCACCGCGGCCGAGGCCAAGGACGTGTTCCCGCTCATGGAGGACCAGTACTTCGTGGGCGCCCTCTTCGATCCTGTCGAGGGGCACGTGGACCCCACCGGCGTGACCAACGCCTACGCCATGTGCGCCCGCAAGGCCGGGGCCGAGGTGGAGCGCCACACGATGGTGACGGACCTGCGCCAGCGGGCCGACGGGACCTGGGACGTCATCACCGACCGCGGCGAGATCCACGCCGAGCACATCGTCAACGCCGGCGGGCTGTGGGCCCGGGAGGTCGGGCGCATGATCGGCATCGAGCTGCCGGTGCTGGCCATGGAGCACATGTACCTCGTCACCGAGCCGATGGCCGAGGTGGCGGACCACAACGCCCGCACCGGGCGCGAGATGCCCATGGCCCTCGACTTCGCCGGTGAGATCTACATCCGGCAGGAGCAGGGCGGGATGCTCCTCGGGACGTACGAGCAGGCCTGCGTGCCCTGGTCCCCGCAGGACACCCCGTGGGACTTCGAGATGCAGCTCCTCGAGCCCGACCTCGACCGCATCGCGCCCTCGCTCGAGGTCGCGTTCAAGCACTACCCGGCCATGGCCACGGCGGGGATCAAGTCGATCATCAACGGGCCGTTCACGTTCTCGCCCGACGGCAACCCGCTGGTCGGGCCCGTGCGGGGCATCCGCAACTGCTGGGTGGCCTGCGCGGTGATGGCAGGGCTGTCGCAGGGCGGCGGGGTCGGCCTGGCCCTGGCCACGTGGATGACCGAAGGCGATCCCGGCCTCGACATCTGGGGGATGGACGTCGCCGCGCTACGGCGACTACGCCACGCTGGCCTACACCAACGCCAAGGTCCGGGAGAACTACAGCCGCCGGTTCCGCATCACGTTCCCGAACGAGGAGCTGCCGGCGGCCCGCCCCCTGCACACCACGCCGGTCCACGACCGACTCACCGAGCACAACGCCGTGTGGGGCGCGTCGTTCGGGCTGGAGCACGCGCTGTGGTTCCAGCGCCCGGGCGAGGAGCCGGTGGAGGAGGTGACGTTCCGCCGGTCCAACGCCTTCCCCCTGGTGGCCGAGGAGTGCGCGGCGGTGCGGGAGCGGGTCGGCCTGACGGAGACGTCGAACTTCGCCAAGTACCGCGTGACCGGGCCGGGGGCGGCCGCGTGGCTGCAGAGTCTCTTCACGAACCGGCTGCCCAAGGTGGGGCGCATCGCGCTCACGCCGATGCTCAACCCCCAGGGCCGCATCGTGGGCGAGTTCTCGGTGGCACGCGTCGGCGACGACGACTTCTTCCTGTTCGGTTCCCAGGCCGCCGAGTCCCATCACAGCCGCTGGTTCATCGACCACCTGCCCACCGGAGAAGCGGCTGGACTCGGTTCGACTTCGAGGTGCTGGCCCTCTCCTTGGTCGGGCTGTCGGTGGCGGGTCCCCGTGCGCGCGACGTGCTCCAGTCGGTGACCAAGGCATCGCTGGTCACGGAGGACTTCCCGTTCATGGCCTTCCGCCGCATCGACATCGGCATGATCCCGGCCTGGGTCGGGCGCATGACGTACTCCGGAGACCTGGGGTACGAGCTGTGGGTGCGGCCGGAGGAGCAGGGGGCGCTGTTCGACCTGCTGTGGTCGGTTGGCCAGCCCCACGGCATGCGGCTGTTCGGGTTCCGCGCCCTGATGGCGTTGCGGATGGAGAAGAGCTTCGGCACCTGGTTCCGCGAGTACCGGCCGATCTACACGCCGCTGGAAGCGGGCATGGAGCGCTACCTGAAGCTCGATCACGACTTCATCGGGCGGGAGGCGCTGGAGGCGGAGATGGCGCGCGGTCCCGAACGCCGCCTCGTCACCCTGGTGGTCGAGCCCCACGCCGAGGAGCCCGCGGACGTCATCGGCGACGAGCCGATCTGGCACGACGGCGCGGTCGTGGGCTGGGTGACCTCCGGCGCCTACGCCCACCACAGCGGCGTCTCGCTGGCCCTCGGCTACGTCCCGGCGGCGCTGGCCGAGACCGGCACCGGCGACTTCGAGATCGAGATCATCGGGCACCGTTGCCCTGCTCATCTGCAGCCCGAGCCGGTCTTCGATCCCGAGGGCCTGCGGATGCGGACGTGACCGAGCCGGCCGCGGACACAGGGAGGGTCACTGCCGGTGGACGGTGTGCCCGTCACGGTCGCGGCGGGCGACACCGTGGCCCTGGCCGTCTTGCGGGCCGGCCGGCACCCCGGCCACGGCGGCCCCCTGTGCCTGGCCGGCGACTGCGGCAACTGCGTGGCCGAGGTGGACGGCGTCGCCTGGGTCCGGACCTGCCAGGTGCCGGCCCGGGCGGGACACCGTCGTGCGCCGTCACCCAGCCGTCGGCCCGCCACCTGCGCTCGTCGACGGCGGGCCGCCGGCGGCCCGTCCCGTGCACGAGCACGCGGCCCTCGTCGTGGTCGGTGCGGGAGCCAGCGGACTCGAGGCGGCCGCGGGGCGGCCGAGGCGCGCTCGTCCTCGACGCCAGGCGCCGGCCAGGAGGTCGTCACCATCGACACCGGCCCGACGCTCGTCGTCCGGCGGGTGGGGGACGACGGCGCCGTCGAGCTCGTCCATCTGCACGCCGATGAGGTGATCCTCGCCACCGGTGCCGCGGAGCTTCATCCCGTCTGCCCGGGCAACCGGCTGCGGGGCCTGTTCACGGCGAGCGCCGCGCGCGCGGCCTTCCAGGCCGGCATCGACCTGCCCGACGCGGTGGCCATCGGCGCACCACCGGACGGCGTGCCGTGCCGGACCGTGTCCGGTCGGCTGCTGCGGTTCGAGGGCGAGAGCGGGTGGGTGACCGCGGTCGTAGTCGAGGAGGAAGGAGCCGAGGAGGAAGGAGCCGACGACGAAGGGGTCGAGCGTACGCACGCCTGCCGGACCGTCATCCTCGGTCTCGGGTCCGCGCCCCGCGACGTCCTGGCCCGCATGGCCCCCGGCGGGCCGGTGACCGTCGTCGGGCCCGCAGCCGCCGAGCATCCTCTGCCTGCCCCGCCCAGCGACGGTGTCGTGTGCCCGTGCTCGGGGACGACAGTGGAGGACCTCGAGACGGTGTGGAGCCGCGGCTTCACCGAGCTGGAGCTGGTCAAGCGGGCCAGCCTGTGCGGCACGGGCACCTGCCAGGGGTCGGTGTGCCTGCCCCACCTGCGGGCGTTCGTGGCCGACCGCTCGCAGCAGCCGGCCGAGCCGTTCACCGCCCGCCCGGCCGCCCGCCAGCTCACCCTCGGCGAGGCCGCCGCCGGCTACCACCTGGATCCCACCCGCCGCACCGCGCTGCACGACGAGCACCTTCGCCTCGGCGCCCACATGGACCGCTTCGGCGGCTGGTGGAGGCCCTGGTCGTACGGCGACGTGCGCGTGGAGCACGCGGCGGTGCGCGACGCCGTCAGCGTCGGCGACGTGTCCACGCTCGGGAAGTTGGTGGTGTCCGGCCCGGACGTCGTCGAGGCCCTCGAGCGCCTGTACCCGTGCCACGTCCACGACATCGCGCCCGGGCCGATCGCGCTACGCCCTCGTGCTCAACGAGCGCGGCCACCTCATCGACGACGGGATGATCTGCCGGGACGGCGACACCCGCTTCACGCTGACCTTCACCTCGGGCGGGGCGGCGGCGGCGGAGATGTGGGTGCGGGACTGGATCGAGACGTGGGGGCTGCGGGTCCACGTGCTCGACCGCACGATGTCGCTGGGCGCCATCAACGTGACGGGGCCTCGCGCCGCCGAGCTCCTCGGCCGGCTCGGTCTGCCCGACCCGCCCCGCTTCCTGCGCCACGAGCATCGGACCGTGGCGGGGGTCGACTGCCACGTCATGCGGCTGTCGTTCACCGGTGAAGCCAGCTTCGAGCTCCACCACCCGCTCGACGCATCGGTGACGCTGTGGCGGGCGCTGCTGGAAGCCGGGGCCGACCTCGGCGTCAGGCCCCACGGGCTCCAGGCGCTGTTCGGGCTGCGCTTGGAGAAGGGCCACATCATCGTGGGCCAGGACACCGAGCTCGACAGCTCGCCTCGCCGTGTGGGCATGGACTGGGCAGTGAAGATGGACAAGCCCGACTTCCTCGGCCGGCGAGCCCTCGAGCGCACCGCCCCGCTCCCCGACGACCGCCGCCTCCACGGCTTCACCATGCCCGGCCCGGCGCCACTGGAGGGCAGCGTGATCCGCGACGGCGGGTCCGTCGTGGGTCAGGTGACCTCGAGCTTCGACTCGCCCACGCTCGGGCAGGCCGTCATGCTCGGCTGGCTCCGGCGGCGGCCGTTCCCGACCGAGGTGGAGATCGACGGCCGCCGCGCCGTGGTCGCGGCCACGCCGTTCTTCGATCCCGAGGGTGCCCGTGCGCGGGCCTGAGCGCCTCCACGCCTGGCGGGTGGTGGCCGAGCCCGGCGCGGTCGACGCGCTCGAGATGCTCGGAGCGAGGATCGTGCTCCGCATCGCGCCGGATGACGCGCTGGTGCTCGACGACGCTGAGCCCGCGGTCCGCGATCCGCACGCCATCGTCGTGGCCGAGAGAGGCTTCGTCGGCTGGGAGCTCGGGCCGGGCGAGGTCGACGCGCTGGCCCACGGTCACATCGAGTGGGAGCTGCCGGCGGCCCGGCCGGCCGCCCGATCCAGCCTGGCTCAGGGTCTCGTCGCGCAGGTCCCGGCCAAGCTCTGGTTGCGGGAGGACGGATCGGCGCTCCTGATGTGCGCGGCCGCGCTGCTCCGCCGAACTCCAGGAGCGGCTGGCGTGAACGAGTTCGTCGAGACGCTGGTCGATCTGCGCTGGGCCGAGCCGAAGCGCTCCTACGACGTCGTCATCATCGGGGGCGGGGGCCACGGCCTGTCCACCGCCTACCACCTGGCGGCGCGTCACGGCATCACGAACGTCGCCGTCCTGGAGCGCGACTACATCGGCGCCGGCAACTCCGGGCGCAACACCACCATCATCCGCGCCAACTACGGCCTGCCCGAAGCGGTGCGCTTCTACCAGCACAGCCTGGAGCTGTACCAGCAGCTCGAGGACGAGACCGGCTGCGACGTGATGCACGCCACCAAGGGGATCCTGTGGCTGGCGCACTCCGTCACGACGGCCCGCACCGAGCAGGGCCGGGCCCTGCTCAACACGGCCTGCGGGGCCCGCACGAGGTACGTGGAGCCGGAGGAGATCGGCCGCATCTGCCCGCTGATCGACCTCGACGGCGGCGGCCGCTACCCGATCGTCGGTGCCTCGTACCACGAGGAGGGCGCCACCGCCCGCCACGACCGCGTGGTGTGGGCCTACGCGCAGGGGGCGATGCGGCGGGGCGTCGACGTCATCCCGGGCACCGAGGTCACCGGCCTGCTGCGGGACGGCGACCGCGTCACCGGCGTCGTCACGCCGCAGGGCCCGATCGCCGCCGGGATGGTGCTGAGCGCCGTCGGCGGCCACGTCACCCGGGTGGCGGAGTGGGCGGACGTACGGCTGCCCATCAGGACCCACACGCTCCAGGCCTTCGTCACCAACGCGTTCGCGCCGGTGCTCGGCCCGATCGTCAGCTCGAACGATCTGGTCTTCTACTCCTCGCAGACCGCGCGCGGTCAGATGCTGATCGGGGCCGAGTTCGACCGGCCGCCCAGCTACCGCACCGGCACGACGTTCCCGTACCTGCAGGCCTGCGCCCGCAAGGCCATCACCGTGCTCCCGTTCCTGTCCCGGCTGCGGGTGCTGCGGCAGTGGTCCGGCGTGTGCGACGTGTCGCTCGACTTCTCCCCCATCCTCGGGCTGTCCGGCGTGGACGGCTTCCTGCTGTCGACGGGCTGGGGCACGTGGGGCTTCAAGGCCATCCCCGCGGCCGGCGAGGCGCTCGCCTCGTTGATCGCCACCGGCACGGTTCCCGAGCTCATCGCTCCCTTCGGCCTCGACCGCTTCGCCCGTGAGGCGGCCATGGGCGATCCCAGCTCGGCGGGGACCCGCTGATGCTCTGGCTGACCTGCCCGCAACTGCGGCGCCCGGCCCGTCGAGGAGTTCCGCTTCGGCGGGGAGCTGCCGGGCGTCCCCGACCGCATCACCGACCCGGACCAGCGCGACCTCGACTACGTCTGGATGCTGGACAACGCCGACGGGCCTTCGATCGAGCGCTGGTTCCACGAGGCCGGCTGCCGCCGCTGGCACACGGTCCAGCGCGACACCCGGACGGACGAGCTCCTCGACGGCTAGAGGCATCCATGTCGCGATTTCGGCGCTTCCCGCCGATCCGCACGACATCGATGAGGTGAGCGGCGGTCAGGTCGAGCGGGCGACGAACATCACGGCCTCGGGGCCGGCGCCCCGGCGGATGGCTTCGTGGGCGGCGTGCAGCACGTCGAGGGCCGAGGCCGACAGCACGGGCTCGAACGAGGGCCACATGCCGTCGCCGATCACCCAGGCGATCAGGCCAGCCGGTTCGAGCGCGCGCAGCAGACGGGGCACAACATCCGGACCGACGTGGCCGGTCGTGAACGTTCCCGCGGAGATGGTCGCGCCGTAGCCCTCGGTCGAGCGCGAGGTCGCCCGCCGTCAGGTCCGCCACCGACAGCGTCCGGTACGCCCCGGTCCGCTCGGCGATGGCCAGCATCTCGGGCGACAGGTCCACACCGTCGATCGTGGTCACACCGAGCTCCGCGAGGCGCACTCCCACGGCACCCGTCCCACAGCCCAGGTCGAGCACCGGCGCCGACCGGTCGGGCAGGTGCGCCACCAGCAGCTCGGCGATGCGCGCGCTGCCGGTGAAGCCGAGCCGGCCGAAGACGTCGTCGTCGTAGCTGGCGGCCCAGTCCCGGTAGACGGCCGCGGCCTCGCCCGCGCTCGTGATCGAGCGGGCACGGGCGATCCGTTCGTCACTCATGCCCGCCTCGACCTCAGACGTCCTACACGTCCTTGACGAGACGGAGCGCGTCGTAGATCGCGGCGTGGATGTTGCGCGACGCCACGCAGTCACCGATGCGGAAGAGCTGGAAGCCGCCGCTCGGGGTTCCGGACCACGGTCTGCGGGCGGCCCTCGATCAGTGCCCCGTAGTCGACCGCGCCGAGGTTCGACGACCGCGGCTTCAACTCGAAGTACAACTCGTCGGACGCCGCGGTGCCGAAGTCGACGACCACCTGGTCGACGTGACGGGGCACCCGATAGGTGGTGTGCTCGCTGCCCAGGTCGACGCACAGCCGTCCGGCCTCCGGTCGCACGGCCAGGACCTTCTGGTTCAGGGTGATCCTCGTGTCCGTCTCGTTGAACGCCTTGGCGTACGGCACGTGGTTCAGGCCGCCGACCTCGACCCCCAACATGCGCTCCGGCGTCACGAGCTCCAGGCGAGCACCCGAGCGGGCGATCAGCTCGGCCGCGGAGAGGGCGGAGTGCGAGCCGTTGTCGTCGAAGAACAGCACGTCACCGGCGGGGCGGACATCGCCGCCGAGCACGTCCCAGCTGGTGACGACCAGATCGTCGCCGGCCTCCAGCTCGGGGAGCTGGGGCAGGCCGCCGGTGGCCACGATGACGACGTCGGGAGCGAGGTCCAGCACGTCGTCCGCCGAAGCCAGCGTGTCGTAACGGACGTCCACGCCCAGGCGGGCCAGTTCCGCCTCCCGCCACTCGACAATGCCCATGAGGTCCCGCCGGCGAGGGTTGCGGGCGGCGAGCCGGATCTGCCCGCCCGCCCACGGCATGGCCTCGAGCACCGTGACGTCGTGCCCGCGCTCCCCCGCCACCCGGGCCGCCTCCAGCCCGCCGGGGCCGGCGCCGACGACCACGACCCGCCGCGCCACCGACGCCCGCGGGATCTCGTGGGGCATCGTGCCCTCACGGCTGGTGGCGGCGTTGTGGATGCACAGCGCCTCGCCCGACTGGTAGATGCGGTCGAGGCAGTAGGTCGCGCCCACACACGGCCGGATCTCCGCCTCACGGCCGTCCAGCAGCTTGCGCACGATGTGCGGATCGGCCAGGTGGGCGCGGGTCATGCCCACCAGGTCGACCTTGCCCTCGCGGATGGCGTGGCGGGCCGTGGCCACGTCGTCCACCTTCGACGCGTGCAGCACCGGCAGGCCGGTCGACTGGCGGACCATCCCGGCGAAGTCCAGGTGGGGCGCCGACGCCATGCCGTGGATGGGGATGACGTCGATGAGCTCGGCGTCGCTGGCGATGTAGCCCCGGATGACGTTGACGAAGTCGATCAGCCCGTCGGCCTCGAGCCGTTGCAGGATGGACAGCCCTGCTTCGGCGTCGATCCCGCCGGCGATCCGCTCGTCGACGGCCATCCGCAGGCCGACGATGTAGTCGGGGCCGACGCGTTCCCGAATGGCGCCGAGGACCTCCCAACCGAAGCGCAGGCGGCCGTCGACCGAGCCGCCGTACTCGTCGGTCCGCCGGTTGGTCAACGGGGACCAGAACTGGTCGAACAGGTGGCCGTACGCCTCGATCTCGATGCCGTCCATGCCCGCGGCCTGCATCCGCTCGGCGGCATCGGCGTACTTGGCCACGATGCGCTCGATGTCCCAGTCCTCGGCCTCCTTGGGGATGGCCCGGTGCGCGGGCTCCCGAAGGGCCGAAGGCGCCACCACCGGCAACCAGTCGTCCTGCGCCCACCCCGTCCGCCGCCCGAGGTGCGTGAGCTGGATCATGCAGGCGGCGCCGTGCTCGTGGACCTCGTCGGTCAACCGGCGCAGCCAGGGCACGATCTCGTCGCGGTACGCGTGCAGGTTGCCGAAGGCCGGCGGGCTGTCCTCGGCGACCACGGCCGAGCCCGCGGTCATGGTCATGCCGATGCCGCCCTTGGCCTTCTCCACGTGGTACAGGCGGTACCGGTCGGTGGGGAGACCGCTCTCGGAGTACGCGGGCTCGTGCGAGGACGAGAACACCCGGTTGCGCAGCGTGAGGTGGCGCAACGTGAAGGGCTGGAGCAGCGGATCGTCGGTCATCGGGGTCGTCATCTCGGTCCCCCCTCCTCCACTCGTCCTAATGCCACATGTCCGGCATGTCGGCCTTGCGTCGGGCCATGAAGTCGAGGAGCGCTTCGTCCACCGCAGGGTCGATCGGCGGTGCCTCGTACCCGGCCAGCATCGCCGCCACCCGATCCGCGGCCCGATCCTCGATGCGGCTCTCGCCGGCATCCCGCCACTGCTCGAACGAGTTGTTGTCGGCCACCCAGCTGTCCCAGAAGGCCGTCTCGTAGTGACGCAACGTGTGCTGCGCGGAGAAGAAGTGCTTGCCGGGACCCAGCTCGACGAACCCGTCCAACGCGAACTGGTCCTCCGACAGGTCCATGCCGCGGAAGTAGGTGTGGAGCGCGCCGCAGAAGTCGGCGTCCATCACGAACTTCTCGTAGCCCATGGCCAGCCCGCCCTCGAGCCAGCCGGCCGAGTGGAGGATGAAGTTCGCGCCGCACAGCACAGCGGCCTGCATGGACACCGCGGACTCCTGCATGGCCTGCCCGTCCGGGACCTTGGACGACGTGAACGCGCCAGAGCAGCGCAGCGGCAACCCCACCCGCCGGGCCAGCTGGCCGACCACCAGCGAACCCAGGGCCGGCTCGGGGGTGCCGAACGTCGGGGAGCCCGAGCGCAGCGCCATGGACGACAGGAAGTTGCCGTAGATCACGGGCGAGCCGGGCCGGGTGAGCTGCCCCAACGCCACCCCGACCAGGGTCTCCGCGTGAGCCTGGGCGATGGCACCGGCCAGGGTCACCGGACCCATGGCGCCGCCGAGGATGAACGGGACCACCACCGGCGCCTGGTTGGCCGACGCGTACGCCCGCAGGGCACCGGTCATGGTCGCATCCCACACGAGCGGCGAGTTCACGTTGACGTTGCCGAGGATCACGCACTCCCGGTCGACGACGTCGGCTCCGAAGGCGACGCGCGCCATCTCGATGGAGTCCTCGGCGCGGGACGGCTGGGTGACCGACCCCATCAGCGCCTTGTCGCTGTAGCGCAGGTGCGCGTAGACCATGTCGAGGTGCCGCTTGTTGACCGGCACGTCGACCGGCTCGCACACGGTCCCGCCCGAGTGGTGGAGCCACGGCGTGACGTAGGCGAGCTTCACGAAGTTCTCGAAGTCGGCCAGCGACGCGTACCGGCGTCCGCCGGCCATGTCCCGCACGAAGGGCGAGCCGTAGGCCGGCGCCAGCACGACGGCGTCGCCGCCGATCTCCACCGACCGGTCCGGGTTGCGGGCTCGTTGCGTGAAGCTGCGGGGAGCGGTGGCGCAGAGCGAGCGCACGTGACCGGGGTCGAAGCGCACCCGCTCGCCGTCGACCGTGGCGCCGGCGTCACGGAACAGCGCCAGCGCCACCTCGTCGCCCCGCAGCTCGATGCCGACCTCGGCCAGGATGCGGTCGGCGTTCTCCTCGATGAGGGCGAGGCCCTCCTCCCCCAGCAGCTCGTAGCACGGGATCTGACGGCGGATGAAGGGTGGCGCGTGGGACTCGCCGGTGTGCGCGGCCCGGGTCTGGATGCGGCCGGCCCGCCCCCCGGCCCGGGTGCGACCGACGGTGCTCACGACGTGCTCGAGATGATCACGCGAGCATCATGACCCGGCTCAGGGGAGCGGGTCGAGCGACTGGAGCCGCCGCAGCTCCTCGACAGGGATGTGACACCGGATGGTGTGGCCCGGCTCCACCTCGTTCTCGGGTGGCTCGACCACCTCGCAGAGGCCCTCGATGAAGCGGTGGCAGCGGGTGTGGAACACGCAGCCGCTCGGCGGATCGGCGGGCGAGGGGATCTCGCCGTCGAGGCGGATGCGGGTGCTCGGCTCACCGTCCACGCTCGGCACGGCCGAGAGCAACGCCTCGGTGTACGGGTGGTGCGGCCCCTTGAACACCGCGTCCGTCGGCCCCAGCTCCATGATCCGGCCGACGTACATGACGGCGATGCGGTCGGCCAGGTAGCGGACCACGCCCAGGTCGTGGGAGATGAAGAGGTAGCTGGTGCGATCCCCGACCTGCAGCTCGGCCAGGAGGTTCAGGATGGCGGCCTGGACGCTGACGTCGAGGGCGCTCGTGGGCTCGTCGCACACGACGACTCGCGGGTCACCGGCGAAGGCCCGGGCGATGGCGACGCGCTGCTTGAGGCCGCCCGAGAGCTGGCGGGGCTTGAGGTCGAGGTGGCGGGGGCTGAGGCGCAGCGCCTCGGCCAGTTGGGCGACCCGGTCGTCGGCCTGCTTGCCCTTCACGCCGGTGAGCTTGACGCACGGCCCGCTTGAGGATCCGGCGGACGGTCCAGTTGCGGTTGAGCGCCGAGTCGGGGTTCTGGAAGACCATCTGGATGGCCCGCTTCGTCTCCGCCGGGCGCTCCGAGCTCTTGCCGGCGATGGCCGCGCCGTCCAGCGTGACCTCACCACCGGTGTCGGGCGCGTGGATGCCGAGCATGGCCTTGGCCAGCGTGGACTTGCCCGAGCCCGACTCGCCGACGAGGCCGAGCGTCTCGCCGTCGTCGATGCCGAGGTCCACGCCGACCAGCGCGGGGATCGACTTGCCACCCTGCTTGAAGGTCTTCGAGACGTGGTTCATCGTCAGCACCACGCGCTGTCCCGAGTCGCTCGCCGTCCCGGCCGAGGCGGCCGGGTCGGGGATCTCGTCGAGACGGTCCGAGTGGTGGCAGAGGGTGAAGTGACCACCGGTCACCGCCACCCGGGGTGGCGGCTGGGTCCGGCAGATGTCCGTCGAGATGGCGCAGCGCTCTTCGTAGACGCAGGCCGGCAGATCGGCACCGATCTGCGGCAGCGTGCCCGGGATGGTGAACAGCGCCCGCTCGTCCTTGCGCAGCCCATGTCGTGGCAGGCAGCGGAGCAACCCCACCGTGTAGGGGTGCTTCGGCGCGTCGAACACCTCCTGCGCCGGCCCCTCCTCGACGAGCTTCCCGGCGTACATCACGCCGACGCGGTCGCACATCGAGCGGATCACGCCCAGGTTGTGAGCGATGAGCAGGATCGCCGCCGAGGTCTCGTGGCGGAGGGTCTTGACCAGGTCCAGCACCTCTGCCTCGACCGTCGCGTCGAGGCCGGTCGTCGGCTCGTCGAGCACGAGGAGCTGCGGATCGCAGGCGAGGGCCATGGCGATGACGACGCGCTGCTGCATGCCCCCTGAGAGCTGGTACGGGTAGCGGGCCATCACGGACGCAGGGTCGGCGATGCGGACCATGCGCAGCGTCTCCTCGGCCCGCCTCTCCGCCTGATCACCCTTGTGCCCGAGCAACGTGAAGCACTCCACGACCTGGGGGCCGATGCGCAGGGTGGGGTTCAACGCCCCGCCCGGGTCCTGGTACACCATCGATGCGTGGTGGGAGCGGAACGACCGCAGCTCGGCGTCGTTCATCTCCGTCACGTCGTCCCCTGCCACCTTGACGTGGCCGGCGACGATGCGACCATTGGCCGGCAGGTACCGCAGCGCTGCGAACGCCGTGGTCGACTTGCCGCAGCCGGACTCCCCCACGAGGCCGTACGCCTCGCCCGGCGCCACGTGGAAGCTCACGCCCCGCAGCACGAGGCGGGGGATGCCGCGCACGATGTAGGCCACCTCGAGGTCTGTGACCTCGAGCGCCGCGGTCGTGGTGCCGGCGGCCGCCTTTGTCGTCACGCCCGTCACTTCGGTCCCCTCATGACTCGGACACCGCCTGGATGGAATCGGCGATGAGGTTGACGGCGATCACCAGCGACGCGATGGCGATGCGCCGGGAACAGCGTCGGCCACCACTGGCCGGCCGGGATCAGGTTGTAGGTCTCCGAGATCGTCAGCCCCCAGTCCGGCGATGGCAGCTGGATGCCGGCACCGAGGAACGAGAGCGTGGCCACCGTGAAGATCGCGTAGCCGACCCGCACCGTGAACTCGACCACGATCACCGGCATCACGTTGGGGAGGATCTCCCTCGTCATGATGAACAGACCGGACTCGCCCCGCAGCTTGGCCGCCTCCACGTAGTCGAGCTGGGCCTCGTTGAGCACCGCGGTCCGCACGGTGCGGGCCACGATGGGCGTGAAGAGCGCGGCCACCGTGAAGATGACCACGGGCTTGGACGCACCGAGGACGGAGATGATGAGCAGCGCGATCAGCACCACGGGGATCGAGAGGATGGCCTCGATCACCCGGCCGATGACCTCGTCGGCCACGCCCCGGACGTAGCCCATGATCAGGCCCAGCATGGAGCCGACGATCACGGCGATGGACGCGGCGATGAACGAGACGATCAGCACGTCCCGGGCGCCCGCCATCACCCGCGACAGCACGTCGCGGCCCACGTCGTCCGTGCCGAACCAGTGCTCGGCGCCTGGCCGTTGAAGTGGGATCCCGAGGTCGTTGATGGGGTCGAACGGCGTGATGCGATCGCCTCCGATGGCGCACACCAACCAGAACAGCAGGATGAAGCTGCCCACGATGAAGCCGGGCCGCCGTCGAAGGAGCCGCCACTGCTCCTTGCGGGCCTGCTTGCGCTCCATCCGGGCCAGCTCGAGGGACGCTGGCGGGCCGCCGCTGCTGACAGACGGGCCGAGCGGTTCCTCCGGGGAGACCTCCATCCCCTCGGGCAGGATGGTCACGTGTCCGCCATGTTGACTCGGGCCCGGGGGTTCATCCAGGCGATGGTGAGGTCGGCGGCCAGCGTCGTGAGCATGTAGATGATGGCGACCAGGATGACCGCGGCCTGCAGGACCGGGATGTCCTTCGCGCGACACGGCGTTGAAGATGGTGGAGCCGAGGCCCGGGTAGCTGAAGATCCGCTCCAGCGCCACCAGGCTGCCGAACAGGTAGCCGATCTGGATGCCCACCACCGCCACCGTGGGCTGGAGGCCGTTGCGCAGCACGTGGCGGTTGAGGATCTGGCGGTTGGTCAGGCCCTTCATGGTGGCGGTGCGGGTGTAGTCGGCGTCGAGGGCCTTGGTGACCCCCGCCCGGGTGATGCGGGCGATGTAGCCGAAGTACACGATCACCAGGGCGAGGGCGGGAAGGAACAGGTGGCGCAACTGGGTCAGCGGGCTGGCGCCGTCCGGCGCTTGGGCCCGCACCGGGAACCAGCCCGAGGAGCACGCCGAAGACGTAGGCCAGCACCACGCCGGAGACGAAGTCCGGGATGGACGAGGACGCCAGGCCGAGCGTGACCACGCCGCGGTCGGCGAGGGTGTCCTTGCGGCGGGCCGCGAAGACGCCCGCGGCGATCGCCAGCGGGATGGTCATGATGAGCGCGAGGACGACCAGCTTGGCGGAGCGCCAGAAGGCGTCGCCGATCACCTCGGAGACCGGCCGACTCTGCGCGAAGGAGTCGCCGAAGTCGAACGTCACCGTGTTCTTGAGCAGGCGGACGTACTGGGTGAGGAGCGGATCGTCGGTGCCCAGACGCTCGTTGATCTGGTCGACGGTCTCCTGCGGCGCGAACGGTCCGGCCAGGCTGCGGCCGACGTTGCTGGGCAGCACGTTGACGATCACGAACACGATGGTGCAGATCAGCCAGAGCGTGATGACGGACAGCATCACCCGCCGTGTGACGTAACGCGCCATGGACCCCCTTCGCTCGTCGAGTCGTCGTCCTCCCGGACCGGGGAGGGCCCCGGCCCGGGAGCGCGAACGTTCAGACCTGAGAGGCCTGGTCGAGGAACATCTGCCCCAGCGCGCTCACCCGCACGCCCTGGAACTTGTTCGAGTGGCCGGACAGGTAGTTGTAGAAGTACGGCAGCCCGACCGGGACGTCCTCGTTCAGGATGGTCTGGATCTTCTCGCAGGCCGCCGATCTGCGCCTCCACGCCGACCGACTCCTGATACTCCTTGAAGGCGCCGTCGAACTCCGCCGAGGAGTACTGGGAGGAGTTCCAGACGCCGCCCGTGGCCAGCGCGGCGTTGAGGTACACGTCGGGCGTCGCCCGGTGGCCGTAGTCCACGATGCCCAGCTCGGCGGCGCCGGAGCAGGGCGGATCGGCCGGCTCCTCCGGGCACCACTGCGCGCCGTAGAAGGTGTCCAGACTCTCCACGGCGATCTCGAGGTCGAACCCGGCCTCCTTGGCCCCGACCTGGATGATCTGGGCGAGCTGCGGGATCTCCTGCAGGTCGCCGGCGTGGAGCACCGCCTTGATGTTGGGGGTGCCCACTTCGGCCAGGAGCGCCTTGGCCTTGTCGATGTCCTTCGTGCGCTGCGGCGTGCCGTCGAAGAAGAACGGGTAGAACGGGGCGATGACGTGGTCGTTCGCGAGGTCGGCCTTGTCCCGGAAGAGCGTCGTGATCATCTGCTCCCGGTCGAACGTCAGGGCCAGTGCCTGGCGGACCCGCTTGTCCGCGAACTGACCGGTGTCGCAGCGCATCCAGATCTGCCGGTGGGTGGCGGCCTGGAAGGCCAGCACGTTGAAGTTGCTGTCGTTGAAGAGGGCGTCACCACCGATGACCTGGAACTGCACGATGGCGTCGGCCTCACCGGCGGTGGTGGTGGTGACCATGGTGCCCAGCTCGTCGAAGAACAGCCACTCCGATGCCGTCCAGCGGTGTCTGCCCTCCCCACCACGTGTCGTTGCGGACGAAGGTGGCCCCGGTGGCGGCGTCGTAGCTGCTCCAGCTTGAAGGGGCCGGTGCCGTTCGGGCTTCCGTCGAGCGTCGTGCCGGACTCGTAGCTGACTGGGGTGATCGGCGTCTGCGCGTTGTAGACGGAGACGAGGTAGGGGAAGTTGCCGTTGGGCCCGGTGAGGGTGAACACGGCGACGTTGGGGTCGGAGGAGTCGACCGCCCCCTCTTCGATGACGCCCTTGAGGCCCGAGTTGCCGGCCGCCACCAGGCGGTCCATGGTGGCGGCGACGTCGGCCGACGTGAAGTCCGACCCGTCCTGCCACTTGACGCCCTGGCGCAGGTTGAACGTCCACACGCTGCCGTCGTCGTTGGGGCTCCAGCTCTCGGCCAGACCCGGGCGCGATGTCGCCGTCTCCGAGCGTGCACAGGAACTCGAAGCACTGCGCGACGATGCCGTAGCTGCCGAGGTCCTGCATGGCGATCGGGTCGAGCGGGCCGGCCGGCTTCTGGCTGGCGACCTTGATGGTGCCGCCCGCCGTGCCGGCGCCGGTGCCGGCCGGCTGGGTGCCCGTGCCGCCGCTGGTGCCGGCGCTGCCACTGCTGCCGCCGTCGTCATCGCTGCCGCAGGCCGAGATGATGGCGCTGATGAAGGGCACCGACAGCCCGATGACGGTCGCCCGACGCACGAACTCGCGGCGAGGCAGGATGCCCTTGGCGTACGACTCGACCAGATCGAGCTCCAGAGGTCCCACCTGGCGCCGGGCACGGTCGAATACTCGAAAGTCCATGTTCCCTACTCCCCCTGGAGTTCGTGGCGAGCCTCACGATCGAGCCTCCCGGGCCGACTATAGACACCCGAGCGCCGACGGGAGACGACCGGAGACGACCGGCCGCAGCGCGCCTGTACGGTGCCAGGCGTGGACCCTGCGGGCGGAGCCCCGTCCTTCGAACCGACGGCCGGGTCGCCGGTCGGGTCCCCGGTCGTCCTGCGGGGCGGGGCCTCGCTCGGGCAGCTCGCCGCGTTCCTGGAGCGCGCCGGCTGCCGGTCGGTGGCGATCGTCGCCGACGGAGCCGTCGCCGCCAACGGCTACGGCGACCGCGTCCGGCGGGTGCTCGATCCTGGTGCCGACGGGGTGACGACCGTGCACGTCGTGCCGCCGGGTGAGCCGACCGTGGCGTCGGTGGATGCGGCCGCGATGGCGCTCGCGCCCCTCGACGCCCCGCTCGTCGTCGGCCTCGGCGGGGGATCAGCGCTGGACACCGCCAAGCAGGTGGCGGTCCTGCTGGGCGACCCCTCGCAAGAGGGCATCGGCCGGTACGTGCTGGCGCGCCACCCCCTGCCCGGTCGCCGTCCCCTCGTGGCCATCCCGACGACGGCCGGCACGGGTGCCGAGGCCACCCGCACGTGCGTCCTGGCCGACGAGCAGGGCCGGAAGGTGTGGACCTGGGGCGACGCCCTCCTCCCCGACGTCATCGTCCTCGATCCCGAGGCCACGGCGACGATGCCATCCGTGGTCACGACAGGGACCGGGCTCGACGCCTTCGTCCACGCCGTCGAGGCCGCCACCGGCCAGCGCCGGGAGGAACGTCCGGCGGAGCCCGCGCTGCGGGCGGTCCAGCTCGTCCGGGATCACCTGCCCGCCGCGGTCGCCGACGGGAGCGACCTGCGGGCGCGGGCGGCCCTGCAGGAGGCCGCCTACCTGGCGGGGACGGCCATCGACGGCTGCGGGACCGGCATGGCGCACGCCATCGGCCACACGCTGGGCAGCCTCTACCACGTCCCCCACGGCGTCGCCGTCGCCATCGGGCTGGAAGCCGCCCTGGCCTGGAACATCGAGGGCGCGCCATCTGCGTTGGGCCCGGTCGCCACCGCCCTCGGCGTGGAGCTCGACGGAGCCGACGGACTGGCGGCGTCCTACCGCTCGCTGTGGACGGGCAGCGGTCTGCCCGCCGCTGTCGCCGCCCTGCCTGCCATCCGCATCGACGCCGTCGGCCGTTGCCGCGACCATGGTGACGGAGGAGAACCTGCCCATGGTCCGCAACAACTGCCGCCCACCCACGGGCGACGACGTCCGGCACCTGGCCGAACGCACCGTCGCCGTCTGGACCGGGCTTCGACCATGACCCCGGCATGAGCCTCATCGCCCGGATCGACATCTCGCACCACCGGCTGCCGCTCGACCCGCCGTTCCCGGCCTCGTGGGACACCAGGCCCCGCACGTACTTCCCCGCCACCATCGTGCGCGTGACCGACTCCGACGGCCGCGTGGGCGTCGGCTCGGGCGACGCGATGTACGGCTTCGAGGACTACGGCGATCTGTTCCTCGGCCAGGATCCGCTCGACCTCGAGCGCCACCACGCGGTGCTGTCCAACATCGACTTCCACGCCGGGCGCCCGTGGCCGATGGACGTGGCGCTGTGGGACCTGGCCGGCCAGATCCACGAGCGGCCGGTGTGGGATCTGCTGGGCGGACGGGGTCGCCGGGTGCGGGCCTACGCGTCCAGCGGCGTGCACCGGCCGGTCGCGGCCATGGTCGAACTGGCCCGAGCGTGTGCGGTCGGCGGGGTTCCCGGCCCTCAAGGTGCGCTTCGGGCGCCCGGACCCGGCGGAAGATCTGGCCGTGGTCCACGCCGTGCGGGATGCCGTCGGCGACGGGCTCGAGCTGATGGTCGACTGCAACCAGGGCTGGCGGATGCCGTGGGACACCGCGCCACCGTGGACGGTGGATCACGCCACCCGGGTCGCGGAAGCCCTCGAGGCCGAGTCGGTCTACTGGATGGAGGAACCTCTCCACCGTGGGGACTACGCCGGGTACGCCGAGCTGCGGCGGCGGGTGGGCATCCGCATCGCCGGGGGCGAGATGACCCGCGAGCCCTACGAGCTGCGCGAGCTGCTGGCCCGGGACTGCCTGGACGTGTTCCAGCCCGACTGCGTGTGCACGGGCGGCATCACCGGCCTGGCCAGGCTGGCGGCCGAGGTCGACGCCGCGGGCCGCACGCTTCACCCCGCACACCTGGGGCAACGGCATCGGGCTCCTGGCCAACCTCCACCTGACGGCGGGCACGGTCGACGCCCCGTTCATCGAGTTCCCGTTCGATCCGCCCGAGTGGACCCCGACCCGGAGGGACTACCCGCTCGCCCGCCCTGTCGAGCCGGACGGCGAGGGTTGGCTGGAGCTGAGCGACGAGCCGGGCCTCGGCATCCGCCTGGACGAGGAGCGCCTGGCAGCCACCCGCTCCCGCCAGGCCAGTTTCATGTGATCGACGTTCACCTGATCGAGGTCGACGTCACGTCCGCAGGCGCTCGCTGAGGCGGTCGGCCACGGCGCGGACATGGCCGGCCAGGACGACGGGCGACCGCTCGCCGGGGAACCGGAACGACGGACCGTGGGAGTGGATGGCCGCCACCACGGTGCCGTCGGCGCCGAAGACCGGGGCCGCCACCGAGGTGGCATCGGCCGAGAACTCGCCCACCAGCCAGACGCTGCCGGTCGTGCGGATCTCGGCCAGGCGCCGCTGGATGACGTCCGGATCGATGACCGTGGAGTTGGTGAACGTGGCCAGGTCCTCGGCGAGGATCTTCTCCACGTCGGGTTCGGGAGCGAAGGCCAGCATCACCAGACCCGACGGCGTCACATGGACGGGCACCGCCTCGCCCGTCCAGTCGCGCACCTGCACCTCGTCCGCGGGCGTGGTCTGCTCCAGGTAGCGGACCATCGCCCCCTCCAGGACGCTCAGCCCGGCGGCCTCACCCGTGAGCAGGGACAGCTCGACCAGGAACGGCCGGGCCACATCGGGCAGCGCCCGCGCCGGCCCCACCGTTCCGGCGATCTCGAGGACCAGCGGCCCCAGGCGGTACGGGCCGCCGGCGCCGTCCTGCTCGACGGCGTCGAGCCCTTCGAGCGTCGACAGCAGACGGGACACCGTGCTCTTGGGCAGGCTGGTCCGCGTCGCGATGTCCGTCACGCGGGCCGGGCCGGTCGAGAGCGCCCGCAGGATGCCGAGCGCCCGCTCCACCGACTGGACCCCCGTGCTCACCGCCCCAGGCTACGCCGCCGCGCCCCTCGCTGTCCCGCAACGCGGAACAGTCCCGCTCTCCGGCCTGGACGCCCGAGGTTCAGGAGCGACGGAGCTGCGTGGGGGCGTGGCTGATCCAGGGAAGACCGGCCTCCTTCCACGCCGCGAAGCCACCCTCCAGGTCGGCCACGTTCCGCAGGCCCAGCTCCCGCTGGGCGAGATCGGCCGAAAGGGCCGAGGAGTAGCCCTCCGAGCACATGAGCACCACCTCCTGGTCGGGACCCGTGAGCTCGCTCAGGCGATACGGGCTGTTCGGATCGAGCCGCCACTCGAAGACGTGCCGCGGGACCGGGATCGCTCCCGACACCTCGCCCTCCCGCCAGCGGTACTCCGTCGGGCGCAGGTCGATCAACAACGCACCACGGCGGACCGCGGCCACGGTCTCGGCCGGCGTCAGTCGCCGGACACGGGCGGCGGCCGCCTCGTAGAGGTCGTCGGCCGCGCTCATGGAGGATCATGGTCGGCTCACGCCGCCGCAGGCTCGGGCGACTCCACCGGCAGCGTTCGGACGGGGACCGCCCCGCCGGGCAGCACGGCGTAGTACGTCATGGTCGTGAGCGTCGGAGAGTAGGCGTGGATGCTGGTGGCGAGGCCGGGGCCGGGATTGGTCAGGTTGTGCACGTACTTCGGGCCGAACGACATGATGCGGCCTCGCGAGATCCGCCGCTGGCGGAGCCGGCCCGTTCCGGCCCTGCCGTGGTCCTCGAGCAGCGCACCGTCGACCACGACGAACGCCCCCGCCGACGTGCCGTGGTCATGCAGCAGGGTCATCTGGCCGACGTCCCAACAGATCAGCCAGACCTCGTAGTCCTCGGCGGAGACCACTCGCTCGTAGAAGCGACGGTAGAGCTGGTGATGCACCCGGGGTCGCCAGAGGTCAGGCTGCGCCGCCACGGATGACACCACCTCGAGCAGGCGTGCCGGGCCGATCGCCGGAGTCGCACCGACGGGATCTTCCTGGTCCCGCTGGCCTGCGGCCACCGGATCGATGATGGTCAACGAACGCCCTCCTGCCCCCTCACGACCCGCCACCGGCTCCGTTCCGGGCCGCCAGTTCTGCGGGTCGACTTGTCTGTGTGTGCCGATGCGACATCCGGATCGTAGCCAATGCCGTGTTTCCGCAGCGTGACGAACTTCTCCGGTGTGGTTCAGGTGGGCGGGAGGGACGGTCTCCGTCAGCCGGCCGCACGCTGAGCGAGCAGGGTCACGCTGTGCGTCGCCCGCCAGCCGCCCGAATCGAGCCCGGATCAGCCGGGATCGGCTTCGTGGCCGGCGGGGGTGCGAAGCCCCTTGTACGCGTCGGCGGCGCTGGTGGCGCCGGTCACCACCTTGTACATCTGGTCGCACACGGGCATGGCGACGTCCAGGCGCTCGGCCAGCTCGTGGACGGTCACCGCCGACTTCACGCCCTCGGCCACCATCGACATCTCGCCCAGGATCTCGTCCAACGGGCGCCCCGCGCCGAGTTGCTCGCCGACGTGGCGGTTGCGGCTGTGCGGGCTGATGCACGTGGCGATGAGGTCCCCCATGCCGGCCAGCCCGGCGAACGTGGCCGGCTCGCCGCCCATGGCGACGCCGAGGCGGGTGAGCTCGGCCAGCCCGCGCGTCATCACCGCGGCACGCGTGTTGTCCCCCACCGACAGACCCTGAGCCATGCCGCAGGCCAGGGCGACGACGTTCTTCAGTGCCCCGCCGAGCTCGCAGCCGATGACGTCGTGGTTCGTGTAGATCCGCAGCAGCCCGCGGCGGAGGATGCGCTGGAGCGCTCCGGCGACGGCGAGGTCCTCGGTGGCGATGACGCTGGCCGCCGCCTGCCCGCCCATGATCTCGCGGGCGATGTTGGGGCCGGTGAGGGCGGCAGCCGGATGACCGGGCAGCACGTCCTTGATGACCTCGGTCATGCGCAGCAACGAGTCCCGCTCCAGGCCCTTGGTCAGACTGACGACCGGGATCCAGGGGTGGATGGTGGTCTTGGCCGCCAGCAGCGTCTCCCGGAACCCGTGCGACGGCACGCCCACGATCAGCAGCTCGGCCTGCGCGACGGCCTTCTCGATGTCGTCGGTCGCGGTGAGCTTCGGGGGCAGCGCGCAGCCCGCGAGGTAGGTCGAGTTCGTGTGCTGCTCGTTGATCTCGTCAGCGACCTCGGGCTTGCGGCCCCACAGGACGGTCGGATGCCTGCCCACGACCAACGAGGCCACGGTCGTGCCCCATGATCCGGCCCCCAACACCACGATGCGCATGGCCGGATGATGTCACCCGCGAGGAGGCGACGCGGCGAGCCGCTGCGTGACGGGTCGTGTCAGACGTGCCGGTTCAGCGTGTCGTCGAGCCAGTCGAGGACACGCTGCACGACCAGCCAGCGGTTGAGCATCTCGCAGTGGCCGCCCGCGCCCTCCGCGGCTTTGAAGGCCATGAGCGTGCTCGGCACCTTCAGTTGCGACATGAACCGCTCCGCGCCCATGGCCAGGACGTCGCCTTCCCCTGTGGTGCCCAGCACCGGACAGCGGATGTCGGCGGCGCGGCCGTCCATCGTGAAGCCGGCGATCGCCGCCAGATAGCCGGGCAGGTCCGTCACCCCACTCACCCAGTACCCGCGTTGGATGACCTTCCACCTCAGGCCGCGGTCCGCCTCGATGGTGTTCGTGATCGTCGCCGAGTCCTCCTCGGAGATCTCGGGGAGGGCGGCGACGGCCTCGCCGGACAGACCGAAGAACTGCGCCAGGAAGCGCATGCCGTCGAGCATGCCCCACAGCGGTGGATCGGCCACGCACGCAGCAAGGCGATGCTCGGCGGACGCGGCACGAGGCGCCAGGTAGCCACCGAGGCTCCAGCCGTGGAGCACGATCCGGTCGGTGTCGACGTCGGGACGATCCACCACGGCGTCGACGACGGCCGTGACCACCCGCTCCCAGTCGGGGATCATGGGGACGCCGTCGTGGACGAGCAGCGCGCCCTGGCCCGGGCCGTCGAAGAGCAGGCAGTGGTACCCCCGCTCGGTCGCCGCCCGACCTGTGGCCAGGTACATGTCGGTCATCGTGGCGTCATAGCCGTTCGTGGTGATGAGGAGCGGCCGTCGCTCGCCCGGGGCAGCCGAGACGAAGTACGCCGGCAGCGTGCGGCCGTCGAACGGGATCGACAGCGGCTCAGCCGGCCGTTCACCGAGCGCCATGGCCTTGTCGAAGGCGCCCACTGGCGGTCGAAGGCCGACCGCAGGCGGGGATCGACGGGCGAGCCGTAGAGCGGGTGGTAGGCCACGCCCGCGTAGCCGGCGGCCCGGAGCCAGTGGCCACGGGCGGTGGCATGGTGCCCGGCGGCGGACGCCTTCTCCGCCGCGTCCTCGTGACGGGTGACCGCAGCCATCCAGGCGTCGTAGAAGGCGCCGTCGTCCGGCGGTGTGGGCGCAGAAGCACTGGTGGCGGATAGACCGGCCATGGACCCGGCGATGGCGACTATCTCGCCGAGATCGGCGCCGCTCGAACCCACGTAGCCGAGCGCCCAACTGGCGAACTCGTCCTGGAGCGGATCGGTGAAGAGCTGCACGACCGGACGCTAGCGATGAGTTGCGCTGGCCGTCGTCGTCGGTACGTACATTCGGGATGTTCATCCGCCACAGAGGAGGAGCGAAGGCATGGAGAGCTCAGGGAGCACGACGGCGACCTTGGACGCGAGCGAAGGGGCCGGCGCAGCCACCGCAGGACCTGACGTCGACACCATGCTGCTCGTCGGCACGACCAAGGGGCTGTTCTCGCTGCGGGCCCACGACGGCCGGGATCGCTTCGAGCTCGATGGGCCGGCGTTCCCGGGCGAGGAGGTCTACGCCACCTGCATCGACACCCGCAGTTCGCCGGCGCGCCTCTTCGTCGGTTCCGTCAGCATGCATTGGGGACCGGTGCTGCGCCGGTCGGACGACCTGGGTGGGTCATGGACCGAGGACGAGACGGCGGCGCTGATCTTCCCGCCCGGCAGCGATGCGGCCCTGGCGAAGATCTGGCAGCTCACCCCGGGCCCAGCCGACGAACCGGACGTCGTCTACGCGGGCGTCGAGCCGGCGGCACTCTTCCGCAGCGAGGATGGTGGCCGCCACTTCTCCCTCGTCGAAGGGCTCTGGAACCATCCCCACCGGCCGGAGTGGGTGCCCGGCGGCGGCGGGCTCTGCCTCCACACGGTGCTGCTGCACCCCGACGATCCCGAGCGGCTGCTCGTCGCCATCTCGGCGGCCGGCGTCTATCTGACCGACGACGGAGGCAAGACGTGGCGGGCCGGCAACCGCGGGATCGTGGCCGGGTTCTTCCCCGACAACCCCGAGCCGGAGTTCGGCCAGTGCGTCCACAAGGTGGCCCGGGACGCGGGCGACCCCGAGCGGCTCTACCTGCAGCACCACGGAGGGATCTACCGCAGCGACGACGGCGGTGACTCCTGGCAGGCGATGACGGGCATCGCAGGGATGGACTTCGGCTTCCCCGTGGTCGCCCATCCGACACGGCCCGGCACCGCGTACCTCCTGCCGCTCGAGAGCGACGGCTTCCGCTGCACCCCGGACGGCCGGTGCACGGTGTGGCGCACGTCGGACGGCGGAGCGAGCTGGGAACCGCTGACGGCCGGGCTCCCGCAACACGACGCGCACCTCACGGTGCTGCGGGACGCCTTCACCACGGACGGGCAGGAGCCGGCCGGCCTGTACTTCGGCACCAGGAGCGGCGAGGTGTGGGGGTCGGTGGACGACGGCGACAGCTGGCGCCTCCTGGCCGACCACCTGCCGCCCGTGCTCTCGGTCCGGGCGGCTCCGCTCCGGTGACGGCGCCGACCGGGAACGTGCGGGTTCCGGTCCGCGTCCCGAACACGTTGCGCGAGCTCGTCGGCGGCGAACGCACGGTGACCGTCGACGTTCAGCTCCCGGACGCCACGGAAACAGTGTCCGTGGCAAGCGTCCTCGACGCGCTGGCGGTCGAGCACGCAGCCCTCGAGCGCCGGGTTCGGGATGAGCTCGGGCGGACCCGGATCCACGTCAACCTCTTCGTCGGCCCGGACAACATCCGGGACCTGGACGGCCTGGCCACAGCCGTCGCGCCGGGCCAGGAGCTGTCGATCATCCCCGCCATCTCGGGCGGCTGACCCGCGCCAGGACGGGCCGGGCCGGACCTGTAGATCACATCCGCAGCACCTCCGTGGGTAGTGATGGTGAGCGCGTCGAGCGTGGGGCCGACGGTCATACCCGACGGTTAGATCAGCGGTACCATGGTCACGTCCGGGTGGGCCGGACATACAGCCGAGCGGGTCAACTACCTCGCGGCGTCGAGCCACGCCCGGACCCGAGCCGTCGAGGCCACCGCCGCTGTCAGGGTCGCGCGATCACGACAGCCCGGATCGACGCCGGCGACCGCCGCCACCAGGTGGTGGATGCCGGACACCAGGTCCGCCGTCTCGTCGATGCTGCGAGCCGCCGCCATACGAACGAACGTACGCCCGGGGTGTTACAGCGCGGGTTCCGCCCGCCCGCCGGAGGCTGACGAGCGGGTACGGCTCGAGTGCGGGTCGGGTCAGCGTCGTTCGCTCACCGCGGCGGTGCTCTGCCGGCGGAAGCGGGCGACGTACACGCGGCTGGGGCGGCCGAGGTAGTAGCTGGGCATGACGGGGCTGGCCTGGAGGCCGGCCTGGTGGGTGCTGATGGGGCCGTGGTAGCGATGCATGTCAACCACTACGGCCGGGGCCTGACGCCAGTTCTGTGCGTCCGGTCACACCTGGTCGTCGTGGAACAGCGACCCGGCGAGGTACTTGAGCCCGGAGTCGACCTGGGCCGTGAGGACCCGATGCCCCGACCCGAGCCGGCGAGCCGTGGCCAGCGCGGCGACGAGGTTCGCACCGGTGGAAGGTCCGGAGAAGAGCCCCTCACGGCGAGTCGCCAGGCGAGCCATGGCGAAGGCGTCGGCCGTGGGCACCGCGATCACGTCGTCGATCTCGTCGGTCGACAGCAGCTCCGGCCGGAACCCGACGCCGCCGCCCTCGATGCGGTGCGTGCCCGGGGGTCCGCCCGACAGCACGGCCGACTCGCCGGGTTCGACGGCGATCCTGGCCATGGCCGGATAGTGCTCACGCAAGGCGCGGCCGACGCCGAGGAAGCATCCGGCCGTCCCGACGTACAGGCACATGGCGTCGATCGTGCCCGGCAGCTGCTCGACCGCCTCCTCGCCCAGACGCCGGTAGCCCTCCACCATGTCCGTGTTCCTGAACTGATCGGTCTGGTACGCGTCGAGCGAGGCCGCGAGCTCCGCGGCGCGGGCCCGCATCCTGGGGATGAGCTCGGGCGTGATGCCCTCGGGACTCGGAAGCACCTCGAGCCGGGCGCCGAAGGCCTCCATCGTGCGCAGCTTCTCGTCGGCGAAGGCGTCCGAGGTCACGATCTGCAGGGGGTAGCCCTTCACCGCGCACACGAACGCCAGCGAGCTCCCTGTGCTGCCGCCCGTGTACTCGACCACCCACTGCCCGGGGCTCAGGCGCCCGTCGCGCTCCGCGCCCTCGATCATCGCCAGCGCCATGCGGTCCTTGTAGGACCCGGTCGGGTTGGCCGCTTCGAGCTTCACCCAGACCTCGGCCATCCCCGGCTCGACGAGCTGCTCGAGCCGCACGGCCGGCGTGTTCCCGATCCCGGCCAACATCCCTTCGGTCATGCCACCTGCTTAGTCGTTGCTCGATCGCCGTCGAAGATGGGGCACTCCGTGGGGTCCGGCTGCAACGGCGGCCCGTCGACCGGGCAGTAACGGCGCCGCGCCGATCGGGCCGGGCTGACCCCACGCCGGAGACCCACGAAGCTGATGGGCGCGGCTAGCGGCGGCGATCGCGGCCGTGATGAGGAGGGAGGTGCGGACGGCGTCGGTGACCTCGTCGGGACCGACGGCCGACGTCAGCCCGGAGACGACCGGGATCAGCGCCAGGGACGCCAGGCTGGCGGTCCGGGCGATGGCGTTGTTCACCCCCGACGCCACGCTCACGTGGTCGGGGCTGACCGAGCCCATCACGGTGGCCGAGAGCGGAGCCACGAACGTCACGAGGCCGATGCCGACCAGCACCGCTCCCGGCAACACATCGGGGAGCCAGGATGCGTCGGGACCGATGCGGGACAGCAACAGCAGACCGGCCGCCAGCACGAGTGGCCCCGCGGTGAGCTGGAACCGGGGGCCGATCCGCTGCGCCAGCTCGCCGGACCGGGCCGACAACAACAACATGAGCACCGTCGCCGGCAGGAGCGCCGTGCCCGCCGCCAACGCCGACCATCCGGCGCCCACCTGGAGCTCGTAGGCGACGAGGAAGAACGACACGCCGATGGCCGCGTACAGCACCACGGTGGCGAGGTTGGCGACCGTGAACTCGCGGCTCCGGAACAGGCTCGGTGGGACGAGCGGATCGTGCGCGTGCAGCATGCGGTGGACGAAGGCGGCGATGGCCACGCACGGCCAGGGCACCGGCGGCGAGCACCGCGGCGTCGGTCCAGCCCCGGACGCCCGCCTCGGTGAACGCCCACGTCGCGGCGGCGAGCCCGGCGACCGCCAGGCCGGCGCCGAGCACGTCCAGGCTCCGGGCGGCGTGCGGATCACGGGTCTCCGGCACGGCCACGACGGCACAGGCGATGGCCAGCCCGGCGACCGGCACGTTGATGAGGAACGCCCACCGCCACCCCGGCCCGTCGACGAGCCAACCTCCCACGAACGGACCGATCGCTCCGGCCACGCCGCCGAGCCCCGACCACGCGCCCACCGCCCGGGCGCGGTCCTGCTCCCGGAAGCTCGCTTGGAGGATGGCGAGGCTCCCCGGCGTGAGAAGGGCGGCGCCGACGCCCTGCAGCACGCGCGCCGCCACCAGGACGCCAACCCCCGGCGCCACGCCGCACAGCAGCGATGCCCCCGCGAACCAGACCGTGCCCACCACGAAGACCTTCCGCCGTCCGTAGCGGTCGCCGAGGGCGCCGCCGAGCAGGATCAGGGAGGCCAACGCCAGCAGGTAGCCGGTGAGCACCCACTGCAGCGAGCTGACATCGACGCCGAAGTCCTCCCCGATGTGGGGCAGCGCCACGTTGACCACCGTGGCGTCGAGCATGGCCATGCCGCTCGCCGCGACCGTCGCGGTGAGGGCGACCCGCCCACGGAACGATCGAAGGACGAGGCCGTCCGAGGGCGACGCCGGTGCAGCGGCGAGGCCGCCGCCGGTCGGTCGGTCGACTGGCACCGGTCGATGATGCCGCACGTTTCGGCGGTTGGGCTACGGCCGCCCCCAGAGGCGCACCGCGCGGCACGCCTCCACGAACCGCTTGCCGGCGCCTCGGCCGGACAGGTCGACGTACCCATCGTCGACTTTGTCGGCGAGGCCGGCTGCGGCGAACAACGCGGACGCAGCCGGCACGTGCCCGACGAACTTCTTGTGGTTGTGCGCGTCGGTCACGAAGTCCTTGGCGGCAGGTGCCTCCGCCAGCGTGGCTGCGCCTTCGGCGGAGGCCACCACGGCCACCGCGTCGTACAGGACCGAAGGCCCACCGCCCAGCATCTGCTGCGCGGCGAGGTGGCTGCCGTCATCGAGGTCGACACCGTCGATCGTGGGTGCGATCACTTCGAGCACGGCCTTCTCGGCGCGCACGGCGGTGGTCAACGCCTTGACGGCCGCGGCGGGCGCGCCGTCGGTGACGAGCAGGCCGAACTTCCGGCCGGCGAACGAGTCGAGTTCGCGCAGGAGGATGCTGAGGGCCGGCGATGCGGGCAGCGAGTGGTCCGGAGTCGCCGCAGGCTCCGAGGGCCGAGGGACGGTGGCCATCCCGAGCCCGGCGGCCACGCGCTGCGCCAGATCGTCGTCGGCGTTGCGCAGGTTCGACACCATGCGCTCCCGGATCTCGGCCCGCTCGACCTTGCTGAGCTCGAACGTGAACGCGTCGGCGATGTGCTGCTGCTCGACCGCCGTCTGGCTCCGGTAGAAGAGACCGGCCTGGCTGTAGTGGTCGGCGAAGCTCGAGGCCCGCAGGCGTCGCTTGTCGCCGCCCTCGCTGGCCGGGAACGACGAGAAGCCACCGTCGGGGTCCTCGCGCGGCCCGCGCTCGTCGCCGGTGTACGAGTTCGGCTCGAAGTTCACGCGCCCGACGGGGTTCATCATCGCCATGTGGCCGTCCTGCTGGAAGTGCGCGAACGGGCACTTCGGCGCGTTGATCGGCAAGTGGGTGAAGTTCGGGCCGCCGAGCCGCTTGATCTGTGTGTCGAGGTACGAGAAGTTCCGGCCTTGGAGCAACGGGTCGTTGGTGAAGTCGACGCCGGGCACGATGTTCTGGGTGCAGAAGGCCACCTGCTCGGTCTCGGCAAAGAAGTTGTCGACCATCCGGTCGAGCACGAGGCGACCGACCGGGCGCACCGGCAGGACCTCCTCCGGGATGATCTTGGTCGGGTCGAGGACGTCGAACTCGAACGAGTCGGCGAACGCGTCGTCGAACACCTGCAGGCCGAGTTCCCACTCCGGGAAGTCGCCGGTCGTGATGGCGTTCCAGAGGTCCCGGCGATGGAAGTCGGGATCGGCGCCGTTGATCTTGACCGCCTCGTCCCACAGCACCGACTGCATGCCCTGCTTGGGCTTCCAGTGGAATTTGACGAACCGCGACTCTCCGGCCGCGTTGACGAGCCGGAACGTGTGGACGGCGAAGCCCTCCATGAACCGGAACGACCGCGGGATGGCGCGATCCGACATCACCCACATGAGCATGTGCGTCGACTCCGGCATCAACGACACGAAGTCCCAGAAGTTGTCGTGGGCCGACTGCGCCTGAGGGAAGCCGCGGTCGGGCTCCGGCTTCACGGCGTGGATGATGTCGGGGAACTTGATGGCGTCCTGGATGAAGAAGACGGGGATGTTGTTGCCGACCAGGTCCCAGTTGCCCTCCTTCGTGTAGAGCTTCACTGCGAAGCCGCGCACGTCGCGGGCCAGGTCGACGGATCCCTTGCTGCCCGCCACGGTCGAGAACCGCACGAAGGCCTGCGTCCGCTCTCCCCGTCGCTGGAAGATGTCAGCGCGGGTGATGTCCGAGAGGGATCCGTAGTTCTCGAAGAAGCCGTGCGCCGCGTACCCGCGGGCGTGGACCACCCGCTCGGGGATGCGCTCGTGGTCGAAGTGGAAGATCTTCTCCCGGAAGTGGGAGTCCTCGAGGAGTGCAGGTCCCCGCTCGCCCACGCGCAGCGTGTTCTGGTCGTCGGCGACCGGCATGCCCTGTTGCGTCGTCAACCGATCCGACAGACCGGTGGCGATCTGATGGGTCTCTCCTCCGTTCCCCACATCGGCGGCGGTCGGGCGAGGGTTTGCTTTGGCCGGGCGGGCCGGCTGACGTCCGCGTCCCTTTGGCTTCGCGGCGGGTTTGCGCGGTGCAGCCATGTCTCTCTCCGATCGTCGGTTGCCGACTCTTCCCTGGTGCTCGGGATCCAAACCTGACCGATGCGGCCCGGTGCGGGTCAGTCGCCGTCGAGCTCGAGGAAGCCGTCGCGCAGCAGCCGCCGCGCCAGCACCGCTCGCGAGGCCTCGTCCAGGCCGGCCAGATCGGCGACCCGCAGCTCGTTCCGCTCGAGGACCACCTCGAGGGCCGGACGCAGCGCCGCCGGCCCACGGAGCCGGCGGCCGGGCCGCTCCAGCACGACCGTGTCACCGTCTTCCACGAGCCGGAACGGCTCCTCGCTCGCCCGGCGCAGGCTGGTCTCGTCGCTGACGGCGTGGGCATCGAGCACCGCGCGCAGGGTGCCGCTGGGTTCGGGCCGGGGCCGCCGCCGAGCGCGCTGCACCTCCCGTGCCGCGATGGGGTCGGGCTCTTCCGCTGCCAACCTCTCCGCGCTCTCCTTGAGCACCCGGGCCAGCTCCGCCGTCAGCTCCTCGGTCCGGCCGGGCCGGGCGAAGCCCAGCGGCAAAGGTCGCCGCAGCTCCTCCTGGTCGTCGATGAGGCGCTGCAGCACCTGCCGATAGCTCCTGGCCAGCAGCCCGATGGTGATGTGCAGGCTGTGCTGCTCCTGCGCCGCCGCGCTGTGACCGGTCCCCGCCGGGAGGTACAGGACATCACCCGCGTGCAGCGTCAGCTCCCCCAGGCCGTCGACCCGCCAGGCCTTCTCGCCTTCGACCTGCAGCACCAGCACCTCGTGGGTGTCGGCGTGGTGGCGCAAACCGTTCGCTCCGGGCGGGCTGAGGTAGGCGTTGGCCTGGACTCGATGGCTGGTCGCCTCCTCGAGCTCGCCGGTGAAGCGTTGCAGCGGCGTCCACAGTTGCTGGAGCCCCTGCAACACGATCGTCGCACCGTCCGCGGCGAGGCCGACGATGCGGGAGAGATCCGCAGCGTCCTCGACCACGCCCGCGCCGAGGCGGATCGAGCGGGTCACGTCCGCCGCCGGCAGCGTCGTCCCGTCGCGCACCAGCCTGAACGCCGGCCGGCGAAGCGCGGTGCCGAGCAGTTGCTCGACGGCGTCGACGGTCAGCAGGTCGGAGAACGGTCCGCGTTGCCGCCAGACCTGGGGTCGCCGGCCCCAGATGTCGTCCCGGAACGTCTCGACATCGGCAACGCAGCGCGCCAAGGCGTCCAACTCGTCGTGCACCTAGGGATTGTGGCCGGGGCGGAGGATTGCCAAACGTCCCGGGTGGGCATGGGAGCGCCATGACATTCATCAACGACGACGACATGAGCTCCGAGCCCACCGAAGAGCAGGAAGACCGCGACCAGGGCGGCGAAGCCGGACAGGACACCGGTGACGAGCCCACCGAGGCCGACGAGAACCTCGATTCGGGCGGCGAGGGTCCGCTCGACACCGGCGACGAGGCCTGAGCCTCGCTGGCGCGCGGCGCGTCGACTACCGCGCGGCGCTACCGCAACGGTTCCGACGCGGCGTCGCGCCCCGGCGATCATGAGCAACAGGACGCCGGCGCTCAGGAGAACCAGGGCCCAGCGCAGCGGCGTGCCGGTGTCGGTGCCCGACGTGCTGACCCCGCCTCCTCGCGGCGGGTCCGTCGGCTGCACCGACCGCACCCTGACCGTGTGGGCGGTGCGGCACGGGCTGCAGTGGCCGCCGGTCGAGGTCGGCGCGGCCAGGTTGACGACGTTGGCCCCCTCGGCGCCCGCCCGCACGGTCACCCGGAAGCTGACCTGCACGGCGCCGCCCACCGGGATCGGCGGCACGGCCCAGGTGACGGTGTTGCCGTTCAGGACCAGTTCGGCCGGGAGCGGGACGACGACGGACGCGTAGCGCAGCACGTCGCTCAGGTCGTCCTCGGCGGTGGCTCCGGCGATGACTCCGCCGCTCTCGTGCTCCGCGATGAGGGTGTAGGTGATGGTCGCCCCGGGATCGACGACCGTGCCCGACGGTGGATGGGACACCTTCGTGAGCTCCCACGCGGACGGCCACGGGGGTGTTGACGATGGTGCAGGTCGCGACGGTCGCCGGGCGAGAGCGCGACGCTGGCAGGACCGGAAGTCCCGCCGAGGCATGACCAGCTCGGACGCCGTGTACCCGTCCGGCCCGCCGGACTCGGAGAGGGTGTAGGAACCGACCTGCACGACCGCGTCGGTGATCGCGGCGTCCCCGGTGCGACCGGTCACCGTGACCGGGCCGGTGGCGGTGAGCGTCCAGTCGGTGGGCAGCGCAGGCTCACTGGTCGAGCCGGTGTCGACGACCTTCACCAGCGTCAGCGTGGGGGCGATCGCCGTGTTGGTGATGGTGCAGGTGGCGTGCGTCACCCTCGGTCAGGGTCACCGAGGATGCCGTTGACGCATCGGCCCCGATGCACACCCATGCCGAGGCCTCGTAGCCGAGCGGTCCGGACTCGGCGAGGTGTACGTCCCCACCTGTACCGGCGCCACGGTCACCGCTCGCTGCCGGAAGACGCCGCTGATGGGGGTGGGTCCGGCGGCGGACAACTGTCCACGCCGTGGCTGGCGTCGTCGCGCCGGTGTCCCCGTTGTCGACCACCTTCACGAGCGTCAGCGTCGGCGATGTGCGCGGTGTTGGTGATGGTGCAACGCACCGCGCCGCCCGGCGGCACCGCCACGCGGTTGCCGGTCACCACGCCTCCCTCGCAGATCCAGGCGCCGGGGGTGAAGCCGCCCGGACCGGTCTCGGAGAGGTCGTAGGTCCCCGAGAACACCGGCCACCGGCGTTCACGCCGCCGGGCGAGGCCGGATCACCGTTGCCCGAGACCGGAACCTGACCGGTGATGCCCACCGGCGTGGCCGTCAGCGTCCAATCGGACGGCACGCGGCCCGAGCCCGACGCCACGGGGTCGACCACCTTCACCAGCGTGAGCGTCGCCGGCTGGTCGGTGTTGGTGATCGTGCAGGTCGCAGCGTTGCCGACGCGCCAGGGTGACGGTCCCGGCCGCGGGATCCGTCGCCGCCGCGCCCCGCACGACCACTGGGACGCCTCGTACCCCGACGGGCCCTCCGGCTTCGGCCAGGGTGTACTCGCCTACGGGCACGACGGCCTGGGTCACCGTCGAGCTCGCCCACCCGGCCTTCGATCGTGACGCTCCCGCGGCTGACAGCAGCCAGTCGGTCGGCAGGGCCGAGCCGCCCGAGGTGTTCGTGACCGCCTTGACGAGGGTGAGCGTGGGTGGCACCGCGGTGTTGGTGATCGTGCAGGTCACGGCCTGATCGAGCGCCGATGGTGACGGTGCCGTTCGTGACCGGCGCCCCGACACAGACCCAGGCAGACGGCTGCGTAGCCGGTGCGGGCCGTCGGCTTCGGAGAGCGTGTAGGTCCCGACGGGCACGTCGGTGGCGGTGATGGCCCCCGTCACCGGTGACGCCGGTGATGCGTGGCCGCGACCGGTCAGGCGGTCAGCGTCCAGTCGGTCGCCGTGGCCGTGGCCACGGTGGTGCCGTTGTCACGACCTTGTCCAACGCCAACGACGGCGCGATCGTCGTCGTTGGTGATCGTGCACGTCGCGCTCTGCCCTCGAATCGAGGGTCACCGAGGTGGCCGTCGACGAGTCGCGGTCCCCGTCGCAGACCCAGTCCGACGGCTGTGTAACCCGGGATCGTCGACTCCGTCAGCGCGTAGGTCCCGACCTGCACCACCGCGTCGGTGACCAACGGATCACCGTCGGGACCCGACGATCGTCGTCGGCCCCGTCGCCGTCAACACCCACGCCGTCGCCGGCGTCGTCGCCGCCGTCGTCCGTTGACGACCTCCTTCACCAACGTCAACGTCGGCGCCACCGCCGTGTTCGTGATCTCACACGCCACCACACCACCCGTTGAGGACCACCACCGTGGAACCCGTCACCACACCACCCGTGCACGACCACGTCCCCGGCGTGTACCCCGCCGACCGTCGTCTCCGAGAGGACGTAGCTCCCCGCGAACACCGCAGCGTCGGCCGGCACCGCCGACCCGCACCGCTCGACACCGGACCCTGACCAGTGATCGCCACTGCGGCGTCGCCGTCAACGTGAAGTCCGCCGGCCACCGCGTCACCCGCACCATCGACGCCGTTGTCCACCACCTTGGTCAACGCCAACGACGCCGGCTGGTCGTCGTTGGTGATCGTGCACGTCGCGCTCATGCACCCGCCGCCAAGGGTGACCGTCCCCGCCGCCGGATCCGACGCCAGTAGCCCCCGTACACGACCCACTGCGACGCCGTGTAACCGCCCGGGCCACCGTCGACTCCGACAACGTGTAGGTACCCACCGGCACCGCAGCAGCCGGTGACCGCCGCCTCACCCACACGACCCTGGATCGTCACCGGACCCGTCAGCCGTCAACAACCAAGCCGTCGGCGCCGCCGTGCCACCAGTTGTTGTTCGTCACCTCCTTCACCAACGTCAACGTCGGCGCCACCGCCGTGTTCGTGATCGTGCACGTCACGTCCTGACCCAGCCCGATGCTCACCGTGCCATTGGCGACCGGTGCCCCGACGCACACCCAGTCGGACGGCAGTGTAACCGGCCGGACCATCGGCCTCCGAGAGCACGTAGTCGCCGACCTGGACCGGCGCCGCGGTGATGGTCCCATCGCCCGATCTCCCCGACACCACGACGGGGCCGTCGGCGGTCAGGATCCAGTCGGTCGGTACCGCCGTTGCCCCAGTAGTGCCGTTGTCGACGACCTTGACCAGCGTGAGGGTCGGCACGATCGCCGTGTTGGTGATGCTGCAGGTCGCCCGGTCCCCCGGGGCCAGGGTGATCTGGCCGGTCCCGGACGTGCCGCCCACACAGATCCAGTCAGAGGGTGTGTAGCCGGTGGGGCCGTTGGTTTCGGTGAGGGTGTAGGTCCCGACGGGGACGACAGCAGCGGTGATGGCCGTGTCACCGGTGACGCCGGTGATGGTGGCCGGACCGGCAGCCGAGAGCGTCCAGTCGATCGCCGTGGCCGTGGCCCCGGTGGTGCCATTGTCAACCACCTTGACCAACGTCAACTCCGGCGCGATCGCCGTGTTGGTGATCGTGCACGTCGCCGACTCACCCTCCACCAACGTCACCGAGCTGTCCGTCGAGGTCGCCGCCCCCGTGCACACCCATGCCGAGGGTGTGTAACCCCCAGGACCCGACTCCGACAGCGTGTAGGTCCCGACCTGCACCGGCGCCGCCGTCACCGCCGCCTCACCAACGCGCCCACTGACCGGCGTCGGCCCCGCCGCCGACAACACCCACTCCGTCGCCGGCGTCGTCGCCCCCGTCAACCCGTTGTCAACCACCTTCACCAACGTCAACAACGGCGACACCGCCGTGTTCGTGATCGTGCACGCCACCACACCACCCGTGAGGCACCACCACCCGTGGCCCCCGTCACCACCCCGCCCTGACAGATCCACGTCCCCGGCGTGAACCCCGCCGGCCCCGACTCCGACAAGTCATAGCTGACCCCGAGAACACCGACACCGCGTTCACACCGCCCGGCGTCGACGGATCACCATTGCCCGACACCGGACCCTGACCAGTGATCGCCACCGGCGTCGCCGTCAACGTCCAGTCCGCCGGCACCCGACCCGACCCCGACGCCGCCGAATCAACCACCTTCGTCAACGTCAACGACGCCGGCTGATCCGTATTGGTGATCGTGCACGTCGCCACATCACCCGCCGCCAACGTCACCGTCCCCGCCGCCGGATCCGACCCAGTAGCCCCCGTACACGCCCACTGCGACGCCGTGTAACCCCCCGGGCCACCCGACTCCGACAACGTGTACGAACCCACCGGCACCGCAGCAGCCGTCACCGCCGCCTCACCCACACGACCCTGGATCGTCACCCCACCCGCAGCCGACAACAACCAATCCGTCGGCACCGCCGAAACCACCAGCGTTGTTCGTCACCTCCTTCACCAACGTCAACGTCGGCGCAACCACCGTATTCGTGATCGTGCACGTCGCCACCTGACCCGTGGTCAGCTGGATCGAACGCTCACCACCGTCGCACCAACACACGTCCACGCCGACGGCGTATACCCGGCTGGGCCCCCGGTCTCGGCCAGGGTGTACGTGCCGACAGGAACTGCGGCATTCGTGACGGCTGCCGTGCCGGACTGACCGCTGATCGAGATCGGGCCGGACGCGGACAAGGTCCAGTCGGTGGGGACGGCGGTCCCGCCCGTCGTCCCGTTGTCGACGACCTTGACCAACGTGAGCCGCGGAGGGATAGCCGTATTCGTGATCGTGCAGGTGACGTCACCACCGGACGGGACGGTGACCGTGGCGCCGCTCGCTGTCGCGCCGGTACACGACCACGCCGACGGCTGGTACCCGATCGGACCGCCGGACTCCGCGAGCGTGTAGGTGCCGGCATTGACCTCGGCGTCGTCACGGTGACCGAGCCGGACGTCCCTGAGATCGGGGTGGGCCCGGAGGCAGAGAGTGTCCAATCGGTCGCCGTCGCCGTGGCCCCAGTGGTGCCGTTGTCCACTTCCTTGACGAGGGTCAGCTGACCGGGCTGGTCGTCGTTCAGGAACACGCAGACGGCCAGTTCGTTCGCGTTGAGCGTGATGGAGGTGGTGAGCCGCGGCGCGAGGTTCTCGACCGTGCACACGATCGACACCGGTGTGTAGCCCGCCGGTCCGGCCTCACTGAGCTGGTAGGCCTGGCCAGGCCTGACCTCGAACGGGGTTCCGACCGCCGAGCCCGTGACCGTCACCGGGACCAGACCCGGGGCCACGGGAGCGACGGGCGTGGCCGTGAGCTGCCAGTTCGCGGGCACCGCGGTGCCCCGCTGTCGTTGATGACCTCCTTGACCAGGCTCATCGAACGCCGTCTGGTTGACGGCCTCGCAGCGCACGAACGTGCCGATGGGCACCGTGACGCCGCCGTTGAGGCCGTCGGAGAAGCCGGGGATCGACGTTGCCGTCGGCGTCGACCTCGACGCAGCTCCAGCTCACCGTCGAACCCGGGATCGGGACGGCGTGCGGGGTCGGCTCGCTGGACGTAGCGCGGGTCACCGCCGCTCTCGGCGAGCGGGTAGCGCGACGCCCGGGGTGACCGAGCGCGGTGACACCGGTCGTGCCGGTCGGCCCGGGCGGACGCGCCGGCCGGCGCGGTCGCGCGTCAGCGTCCAGGCCGTCGGCGCGGCCGGGCCGCCGGTCACCGTCTTGACCAGGGTCAGCCTGGAGGTGCAGGTCACCGACGTTGGTGATCGTGTAGGTGTTCGTCCCCGCGGCCAGGGTGGCGGTGTAACGGCAGCGCTGACGTTCGACGCGGCGGCGCCGTTGGCCAGCGTGACCGTCGCGGCTGTCGAGCGTGCACAGCGCAGGCTGATTGGTGACCGTCTCGTCGATGACGACCGTGCTGCCCTGCGGTGAAGCCGGTCCGGGCGACGCCCGAACGGCTGGGCGGTGCCGCCGATGGGTCAGCTGCGGCCGGCAAGCCGGGCGGCTGGGCACCGTTCGGCGTAGGGTCGTACGGCCGTTGACGGTGACCCACTGCTTGTCGACGACGATCGGTCGCCGGCGGGTTGGGCGCGCGGTTGTAGACGGTGCAGCTGACCGCGGTACGCGATGTCGCGGCCGGCACGATGAAGCCGAGTCGCTCCCGACGTTGGTGACCGGGACGCGCGGCGTCGGTGTCCAGCGCGGCGTGCAGGACGGCGTTGAAGCCGCCGACCTGCTGACGAGGGTGTAGCCCGGCCTGCTGGGTCTCGGTGACGCGTGACCGGCGCCGTGGTGGTGCCGCCGGGGAAGGTGAGGTCGAAGTTGACCGCACCGGTGCCGGCCGCCGTCGTGCCCGCTGGTCGGGGCGATCGTCACGCCCGGAGGTCGCCGTCGTGGCGCGCGAACGTCCAGCCGCCGGCCGGCAGCGGCGCCGGTCGATCGTGCCCGGCGGGGCCGTGCTGGGCACGACCTGCTTGACCACGGTGACCGACCCGGTGCAGCTGCCGAGGGCGAGGGCCCGCAGCGACGTCGCCGGCCTGCGGCGTAGTCGGTGGTCTGGAAGTAGTCGCTGTTCAGCGGTCGGGCCCGGAGATGGCAGCGCAGGTTCGGCCGCCGCCGGCCGCTGACGCCGGCGCCGACGCCGAAGGCGACGCACCCGGGTGCCCTCGGCCTTGACCCCGTTGGCCGAGAAGATGCCGTTCTCGACCTCGCGGAACCGGGTGTGGTTGCCCGGGCCCCTCGGCGTTGCCGTAGGCGGTCGGGTTGCCGTCGGTGATGACCACCGCGATGTCGAACTGCGCTGGCGCTCTGCGGCGACCTGGAAGATGCCCGCGGTCCCAGTTCGTGCGTGCCGCCCGGCGGTGAGGCCGTTGATCCAGGCGTTCACCGGTGTCGGCGCCGGCCTGGGTCGACACCGGGGTGAGCGGCCGGTTCTGGTTGTTGGTCGTGTTGGCCGGGCGCGTTGGAGGCGAAGGTGAACAGGCCGACCGGGGACGGCGTGCCGACCAGCGAGTTCACGAAGGTCGTCGGCGGCCGTCTTCAAGGCTGGGCAGCGATCCGGCCGACCGAGCCGGAGAGGTCGAGGACGAGCGCCACGTCGAGACCGCACTGGTGCGGCGGCGGCCGGGTTGGCCCGGGAGGTCTGCCAGATGCCGCCGGACGCGGTCGTGGTTGCTGTTGCCGGTGGAGAGCATGAAGTGCGTTCGCGCCGGAGCGTGTAGGTGGTGCCGTCGCGCGAGCTGGTCGCCGGTGCGGAACTGGTAGGCGGTCGACGTGAAGGGCGCGCTCGGCCCGGTCACGAGCGTGTTCAGGCCGAACCAACCGGCAGGGGTGCCCGTCCGCACGACCCAGAACTGGCGGTCGCGGTTGGCGCCGCCCACCTGGGTGTTGGGAACGACGAACGAGCAGTCGCCGGCGACGTCGGAGATGCAGGTCGTGAACGTGCCGACCGCAGGCGTCGTCGGCAGCGGTGGTGCCGTCGTAGAGCTGCAGGGTGACGCCGGCCAGGCTCCCGATGGCGCTGGTCGAGACCCGGTCCCCGCCGACCTTGACGGTGATGACGGCGTTGTTGCCGGTGGCCGGGGGCACGGCCTCGATCGCGGCGGGGTCATCGGTCGCCGCCACCTCGGGATCGCCGGCTTCCCCGGCGCGGGGCAGCTCGGCGGCGAAGGGACGTCGCGACCTGTCCGCCGACTGGCGCACGGAGTCGGCGATGACGGACCGCTGACGTCGGCCTCGATCCGAACGGGCGCACTGGGAGCCAGGAGGCTGCCGGGCAGCGGGCCGCTCACCTCGATCGACCGGGCGTCGACCACGTTCCACACGAGGCTCGCCTCCGCGGCGCCACTCACGGTGACGTCCGGATCGAGCGTGACCCGGGAACCCCCACCGTCGACGTTGATCACCAGCGGATGGTCGGGCGTCGGAGCGGGGTCGATGGTGATGCTCTGCACGCGGGCGAGGTCGTCCGCGGTGACCGTCCACACGCCGGCCGAACCGTCGTCGAGATCGGCGGCCAGGTGGACGTCGGCGCCGGACAGGTCGTCCAGAGCCGCGCCGCGGAGTCCGTGGCGGTCACGTGACCGGCAGGGATGCAGGAGGCTGGAGCGGGCCTGGAGGTCGGCGAAGACCCCTTGGAAGGCGCGGTCGAACGTGTCGGGCGAGGCGACGGCGACCGCGCCATCGACGGTGGCGGGGTCGAGGGCGTCGACGTCGCCGGCGAGGACTTCGGCCGCGGCGCCGATGGTGAGCCGGTCGGCGGGACCCTCCACCGAGATCGCCCCATCGGCGAGGACGGCGACGGGGGTGCCGTCGAGGACGGCCGGCGGCGTGCGCGGTGACTGGTAGCGGCCCGACGGTGAGGTCACCGCCGGCGGCACGCGCCGACGTCGTCCCGTCCCGCAGCTCGGCGTCGCCTCGGGAGAGGATCGTGAAGCCGTGGGTGGCGTCGAAGGGGTTGGGGGCGCCGAGGATGCCGGACACCGCGAGCTCGGAGGTCGGCGGCCGTCGAGGGAGCGACGGTCGAGCTCGTGCTCGTGCTCGTGTGCTGCTGCTGGTCGTGCTGCTGCTGGTCGTTGGTGTCCGGAACGGTCGTCGTCGACTCGGCCGTGGACGGGGTGGTCGACACCGACGGCTCGGTCGTGGTCGGGTCGGTGGCGGGTCGGTGGTCGGGTCAGTGGTGCTTGGATCGGTGTGTCGCTACGGCTGCCGCTGGGCCGGTTGCGATGAGACTGGCGGCAAGCAGCAACGTGCCGACCACCAGCGCGCGCACGTACCCCGCCGGCGTTTGACCGCCGATGGTGTGGCCGCTCTTGCTGTGACCCGGCTCATGCCCGGTGTGTCCTCCGCTGCTCGTCGCCTCGAGGCGTTCGCAGCGAAGGTCGCTGGCGCACGCCGGAAGGCGGCCCACCCGCACGCAGCCGAGCAGGGATGGTACCTGGTCCGCGACGCCGGGTCGAATGGGCGTCATGACTCGAGCCGAGATCCGCCGTGGTCCCCCGCCTGCACTTCACTCCACGAGGCGGTCGAGCAGCCAGCTCGGCCCGACGACCTCGCCGTTCGCCCCTCGGACCCGCTCGGCCAGTTCCCGGTCGGCCGTGACCACGATCACCGCGTGGTAGGCCTCGGCGAGAGCGACGATCGTGTCGTCGCCCTCGCCGGGTGCATGCACAACCTCAACGCCGTCCAAGACCACCTCGTCGGCTCCCGCCCGGGCTCGGCCCTCGAGCACGACGGTCACGGGCGGGTCCAGCCGTCCTGCGGTCACCGTTGCCCGCACTCGTTCCGTGAACCGTCGTGCCGCTCCTGGCCGGTCGCGCCACCAGCCGGTTGGCTGAGACCCGATCACGTTGGCGGCGTCGATCACCAGCATCCGAACAGCGTCGCGCCGTCGCACATCGCCAGGGCAGCGCCCAACAGAACGGGATTCGACGCGTGATCGTCCGTCCGCGCGTCGATACGCGAATCACCATCGGGAGGCGGTCACCCGGATCTGACGTCGGTTCCGGTTCGGCCGCCGAGAATCCACGCGAGGCCGCCGGCTAGGAGGGGCAGCCCGACGGTGAGCGTCGTCAGGTGGGCGACGGGCACGTCGGCGAGCCGGTCGGTCTCGGGCCAGTAGCCGGCGAGCAGTGCGGCGTACGAGATCACGACGGCGAGGGCGGCGCCGGCGAGAGCGAGCACGCCGCAGGTCGATGCGGTGATCGCCCGGCGGATGCGCCCGGTGGCGCCGGCGGCGTGGAGGGTGCGGAGCTCGTGGCGGGATTCGCCTCGCAGCAGTCCGGCCGTCATCGCCAGGATGGACAGGGCGAGCAGCACGCCGGCGGCGGTGGCGACGTGGCGGACGATGGTCAAGCCTCCGGTCGTATCGCGCGCCTCGACCGCGAGGCCGGCGTCGGCAGCGAGCTCGCGGGCCCGGGCGAGGCCGGCAGGGGCGAGGGGTTCCTCGAGGTCGAGGAGCCAGCCGGCCCGCATTGGCTCGAGCCCGGCGGCGTCGAGGCCGGCGTCGGTCATCAGGGTGCGGGGCCCTGAGGTGACGTTGGGTACGTCGATGTGCACGACCTGGTCGGTGGGCACCGGGTTGCGGATGAAGATCGGTTGGGTGATGTTGCCGGTGATGTACACGTCGCCGGTCTGGCGGGTGAGTACGAGCGTGCCCGGCGGCTGGTCGTCGACGTCGAGGCGTAGGTAGTGGACGAGTTCGGGAGTGGCGATGAACACGACGCCGGAGTCGCGGATCGTGTTCTCGTCGATGGGCCGGCCCAGCACCGCGTTGTTGAGCAGCCGCTGCCCGCCGGCAACCTCCGCGTTGGTCGGGTCGACGGCGACGTCGAGCGGCACGATCCGGGCGCCGGGGGCGAGGTCGGCGATCTCCGCGACGTCGGCCTCCCGCTGGATCACTTCGTCGTCGGTGAGCTCGGGCACCTGCAGCCCGCCGAACGCGCTCGGCGAGTAGGTCCAGACGACCAGTTGGTCGGCCTGCAGGTTGCCTTCGTCGGCGTCGGGCACGTTGGCGGCGGCGATGACGACGACGGAGACCGCTACGCCGAGGGCGAGGGTGATCGCGCCGAGTGCCGCCGCCGAGCGTGATTCGAACCGGGCCAGATCGCGCACTGCCAGGCGGGTGCCGACCGGGAAGCGGCTGGCGAGCCGCGCCACTGCCCGAAGCACGGGCGCGCTGGCGAGGAGCACAGCGACGGGCAGAGCGACGATGCCGGAGATGAAGAAGATCGGCGTCATCGCTTCGGAGTTGGGGTCGATGCCCGCGCCGATCGCGAGGACGCCGTAGGCGAAGACGGCAACGGCGGCGGCCAGCGAGCGGTGGACCCGACGCGGCGCCGGCGGTCGGGCGGCGACCGCGTCGGTGATTGGCATCCGAGCGACGGCGCGGGCCGGCCACCAGGCCGCCACGGTGGCGGTAGCCACCGCGAGCCCGATGCCGGCGACCGGCAGCCAGAGCGGGATGCTCCAGGGGTCGATGCGGTGGGCGGCGGCCGGTTCGAGGGCCGACGCCGATGCCAACCAGGCGAGGAGGCCGGCGACGGTGCCGGCGACGGCGGCGGTGAGGCCGACGGCGGTGCCGTTGGCGACCATGGCCCGGCGGAGGTGGCGCGGGGTGGCGCCGGCGGCCGCGAGTAGGCCGAGCTGGCGCATGCGGCGGTGGGCGAGGGTGGCGAAGCTCGCCCCGGCCACGAGGCACACGAGGACCATGGCGACGGTGGCAACGACGAACACGGCGACAGCGGCGGTTGTCTGCTCGGTCACCTCACGCGACTCGATGAAGCCCTGACCGGGCACGACGCTGGGTCGAAAGCGATCGGCCTGCTCGCGATCGGCGTCGACGAGCAGGGTGATCGACTCGGGGGTGTGGGCGGCCGGCAACACGAGGGCGTACTCGTCGTCGAGGTCGGCGGGGTTCTCGACGATGCCGACGACCTCGTAGGAGTTGCGGCCGACGTCGATCTGGTCGCCGAGCCTGGCGTCGAGGTCGGCGGCGGTGTCCTCGGTGAGGGCGATCTCGTCGACCGACGCTGGCCGGCGGCCGTCGAGGACGGTGACCATGGAGGCCGAAAAGGCGCCGTTGGGTTCGATCGAGCGCAGTTCGACGACCGCTGTCGTCCCGGCGACAGGGACCTGCTGGTGGCCGATCACCTCGATGGTGCCGAACCACTCCTGGGCCTCGGCGGTGTAGGGGGCGATGTCCTCGGGTCGCGCCACGGCGTTCTCGAAGCGATGGTTGGCGGAGCCGAACTCGGCCACCCGGGTGTCGGTCAGGTTGTAGGCCGCTGTCGCGCCGAACACGGATGCGGCCACAGCGACGGTGATCAGGGCGAGGACCAGCACCTGCTGGCGCCACTCCCGCCGGTAGAGGCGCCAGGACCAGCGGCGCAGGGCGCGCCGGGCTACTCGGCTGCGCGTGCTCATCGATGCTCGGGCACGAGCAAGGTCTCGGGCCCGGCCAGCGGTGCGGTCTGGTCGACGAGGCGCCCGTCGCGCAGGAACACGATGCGGTCGGCCCACGCGGCGAGCTGAGCGTCGTGGGTGACGACCACTCCCGTGACCCCGTCACGACAAGCCGCGCGAAGCAAACTCATCACCGCCTCGCCGTTCACCGAGTCGAGCGCGCCGGTCGGCTCGTCGGCGAGGAGGATGTGGCGATCGCCCACGATGGCGCGAGCGATGGCGACGCGCTGGCGCTCACCGCCGGAGAGGTCGTCGGGGAACCGGCCGGCCTTGTCGCGCACTCCCAGACGCTCGAGCGCTTCCAAGCCGGCCGGGCGGGCCCGCTTCGGGCGCGGTGCCGTCGAGCTCGAGCGGGAGAGTCACGTTCTCGAGGGCGGTGAGTCCGGCGAGGAGGTTGAAGTCCTGGAACACGAAGCCGACGGTCCGGCGGCGCAGCGCAGCCCGGTCGTTGGCCGACGCCGTCGCCAGGTCGTGGCCGTCGATGAGCACCTGGCCCCCCGACGGCTCCTCCATCGCACCAGCGATGGTGAGCAGCGTGCTCTTGCCTGAGCCACTCGGGCCCATCACGGCGACGAGCGTTCCCGGCGCCACCTCGAGGTCGATGTCGACGAGGGCCTCGACCCGACCGGCGCCGTCGCCGTACGACTTGGACACGCCCCGGAGGTCGATGGGGCTCATCGCCGGCTCCCGACCTGCCGGCGCAGCCGCTCGGGCGCAGTACGCACCTTGGCCGCCGGAGGCACCACCGGGTTTGGCCGGCGCTTGAGGCGGCCATCGACGCTGTCGAGCCAGCGGATGAGAGAGTCGAGCCGGAACAGCTCGGCGTCGGCGACGAGCAGGAGACCGAGCTCGTCGTCCCCAGCATCGTCCTTGAGGCGGGTGTACTGCTGCATCAGCTCGGCCAGCTGCCGGCGGTGAACTTGCAGAAGGGCGGCGACGTCGACCTCAGGCAGGTGGAGGGCGACGAGCACCTTGATGACGAGCTCGTCCCTCGGTGGCGACGTCATGTCCGGGGGCGTGCGGAGCCAGGTGTCGAGCTCCTCGGCCCCCGCCGTGGTGAGCGAGAAGATGCGCTGCGGGCCGGTGCCGTCGTCGGCGGCGTCGACGAGTCCGTCGCGCTCGAGGCGCTGGAGGGTCGTGTAGACCTGCCCGACGTTGAGCGGCCAGACCTCGCCGGTTCGGTCCTCGAACTCCTGGCGGAGCTGCAACCCGTACTTCGGTCCTTCGTGCAGCAGGGCGAGGAGGGCGTGACGGACGCTCACAGCCGGTCGGTACTCATCAGTAGCATACTGAGTATGATACTCCCAAGGACCACGCGCCGCAAGGGGCGGACATGGAGCTCGCCCGGGTAACACTCCAGAGCGGGGCGGGCATTCGGAGCGCTGCCTCAGGTACGTGTACCCCAAAGCCGAACCCACCAGCGGGTCAGAGACGCTCGGGAGGTTGCGCCGCCTCAGGTCGTAGCTGTGTCCTACTCCGTCACGACGTCGGACATGCTGGCTCTGTAGGCGGCCATCAGTTCCTGCTGCTCTCGTTTCGGCACCTCGTAGAAGTCGAGGGCGCGGACGATCTCCGCCCCAACTTCGGCGAACTCTTTGGCCGTGAGATTGAACTCCGCGTGAGCTTCGGTGAGCGGCAAGCCGGTGTACACAAAGGGTCCGCCGGCCGCTGCTGCGATCCACAGCGTGCGACCGAACTTGAGACCCGGCAGCCGCGCTTCCGCCTCCGTCTTGTTCCACGCCTTGAGCGCACGGTTCTTGTTGAGTATCGGGTTCTTGAGGATCTGGTCGCTGAAGCGGTTGACGACCAAGGCGATCCCGAAGTAGCCGCCCAAGCGGTCGTACAGACTCGGCCTCGTGCGAGTCGTCTCCGGCGCTCCGCTTGCCTCGGCGCTCGTCTGAAACAGTCCCAGCGCCGCCGCACTCGCGACGGCCACCGCGCCCTTGGCCAATGTCCGTCGATCCATTCGTCTGTCCATCTCGTCCTCACCTTCGTGTTGCGTGTGAGGTCTCCCGGGACAGCAACGGCGACTGTTGGGCCGTCGCTGCCGCACCGTCGGCCTGATCTGGTGGCACGTATCGATGCGGGCACCCCGACGCCCGGACCTTTGAGTAACGACAGTACTCGTTGGTGTTATCTCGATGCAAGACTCGCCCGACGGTCGCTCCGGAAGGGCCCGTCGAACGGAATCGACGTGGCGATGTGGCCGTGTCGGCGCTCGACGCTATGCAGTGACGACCACACAGCACCGCCCCGCCGACGGCGACAGAACCGCATGGAGCGACCGTGACTGCGTTCCGGCCAGAACACCGTCGACGAATGCCAGGTTCATCTGGCAGATGATCTCCGGTCGTGCTTGGGCGACGTGACGGAAGGGGCAGTTGCGAAGGACTACATCGCCGCCCGAGGTAACCGGCTCATAGCCGATAACGCTCAGTGCGGTCAGCACCCGACTGCCCCCCTTGCGTGCCCGCGCCAGCCTTCCAACCTGACGGCCGTACTCGGCGGCAGTGTCGGCGAGCGACTCAAGCGGCGGATCAGGGGAATCTGCTTCCAAGGCCTCGGCCAGGATTTCGGCGGCGAGGTCGTAACGTCGAGGCGGGATCGACACCTCGAGCTCGAGGCCGGTCGGGCAGTACCGCTTCGCCGGATGACCAGCACCGACCGACCTCTCGTCGCGTGCGTAGGTCGCCTCGAGAAAGCCCTCAGAGAGAAGCTTCTCCAAGTGGAAGGCGGCCAGCCTCACCGAGATTCCCACCTCATCGGCGACCTCGGCGCGGGTGAGTGGGCGGCCCCCGGTCCGCACGGCAAGGTAGGCCGCCCGTCGTACCGGATCGTCCAGGACGCAAAGCCGAAGAATTGTCTCGTTGAGGTCGTGGCGCACGGTCTAGCAATACCACCTCACCGCTCGGTTGCTCAGCCGCAGCGGTCAGGGTGGGAGGCATCCAGGGCGACATACTCGGCCTCGCGAGGATGGAAGCCATAGCCGTCACGGCTGCTCCCGAGCTCGGCCGGCGCTCGACCCACCGGCGGCACGCTACCGGTCCGTCGTCGCGGGCCTCCGTCGGGCCCAGGACCCCATAGCTACAGTCGGCAGCGGGCCGACCTGCAGGAGAGCGACTCCATGGACCGTGATCCCGATACTCAAGCCCTCCTCGACCGCCAGCTGATCGCCGAGACACTTCACCGCTATGCGTCGTCCATCGACAGCCACGACTTCACCGGCCTCCGGGACGTGTTCACCGACGACGCCACGGCGCGCTACGGCGACCGGGACTGGATGACGGGCGCCGAGGAGATCGTGGAGTGGGTCGCCGGTTACGCACAGTTGCAGGCCTGGCAGCACCACCTGCTGTCCGTGTACCACGTCAGCATCGACGGCGACGCCGCCCGCACGTTGACCTACCACACCTGTCACCAGGCCCCGCACGCCGATCCCGGCACCGTCACGGTGCTCATCGGCCGCTACCACGACGAATTGCGCCGGGTCGGCGAGGGCTGGCGCATCTCCCGACGCGAGATGGAGGTGTGCTGGCGGGAGTCCCGCTCCTCTGGCGTCGCCGCGACGTCTCCCTAGTTTCGGCGGTGGAGCAGATCGGCAGCTCGCGGAAAGCCCGTAGAGGAGATCGGGGTGGTGCGCCGGCTCGGCAAGCGGCCGAGCCAGTTCGATTCCCCGAGGACGGCTGTGCCCGAGCAACGGATGCAGGGAAGCCAGCGGCCGTCGATCGGGTCACACACGCCCTCGAAGCCGCTCATCACCTCAGCGAGCAGTGGCGGACGACGGCGGAGTGCCATGGGAGCGCCCAGGATGGCCCGAGCCGTGGCCCGGGCCGAGTGGGCCGACGGCTGTGAACAGGACTTCAGCGGGTGGAGGTGAGGGGAATCGAACCCCTGGCCTCAACAGTGCGATTGTTGCGCTCTGCCAACTGAGCTACACCCCCGCAGGGATCGCTCAGGATAGCGGCCGCACGGCGCGGCGCCCCGATCGTTCTGGTCGGCGGAGCGCACCGCCGAGAGCGCGTTTCTCTGACCGGAACGAACTCAGGACTGGCGGCGAGGCCGGGCGTCAGGCGGCGTCGGAATAGACGTACCGCTGCGCCGACCGCAACTCCTCGTTGCGACGGAGCGTGGCCAGCATCCAGATGTACACGGCCAGGAACACCAGGCACACGAAGAACGCCGTACGGGCGATCGGCACGGCGAGTGCGAAGCCCACGATCCCGGTCACGACGACGGCCGTCACGAGGGTGAAGAGGACGTTCTGCCGGCGGCGGATCATGGCTGCCCGGTTGGCCCGCGCCCGTGCCAGGCCCGGCGTGTAGCCGGCGCTGTAGGCGGCGTAACCACTCGACGTGACCTTCTGGGCCGGTCGGGGCCCGGCGCCCGCTTGCCCGCCCGAGGCCCGGAACGCCCGGACGGGGCTGGCCGGGTTGGCCATGTGCTGGCCGCCGTAGGGGCGTTCGGCGCGCCCGGGGATGCGGGACATGTCCGAGAGCGTCCGGCGGAACGAGGCCACCGAGGAGCCGGGCCGCAGGTCTGACCGGGACCGCAGGAGCGGTGGGATCAGCGCGACGCCCCAGACGAGGACGAGGATCAGGAGAACAATGGGCTTCATGTGGGGTACTTCATGAATGTGATGTGCTCACGCTCGTCATCAGAGAGTAATCATCTTTCTGAGTGCCGCGGTGGATGCACGCTCGATGCTCCAGCGGTCATACAGCGGTCGCACGCCGGCCCTGCCTCCAACCGACTCGCACAGCGCCATTGCAAGACGCGCCGTCTGGACGACAGAACGTTACGATCCTACGACGAGAGGCCACCCGATGCAACGCCGTCCGTGGTCTCGCGGCGGTAGGAGCCGGTCCGGCCACCCGTCTTCTCCCAGAGCGTCAGCTCCCCGATCACCATGGCCCGGTCGGCCGACTTGCACATGTCGTAGATGGTCAGAGCGGCCACGGCGCAGGCGTGCAGAGCCTCCATCTCCACCCCCGTCCGGTCGACGGTGTCGACCTGGGCCTCCACGCCGATGTGGTCGTCCCCGATCTCGAAGTTGACGTACACCGAGCCCACGAGGAGTGGGTGACACAACGGGATCGTGTCCGACGTCCGCTTGGCCGCCTGGATCCCCGCCACCCTGGCCACGGCCAGCACGTCGCCCTTCTTCACCTCGCGGTTGGCGATGGCCATGGTCGTGTCCGGGCTCATCATCACCTTGCAGCGGGCCACGGCACGCCGGTGCGTGGGCTCCTTCGGCGTGACATCGACCATGCGCGCCCGGCCGAGCGGATCGAGGTGGGTGAAGCGCTGATCGGACACGGAGCGAGTCTAGGGGCCGCCAACCAGAGGGCTGTCTCGCCTGGTGGGCAGGAGAGGATCAGCCGCCGATCTGGCTCATGGAGCGGTTCGGACGCACGAAGGCCACCTGGCCGATGGCGTGCCCGGCCCACTTCGTGCCCACTGCCCGCGCGATCTCGGCGGCCAGCTCGTCGTCGCTCGCACCGCCTCTGAGCAGGGCCCGGAGGTCGAACTCCCGGGTGGCGAAGAGGCACGTCCGGAACTGGCCCTCGGCGGTGATGCGCACACGGTCGCAGTCGCCGCAGAAGGGCTTCGTGACCGTCGGGATCACGCCGACCTCGCCGCGGCCGTCGAGGTAGCGCCAACGGTCGGCCGGCGCCGAGCCACGAGCCGGCACGAGCTCCAGCGGATGGACGGCGGCGATGGCGGCGACGATCTCGTCCTGGCTGACGACCGAGGTCGACGACCAGTGGCCGGAGGCGTCGAGCGGCATGAACTCGATGAACCGAACCTGCACACCGTGGTCCCGGCCGAAGTCGGCCAAGGCGAGGATCTCGTCGTCGTTGACCCCTCGTTCGACGACGGCGTTCAGCTTCACTTGGTCGAAGCCGGCCTCCTGGGCGGCGGCGATGCCGTCGAGGACGCGGTGCAGCTCGCGGCGGCGGGTCATCTGGAGGAAACGGTCGGGATCGAGCGTGTCGAGGGAGATGTTGACCCGGTCCAGGCCGGCCTGCCGCAGCTCGTGGGCAAGGAGCCGCAGGGTCGCGCCGTTCGTGGTGACGGACAGGTCGGGCTTGCGGCCGGCGTACGGCGAGTCGGCCTGGGGGTTGACCCGCAGGTGGGACAGCTTCTCCACCAGGACCGGCAGGTGGGCCCGGACCGTGGGCTCACCCCCGGTGAGACGGAGCCCGTCGACGCCGAAGCGCTCGACGCACACCCGGGCCAGGCGCTCGATCTCCTCGAAGGTGAGGATGTCCTCGCGGGGCAGCCACTGCATCCCTTCCTCGGGCATGCAGTACGTGCAGCGGAAGTTGCAGCGGTCGGTGACCGAGATCCGCAGGTCGCGCACGGTCCTGCCGAACGGATCGACCAGGTCCCCGTCCCACGGCTGCATGACCGCATGCTACGGGCCGGTCACGGCCCTCGCGCGCGGGATGGGGCGGGGTCAGGCCAGGAGCAGGACGTCGACCTCGCCGCCAGCCTCGATGCCTGGGCCGTCAGGGACGGCGGCCAGGCCGTTGGCGGCGGCCGTCGAGGCGAGCTGGTGGCTGCCCTGTGCGCCTGTGGAGCGCACGTGGAGGCGGCCGTCGTCCTTGAACTGTCCGACCACCCGGTTCCAGTGGACCTTCCCGTCGGGGCGGCGGCGGAGCCCCTCGTCGGCCACGGCCCGAACCCGCGGCCGATCGATGACCGCGTGGCCCATCATCTGCCGCAGGGCGGGGCGGGCCAGCAGCTCGAAGCTGACCAGCGACGAGACCGGGTTGCCCGGCAGTCCGAACACCGGGACCGACCGCTCGGCTCCTTCGAGCAGCCCGAACGCGAACGGCTTGGCGGGCCGGATGGCGATCTGCATCCAGCGCATCCTCGCCATGCGGTCGAGAACCGCCTTGACGATGTCGAAGTCGCCCATGCTCACGCCGCCCGACGTGACGATGGCGTCGCAGCGGGTCGCGGCCTCGGTCAGCGCCGCTTCGAGGGCGGCCTCGTCGTCGCGGACCAGGCCGAGGTCGACCGGGATGCAGCCGGCCTGCTCCAGCGCGCCGAGCAGCATCGTCCGGTTGCTCTCGCGGATCTGGCCGGGCGCCAGCGGCGCGCCGTGCTCGATCAGCTCGTCGCCGGTCGACAGCGCGCCCACCCGCGCCCGCGGCCACGACGGGCACCGAGACGATGCCGACGCTGGCCAGGACGCCGAGCACGGCCGGGCGGATCTCCGTGCCCGCCGGGAACAGCAGCGTCGCCGCGGTGCACGTCGTCGCCGGCGCGGCGAACGGCGTCGCCGGCCGACACGCTCCGGCCGATCCGCACGCGGTGGCCGCCGTTCAGCGCCTCGGTGTCCTCGACCATGACGACCGCCTCCGTGCCCGGCCGGCAGCGGCGCTCCCGTCATGATGCGCACTGCCTCGGCCGGGCTCGACCGGGATCGACGGCGGCGCGCCGGCGGCGATGGTGCCGGCCACCTCGAGCTCGACCGGCGGATCGGCGACATCGGCGACGCGCACCGCGTACCCGTCGACGGCCGAGTTGTCGAACGGCGGGACGTCCTCGGCCGCCGCCAGATCGGCCGCGGTCACGTGCCCGAGCGACTCCCCGAGCGCGACGGTCGTCACCGGCAGGCGCGGGCAGGCGTCGAGGACGTGACGGCGGGCCTCCTCGAGCGGGATCACGGATCGAGGGTACGCCGCCGGCGTCCGCGGCTCCCCGGCCGGATCCTCGCCGTGTCTTCGGCTGTGTCTCCGGCTGGGTCAGCCGATGCCCTCCCGGCGGACGATCTCGGCCAGCACGTCCCGGAAGTCCTTGCCCAGCTCGTCGTGGTGCAGCGCGACCTCGACCGTGGCGCGGAGCCAGTCGAGCTTGTTGCCGGTGTCGAAGCGGCCACCGTCGAACACCAGGCCGTGGAAGGGCTCGATCTCGCAGAGGGCGAGCATGGCGTCGGTGAGCTGCAGCTCGCCGCCGGCGCCGGGCCGCAGCGCGGCGATGCGGTCGAACACCGCCGGCGTGAGGACGTAGCGGCCCATGATGGCGAGGTCGCTCGGAGCCTCCGTGGCCGGCGGCTTCTCGACCATGCCGCCGATGGGGATGTAGCCCTCCGCGGTGGGCGGGCCGGCCGGCGCCACCACCCCGTACGAGCTGATCTGGTCCGGACCGAAGCGCTTCAGCGCGACGACCGAGCCGCCCGTGTCCTCGCAGGCGGTGATCATGTCCGACAGCAGCGTCGAGCCCTCGGCCATGAGGTCGTCCGGGAGGAGGACGGCGAAGGGCTCGTCGCCGACGTGGTAGCGGGCCATGCCGACGGCGTGGCCGAGCCCGCGCGGCTCGTCCTGGCGGACGAAGTGGACGTGCGCCATCTGGCTGATGGCCAGGATCTCGGCCAGCGCCTCGTCCTTGCCGCCGGCGGCGAGCGTGGCCTCGAGCTCGGGCGAGCGGTCGAAGTGGTCCTCCACGGTCTTCTTGGACCGGCCGGTCACGATGAGGATGTCCTCGATGCCGGCCGCCACCGCCTCTTCGACGACGTACTGGATCCCCGGCTTGTCGACGAGGGGGATCATCTCCTTGGGGGTCGCCTTGGTGGCCGGGAGGAAGCGGGTGCCGAGGCCGGCGGCCGGGATGACTGCCTTGCGGACACGCATGGGGGCGACTGTACGCACGCCACGCGGAGTGGCCACCGCGGAGGCGCGGGCGAGCGGTTCCGGCGGCGGGAGCCTGGCAGGACGGCACAAGGACAGGCCGAGCGGCCACGGACCGTGACCGCTCGAAAGCTGCAGGTCGAACGTGGTGCCGGCCGCCGCGACTGGCTAGCATTGGCACTCGCGTGCCGAGAGTGCTAACGGAGCCACCGATGCCCACCTACGTCTACAAGTTCCTCGACACCGGCGAGACCATCGAGGTGCAGCAGTCCTTCGACGAGCCGACGCTCACCGAGGCGCCCCACCCGACCGACGGCGTGCCCCGCCCGGTCAAGAAGGTCTTCACGCCGGTGGGCATCACGTTCAAGGGCAACGGCTTCTACAAGACCGACAGCCGCGGGATCGAAGAACGGTTCGTCGGCGGCGCCGTCCTCGAACGGCTCCTCGAAGGAGTCGACGTCCGATCGTCGAGCTCGTCGAAGG
>CAVYKN010000016.1:0-144442 GCA_963769115.1 uncultured Acidimicrobiales bacterium
AGACATTGAAAGCCGACGGCCCAGGCCGGAGGAGGGGGAGATATGAGGCGTCGAGCTCGGTCTCGACACACAGGTTCCCGACCTCGCACGTATACCGGCCGTTCCAATCGATTACCGTCAGGATGTCAGGTTCGTCGAAGTCCATCGCTCGGACCCCGATCAGATCGGGGAGCCGCGAACCAACGGTCTCGCCGGTCCCGGCGTCACGTAATTCGACCGCTTGGCCATCCGGATCGCTCGTGGCGACGGCAAGGACACTTCCACCGTCGTTGAACACGAGGTCGACCACTCGCGAACCGTGGCCGCGACGGCGATACGGGACCCGGTCGAGGTTGCCCAGAGCGTGAGGTCGCCGGCGTCCGTCGCTGCCGCCAGCACCGATCCATCGGCGGTGAGGGCGATTGAGGACACCGCCTCGTTCGAGACCTCGATGACCTCCACCTGTTCCATAGTTGCGACGTTCCACAGCGCGACGGTGCCAGCGGAGTCACCCGTCGCGAGTAGCGGTACGCCCGGCTCAGCGGCAACCGCTGTCACCCGCTCGACGATCGGCAGATATCCGACTAGTTCCGGGGTCGCGGCGAGGGTGTTGAGCAATGCGGCGCGCGACTCGACCAGCTGCTGACCGATGTCGCCGTCGGCGAGGAGCTGATCACCGAGATCCTTGCTGGCGACTGCCAGCAGCCACGACAAGTCGGGCTGATGGGGTGACTCAACCTGTGCCTGAGCAGCGATCTGCCGCGTGGCAGCGATCCTCGCTTCCTTGACGGCCTCCGCTTCGGCCTCGACGGCCCGATCGCGGGCGATCAGTGCAATCACCGACGCGGTGACGGCAGCGACCGTGAGTACAGCCAATCCGGCGATCGCGACCCGCCTCACCCGCCTGAATTTCCGGAACTGGACGAGGTCCTCACCGACCAACTCTTCCTTGGACATGCCGTGGAGCCGGGCAGCCAATGTGGCGATGTCGTTCCTGAAGTCGTTGTTGGTACGGATGTCGAGATCGGTGGCATGGCGATACTTGCGTAGGTCAAGCCAGAGCGGGACGTCCGAGTAAACACCCCAGAGAGCTCGGTGCGCCGCCGTTGAGCGTTCCCAATCCCAGTCGCCATCTACCCAATGCAGCTCGCCGCCCGTCTGGATGAGAAGGAGACGATCCCTGGGCTTGGTGGCGAGCCAACGCTCGATCTCGGCTCCCACCCACTGCGACCGGGCGCTATCCTCGGACAGCAGCACAATCAACCAGTCAGTGCTGTCCAACTTTGCTTCCAAAGCCTCTTTTAGCCCCGCCGAGATCTCGAGGGAGGCCTGGTCGAGAAAGACGTTCAATGCCCGTCGCCTATTCCAGGGCTTTGCCAACTTCTGCAGGCCCTCGCGAATCTTCGGCGCGAGCACCCCGTCGGCGGAGCGGCTGTACGAGATGAACGCGTCGTATTTCACCACTGCGATCCCTCCCCCGCAACCGCCCGTCCTGGGGCCCGCTGCGCTCGGAGCGAGCCCGTTCCCGACAATAGCATTGAGCGCACTATGCACGGGACAGTGAGGGATCCGACGGCCTGACGAATGCCTCGGAGCAAGCCGCGAGCAGGCCACTTGCGAGCGTGCGTAGGTCCCCCAAAAGCAAGTACCCCGTCAGGCCTTGCGGATGCCCCAGAACGCCGGGAGCGTGACGCCGCTCCGGCAGCTGGCGCCGATCGTCACGGCTCCGGCTGGTGAGTGCTGACCATCCGTCGAAGGTGGCCCTCCGGCAGGAGAATCACCTCGCGACGGCGGGTCGAGAGCAGTTCGCATCCGCAGGCCACCTTCTCTGGCACGCAGCTCCCGTGCGTCGTGGGCCCGCGACCCTGCGCCGCTGTCCACGACGGGGCGACCATCGTCGGCGCGGCGAATTCGGGCCACTGATACCGTGCCGCGATGCACAGGCTGGGTGAACTATGAAGGCTGCAGTCTGTGAACGATACGGGCCGCCGGACGTCGTGCAGATTCGGGAGGTGCCAAAGCCTGTGCCGGCGGACGGCGAGGTGCTGGTCAAAGCCTTTGCGACGACGGTCAATTCCGGCGACACCCGGGTGAGGGCCCTGCGGGTCCCACGCGGCCTGCGCCTGGCGATGCGGCTGAAGCTCGGCTTCACCAAGCCAAAGCAGCCCATCCTCGGTTTCGAGATGGCCGGCCAGGTCGAGGCGGTCGGAAGAGAGGTCACTCGCTTCCAGCCGGGCGACAGGGTGGTCGCCTCGCGCGGGTTCGACTTCGGCTGCCACGCCGAATACGTGACCGTGGCCGAACAGGGAGATATCGCCACGATTCCCGAGCACCTGAGCTATCAGGATGCCGTGGCTCTCTGTTTCGGCGGCACGACGGCGCTCATCTTCTTCCGACTGGGCAAGCTCGCCTCTGGTGAGACGGTGCTGATCAACGGCGCCTCGGGTGCGGTCGGCACGATGGCCGTGCAACTCGCCAAGCACCTCGGCGCCGAGGTGACCGCCGTGTGCAGCGCCGCCAACGCGGAACTAGTCAGCGGCCTCGGGGCCGACCACGTCATCGACTACCGAGCGGAAGATTTCACCCGCAACGGGCAGCGCTATGACGTGATCATGGACACTCACGGCAACGCGCCCTACGCACGGGTCAAGGGCTCGCTGAAACCAGGCGGCCGCTTCCTGATGGTCGTCGGCGATCTCTGGCAGATGCTCGCCGCCACGTGGCAGAAGGCCACGATCAGCGCCAGCCGGAACGACTCCTCGAAATCCGCCGACAACTACCGAACCCTCATGTCGCTGGCCGAGCAGGGAGTGCTGAAGCCGGTCATCGATTCCGTCCTGCCATTCGCGCAGATCGTCGAAGCGCACCGCCGGGTCGACGGCGGTCACAAGGTCGGGAGCGTCGTACTCACGTTTGGACAGGATGACTGAACCAAACGCCGACGCGCTGCCCCATATCGATGCTCCTAGGGGTTGTCAAGGGCGAGTTGTTGGCGAGGTAGGTGGTTGTAGACCTCGCGTGCGATGTAGCGCTTGAGACAGCGGATCGCCGAAGCCAAGGGTCACAGACCTACTTCCACCACTCCACGGGGCACGGCCCAGTTCGTCCGTCACACCAACAACCAACGAATGTCGATCAGTTGCTACCGCTTGGCGAGGACGCACGGCTGCCGCGGACCTAGCTCGCCAGTCGGCCGCTGTGAGCTCGACGGCGAGGGCCGCGGTGTGGGATGTCACCGGCCAGGAGCAAATGGGCGCGATCGTGGGCGACGAGGCGTGGCGGTCGAGACACTACGAGCCGCAGCGATCGTGGTGACGCGCTACCCACCTCGCCGCTCCTGGTGGCTCCGTCAGTATCCCGTTGGCTCCGAGGACGACGAGGTCCTTGGCGGTCATCCGTGGTCAACAGCGGTCACGCTCGGCCACCACCAAAATAGCCTCTGACATGGTAGAATACCAAGTGAGAGGCTGGAGGCGACGCCGGGAATCGAACCCGGGTACAGGGCTTTGCAGGCCCTTGCCTAAGCCACTCGGCCACGTCGCCAGGCGGTCCCTGACGGGACAGCGAGGGGCAACCCTACCCGGCGGCCGGTAAGCGGAGCACGGCCTGATTCCTCGTCCGGCGCCTCGTGTTCGTCACCATCAGCACGCCCTCGCCGTCCACCTGGACGTCCAGCCGGCGCCACGATCGCCCGACAGGGAACGTCACCATGACCGCCTCGACCGGCGCCACGGCCCCGTCCGCCGCGACCACCTGCAGACCAGACCACCGAGCCACCACGGGAGCCCCCGAAGGCGGCTCGTCGAGCTCCATCCACGCGGCGATGTCAACCAACCTTGACGATTCCGCCGCTGCGAGTTCCACCGGGACGCCTACCCCGGCGACCCATGCGGCCGGCGCCACGACCGGCCCGGCCGCTTGGAGCCCCCAGCGCACACCACCGCCAACAGGCGGGTCCAGCACCTCCAAGACCGCCGAGGCCGCCACCACGCGCACCGCAACAGGGATCTGCCACCACAGCTGCACCCCCTCCCCCGGCCCCACTGCGGCGACGCTATGCCGCGCCTCGACGTCCCGAGCGCGCGCATGAGGAAGAATCACCGGCCATGACGATCTCCCGCTCTGTCCTCGCTCGCCTGCGCGTCGACCCCGGCGACGCGGCCGGACTCACCAAGCGCGACCCGGCCTGGCACGGCGGCAAGGCGCTCGCCCACCTCAGCGGCAAGGCCGGCAAGAAGCAGGCCGTGCACGACCTCGAGCAGTCACGACAGGAGATCGCCCGTGAGCAGGAGCTCCTCTGGGCCGACGACTCGCAGTCGCTCCTCCTGATCTTCCAGGCCATGGACGCCGCCGGCAAGGACGGCACCATCGGGCACGTCATGGCCGGCGTGAACCCGCAGGGCTGCGAGGTCACCTCGTTCAAGCAGCCCTCGGCCGAGGAGCTCGACCACGACTTCCTGTGGCGGACGGCGAAGGCCGCGCCCGAGCGGGGGCGGATCGGCATCTTCAACCGCTCCCACTACGAGGAGGTCCTCGTCGTCCGCGTCCACCCGGAGTTCCTCGCCAAGCAGCAGTTGCCGCCGGGGCACAGAGGGAAGCGCTTCTGGAAGGAGCGCTTCGAGAGCATCAACGACTTCGAGCAGCACCTGACCCGCAACGGGACGACCATCATCAAGTTCTTCCTGCACGTCTCCAAGGAGGAGCAGCGCCGCCGGCTGCTCGACCGGCTGATCGAACCCGGCAAGGAGTGGAAGTTCTCAGCCAACGACGTGGCCGAACGCCACCACTGGGACGAGTACATGCATGCCTACGAGGAGGCGATCACGGCCACGTCGACCAAGTGGGCGCCCTGGTACGTGATCCCCGCCGACCACAAGCCGCTGATGCGGGTGCTGGTGGCCGGCGTCGTGGTCGAGACGATCCGCTCGATGGACCTCGCCTTCCCGACCGTGAGCGACGAGGCCCACGTGGCCAACGAGGAGGCCCGCCAGGTGCTGGAAGCCGAAGGAGCCTCGTCGTGACCACCATCGCCGGTCAGGCCGCGATGGCCCGGTCGTGGATCGACGACGGGCGGGCCGGCGCGCTCGTGCGGGTCACCGACACCGTCGGGCTCGGGCCCCGACCGACCGACGAGCTGCTGCTGGTGGATGGCGACGGGCGCACGGAAGGCTCGTTGCTCGGGGGCACCCTCGACACCACACTCATTGATGCGGCGCAGGACCTGCTGCGCGGCGACGACGCACTCGCCACGCTGGGGCTCGACATCGGGGATGACGACGCCGAGCGGGCCGGGCTCACCTGCGGCGGACACGTCAACGTCCTCATCCAGCGGCTCGACCAGGTGCCGCTGGCGCTGTGGGACGCGCTGGCCGACGGGCGGCCGGCCGCGCTGGCGACGGCCCTCGACGGGTCCGGCACCACCGTCCACCGGCCCCGACAGGCGGCCGACGGGACGCTCGGATCACCCGCGCTCGACGATGCCGCCCGCGCCGTCGCCGAGCCGCTGTTGGGGCGGCCGGGCCGCCACGTCGAGCGGGCCCGCGCCGGCGACACGGAGATCGTGGTCGAGGCCTGGCACCCGGTGCCCCGCGTGGTCGTCGTCGGGGCGTCGGCGATGAGCGACGCCATGGTGGCCCAGGCCGGCCTGCTCGGGTGGCCCGCGGCCATCGTCATCGAGGCCGACGAGGCGCTGACCGAAGCCCGACGCGCTCGGCGCGGGCGACGTGATCGTCGTCGTCGACCACGATCACGATCTGGCGACGCCGGTGCTGACGGCCGCGCTGGCCGGACCGGCCGGCTACGTCGGCGGGCTCGGCTCCCGCCACACGCAGACCGAGCGGCGGGCGCGCCTTCAGGCGGCCGGGGTCGACGACGCCACCATGGAGCGGTACCACGGCCCGACCGGGCTGGATCTGGGCGCGCGGACACCGGCCGAGACGGCCGTGTCCATCGTCGCCGAGGTGCTGGCCGAGCGATCGGGCCGCCCGGCGGCGCCCCTCGAGCAGACGACCGGCCGGGTCAGCGGCTGACGGTCCGCCGCCGCTGCTGCTGCTGCTTGCGCTGCTGCTGCGCCCTGCGGGCCCGGCCGTTGCGGTCCTGGTGGCGGTTGCGGTCCTGGTGGTGGTTGCGGGGCCGCGGCGCCGTTGCCGCAGGCTCGGCCTGGGTCTCGGCCACGACAGACACCGCCACGACGGGCTCACCCAATGACGTCACGTCCGGTCGATCCACGCCTTCGTCCACGCCGAGCGCCCGCTGCATGAGCCGCGTCGCCCGCACCTGCGGATCCAGGATCAGCGACACCACGGTGCCGCTCTCCCCCGCCCGGGCGGTGCGGCCGGAACGGTGCACGTAGTCCTTGTGGTCAGCCGGCGGGTCGAAGTGGACCACGCAGCCGACGGCGTCGACGTGGATCCCGCGGGCGGCCACGTCGGTCGCCACGAGGGCCCGGGCCCGGCCGGCGGCGAACGTCGCCAGCGCCCGCTCCCGCTGAGGCTGCGACCGGTTGCCGTGGATGGCGACGGCCCGCACGCCCGCGGTGCCGAGCTGCTTGACCAGCCGATCGGCGCCGTGCTTGGTGCGGCAGAAGACGATGGCCGAGCCGTGACGGGACACGATGTCGGCGGTCAGGGCCACCCGGCTCGACGGGTCCGTGCGCCAGAAGACGTGGCGGACGTCGCCGGCCTCGTCCTCGTCGGCCACCACCTCGTGGCGGCGCGGGTCACGCTGGTAGCGGCGCACCAGCACGTCGACGGCACCGTCGAGCGTGGCCGAGAACAGCAGCGTCTGGCGATCGGCGGCCGTGGCGTCCAGCAAGCGCTTGACCGCGGGCAGGAAGCCCATGTCGGCCATGCGGTCGGCCTCGTCGACGACGGCGATGCAGCACGTCCGACAGGTCGATGACCCGCTGCGCGACCAGGTCCTCCAGGCGGCCGGGGCAGGCGACGACGATGTCGACGCCGCGCTCGAGGGCCGACCGCTGCGCGCCGTAGCCGACGCCGCCGTAGATGGCGAGCACGCGCCGATCGAAGGTCGACGCCAGCGGCACCAGCTCCTTGCGGACCTGCTCGGCCAGCTCACGGGTGGGGACGAGCACGAGCGCCGTCGGCCGGCGGGGCCGCGACTTCTCGGTGCGCGTCGCCAGCGGCAGCGCGAAGGCCAGCGTCTTGCCGGAGCCCGTCGGGGCGCGGCCGGCGATGTCATGTCCGGCCAGCGCGTCGGGCAGGACGGCGGCCTGGATGGGGAAGGGGGTGGTGATCCGGCGACGGTCGAGCGTCGCCACGAGCGCGGCGGGCACGCCGAGGTCGGCGAAGGTGGGGGTCAAGGAAGGCTCCAATTCGAGGGCGATGAGAGGCCAGCTCGAGTGGATCCCTTCCTACGGGGATGCCCTGCGGGCCCACCGGCAACGACTGCCGGCGTCGATCCGGCACCCTGCCGGACCTCGGAAGACTACCGGCGGCCGGCCCCAAGTCCTCGGATGATCGCCGGACAGCCGGGCCGCGCCGCGATCAGCCGCGGTCGATCGGTACCGGCTCGATCCCCTCGCCCGCCGGCAGCTCGAAGCCGAGGATCTGGCCGTAGAACGACAGCTCGGCGTCCAGCGCGCGGCGGATGTTGGCGGCCTGGCGGAAGCCGTGCTGCTCGCCCTCGAAGGCCACGTACGCCACCGGCACGCGCCGGTCCTTCAGCGCGGCGACGATCATCTCGGACTGCGACGGCGGCACCACGGGGTCATCGAGGCCCTGCAGCACGATCAGCGGCTCGTCGAAGCCATCGAGGTGGTGGATGGGCGAGCGGGCCACGTACCGGTCCCGCCGCTCGGGGTACGGGCCGATCAGTCCATCCAGGTAGCGGCTCTCGAACTTGTGGGTGTCGGTGGCCAGCGCCTCGAGATCGGCGATGCCGTAGTGGCTGGCCCCGGCCGCAGAAGACGTCACCGGTGGACAGCGCAGACAGGGTGGTGAACCCGCCGGCGGAGCCACCGCGGATGCACAGCCGCTCGGGGTCCACCCGGCCCTGCTCGGCCAGCCAGCGGGCGGCGGCCATGCAGTCCTCGACGTCGGCGACCCCCCACGACTCCCGGAGCAGGTTGCGGTACGCCCGGCCGAACCCGGTCGAGCCCCGGTAGTTCACGTCGACGACGGCGAACCCCCGCGACGTCCAGTACTGCACGCCCAGCCGCAGCGCGGGGATGGCGCTGGCGGTCGGGCCGCCGTGGATCATCACCAGGAGGGGCGGGCGTGAGCCGGGCGGCCCGGTGAACCCGGGGTTGACGGGGGGATAGAACAGCCCGAACGCCGTGGCCCCGCTCCCGGGCGCACCGGTGGGGAACTCGATCGACTCGGGCGCGGAGAACTGCTCGGCCGGCAGCCCGAGGTCCCGCGGCGGGCGCAGCACCGAGACGCCGCCCTGCGGATCGACGGCCACGACCGCGGCCTCGGTCGTCGGCGACGCGCCGACGAACACCACCGCGTCGTCGCGGGCCACCACGGAGTCGACGGTCGAGAAGGGGACGTCGAGCGTCCGCAGCGAGCCGTCGGCCTCGCGCAGCATGAGGTTGTCGAAGCCGTTGCGACTGCAACCGAAGGCGACCCGCCCGCCCGGCAGGAACGCGTAGCGGGACTGGCCGAAGACCCACTGGGGTACGCCGATCTCGCCGTCGATCTCGACCATCGGCTCGACGCCGCCCGACGGCGTCCACCGGTAGAGGTTCCACCAGCCGGTCCGGTCGGAGATGAACCAGAGGGAGCCGTCCTCGTGCCAGCGGGGCTGCCCGACCGACTCGTCGTCGCCGCCGGCCACGACCACGGCTGTGCCGTCGCCCTCACGGACCATCAGGCGGGTGGCGTCCCACGGCATGTTCGGGTGGTCCCACTCCAGCCAGCAGATGGTCCCGCCGTCGGGGCTCCAGCGGGGATTGGACACGAAGTCCGGGCCCGGTGACGACGACCTCGACATCGTCCGGCTCGACCAGAGCGCCAGCCGACCCGCCGGCCCCCTCGTCAGCTTGGAGGCGGACGATCTCGTTCACCGCGTCAGCGGGCCCGCCGCCGGCGACGTGACGCTCACGCACACAGAGCAGCCAGCGGCCGTCGGGCGAGACATCGCCGTCGGCCCACCGATCCCCCTTCTTCACCGCGGGCTCGGCGGTCACGGCCGTGGGCACGCCGCCGGGGTCCAGCCGGTACAGGCGCTGGTCGGCCCAGTTGGCGAACCACACCCGGCCGTCCCTCACCCACCAGGAGCCGCCGCCGTACTCGTGGGCGGCCGTGCGGGCGTTCCAGCCCTCGGGCAGGACGTCGACCGGGTCGGCGCCCGGCGCCGAGCCGCACCAGCTGCGTCCGCCCACCCTCTTCCGGGCGCTGTTCGGACCACCAGACGTCGTCACCGTCGACCCGCACCTCGGACAGCCCGGCCGCGGCCCGCACGATGAGCTCGGACGTGATCGGCGTCGGCCAGGAGCCGTACGGCAGCACGGTCGGCGGAGCGGGATCAGGCTGCGGCACGGTTGGTGGCACGGTCGGCGGCACGGCCGGCGAGCGTACCGAGCGCCCGTCCCGTGCCTGGGACGAACACTCCGACCGCGTGGCGGCCGGCACGTATCACCCGCTGCCGGTCACCCGACTCCCACGACCATGCCCGCCACCCGCACGCGCCCGCGCACCCGCGCCCGCACCGACTCCGCCGCCATGACCCCGCTGTCGGAGCTCCGCTCCAACGAGACCTCGCTCACCGAGGCGCAGCGGGCGACGATCGTCCGCCAGGCGATGGCGATGATCGACGGTCTGTACGTCCACCTGCCCCTCAAGCGGGCGATGCACGCCACCGACCCGATGCAGCGGCTGCGGCTCCTGGCGCAGCGACTGCCGTCGCTGTCCGAGCGCCAGTTCCACGACGAGCTGATCGACGTCTTCACCGACCTCCGCGACCTCCACACGAACTACGTCCTGCCGGCGCCGTTCGCCGAGCGCACCGCCGTGCTGCCGTTCCTCGTCGAGGAGCACACGCAGCAGGGCCGGCTCCGGTACCTGGTCACGAAGGTGGCGAGCAGCGTGACGGCCCCGGAGTTCGGACCGGGCGTGACCGTGACCTCGTGGAACGGCATCGCCTTCGACCGCGCCGTGGAGCTCAACGCCGACCGGCAGGCGGGCAGCAACCTCGACGCCCGGCGGGCGCGCGGCCTGGAGGCCATGACCATCCGCTGGCTGGGCATGAGCCCGATGCCCGACGAGGACTGGGTGATCGTCGGCTACACGGGGCTCGACGGCGAGGCCCGGGAGTTCCGCTTCGACTGGCAGGTCCTCGGCCCCGATCCCGGGCCCGACGGGGTCGACCCCACCGACGCCCGGAACCCCGCCGCCCGCCAGCTCGGCATCGACGCCCGCTTCGAGGCCGTCCGCCGCGCCAAGAAGCGCCTCTTCAACCCGGACGCGGTGGAACTCGAGGAGGCCACCATGCGGAGCCGGGCCCGGTGCCCGCTCGGCGCGATCCAACGGGCGGCGCCCCCGCGGCGCGGCCGACGGCCCGGCCGACGCCTCGACCATGCCCGACGTGTTCTCGTTCCGCCCCGTCGACGGCCCCGGCGGGCCGTACGGCTACATCCGCATCTGGACGTTCTCCGTCGAGGACGACGGACCGTTCCTCGACGAGTTCATCCGCATCGCCGGCCTGCTCCCCCAGAAGGGCCTGATCCTGGACGTGCGGGGGAACGGCGGCGGTCTCATCACCGCGGCCGAGAACCTCCTGCAGCTCCTCACGCCCCGCCGGGTCGAGCCCAGCCGGCTGTCGTTCCGCTGCACGCCCCTCACGCTCGACCTGTGCCAGCGCTTCGGGTTCGTGTCGCAGTGGGCGCCGTCCATCGCCCGCTCCGTCGAGACCGGCGAGCCGTACTCGCAGGCGCTGACCCTCGACGATCCCGCGGTCGCCAACCAGCGGGGCCAGCACTACCAGGGCCCGGTCGTGCTCCTCACCGACGCCCTCTGCTACAGCGCCACGGACATCTTCGCCGCCGGCTTCCAGGACAACCACGTCGGCCCGGTGCTCGGCGCCAGCGGCAACACGGGCGCGGGCGGGGCCAACGTGTGGGACCACGCCCTCCTCCGCCAGGTCTTCCCCGGGCCGGGCAGCCCCTTCGGCGCCCTGCCCAAGGGGACCTCGTTCCGGGTGTCGATCCGGCGGATCACCCGCGCCGGCGCCAGTGCCGGGACGCCGCTCGAGGACCTCGGCGTCATCCCCGATCAGCGTCACGAGATGACGAAGCGGGACCTCCTCGAGGACAACGCCGACCTCATCGCCGCCGCCATCGGCCTCCTGCGGGACCAGCCCCAGCGGGCCCTGGTGGCGACGGTGACCGGCCGTTCCGCGGCGTCGGTCGACCTGGAGCTGACGGCGACGGGCATCGACCGCGTGGACGCCTGGCACGACGGCCGCCCGCTCATGAGCGCGGACGTCGGTGCGGCCACCACCCTGACCGTGCCGGTCACCGAAGGTCAGGTGACGCTCGAGGGCTTCCAGGCCGGCGAGCTGCTCGTCGTCGGCCACGTCGACGTCTGAGGTCGACGTCTGACGGCGCTCAGCCGGAGACGTTGACGGTGAAGTCCTGCGTCTCGGCCGGGGCCACGTCCGTCTCCCACGGGCGGACGTACTGCAGCGCGATCGTGGTCGTGCCGGCGCCGACGGCCTTGAAGCTCAGCTCCTGCGTGCCGGGGGCACCGACGGCATCGCTGTCCGCCGCCTCGTGGTCCGAGCCGAGCGACGTGACGATGGCCTCGTCGAGCGGCCCGGCCAGCTCCCAGCTGTAGCCCGTGCTGGGGTTGGACTCCAGCTCGATCGTGAAGGTGTCGTCCACGTCGACGTCGATGGGCGAGGCCGTGAACACCTCGCCGTCGTCGTCACCCCCGCCGTCGCCGTCGCTCCCACAGGCGGTTGCGAATGCCGCCATGGTTGCCATTGCAACCACCAACGCGATGAGTCGTCCTGGTCGCACCGAGCCAGTGTGGCACGGTCACTCGCTGCGGAGCGCGTCCGCGGCTGCGATGTGAGCAGCCCGCCAGCTCGGCCAGATGGCCAGGACGTTCGCGGCGACCAGCGCGGCAACGGCGATCGCCACCAGCAGGGCCAGCGGCACGACCGGGACCGAGGGCACGCCGAGGCTGTGCGAGACCACGCCCCAGCCCCACCGGCCGAGCACGACACCGGCCGGCACCCCCACCAGGATCGCAGGCAGGGCGAGGAACGAGGCGTGCCAGAAGATGCTGCGTCCCACCTGCGTGCGGGACCAGCCCAGGGCCTTGGCCACCGCGAGGGGATGGCGCTGCACCCGCACCGACGTGATGAGCGCGTGCACGAAGGCGGCCCCGGCCATCAGCATCGTCAGCCCGGCGAGCACGGCCGGCCATGACTCCAGCCGGCGCAGGTTGACGACGTCGTCCGGTGGCAGGGGCGCGCTGACGAGGCCGGGGAACCGCTGCTGGAGCGCGGCCAGACCTTCGGCCTGACGACCGTCGGCGAACCGGATCATGAAGTCGGACGGATACCCGGCCGGGTCCGCGGCTCGAAGCCAATCAGCGGTCACGACACCTCCCCGCCCAGGGTCGGTCTCGTAGTTGTCGTTGACCACGACCGTGCCGACCACCCGCATCGGGTACTCCTGGTCGAGGAGGTCCACCGTCACCGTGTCGCCGATCCGAGCACCGGAGTCCGCCAGCGACTGGGCGCCGAGGGCGACCTCGTCCGTCGCCGCCGGTGCCCGTCCAGCGGTGATGGTCGGAACGATCCCGGACGGGAGCCCGGGCACGGCGTCGAAGGCGTAGAGGTAGAGCTGGCGATCGTCGATCACCGCGTTCGACGTCCCCCATGACGTCGCCACGGCCGCCATGTCGTCCACCTTCGCAGCTCGCCCGCCATCCACTGCGTGCTGGCCTTGCCCAGGACGCCGGTGGCGACGGCGTCCCAGCCGACGCCGTAGCGGGAAGGTTCCCCGGTCAGGTGGTCGAGGCTGGAGTGCAGCGTCGGCACGGCGATGACCGCGGCGATGGCGGCCGCGCTGCCCAGGACCGCTGGGCCGGCCCACGAGCGGCGCCCCTGGCCGGCGTTCACGGTGAGCGCCATGCCGACCGACGCCTCGGCTGACAGGTGCGACGGCGGAGCGAAGCCGAACACCCGCGTGCGCGCGGACCTGCGGGCTGCCGTCCCGCGGTAGGTCACGAGCAAACCGACCCCGACGACGAAGCCCACGACGGCGAGCACGCCCAGGCCGACCACAGCCAGGTTGATCCCCCGTCCGGCACCGGCCGCCCGGCGGGCGATGCCGACCGGCCCGAGCGGCCGGATGAGCACGGCGGTCGCGGCCGCGACCAGACCGGCGACGGCCGCCGTCGCGATCCAACGGGGCACTGCCGATGAGGTCAGACCGCGCCGGGTCATGCCGAGGGCGCGGAGGGTGGCGGCGTCGGCGAGCTCGCGTCGGGCCTGACGGCCCAGGATCTGGCCGAGGAGAACCATCCCGGCCAGCGCCAGCAGCGCCGCAGCGGCGAGGGCCGCCCGCGCCTGGTAGTCGACGGTCTCCTTCGGGCCGGCCGTGTCGTCGGCAGTGAGACCCCCCTCGACGACGTGGAACTGGCCGGGCGCGGCCTCGGCGACGAGAGTTTCGACGTCGGCGCCCTCGTCGAGCCAGAGCCCGATGCCGGTCTGGTAGCGGTAGTAGTCGCTGGCGGCCATGGCATCCGCCCAGGCCGGTCCGAGGAACATGGCCGCTTCGATCGTGGCCAGGCTGCCCTGGGTCTGGGGTTCGACGAGATCGGCGCCGACGCGCACGACGCCCGCCACCTCCATGTCCGTGACCGGGAGCTGCGGGGTCAGCGATGCCGAGTCGGCGGACACCTCGTCCTGCGACAGCGGCGCCACCTCCAGGTGGCCACCCGGGGCGAGGTCGAGGAGCTCGGCCATGGCCTCGTTGACCATCGTCTCGTCGGGCCGGCCGAGTTCGGCTGCGCGCCCGGTCACCAGCGGCGGGTGCTCGAAGAGCTCGACATCATCGTGCACGACCCAGGCGAAGCTCGGCCGCCACTCGCCCCCCGGCACGCGGACGGCGACGGGGGTCGGCGACACCCGGGCGGCGGCCCGCACCTCGGGCAACCGGCGCAGGGCCGCAACCTCCCGAACAGGATCGTGGACGAAGCAGGCACCGTTCTCGGCTGCCTCGGCGTCGGTGCCCGGCGGACAGATGGTGACAGCGACGTCCGGCTCGCCCAGGTGCTCGACGTAGCGGTCGATGGCCGAGGACGTGTCCCGGGCGATGCCGACCAGGCCGACGACGACGCCACCGCCCAACCCGGCAACCACACCCAGGGCGACCGCCGACCGCCACCGGCTCCGCAAGAGCAGGCCCGCACGCAGCCGGGCCGCCTCCCGCCCGCTCGATTTCCGCACGACCGGAGGCTACCGAGCACCCTGACGAGACGGCAGGGCACCACCACCTGCCGACGGGTGGGGCTGGCACCACCCGATGTCGCGGGCTTTCACCCTTGCCGTAGCGTTGCCCTGATGTGTCCACTGGCGGATGTGGGGAACTCCAGCATCAGCGTCCTGGTCGCTGACGACAGCGTGATCATCCGTGAAGGCGTGCGGGCGATGCTGGCCGCCGAGGCCGACCTGGACGTCGTCGCCGCGGCGGAGGACTACGACACGCTCGTCGCCGGTGCGGAGACCTACGAGCCGCAGGTGATCGTGTCCGACATCCGGATGCCCCCGAACTTCCAGCGTGAGGGCATCGACGCCTGCAAGGAGATCCGCAAGCGCCACCCGGGCACCGGCATCGTGATCCTCTCCCAGTACGACGACCCCGACTACGCCATCTCGCTCCTGTCCGAGGGCGCGGCCGGCTACGCCTACCTGCTGAAGGACCGCATCGCCGAGGGCGACCAGCTGGCCAAGGCCATCAGGGAGGTGGCGACCGGCGGCTCGATGCTGGACCCGGCGATCGTCAGCGCGCTCGTCCGGCCCGTCCAGGCCGGCGGCGACCTGTCGCCGGAGGACGAGGCCCTGCTGTCCATGGTGGCGGAGGGCAAGCCGATCAAGGCCATCGCGGCCAGCCGCAACACCACACCGTCGGCCGTGGCCGACGAGGTCGAGCGGCTGTTCCGGACCCTGGCCGACGGCGTGTCCCACGGGGACGATCAGGCCCTGCGCCGGCTCCGCCGGTTGCACGAGGCCATCGTCGAGCGGGAGGAGCAGGGCGAGACCCTCAGCCGCCTCCTGCCGGGCGGCGTGGCCGAGCGGCTCGTGCACGGCGGCGCCGGCATCGGCATCGGCGACACCGAGCGGCTCGAGGTCACGGTCCTCATGTCGGACATCCGCGGCTACTCGACGATCGCCGAGCGCACCGATCCCGCCGACCTGGCCGTGCAGCTCAACCGCCACCGGGCCGAGATGAACCGGGCCATCATCAGCGAGACCGGCACGGTGATGCAGTACGTCGGCGACGCGGTCATGGCCGTGTTCGGCGCTCCGTCGCCCACGGCCGACCATGCCGATCGGGCTCTGGCCGCGGCCCTGGCCATGCACGCCGCCCAGCAGGCGGTCAACGAGGAGTGGGCGCTGGCCGGGCTCCCGCCGTTCGGCCTCGGCATCGGCCTGTCGACGGGCGAGGTGGCCGCCGCCCTCCTCGGCTCCGAGGAGCGCCTCGAGTACACCGTCGTCGGCGACGCCGTGAACCTCTCGCAACGGCTCCAGCAGCTCGGCCAGCCGGGCCAGACCGTGCTCAGCGAGGCCACGTGGAGCAGCCTGTCCAGCCCGCCGGCCGGCGCCGAGCGGCTCGACGCGCAGCTCGTCAAGGGAAGGGACAACCCCGTGTCGCCGTTCCGGATCTCCTCGATCCACACGGACGACCTCATCACGAACAAAGGAGCAGGCGGATGACCGACACCACGGATGCAGCGACGGCCGGGGTGGCACCGATGGCCGACATGGTCGTGGAGGTGCGGGGGGCCTACCGCACCTTCGAACGGGACACGGCGCCGGTCCGTGCGCTGCGGGGTGCCGACCTCGACGTGTCCCGGGGCGAGTTCGTCGCCGTCATGGGGCCGTCCGGCTGCGGGAAGAGCACGCTGCTCAACCTCATCGCCGGCCTCGACAGCCCCGACGAGGGGCAGGTCGAGGTGGCCGGCCTCGACCTCACGAAGATGGACGAGAACGCGCTGGCCATCATGCGCCGGTCGCACATCGGCATCGTCTTCCAGTTCTTCAACCTGCTGGAGGGCATGACCGTCCTCGAGAACGTCGTCATGCCGGCCCTCATCGCCGGCGTCAAGCGCAAGCCGGCCGAGTCCCGGGCCCGCGACCTGCTCGACCTGCTGGGCCTCGGCGACAAGGCGCGGCAGGCGCCGGCCACGCTGTCCGGCGGCCAGCGGCAGCGCCTGGCCATCGCCCGGGCGCTGGCCAACGAGCCCACGCTCGTCCTCGCCGACGAGCCGACCGGCGCCCTCGACAGCGAGGGCGGCGAGGAGGTGCTCGAGCTGTTCCGGCGGCTGCACTCCGGCGGCCAGACCATCCTGCTCGTCACCCACGATCAGCCGGTGGCCGACGCCGCCGAGCGCATCGTGCGGATGAAGGACGGGCGGGTCGTGGACCACGGTGGTCGTGAGCCCATCGTCGACGACAACGGCGACTCCGAGCCGGTCGGCGTCACCGCCTGACCGGTCCGGGCCCACGAGGATCGACGATCGACGACGATGGCCGGGATCTCGCTCTGGGTCCGTAGGGAGTGGTCACGCCGCTGGCTCGGCCTGCTCGGCCTGGGTCTGCTCATCGCCGTCGTCGGCGGTGTCACCCTGGCCGTCGTGAACGGCGCTCGCCGTACGTCGACCGCCTTCGATCGCCTCCGCGACGCCACCAACGCGTTCGAAGTGACCGTCGAGGTGCAGCCTCCCGAGACCACCGATGGGATCGACGTCAGCGTCATCCCGACACCGAACGACCTGGCCGACCGCATCGCCGCGGTCGAGGGGGTGGAGGGCGTCACGGTGGCGACGTTCCTGGCCGCGGGGATCGGCGACGACGTCGAGACCCTCTTCACGATCGTGCCCAGCGCCGAGCGGGGCAAGGCGCCGACCATCCGGCTCGTCGCCGGGCGCCTGCCGGCGGACGACGCCGCGGATGAGATCGCCATCAACGAAGCCGGCGCCGAGGCATGGAAGCTCGGGATCGGGAGCCAGGCCGAGCTCACGACCCTCGGACCGGACCAGTTCGAGGCCTTCGTGCAGTACGAGTTCCAGGAACCGGCGGGACCACGGATCCCCATGCGCGTGACCGGCATCTTCCGCGACATCGAGGACATCTCCGACGCACCAGAGCCCTCCTTCATGCCCTCTTCGGGGTTCGTCGACCGTTGGGGAGACGACGTCGCGCATCTCACCGGAACGGCGCTCGTCAACACCGATCCCCGCCGCGTCGAGGAGGTGGTGGCGTCACTCCAGGACGCCGTTGGGCCGTACTTCGCCGTCGCGCCGGCCGTCGACCAGGACAACTTCGCCAAGCGCGTCCGCGACACGATCGATGTCGAAGTGACCGTTCTGGGCGTCTTCGCCGTGGCGGCCGGCTTGACCGGCCTCCTCGTCATAGGGCAGGCGCTGGCGCGCAGCGCTGGCAGCTCGACGACGGACCAGCAGACCCTGAGCGCGATCGGGCTCGACCGGCGACGTCAGGTCCTCGCCACCGCCGCGACCCTCGCGCCGGCGATCGTCCTCGGCGCGCTCGGTGCGGTGCCGCTGACCGTCGGCATGTCATCGCTGTTCCCCCGTGGGCTGGCCCGAGTGGCGGACCCGGCCTCGGGCCTGTGGGTGGACGCGCCGGTGGTCGTCCTCGGCGCGGTCCTCGTGTTGCTGATCGTGGCGATGCTGACGCTCTTGACGAGCTGGCGCACCGTTCGGGCTGGTGCCCCGACCCGGCTCGGCCCGTCCCGGCGCTTCGCAGTCGTCGACCGCCTGGCCGCTTCCGTGCCCGCCGTGCCCGGGCTCGGGGCCCGCTTCGCGCTGGAGCGCGACCGCCGCCGTGGTGTGGCCGGCGGCTTGGCCGGGATCGCGGGCGCCGCCGTGCTCGTCGGCGGGCTCGTCGGCGTCGCCACCATCGAACGCTCCCGCGACCACCTCCTTGCCGAGTCCCGCCTGTTCGGCGCCGATTGGGACCTGCAGATGGGGTTCTTCGGGGTCGACGACCCGTCCGACTGTTCTGGAGCAGCTCGGGAGCGACCCCGACGTCGACGCGGTGGGCACCCGCTCGACGCTCCTCGCCGATGACGGGGTGGTCGCGGTGCGCAGCGATCGGGGCCGCTCGGTGGCCGAACCGACGGCCTACGAGTGGTACAAGGGTTCCCGGCCGCCGGTGGTGTCGGCGGGACGGCCGCCGGGCACCGGCGAGACCGCCATCGGCACCGAGCTGGGGGACCGGCTGCACGCCGGCATCGGAGACACCGTCGTCGTAGAGGGATACGACGGCGATGTCGCCCTGCGGGTCACCGGCTGGCTCGTGGACCCCGGCACCGACGAGCTCGACGCCGGGCTCGTCGTCACGCGGGACACGCTCGAGGCCATGCGGGCGCATGACTGCCCTTCCGGCGACGACTCGGCGCGCTGCCGGATCGAGGTGGAGGGCGCCGCCGTGGCGTTCCGAGACGGGCGCCGACCCCGAGGACGCGGTGGCGCGGCTGCTGAAGTCCCAGCCGGACCTGGAGCCCGTGCCGACCCCTTCGATCGTGGACAACCTGGGCGAGATCGGCTCGACGCCGTGGCTGCTGGCCGGCTTCCTCGTCCTCATCGGCGCCGCGGGACTGGCCCACTCGTTGACGGTCAGCGTGCGTCGCCACCGCCACGATGTCGCCGTCGTGCGGGCGCTCGGGCTTCGACCGGTCCAGGCCCGGTCGGTCGTGCGATGGCAGGCGGCGGTCCCGGCCGTGCTCGGTGCGGGCCTCGGGCTCGTGGTCGGTGTCCTCGTCGGACGGGTCATCTGGCAGCGCATCGTGCACGGCGTCGGCGCGCTTGTCGTCCGTCGACGTGTCGCGGTCGATGGTCCTGCTCGCGCCGCTCCTCGCGCTCGGGCTCGCATTGGCCCTGGCGGTTCTCGCGGGTCGGCGGGTCGCGCACCTGCGTCCCGCGGTGGAGCTGAGGGCCGAATGATCCCTCGCGGACCTGCCGTTCGGAGGCCAACATGACGACTGTGACCGATCGCCCCGGTGTCCTGCCGGCCACGGTCGCGGCCGAGCCGGAGGCGCGGTCCTCGTCCGTCATGGGCATCGCGCTGGCCCTGCCGGCGGTCGCCCTCGCCGTCGCGTCGCTCCTCGTCGGCAGCGAGCCGTCGGCCGCCGAAGTGGTGCGGGCTGTGCTCGTCGTCCTGTGGGCGGCGGCCGGCGCCACGCTCACCACCCGCCGCCGGCACAGCCGCCTGGGGCCGATCGTGCTGGGCGGTGCCACCGTGGGCGCCCTCGGAGCACTGGCCAACGCGGTCGCATCCCACCACGCACCGACGGGCGCCGGCGGCGTGATCGTCGACCTCACCGTCCGGATCTCCGCCGCCCTGCTGCCTGCCATCGCCATGCACTTCCTGCTGGCGATGCCCCAGGGACACCTGGAGACGACGGGGCGGCGTCGGGCGGCAGGCCGCCATGTACGCCGTCTCGGCGTTGACCGGGCTGGCCCTCATGTCCGATCGCGATGCGCTGATCGCCTGGCCGCTCGTCCTGCTGTGGCTCATCGGCCTGGTGGGCGGGCTGGCCGGCGCCCACGCCCGCTACCAGACGGCCGGCGCCACCGACCGCCGGCGCATGCAGTGGGTCGGGTGGGCGATGGCCGTGGGCGGCGAGGCGGTCCTCGTCGTCATCGCCCTGAGCGCGCTGACCGGTCATCCCGACGATCCGGAGGCGTGGGCCATCGCCGTGACGGGCGTCGTTCCCGTGGCGCTCATCGCCAGCACCCACTCCCGAGCGGTGGCACGCGTCGACCGGCTGCTCACCCACACCGTCTCGCTGGCCGGCCTGACGGCGCTGGTCGTCGCCGTCTACGCCGTGGTGGTGCTGGCGCTCGGGCGCACGCCGGAGGGCTCCGAGCGGACGCTGCTGCTGCTCTCGATGGGAGCGGCCGCGCTGGCGGCGCTCGTCTGGCTGCCGGCCCGTCACTGGTTGTCGGACGTCGTCAACCGAATCGTGTACGGGGAGCGGGTCTCCCCGGACGAGTCACTGCGGACGTGGGGCACCCGCCTCACCCGCGCCATCCCGATGGACGAGCTGCTGCTGCAGCTCTGCGAGAGCCTGCGCAAGACCATGAACCTGGTCTCGGCCGAGGTCTGGACCGGCGAGAACGGGCACTACGAATGGGCCACGGGTGTCCCGCACCGGACGCCGACCCCGCTGCTCGTCGGCGAGAAGGAGCGCCCGGTCGTCGCCCGGGCCGGCGTGTCCGGCGGCCGCTGGCTGGAGATCTGGCTGAGCCAACTCCTCGGGGGGCATCCCAGCTCGTCGTTCCGGGTCGCGCCGCTCGCCCACCAGGGTGAGCTGCTCGGCCTCATCGTCTGCCGGCGGGCCGACGACGGCGAGGCCTTCACCGAGGAGGACGACCGCGTCCTCTCCGAACTGGCCCGCCAGGTCGGCCTCGCCCTCCACAACATGCAGCTCGACTCCGCGCTGCAGGCGTCGCTGGCCGAGCTGCGAACGGCCAACGAGCAGCTGCGGGCCAGCCGGGCCCGCATCGTCGCCGCCGGCGATGCCGAGCGCAGGAAGCTGGAGCGCAACCTGCACGACGGGGCCCAGCAGCACCTCGTGGCCCTGGCCGTCAAGCTCCGCCTGGCCAAGGACGCCGTGGAGGACGACCCGCCCGCCGCCATCGAGATGATGGACGGGCTGCGCACCGACATCCAGGACGCCATCCAGGAGCTCCGGGCCCTGGCCCACGGGATCTTCCCGCCGCTCCTCGTCAGCGGCGGCCTGCCCGAGGCACTGCCCACGGCCGGCGGCCGGGCCGCGCTGCCGACGACCGTGGAAGTCGCAACGGGCCGGCACCCGGCCGAGATCGAGGCCGCGGTGTACTTCTGCTGCCTCGAGGCGCTGCAGAACGCCGGCAAGCACGCCGGCGACGGCGCCACGGCCAAGGTCCGGGTGTGGGACGAGGACGACGTCCTCCACTTCGAGGTGTCCGACGACGGCGCCGGGTTCACCGTCGACCGCACCCACGGCTTCGGCGAGCTGGGCCACGGCTTCGTCAACATGGGCGACCGCCTGGGCGCCATCGACGGCACCCTCGCCATCGAGTCGGCCCCCGGCCAAGGCACGAAGATCAGCGGAGCAATCCCCCTCCCCGCTGCATAGCCGGCCCCCGTGTCGATGTCGTCCGGATCGGCGCCTGGCGCCGAATTGGACGACATGGGCGCACCGGCTTTCCGAATCGGAGGCGCTCAGGCACTCACTGACCTGGATGACTCCGGATCAACGCCTCGCCGCCATCGCGGCCGGACAGCACGGCTGCGCCACCATCGAGCAGGCGCTGGCCGCTGGTCTCACGCGGGACCAGGTGTACCGGCGCCTCCGATCCGGACGCCTCGAACGGCTGGGCCATCACGTCCTGCGGTTCGCCGGCGCACCGGCGACCTGGGAGCAGGCGCTGATGGCCGGGCTGCTGGACCTCGGCGACGGTGCGGTCGTGTCGCACCGCGCCGCGGCCGCCCTTCACGGCTTCGATGGCTTCGACCCAGGTCCGGTCGAGTTCCTGCAGCCGAGACGGCGACGCGGGAGCGGCGTGGGCTGGAAGGTCCACACCACCGTCCGGCTGGAGCTCATCGACCGCGTCGAGGTCGACGGCTTCCGCTGCACCAGCGCATCGCGGACCGTCGTCGATCTCGCCGGATCAGCTCCGGTCCGGGCGCTCGAGCGGGCCATCGACAGCGCTGTCAGGGACGGCCTCAGCTCGCCCACGTTCCTCGGCCCACCGGTTACGTGCACTTCGCCCCGCTCGAGGAGTTCGGACACTCGACCGACTTCTGGTCGACTCGGGCGGCCACAGCGACCTCGAGCGGCGGTTCCTCGAGCTCGTCCGTCGTGCCGGCCTCCCTCGTCCGATCTGCCAGCGCCCGTACCGTGACGACCACGGAAGGGTGATCCGGGTCGACTTCAGCTTCGAGCCGAGGCCAGTCATCGTCGAGGTCACAGGGCGACGCGGGCACGCTTCCGATGCCGAGCGCGCCAAGGACGCTCAGCGGCGCAACGAGCTCCAGCGCGTGGGCTTCGTGGTGCTCGAGTTCACGAACCGGCAGGTCCGCGACGAGCCGGACGATGTGATCGCGACGCTGCGACTCCACCTCAGCTGAACGCCGATGTCGTCCGGTTCGGCGGTTATCGCCGATCTGGACGACATCGACGTTGAGAGGAGCGGGGGGGTCAGGTGGAGGCGGCGAGGTAGAGGAGGACGGCTTTGACGCGGCGGTTGACGTCGGCTTCCTCGGCCAGGTGGAGCTTGGAGAAGATCGAGTTGATGTGCTTCTCGACGGCCCGCTCGGACAGCACGAGCGCCCCGGCGATGGCCGCGTTGGACTTGCCCGACGCCATCTCCCCCAGGACCTCCCGCTCGCGCGGGGTCAGGTGCTCGAGGGGTGAGCGGTCGGCGCGGGACCGGGCCCGCACGAGCTCGTCGACCACCTGGGGATCGATGACCGAACCCCCGCGGGCGACCACGCGGATGGCGTCGACCAGGTCGTCGACGTCGGCCACACGGTCCTTGAGGAGGTAGGCCCGGCCCTGGGAGCCCTGGTCCAGCAGCGACACCGCGTACTGGGGCGACACGAACTGGCTGAGCACGACCACGCCCACGTCCGGCTGGCTGGCCCGCAGCTCGGCGGCGGCCCGGATGCCCTCGTCCGTGCCCGTGGGCGGCATGCGGATGTCGGTCACGACGACGTCCGGTGACTGCTCCCGGGCCAGGTCGAGCAGCTCGTCGAGCGTGCCGCAGGACCCCACCAGCTCCAGGTCGTCCTCGGCCTCGAGGATGCGCCGGACACCGTCACGCAGCAGCGCGTTGTCCTCGGCGACGACGACCCTGATCATCGGCGGCAGGATACGTGGCGCCCGGCCGCAGCCGAGCGACCCGCCAGCCGCGCCGCCAAACGCCCGCCGAACGAGCTAGGTCGCGGCCACCTCGTCGTCGTGATCGTCCTCACGGCGGTGGGCCGACGCCAGCTGGACCAGGCGGTCCCGGTCCACGCTGTCGGCGCTGGCCACCGCGACACGGACCGGCGTCGTGCAGCGCAGCGTCGCCGTCCGCACCCCGCCTTCGAGGCCGGCCCGCTCGCCGACGACCGCCCCCGGACCGAGCTCGGCCACCTCGCGGCCGTCCACCTCCACGGCGAGCACGCCGTCCAAGACCACGAGCACGGCCGTGCTCCGTTGGCCCTGCTCGACGACGACGTCGCCCTGTCGGAGGCGGATCACCTCGGCGTCGCCGTGGCGCATCAGCTGGGTCGACAGCTCGCGCTCGAGCGCGGACTCCACCTCGGTCACCAGCACGTCGGCGTCGTGCGTCCCCCACGGGGTCTGCTGGCCGAAGCTGGTGTTGAGCCACGACTTCAGGTCCGTGAGGCCGCTCTTGGCCACCAACGCCCCGGTGTCGTCGTAGACCCAGTGGCGCGGGAACCCACTGGCCCCCACGAGCTTCCCCTCGTGCCGGCCGTCGGCCCAGATGGTCAGCTCCAACGTCGTCCAGACGGTCGGGCTGGTGAACTGGAAGAACGGCGCCCGCTTGACGGGCCGGGGGATCGGGACGCCCGTGCGACCGCCCGTCGTCTGGCGGAACCGCACCCAGCCCTCGCCGATCTCGGGCTCGGACGGGAGGTCGGGATACGACACGGCAGCGACCGTGACGTCGCCGACCCCGAGGCTGACCGTGGTCGAGCCCATGAACCCCTGCCCGCCGTAGCCGCTGGCGACGATGGCGCCGTCCTCGACCTCCACCCACGCCCGCAGCTGGTTGGCGAAGCGGTAGCGGTCGTGGAGGCGCAGCATCTTCAGCGTGTCCTCCGCCGACTCACCCAGCGCGTCCGGCGGTGGCTCGTCGTGGTGCGCCATCCCCAACTTCTCGCCCGCCTTCAGCATCCCCGAAAGTGAGTCCGACGGGATCCAGGACACCGTGGTCACGCGCTCGTTCGATCCGCATGCTGATCCCTGTTCCTCCTGCTCCTAGGCCGATACCGGCCAGCTCGGGTCGCCCCCCGATTCCCACAGCCCGCGCAGCAGGCGGGGGCTGAGCTCGTCCTTGTGCACGTACGCCGCGGCCCCGCTGGAACGGGCGTCGGTCGGAAGGTCCTCGGCGGCGTAGGTGGACACGAGGATGACCATGGGCGCGCCGTCGGAAGCCATCACCTGCCGCGTGGCCTCGATGCCGTTCATCTCGCCCATGTTGATGTCCATGAGGACGAGGTCCGGGTGGAGCTCGGCGGCCATGGCGACCGCCTCCTCCCCGGACGCGGCCTCACCGACCAGATCGAACTCGGCGATCCTGCTCAACACGGCTCGTGCAGCGGCGCGGAACGGGGCCTGGTCGTCGACCACCAGCACCTGCACCATGACCTCCTCGGTCTCCTTCTGACGGGCTTCACGTCGCACTCGTCAAAGGCATGGTGGCAGATCCGCCCGGTCGCGACCACCAGGCTGGTACCCGACCTCAGGTGGGGTTGTCACCACCCAGTGCCGGGCAGAGCCGGGAGGGGATCAGCCCAACGTGCGGTCCTTCTCGACCACGATGATGCCCTGGTCGGAGCGGGCGAACTGCTCGGGATCGGCCCCGTCGTCCACCCCGAGGCGGTACCCGGCGGGGACTTGGACGTTCTTGTCGATGATGCAGCGGTTCAGCCGGGCGCCGGAGGCCACACGGACGCCGGGCATCAGGATGGACTCGGTCACCTCGCTGCCGGACTCGATGCGCACGTCCGGCCCCACGATCGACCGTTCCACGCGAGCCCCCGACACGATGGCGCCCGTGCAGATCAGGCTGTTGTCGACGCTGGCCGCCGAGCCGTCGCTGCCGTAGCAGAGCTTGGCCGGCGGGAGCGGGAGCTGGAGGCTGTAGACCGGCCACTCGGGGTTGTAGAGGCTGAAGGACGGCAGCGCGCCGAGCAGGTCCATGTTGGCCCAGTAGTAGGCGTCGAGCGTCCCGACGTCGCGCCAGTAACCCCGCTCGTGCTCCTCCTGCCCGGGGATCACGTTGGTCGAGAAGTCGTAGAGGTGGGCCTCCCCGCTGGCCGTGAGCGCGGGGATGACATCGCCCCCGAGGTCCTTGGCCGCCATCTCCGACCCCGGCGTCACGATGTCGACGAGCGTCTTCGTGTCGAACACGTAGTTGCCCATCGACGCCAGGACGCGGGTGTCGTCGCCGGGCATGGTCGGCGGGTCGGCGGCCTTCTCGTGGAAGGCGAGGATCTTGCCGGTGTGGTCGGCCTCGATCACCCCGAACTCCGGCCCCTGGTCGCGGGGCACGGGGATGGCCGCCACGGTCACCCCCGCATCGCTCTGCACGTGGTGCTCGACCATCTGCCGGGGATCCATGGCGTAGATGTGGTCGGCGCCGAACACGCACACGATGTCCGGACGCTCGTCGCTGATGAGGTTGAGGTTCTGGTAGATGGCGTCGGCCGAGCCCGAGAACCAGTACGGCCCGCGGCGCATCTGGGCCGGCACGGGCGTCACGTAGCTCCCCAGCAGCGTGGAGAAGCGCCACGTCTGGGTGATGTGGCGGTCCAGGCTGTGGCTCTTGTACTGCGTGAGCACGACGATCTTCAGGTAGCGGGCGTTGGCGAAGTTCGACAGGACGAAGTCGATGATCCGGTAGGACCCGCCGAACGGCACGGCGGGCTTGGCGCGGTCGGCCGTGAGCGGCGCCAGGCGCTTGCCCTCACCCCCGGCGAGGACGATCACGAGCACCTTCGGCTCGCTCCGTCTCGTGATCACGGCGTCCATGATGCTGGGCCTCCGATCAAGCTGGGCCTCCGATCAAGCTGAACCTCCGACCAGTCGGTCGTAGAGGTCGATGTGCTGCCGAGCCGGGACGGTCCACGACCAGTCCGCGGACATCCCCCGGCGCTGCATGGCGTGGCGGCGCGTCGTGGCGCCGTGGGCGCGCACCCCACGATGCAGCGCGTCGAGCATGGCAACCGTGCTCGGCGCATTGGCGACCACGCCGGTGCCCTCGTCCGCGTGGTCGTCGATGTCGACGACCGTGTCGTGCAGTCCGCCCACGTCGGTGACCACCGGCAACGTGCCGTAGCGCATGGCCTGCATCTGCGCGAGGCCGCAGGGCTCGAAGCGGCTCGGCATGGCGAGGAGGTCCCCGCCGCCGAACAGGAGGTGCGAGAGCCCCTCGTCGTACCCTCGGAAGAAGCCGATGCGTTCGGGCGCGGCCGCCGACGCCGCCTCCAGCGCACTGGCCAGCGTCGTGATCGCCGTCGCCCAGGACGGCCAGCTGCGCAGGCAGACGATCCAGCAGGCCGACGAGCGGCAGCAGGAGATCGACCCCCTTCTGCTGCACGAGCCGCGACACGACCGAGATCAGCGGACCACCGGCCGGGCCGAGGTCGGGCAGTCCCACCCGCTCCAGCGCGGCCTTCCGGCAGACGGCCTTGCCGGCCAGGTCCGGCCAGGAGTACGTGGCGGGAAGGCGGGAGTCGGCGGCCGGATCCCAGACCGCGGTGTCGATGCCGTTGAGGATGCCGATCAGCGAGTCGCCGCGGGCCTGGAGCTCGTCCTCGACGCCCATGCCTTCGGCCTCGGTCAGGATCTCCCGGGCGTAGGTCGGGCTCACGGCGACCACCGCGTCGGCCAGCCGGATGCCGCCCACCAGCGGGTTGCAGCCGCCGTCCCGGAGGAACGCTTCCCGGAAGTGGGGGAACGCGAGCAGCCACGCCCGTTCCGCCCAGCCCTGGTAGGCGAGGTTGTGGATCGTGAGGACCGCCGGCGGGAGCGGCCAGCCGAAGGCCAGGACGGTCGAGGTGTGCCAGTCGTTGAGGTGGAGGACGTCGGGCTGCTCGATGGCGGTCAGCGCGGCAACCGCGGCCGAGAAGGCGAAGAACCGCCGATCGTTGTCCGGCCAGCCCGTGCCGTCGGCCTGGTTGTACGGATGGGGCCGGGCACTGCCGTGGGCGCGGACGAGCGTGAGGGGACCGACGCCGGCCACCGTGCCCCGGCGGGCCATGGCCGGCCCGGCCCACTCGGGGACGTCGAGCGCCAGCGACTCCTTCTCGACGAGCGGGATGTCGCCGTAGTCGGGAAGGGCCACGGTGACCTCGACCCCAACGTCGCGCAGCGCGCGCGCACGAGCCCGGCCGCGGCGACCGCCAGCCCACCGACCGACGCCACGGGTGACAGCTCGCTGGTGGCGAACAGGACGTGCACGGGCGAACCGTCTTACCGGCCGGCCGCACAGACGATCACGCGACGGGAGGATAGGTGGGCGGGCAGCGTCGCTCGGCCGGGCGCTCGCGGGCGCGGGTAGCGTCCGCCCGATGCACCACGCGCAGTACTGCGACGCGCTGGCCGGCGAGGCCGTGCACCTGGCCGAGCTGGTGGCCGACCCGTCCGCGCAGACCGAGCCGGTACCCACGTGCCCGGGCTGGGTCGTGGCCGACGTGGTCGAGCACGTGGGCACGCTGTACGGCTGGTCGTCGGCCCACGTCGCCACCGCCGCCCGTGCGCGCCTGGATCCTCGCTCGCTCGACTTCGACCAGCCGGCAGAGGGCGCGACGCCGGGGTGGCTGGCTCAGGCCATCGAGCCCATGATGGGCATCTTCCGGGCCTGCGATCCTGACGCCGTCGTCTGGGGGTGGGGCGCCGATCGCCACGCCCGGTTCTGGCCGCGACGCATGCTGTTCGAGACGGTCGTGCACCGCGCCGACGCCTCGTTCGCCCTCGGCGTGGACCCTGACGTCGACGCCGACATCGCGGCCGACGGCTTCGACGAGTTGCTCTCGAACCTGCCCCACGCCGCGTACTTCGCCCCGAACATCGCCGAGCTGCGGGGCGACGACGAGTGCGTGGCCTTCCGCGCCGTCGACCGCGACATCGCGTGGTCGATCCGGCTCGTCCCGGCCGGCTACGCCTGGGACTGGTCCGACCGTCCGGCCGACGTGACGGTCAGCGGCCGGGCGTCCGATCTGCTCCTGCTGCTCTACCGGCGGCGATCGGCCGACGATGCCGGGCGGTTCGAGCGCGCCGGCGACCTGGCCCTGCTCGACCGCTTCCTGGCCAATACCCAACTCTGACCCGCCACGGGGGGCTTCGATGGCATTCGACCCGATCGCTTCACCGACGGTCTCGGTCGGCGACCACCGCGAACCGGTCTTCGTCCACGAGGCGCAGGAAGAGGAGGCCGAGCGCCGCCTCGCCGCATACCGCGAGCGCCACGGCCGGTCGCCGAACGTGCTCGTGGTGCTGTTCGACGACGTGGGGTGGGGCGACCTCGGCTGCTACGGGGGCGGCGCGGCGCTCGGTGCGCCGACGCCCAACCTCGACCGTCTCGCCCGCCAGGGGCTGCTGCTCACGTCGTGCTACTCGGAACCGTCGTGCACACCGTCGCGCGCGACGCTCCTCACCGGTCGGCTCCCGATCCGTCACGGTCTGCAACGGCCGGCGATGTACGGCGAACGGGGCGGTCTGCAGGGTGAGATCACCCTGGCCGAGCTGCTGCACGACGCCGGGTACGTCACGCAGGCCGTCGGCAAGTGGCATCTCGGCGAGGACATCGCCAGCCAGCCCCAGAACGTCGGCTTCGACGACTTCTATGGCTTCCTCTCCGTCAGCGACATGTACACCGAGTGGCGCGACCCGCACTTCTTCCCCGAGATCGTGTACTCGGAGGCGCGCACGGAGTGGGTCGAGAACATGCCGTTCAACCGCTGCTTCGTCCACGCCACCAGTGGCGGCGAGCCCGAGCCGGTCGAGGAGGTCACGATCCCCGTTCTCTCCATGCTCGACGACCGCTGGGCGGACTACTCGGTCGAGTTCATCCGCCGCATGTCCGGGGACGGCCGCCCGTGGTTCCTGTACCACGGCACCCGCGGAGCCCACTTCGACAACTACCCGCTGGAGCGGTTCCTCGGGGCGTCGCCGGCGAAGCACCCGTACCGCGACACCATCGTCGAGCTCGACGACATCGTCGGCCGTCTCGTCGCCGTGCTCGAGGAGACCGGCCAGCTCGAGCACACGATGATCCTCGTGTCGTCCGACAACGGGCCCCACATGGAGACCTGGCCCGACTCCGGCTACACGCCGTTCCGCTGCGCGAAGGGCTCGACCTGGGAAGGCGGGGTGCGCGTGCCGGGCATCGTGTCCTGGCCGGGGATGGTCGACGCCGATCGGACGAGCGACGGCCTGTTCGCCTTCTCCGACCTTCTGCCGACCGTGCTGCGGCTGGCCGGGGCGGCGGACACCGTGCCCACCGATCGCTACATCGACGGCGTCGACCAGACCTCGTTCCTGCTGGGGCCCGACGCGCTGTCCAACCGCAAGTGCCAGTACTACTGGCTGCTGCGCGACCTCGCCGCGGTCCGCATCGGCGAGTACAAGTTCGTGCTGGTGTCGACGAGCGACGACGACACCGATGTTGCCGGGCCGGGTGGCTTCACCGGGGTGACGCAGCGGTACACGTACGCGCGGCTCTACAACCTCTACCTGGATCCCAAGGAGCAGCACAGCTACATGACGCGCAAGCTGGCGTACACCGACGCGTTCATCCACGCCGTCGGCCGGCACCTCGGAACCTTCCGCACGTACCCGCCGAAGCAGCTCATGGGCCTGGGCTGACGCTCCGTCGCGTGGCGGCTAGCCGATGACCTGGGCGACGAGCGGCATACCGGGCCGGTAGGCGAAGTGGTGGTAGCTGGGGGCGTCGAGGATCACGGCCGCAGCACGGGCGCCCGGTGACAGCCGGCCGACGTCGTCGCGGCGGAGGGCCGCGGCACCGCCCGCGGTCGCTGCCCACAGCGCCTCCTCGGCGGTCATGTGCAGGTCCCGCACTGCCAGGGCGATGCAGAACGGCATCGACGTCGTGTAGCTCGAGCCCGGGTTGCAGTTGCTGGCCAGGGCCACGGTGGCGCCGGCGTCGAGCAGGCGGCGGGCGTCCGGGTACGGCTGGCGGGTCGAGAAGTCGGCGGCCGGCAGCAGCGTCGCCACCGTGGTCCCGGCGGCCAGCGCGGCGACGTCGTCGTCGGTGAGATACGTGCAGTGGTCGGCCGACGCCGCGCCGAGCTCCACCGCCAGTTGCACACCGGGACCCGGGCCGAGCTGGTTGGCGTGCACGCGCAGCCCGAGGCCCCGGGCCGCGCCGGCCTCGAGCACCGCGCGCGACTGGTCGGCGTCGAAGGCGCCGGTCTCGCAGAACACGTCGATCCAGCGGCACCAGGGCGCGCAGGCGTCGAGCATCGGCCCCGTGACGAGCGCGACGTAGTCGTCGGGCCGGTCGGCGTACTCCGCGGGGACGAGGTGGGCGCCGAGGAAGGTCACGTCGTCGGTGAGCTCGGTGGCGAGCCGGCACAGGCGCGCCTCGCCCTCGACGTCGAGCGCGTACCCGGACTTGATCTCGAGGTGGGTCGTGCCGCCCTGCCGGGCCGATGTCGCCCGGGCGGCGGCCATCGCCCGCAGCTCGTCGTCACCGGCCGACCTGGTGGCGGTGGAGGTGACGGCGATGCCGCCGGCCGCGTAGGGCCGACCGGCCATCCGAGCTGTGAACTCCTCGGCCCGGTCGCCGGCGAAGACGAGGTGGGTGTGGCTGTCCACGAAGCCCGGGATCACGCACCGGCCGCCGGCGTCGATGCGCTCGTCGGCTGCAGCCGCGCCGGCCGCGGTCACGGCCGTCACGACGCCGTCCTCGAAGACCAGCGCGGCATCGCGCACGAGCCCGAGGGGCCCGTTGCCGAGCGCCGGATCGTTCGTGACGAGCAACCCGACGTGGTCGACGACCAGGGCCGTCACGCCGATGCCTCCCCCCACACCTCGGCGATGCCGGCCGCCAACCGCTCCCCCACCCGCATCCGCACGTGCTCGCCGTCGCGCACCACCCAGCGGCCGCCGACCATCACGTCGCGCACGTCCGCCGCCGCGGCGGCGAAGACCGCGGCCTCGACGAGGTGGCCGGGCTCGGCGCCTGCCGTCCGCGGACTGTCGAGGGCCACGACCGTGAGGTCCGCCAGCGCGCCCGCTTCGAGGCGACCGGCCTCGGGCCAGCCGAGCGATCAGCGCGCCACCGGCCGTCGCCGCCGTGAGCAGCGCGGCCGCGGGGAGGTGCCCCCGCTCGCCGGTGGCCAGGCGGGCGTCGAGCTCCACGGCCCGGGCTTCCTCGAACAGGTCGATCACCGCGTGCGAGTCCGAGCCCAGGCACAGCCCGGCGCCGGCGGCGGTCAGCGCGGCGGCGGGGCCGATGCCGTCGGCCAGGTCCCGCTCGGTCGTCGGGCAGAAGCACACGTGCGAGCCGCCGAGGGCGCTGATGTCGCCATCGGTCAGGTGCGTGGCGTGCACGGCGGTGAACCGCTCGCCGAGCAGGCCGGCGCCGCCGAACACCTCGACCGGCGTGGCGCCGTACGCGGCCCGGCAGTCGTCGTTCTCGGCCGGCTGCTCGCTGACGTGGGCGTGCACGGCGAGGTCGCGCTCGTCGCACCACTGGCGCACGACGGCCATCTCGTCGGGCGCCACGGCGCGGACGGAGTGGACGGCGGCGCCGATCCGGACGGTGGACCCATCCGCCATCGTCGCCACCCGTTCGGCCCACGCCTCAGCGGACGCGTCGGCAAAACGCTGCTGGACCTCGTTCGGCTCGGCACCGATCCCGCCGTGCAGGTAGCACGTGTCGAGCAGCGTGAGCCGCACCCCGGCCTCGTCGGCGGCGGCGCGGATCGCCTCGCCCATCTCGTTGTCGTCTGCGTACGGGCGGCCGCCGGGCTGGTGGTGGAGGTAGTGGAACTCGCCCACGGTCGTGATGCCGGCCTCGGCCATCTCGGCGAAGGTGGCCGCGGCCAACCGGCCGTACGACTCCGGCGTCAGGGTGGCGGCGAGGCGGTACATCTGATCCCGCCACGTCCAGAACGTGCCCCGCCCGGCCTGCGTGCGGCTGCGCAGGGCCCGGTGGAAGGCGTGGGAGTGGGCGTTGACCAGGCCGGGGAGGGTGAGGCCGCGGAGCTGCTCGATGCCGGGGGGCGGCGGGCCGACCACCTCGACGCCCACCAACCGGTCGCCGTCGACGTCGAGCACAACTCCGGCCTGCGCGGTGTCACCGCCCAGCCAGGCCCACTGGCACCACAGCCGCATCGGCTCAGGACCCGACTCGCTCCACGAAGGCCGTGATGCGTTCGATGAAGTCGGCGCGGTGCCAGCGCTCGAACTGGGCCCACGTCGTGAGCGTGGACGGATCGGTCACGCGGTCGAGGAAGAGCGTGCCGTCGAGGTGGTCGAGCTCGTGCTGGAAGGTCCCCGCGGTCAGACCCCGCTTGATCTCGTCGTGCTGCTCGCCCGTCCGGTCGAGGTAGCGGACGCGGACGTTGACGTGACGGGACACCGTTCCCCGCAGGTCCGGGACGGACAGGCAACCCTCGTTGATGTCGACCATCTCGTCGTCGAGCGGCTCGACGACGGGGTTGACCACAACGGTCAGGGGGATGGGCGGCTTGTACGGGTAGCGGGGGTTGTGGTTGACCTCGATCACTGCGATGCGGACGGTCTCATGGACCTGGTTGGCGGCGAGACCGGCGCCGTTGGCGTCGTGCATCGTGTCGATCATGTCGTCGATGAGCCGCTGCACCTCGGGCGAGGCCAGCTCGTCCGGGCTCACCTCCCGGGCCCGCTCCCGCAGCACCGGATGGCCGACGGTGGCGATCTTGCGGATGGTCATCGGCCCTCGCGCATCGGGATGCGGACGCCCCGCTCGTCGGCCACGTCGACCGCCCGGTCGTACCCGGCGTCGGCGTGGCGGATCACGCCCATGCCGGGGTCGGTCACCAGGACCCGGGCGAGCTTCTCGGCCGCCAGGTCCGTGCCGTCGGCCAGGCAGACCATGCCGGCGTGGATCGAACGTCCGATGCCGACGCCACCACCGTGGTGGATGCTGACCCACGACGCGCCGGACGACGTGTTGACCAGCGCGTTGAGCAACGGCCAGTCGGCGATGGCGTCGGAGCCGTCGGCCATGGCCTCCGTCTCCCGGTACGGCGACGCCACCGAGCCCGAGTCGAGGTGGTCCCGCCCGATGACGATCGGGGCCGACACGGCACCGGTGGCCACCAGCTCGTTGAAGCGCAGGCCGAGACGGTGGCGCTCGCCGTAACCGAGCCAGCAGATCCGGGCCGGGAGACCCTGGAAGGCGACCCGCTCGCGGGCCAGGTGGATCCAGCGGGCGAGGGCCTCGTCCTCCGGGAACTCCTCCAGCACGGCGCGGTCCGTGACGGCGATGTCCGCGGGATCGCCCGACAGCGCCACCCAGCGGAACGGGCCCTTGCCCTCGCAGAACAGCGGCCGGATGTAGGCCGGGAGGAAGCCCGGATAGTCGAAGGCCCGCTCGAAGCCGCCCAGCCGGGCCTCGGTACGCAGGCTGTTGCCGTAGTCGAACACCTCGGCGCCGGCGTCGAGGAAGCCGACCATCGCCGCGCAGTGGAGGGCCATCGATTCCCGCGACCGCCGGACGTACTCGTCCGGGTCCGTGCGCCGCAGCGTGTCGGCGGCCTCCTCGGACAGGTCGTTGGGCACGTAGCTCAGCGGGTCGTGGGCGCTGGTCTGGTCGGTCACGATGTCGGCGTCGAAGCCCATCTCCAGCAGGCGGGGGACGACGTCGGCGGCGTTGGCCCGCAAGCCGATGCTGACGGCCCGCCGCTCGGCCTTCGCCCGGTCGCAGCGGGAGACCGCGTCGTCCAGATCGTCGGCCACCTCGTCCAGGTACCGGGTCTCCAGCCGGCGCTCGATGCGGTGGCCGTCGACGTCGATGCACAGCGCCACGCCGTCGTTCATGGTGACGGCCAGCGGCTGCGCGCCGCCCATGCCGCCGAGACCGGCGGTCAGGGTGACGGTGCCGGCCAGGGTGCCACCGAAACGGCGGCGGGCGATCTCCGCGAAGCACTCGTAGGTTCCCTGGAGGATGCCCTGGGTGCCGATGTAGATCCACGAGCCCGCCGTCATCTGCCCGTACATGGTGAGGCCGAGGTGCTCGAGGCGGCGGAACTCGTCCCAGGTCCCCCACTCCGGGACCAGGTTGGAGTTGGCGATGAGCACCCGCGGCGCCCACTCGTGCGTCCGGAACACGCCAACGGGCTTGCCGGACTGCACGAGCATCGTCTCGTCGCCGGACAGCCCACGCAGGGTCCGGACCATGGCGTCGAAGGCGTCCCAGCTCCGGGCCGCCCGGCCCGTCCCGCCGTAGACCACGAGATCGTCGGGCCGCTCGGCCACCTCCGGGTCCAGGTTGTTCATGAGCATCCGCATCGCGGCTTCCTGCGGCCAGCCCTGGCAGCTCAGCTCGTTCCCCCGCGGCGCCCGCACCGGACGCGGCCCGCTGACACCCGAATCGTTCACTCGAGGGCTCCGATCGCTGCTTCGACGGCGGCGACGATGTCGCCGCGCACCACCAGATCCTCGACCGCGGCCAGCTCGGGCGCCAGCCACCGGTCGGGTCCGGGCCCTCCGACCACGGTCCGCAACGCGCCGAGCGCGGCGCCCGTGCCCTCCGCCGGGACGAGAGGGGCCCGCAGATCGAGGCCCCGGGCCGCGCAGGTCAGCTCGACGGCCAGGATGCGGGTCAAGTTGGCCACGCACGCGCGCAGCTTGCGGGCCGCGCCCCAGGCCATCGACACGTGGTCCTCCTGCATAGCGCTCGTCGGCACGGTGTCGACCGAGGCCGGAGCAGCCAGCCGCCGGTTCTCGGCCACCATCGCCGCCTGCGCGTAGTGGCCGATCATCATGCCGGAGTCGACGCCGGCGTCCGGGGCCAGGAAGGGCGGGAGGCCGTGCGAGCGGGTGCGGTCGAGCATGCGGTCCGTGCGGCGCTCGGACAGCGCGCCCAGGTCCGCCACCGCGATGGCCAGGAAGTCGCACACGTACCCGAGCGGGGCGCCGTGGAAGTTGCCGCAGGACTCCACCCGGCCGTCGGGCAGGATCATCGGGTTGTCGATCGCCGACACGAGCTCGTGATCAGCGACGGTAGTTGCATGTGCAACCGTGTCCCGGACGGCGCCGTGGACCTGCGGCGAGCAGCGCAGCGAGTAGGCGTCCTGAACCCGGGGATCGTTCTCGCGATGGCTGGCCACGATGGCGGAGCCGGCCAGCAGGCGGCGGAGGTTCCCGGCGCTCACGGCCTGCCCGGGCTGGGGCCGGAGCGCCTGCAGGTCGGCGGCGAAGGCCCGATCGGTGCCCAGCAACGCCTCCACGGTCATGGCGGCGGCGATGTCGGCCGTCTTGAGCAGCCGGCGGAGGTCCTCCAGGGCGAGGACGAGCATGCCGAGGATGCCGTCGGTCCCGTTGATGAGCGCCAGGCCCTCCTTGGCCCTGAGGACGACCGGCGCCAGGCCGCACTCGGTGAGGGCCTCGCCCGCGGGCCGGGGGCCCCGCCCGGACGTGTCCGTCACCTCGCCTTCACCGAGCAGCACCATCGCCGCCTCGGCGAGGGGCGCAAGGTCGCCGCTGGCTCCGAGCGAGCCGTGCTCGTGGACGACGGGTGTGAGGCCGGCGTTGAGCAGCGCCACCAGCGCCTCGGCCACCTCCGGCCGGGCGCCGGAGCGGCCCATGGCCAGGCTGCGGGCCCGCAGCAGCACCATCGCCCGCACGACCTCGGCCTCGACGGGGGCGCCCATCCCGGCGGCGTGGGAGCGCACCAGTGCCACTTGGAGCTCGGCGGTCCGCTCCGGTGGGATCGACGTCGTGGCCAGCGAGCCGAACCCGGTGGTGACGCCGTAGACCGGCTCGTCGGCGGCCAGGAACCCGTCGATCAGCGCGGCGCTCGCCGCCATGGCTTCGCGGGCCGCTGGGGTCAGCTCGACCGTGGCGCCGTCCCGGGCGACGGCCACGACGTCGGCGGCCGTCAGCCCCCTGTCGGTGACGGCGACGGTCGTGGCACCGGGGGACGGGGCGGGAGCCACGGCGACAATGTACCGACCGGCCTCACGAGCCGATCCGGGCCGACGGGCGCGCCTCGCCGCTGCGCCCGACGCGCACGAGCAGGATGATCGGCAGCAGGCCGACGAGCACGATCAGCAGCGCGGGCAGCGCGGCGGTGTCGACGCGGCTGTCCTTCGTCGCCTCCCAGACGGTGATGGCCAGGGTGTCGCGTCCGAGGGGGCGGAGCAGCGCGGTCGCCGGCAGCTCCTTCATGACCTCCACCAGCACCAGCAGCGCCGCGGCGGCGAGCCCGGGGCGCAGCAGCGGCAGGTGCACGTCGGCGAACACCCGGGCCCGATCGGCCCCGAGCGAGCGCGCCGCATCGTCGAGGCTCGGCTGGATGCGGCCCATGCGGGACTCGATCGACGTGTACGAGAGCGCGTGGAACCGCACCAGGTAGGCGATGACCAGCCCGAGGATCGAGCCGGTGAACACCAGCCCGATGTCCGTCCCGAACGCGGCGTCGGCGCCGTCGACGAGCCGGCGGTCGACCCACACGAGGGGCACGTAGACGGCCACCGCGACGACCGTCCCCGGCACCGCGTAGCCGATGGTGGCCAGCCGGGCCGTCGTGCGGCCGAGGCGGGAAGGCTGGACCCGCAGGGCGTAGGCGATGACCGCCCCGGTGACCACGGCCGTCGTGGCCGCGATCGCGCCGAGCATGAGCGTGCTGAAGATGGCGTTGCCGATGCGCGGGTCGACCCGCCCGTCGGCGATCGTCTCGACCGACCACGCCACCAGCTGCGCGACGGGGATCACGAACACCACGACGAGCAGCGCGGCGCACGGGAACGCGGCGAGCCAGCCGCGCCAGCCACGGAGGCGCACGGGCGTGATGGCGTCGCCCCGCCCGAGCGCCTGGTGGTAGCGGGCCCGCCCGCGCAGCACACGCTCGACGGCGAGCAGCGTGAGCGCCAGCCCCACGAGCACGGTCGCCAGCTGCATCGCCGCGGCCTTGTCGAACGCGCCGTACCAGACGCGGTAGATGGCGGTCGTGAGCGCCTGCACACCGAGGAGGTCGACCGTGCCGAAGTCGGCCAGCGCCTCCATGACCGCCAGTGCCGTGCCGCCGGCCAGGGCGGGACGGGACAGGGGGATCGCCACCCGCCAGATCGCCTGCCGGTAGCGGAGCCCGAGGCTGCGGGCGGCCTCCACGGCCTGGCGGGACTGCCCCATGAACGAGCTGCGGGCGAGGATGTACACGTACGGGTAGAGCACCGCGCTGAGCACGAGGATGGCGCCCGCCCGGCTGCGGACGCCGGGCAACCGCAACCCCTCGCCGAACAGGTTCGACTGGAGCGGGTTGGCCAGCCCGTACTGGCCCAGCACCACGTACACCAGCACGTACGAGGGGATGGCGAGCGGCAGCACCAACGCCCAGTCCAGCCAGCGCCGTCCGGGGAAATCGTAGAACGAGACCAGGACGGCGAGCCCGCCCCCGACGACGAGGGTGATGGCGCCCACACCCAACGCCAGCACGAGGCTGTTGGTGAACGCGGTCGGCAGCAGCCGCCTGGCGATGGCATCGAACCTCAGCCCTCCCCGCACGTAGGCCAGCGGCAGCGCCACCAGGGGCGCCACGAGCGCGACTGCCACCACCACGCCCACCGCGCCCAGGCCGCGCGGGCGGCGGCCGGCCATCTCTGGCCCAGCCGGCCCGGCGGGAACGACGGCCGGCGCGGGCTCGCCGAGGGCGACGCCGCTCAGTTCCAGCCCACCTCGAGCATGAGGGCCACTGCCTCGTCGAGCAGCGGTCCAGCCTCTTCGACGGCGATCGGGTCGATCTTCACATCCGCCCAGTCCCGGATGTGTTCGGGAGGCGGCACTGCCGGGTTGGCGGCGAACTCGCTCCGCTCCACGATCTCCTCCTGCGCGGGCGGCGATGTCAGGTACTCCATGAGGGCGATGGCGTCATCACGGGAGTCCGACGACTTGACGAGGCCGACGCCGGACACGTTGGCGTGCGCGCCCGCTCCGTCCTGGTCCGGCCAGGCCGGCGCCACCGGGAAGTCGGGATCCTCCTCGAGCACCCGGCCCAGGTAGTAGTGGTTGCTGAGGCCGACGTCGCAGTCGCCGGCCTCGATGACGGACAGCAGCTCGGAGTCGGAGTTCAACATCAACGGATCGTTGGCCATCCACGACTCGAGCAGCGCCCGCGTCTCGTCCTCCCCGCGCTTGGCGATCATGTCGGCGACGAGCGACTGGTTGTACTCGTTGTTGGACATGCGCAAGCAGGTGCGGCCCTTGTACTGCGGATCCCCGAGGTCCTCGTAGCTCGTGACCGCACCCTCCGGCACTCGTTCCGTCGAGACGACCGGCACGCGCAGCCGGGTGCTCAGCGCCCACCACGCGCCGTCGGCGGCGTGGAGCTCGGGCGGGATGTTTGCCTCCAGGGTCGGCGTCGTCACCGGCTGCAGCAGGCCGGCGTCGTCGGCCCGCCACAGGTTGGCGAGGTCGGTCGTGATGAGCACGTCGGCCGGCGTGTCGTCACCTTCGCTCCGCAGCCGCTCGAACAACTCGGGTCCGGTGCCACCGCGCAGGACGACGTGGATGCCCGTCGCCTCCTCGAATTCCTCGAAGACCTGCTCGTCGCCGTAGTGCGCCCGCCCGTTGTAGACGACGACCTCTGCGCCCCCGGCCCGAGCGGACACCACGGCCCAGCCGCCGATCCCGAGCACCAGGATCAGCGCGGCGACCGGCAACGGCCAGCGCATCCGGATGAGACGGGACAGCATCGTGGCTCCAGGCCTACTTCTCTCGACGGGGGGCGGCGGTCGAGCGTACCGATGAGGGATGCCTAATGCCACGTGTTCAAGGGTCCTTCTCGGCGCCGTTGCGGGTACCCTGCGAGAGAGTGACCCTGCCGACCCACGCGGAACCCGCCGGGCACGACGCGATCGCCGCCGTGGGCGTGACGAAGGCGTTCGGCGGGACCAAGGCGGTCGATGACGCCACTGTGATCGTGCCCCAGGGCGAGATCGTCGCGCTCCTCGGCCCGAGCGGCTCGGGCAAGACGACGCTGCTCCGCCTGGTGGCCGGCTTCGAGGCTCCGGACACCGGCACGGTGACGATCGGCGGCCAGCCCGTGGCCGGCGGGGGCGCCTGGGTCGAGCCCGAGCTCAGGCGGGTCGGCATGGTGTTCCAGGACGGCGCGCTGTTCCCCCATCTGACCGTGGCCGGCAACGTCGGCTTCGGCAAGCCGCGTGCCGGGCAGGTCGAGGAGTGCCTGACGCTGGTCGGTCTGGCCCATCGGGCCAGCTCCTACCCCCATGAGCTGTCGGGCGGTGAACGGCAGCGGGTCGCCCTCGCCAGAGCGCTGGCCATCGAACCGGCGGTCGTGCTGCTGGACGAGCCGTTCGCGTCACTCGATGCCAGCTTGCGGGCGACGCTGCGCGAGGAGGTGGCGGACATCCTGCGCCAGGCGGGGGCGAGCGCACTGTTCGTCACCCACGATCAGCAGGAGGCGCTCTCGCTGGCCGACCGGATCACCCTGCTCCGCGACGGTCGGGTCGAGCAGGAGGGTCCGCCCGAGGAGATCTACGCCCACCCGGCCAGCCGTTGGGCAGCAGGCTTCCTCGGCGCCGTCGACGTGCTGCCGGGCACCGTGGCCGAGGGGATGGCGGTGTGCGAGCTCGGCCGCTTCCCCGCCGACGGGACGCCGGCCGGTGCGGTCGACGTGCTCGTGCGGCCCGAGGCCGTCGCGATCGGCGATCGCGAACGGTGCACAGGGGACGAACGGGACTGTGCCGGCCCGCGTGGTCAGCCGGGCCTACTTCGGCGCGCACCAACTGGTGCAGCTGCAACTGGCCAGCGGGCAGCACGTGCACAGCCGGCGGGCCGGCTTCACCCGCTGGCACGCGGGGGACGAGGTCACCGTGTGGATCGAGGGTCCCGTCAAGGTGCTGGCCGCCGAACCGCGCTGACGCACGGGGCGGTCGGGTGTGTCAGGTGGCATGCCCGAACCGGGTGACCGGCGGGATCACCTCGGCGACAATGGGACCATGACGGTCCCGGCGACGCCAGCATCCGCGCGGCTCCAGCTGCGCATCGCCACCGCGTCCGGGAAGGTCACGGTGACCGCCGAGGATCGCTCGGACGTCGCGGTCGATCGCGGCGGCACGGTCGTGACGCTGCCCGACGGCGTGGTCGAGGTGAAGCCCCTGAAGGCCTCGGCGACGCTCGAGGTGCGGTGCCCGACGGCGTGCGATCTCGTCATCGGCACGGCGTCCGGCCGCGTCGAGCTGCGAGGACTGCTCGGGGCGGTCAGCGTCACGTCGGCCAGCGGCTCCATCCGGGTGGCCGAGGTGGCCGAAGCCGACCTGCGCACGCAGTCCGGCCGGGTGGAGATCGAGGACTGCCGCGCCGGATGCCGCGTCGCCACCAAGAGCGGCTCGATCACCGTCGGCGCGGCCGGCTCGGCCGACCTGTCCACCGTCTCGGGGACGATCCGCATCACCCGGGTCGATGGCGAGGCGCTGGCGAGGACGGTCAGCGGCGGCATGACGATCGGCTCGAGCGCCGGCGGCCCCGTCCGCGCCCGGAGCATCTCGGGCGGCATCACGGTGCACCTGCCCGCCGGCGTGCGCCCGGCCGTCAAGACCACCTCGTCCCGAGCGGTGGAAGGCGGGTGGGAGCCGGGCGACGACGTGCTCGTCGAGGTGGGAACGGTGAGCGGGTCGGTCGTGGTCACCGCCCGCTGATGCCCGTCACCACGACCGCGGCCCGGGTGGTGCAGGGCGCCATCGTCTTCACCGACCTCGTCGGCTTCACCGAGTTCACGGCCCTCTCGGGCGACGAGGCCGCGCTCGCCCTTCTCGCCGCGCAGGACCGCGTGGTGTCGGAGACGCTGCCGGAAGACGCCTGGGTCGTGAAGGAGCTCGGTGACGGCCTGCTCCTCTTCTTCCCCGACGCCGTCGCCGCGGTGCGCACGGGGCTGGCCCTCCAGGAGAGCCTCGACGCCGAGTCCGAGGCCACCGGTCTGCCGCTGTGGATCCGGATCGGTCTCCACGCCGGCCAGGCCCGCCGCCGGGGCTCCGATCTCGTCGGCCACGACGTCAACGTGGCCGCTCGCATCGTCGACCAGGCCGGGCCGGGCGAGGTGCTGTTGTCCGAGCCGGCGCGCGCCGAGCTCGGCGATCGCGTCCCCGGCGTCTCGTTCGACGAGCTGGGGCCTGTCGTGATGAAGGGCATCCCGGAGCCGATCCGTCTCTGGCGTGTCTCCCGCAGCTGACGCCTATCGTTGCGATCGTGGGGATGACAACCGGGGTGGAGTCCGTCAGCGACTACGAGCGCGTACCCGATGGCGTCAACCCGCCGCTCGACTACCCCGACTACCGATCGTCGGTGCTGCGTGTGCCGCGGCGCCGCCCGCTGGTCGTCGCGCCCCACACGGTGTCGGAGCTCACGGGGCCGGTGTTCGGGCACCGGCCGGTCGTCGAAGGCGACGAGGATCTGACCGCGCAGCACCCCGCCCCACCACTCGGCGAGCGGATCATCGTGCACGGCCGCGTGCTGGACGGATCGGGGCGCTCGATCCCCAACACGCTCGTCGAGGTCTGGCAGGCCAACGCCGCCGGTCGCTACCGGCACGACAGCGATGACGGCATCGCCCCGCTGGACCCGAACTTCGTCGGCGGCGGCCGCACGATCACCGACGACGAGGGCCGCTACCGCTTCGTGACGATCAAGCCTGGGCCCTACCCGTGGAAGAACCACCACAACGCCTGGCGGCCGGCCCACATCCACTTCTCGCTCTTCGGACCGGCGTTCGTGACCCGCCTCATCACCCAGATGTACTTCCCGGGCGATCCGCTGTTCCCCTTCGACCCCATCTTCTCGTCGGTGCCGGAGGCGGCACGGCCGCGCCTTGTGTCGACGTTCGACCTCGACGCCGGCATCCCCGACGAAGCCCTCGCCTTCCGCTGGGACATCGTGCTGCGCGGTCCGGCGGCCACGCCGATGGAGCAGTGACGATGGCCGACGATCCGGCCGCCGCCCTGACGCCGTCGCAGACGGTGGGTCCGTTCCACCACATCGAGCTTCCTTACGCGCCGGGCGGCGACGTCGTGCCGCCGGGCAGCGAGGGTGCGGTGCGCATCACCGGGCGGCTCGTCGACGGCGGCGGGCAGCCGGTGGGCGACGCGCTGCTCGAGGTCTGGCAGGCCGACGCCTCCGGGAGCTACCAATCCGCCGCGGTGGCAGGTCCGACGGGTCCATCGTTCGGCTTCGGTCGCGTCGCCACGGCGGCCGACGGCTCGTACGAGCTGTGGACGGTCAAGCCCGGACCTGTCCCGGGGCCGGACGGCAGCACCCAGGCGCCGCACATCCTCTTCTCGGTCTTCGCCGCGGGCTGCTCGACCGTCTGGTCACTCGCATGTACTTCCCCGACGAGGCGAACGCCAACGCCGTCGATCCGGTCCTCGCCCTCGTGCCCGACGCGGAGGCACGGTCGACGCTGGTGGCCGAGGCCGACGGCGATGGCCTGCGCTTCGACATCCACCTCCAGGGTGAGCGAGAGACGGTGTTCTTTGCCGTTTGACGGCGCGCTGCTGGGGCCTTCCACGGCCTCCGATCGGGCGTGGGCGGATGTGGACGACACCGCCTGGCTGCAGGCGATGCTCGACGTCGAGGCCGCGCTCGCAGCGGCTGCGGCTGACGCCGGGCTCGTCGCCCGATCCGTCGCCGAGGCCGTCAGTGCGTGTTGCCAGGCCGACCGCTTCGATCTGCCCGACCTGGGACGGCGGGCGGCGGAGGCCGGCAACCCGGTCATCCCGCTCGTCGCCGACCTGCGGGCCGCGGTGCCGGCGGAGGCGAGGGCGGCGGTGCACGTCGGTGCCACGAGCCAGGACGTCATCGACACGTCGCTGATGCTGCTGGCCAAACGGTCGCTGACCCGACTGAACCACGAGCTGGAGCGAGCCGCCTCGGCTGCGGCCACGCTGGCCGAGCGCCACCGGGGCGACGTCGCCGTCGGGCGCACGTTGGGCCAGCACGCCGTGCCGATCACCTTCGGGCTCACGGCGGCGACCTGGCTGGTGGGCCTGGTCGACGCACGCGCGCTGGTCGCCCGCGTCGCCGCCGAGCGGCTGGCCGTCCAGCTCGGAGGAGCGGCGGGCACGCTGGCCCCGCTCGGTGGCGCAGGTCCGACGGTGGTCGAGCAGCTGGCGGCCCGCCTGGGGCTGATCGCTCCCCCACTGCCCTGGCACACGACCCGCGTCCGGACGGCCGAGCTGGCCTCCGCGCTGGCGATCGTCGCCGGCAGCGTGGGCAGGGTCGCCACCGACGTCATCGCGCTGGCTCGCACCGAGGTGGGCGAGGTCCGGGACGGTTCCAGCGGCGGCTCGTCCGCCATGCCGCACAAGCGCAACCCGGCCCAGGCCACCCTCGTCGTCTCGGCCGCCCACCAGGTGAACGGCCTGGCCTCGATCGTGCTGGGCGCCCAGCTCCAGGAGCACCAGCGGGCCGCCGGCCCCTGGCACGCGGAGTGGGAGCCGCTGCGGACCGCGTTGGCCCTGACCGCCGGAGCGGCCGAGCGCCTGGCCGACCTGCTCGACGATCTCGAGGTCGACGTCGAGCGCATGCGGACCAACCTCGGCTTGACCGAGGGGCTGGTGATGACCGAGGCGGTCGTCACCGCGCTGGTCGAGCAGGGGGTGGACGCCACGCAGGCCCGGGATGCGGTCGAGGCCGCGGCCGGCGCGGTGCTCGACGGCAAGGGCTCGCTGGCGGACGCGCTGGCCGCCGACCCTCTCGTCGCCGGCGCCCTCGACGCCCAGGCGCTCGCGCGTGCGCTCGAGCCGGCCGAGCACCTCGGTGCCGCCGACGCCTTCATCGAGAATGCTCTCGCCCACGCCCACGCCCACCACTCACGAGGAAATCCATGACCGAGCCGATCGATCTGCACTACGAGTTGGAGGGCCCACCGGACGCGCCCGTCGTCGTCCTGGGCAGCTCCATCGGCACCGCCTCGGCCATGTGGGCTCCGCAGGTGCCGGCGCTGTCCCGCCGCTTCCGGGTGCTGCGCTACGACCACCGGGGACACGGACGCTCGCCGGCGCCACCAGGGCCGTACGAGCTGGCTGACCTCGGCCGGGACGTGCTCGCCCTCCTCGACCGCCTGGATCTCGACCGGGTCGCCTACGCCGGGCTCTCGCTCGGCGGCATGGTCGGCATGTGGCTCGGTGTCAACGCGCCGGAGCGGATCAGCTCGCTGGTGCTCTGCTGCACGTCGCCGTACCTCGGCCCGCCCGACCGCTGGCAGGAGCGGATCGAGCTCGTGCGCACGAACGGGACCGGCGCGCTCGTCGACGCCATGACGTCCCGGTACTTCAGCGCCGCCACCCGCGCCGCCGGGCCCGCCATGGTCGACGAGTTCCGGCAGGGATTGCTGGACACATCCGACGAGGGCTATGCCGGATGCTGCGCGGCCATCGCCGGCATGGACCTCCGCGAGGACATCAAGTCGATCACCGCGCCGACCCTCGTCATCTGCGGCGCCGATGACGAGGCGACGCCGGTCGCCATGGGCCTGGTCATCCAGGAGGCGATCCCCGACTCCCAGCTCGTGGTGCTCCCGGCCTCCGCCCACCTGGCCACGATGGAGCAACCCGAGCGGGCCACGGCGGCGATCCTCGATCACCTCGCGGGCTACGCCGACGACCGCGCCCGCGGCATGACGGTCCGTCGCGCCGTGCTGGGCGACGACCACGTCGATCGGGCCGTCGCCGCGACGACGCCGTTCACCGCGCCCTTCCAGGACCTCATCACCCGCTACGCCTGGGGCGAGGTGTGGGACCGGCCCGGCCTCGACCGGGCCACGCGCAGCGCCATCACGCTGGGGCTGCTGGTCGCGCTCGACCGGCCCGAGGAACTGGCCATGCACGTCCGGGCCGCCCGTCGCAACGGCCTCACCCCGGCGCAGATCTCCGAGGTCCTGCTGCACAGCGCGATCTACTGCGGCGTCCCAGCGGCCAACGCCGCGTTCGCTGTTGCGGCGCGGGTGCTCGACGAGGAAAGCCCCGATGCCTGACGACTACGTCTTCTCCGTCCCCCAGCGTGACGACCCGTACCCCTACTACCGGGAGCTGCGGGACGAGGACCCCGCGCACTACTCGGCCACGGAGGACATCTGGGTGCTGACCCGCTTCGCCGACTGCGTGGCCGCGTTCAGCGACTGGCAGACCTGGTCCAGCGAGCGGCGCGGGAACCTCCTGAACGACATGCCGCAGCGCATCGGCAAGACGCTGGGCACGACGGACCCGCCCCGCCACACCACGGCCCGCAAGCTGGTGAACAAGGCCTTCACGCCGCGGACGGTCGCGGTGCTCGAGCCCACCATCCGCGCCCACGCCCGGGCGCTGGCCACCAGCGCGCGAGAGCAGGGAACCATCGAGTACGTGCACGACATCGCCGCGCCGCTCAACGCCAACGTGCTCGGCGCGATGTTCGGCATGTCCGAGGACGAGGTGCTGCGCATGCGCCCGTGGCTCGACGACTTCTTCACCCGCGAGGTGCCGGAGGACGGCAGCGAGCCGCTGCACGTGGCCGCCATGGCCAAGCTCCGTGGCGCGCTCGACGATCTGGCGACAGCCCGCGCCAACGACCCGGGCGACGACCTGATCAGCGCCATGATCGCCGCCGAGGACGAAGGGGCGCGGCTGAGCCACGAACAGGTCGTGGTCACCACCATGACGTTCCTCACCGCCGGCTTCGAGAGCACCAACAACCTGCTGACCAACATCGCTCACACGCTGGCCCAGAACGAGGGCCTGTTCGAGACCGTCCGGGCCGACCTCTCGCTCGTCGCCGCGCTGGCGGAGGAGGGCTCCCGCTGGGACTCGGCCGCGCAGGGCTTCGTCCGCACGCCGACCAGGGACGTGGAACTGCACGGACGGACCATCCCCGAGGGATCACAGGTGCTCGTCCACATCGGCTCGGCCAACCGCGACGAGCGCCAGTTCCCGGACCCCGACGTCTTCCAGCTCGACCGGCTGACGGCCCGCCAGCTCGCCCTCGGCCACGGCACCCACTTCTGCGTCGGCGCCCCCCTCGGGCGCATGCTGGGCCGCATCTCGTGGGAGGAGCTGCTGGCCGTCGCCGACCGCTGGGAGCCCGACTACACGACCGCCCGCCGCGTCACCACGCCGAACTTCCGCGGCTTCATCCACCTCCCGGTCTCTCTCTGAGCGGTTTCGATTGACCCCGGCGTTCCAGCTGGAGGGACGGGGGCCAGTCCAGTTACAGAGTGGTCGGAGTACATTCCGCGCATGACCGACACTGCGGCCCGGCCGTCGGCAACGCCTTCGTTCTCGCTCGGCGATCGGTACAGCACCGTCTCCGGCGAGATCCTCGCCACCGGCGTCCAGGCCCTCACCCGGCTCCCGCTCGACCAGATGCGCGCCGACCGCCGGGCCGGACACAACACGGCGGCCTTCATCTCCGGTTACCAGGGCTCGCCGCTGGGGGGCTACGACCGCGAGCTGCAGTCGCAGCGCCCGTTGCTCGACGAGCTCGGCATCGTGCACCGGCCGGCCGTCAACGAGGAGCTCGGCGCCACCTCGGTCTGCGGCAGCCAGCTCTCGTCGACCTTCGCGTCGCATCGCTACGACGGCGTGCTCGGCATCTGGTACGGCAAGTCGCCCGGGGTCGACCGGGCGGGCGACGCCATCCGCCACGGCAACTTCGCCGGCACGGCCCGGCTGGGCGGCGTGCTGGCCCTGGCCGGCGACGACCCGGCCTGCAAGTCCTCGACCCTCCCATCCCGCTCCGAGGTGACGCTGGCCGCTCTCGGGCTCGTGGTGCTCTACCCGGGGACGGTGCAGGACGTGCTCGACCTCGGCCTCCACGGCGTCGCCCTGTCCCGGGCCAGCGGCCTGTGGACGGCGGTGAAGATCGTGACCTCGGTGGCCGATGGTTCGGGAACGGCCGTCGTCGATCCGGAGCGCATCCGGCCGGTCGTCCCGACGCTGGAGGTCAACGGCCAGGCCTGGACGCCGACCCTCACCCCGCACATCATGACGCCCAGCCTCGAGACCGAGGTGCTGGGCCCGCGCATGGACATGGCGCTCGCCTACATCCAGGAGAACGGGCTCAACCGCATCGTCGTCGACACGCCGCAACCGTGGCTCGGCATCGTCGCCGGCGGTCACGCCTGCGAGCAGGTCCTGGAGGCGCTGGCCACGCTCGGCCTCGACGCCGACGGTCTTCGCGATGCGGGCGTCCGCGTGCTGAAGCTCGGCGCCCTCAACCCCTTCGACCGCGCCGCGGTGCGCCGGCTCGCCGCGGGCACGACGACGCTCCTGGTGGTCGAGGACAAGGCACCGAACGTCGAGACGCTGGTCCGGGACGCGCTCTACGGCAGCGCCGACCAGCCGTTGGTGCTCGGCAAGCGGGACGCCGACGGTCAGGCCCTGATCCCGCTCAACGGCGCGCTGACCGCCGAGGGTCTGGTCGAGCCGTTGCGACGGGTCCTCACCATGGCCCTCCCGGCCGACCGGCTGGCCCCGCCCCGCGAGGTCCAGCGCCTGCAGCTCTCGCTCAGCTCCCAGGCCGTCCGGACGCCGTTCTTCTGCTCGGGCTGCCCGCACAACACCGGCACCCTCGTGCCGGAGGGCTCGCTCGTCGGCGCCGGCATCGGTTGCCACGGCATGGTCAGCTTCATGGGCGGCGGATCGCGAGGGACCATCACCGGCATGACGCAGATGGGCGGGGAGGGCAGCCAGTGGATCGGCATCGCCCCGTTCGTCGACGACCCGCACCTCTTCCAGAACGTCGGCGACGGCACGTTCTTCCACTCCGGCCAGCTCGCCGTGCAGGCCGCGGTGGCGGCCGGCGTCGACATCACCTTCAAGCTCCTGTACAACGCCGCGGTGGCCATGACCGGGGGCCAGGACGCCACCGGCCTCCTCCCCGTTCCGGACGTCGCCGGCAAGCTCCTTCACGAAGGGGTGAAGGAGATCATCATCACCACGGACGACCCCGGGAAGTACCGGGGCGTGTCCGTGCCCAAGGGCGCCAAGGTGTTGCACCGGGACAAGATCATCGAGGCGCAGGAGCACCTGCGTTCGGTGCCGGGCGTGACGGTGCTGATCCACGATCAGCAGTGCGCGGCGGAGAAGCGCCGGGACCGCAAGCGCGGCCGGCTCCCGCGTCCCAGCTTCAAGCTGATGATCGACGAGCGGGTGTGCGAGGGCTGCGGCGACTGCGGCGTGAAGTCGAACTGCTTGAGCCTGCAACCGATCGACACCGAGTTCGGCCGCAAGACCACCATCGACCAGGCCAGCTGCAACCTCGACGTCAGCTGCCTCAAGGGCGACTGCCCGGCCTTCATCACGGTCAAGCTGGCCAAGGGTGGTGCCCGCCGCCGGCGTCCCGGCGGCGACCTGGACGGCGCCGACCTCCCGGAGCCGAAGCGCATCGTCCCCGCCGGGGCCACGCTCCGCATGCCGGGCATCGGCGGGACGGGCGTCGTCACGGTCAGCCAGATGCTGGCCGCGGCGGCCAAGATGGACGGCCTGGACACCCACTCGGTCGACCAGACCGGGCTGAGCCAGAAGGCCGGCCCGGTGGTCTCGACGGTCTCCATCGGGGAGTACGAGCCCGGCCGCATCGATGTGCTCATCGGGTTCGACCTGCTCGCCTCCGTCACCCCGGCCAACCTCGCCGGCCTCGAGGCCGGTTCGAGCGTCGTCGTTGCATCGACAACCATCACGCCGACGGGGCGCATGGTCGGCCGGGTCGCCACGGCCGAGCTGGACCCGACCCCTCTCGTCACCGAGCTCGACGCGCGGACCCGCAGCGAGCTCAACACCTACGTGGATGCGTCGCGCCTGACCACCGGCCTCCTGGGCGACGCCGTCACGGCCAACGTCTTCCTGCTCGGCGTGGCCTACCAGGCCGGCGTGGTGCCGGTGAAGGCGTCGTCGATCGAGGCCGCCATCGACCTGAACGGCACCGCGGTCGAGCTCAACCTGCAGGCCTTCCGGTGGGGCCGGCTGTGGGTGGTCGATCCCGAACGGGTCGAGCGCCAGGCCGGACTCCGCGCCGCGACTCCGCTGACGACGGCGGGGCTGGAGGAGTTCGCGGCCGACGCCGAGCTCCAGCGCATGCTGGCCATCCGAGTCGCCGAGCTCACCGCCTACCAGGACCGGGCCTACGCCGACCGCTACCTCGCCGTCGTGCGCAGGGCGTTCGAGGCCGAGCAACGCGCCGGGGGTGACGGGGCGTTCACCCGCACCGTGGCCCATCAGCTCCACCGGCTGATGGCCTACAAGGACGAGTACGAGGTGGCCCGCCTGCTGCTCGACGGTGGTGATCAGGTGGAGCGCACCTTCGGCGAGGTCGGACGTGACATCGAGAAGGTGTCGTGGAACCTCCACCCGCCGATGCTGCGGGCCATGGGGCTCCAGCGGAAGCTGAAGCTGGGGCCGTGGGCCCGCCCGACGCTCGCCGGCCTGCGCTCGATGAAGCGGCTCCGCGGCACCAAGCTGGACCCGTTCGGCCGGGCCGAGGTGCGCCGCGTCGAGCGCCGGCTCGTCGACGAGTACGTCGAGCTGGTCGACGAGCTGCTGCCCACGCTGGCGTCCGCACCCGAGCGCGCCGCGCACGTGGCGGGGCTGGTCGACGTCGTACGCGGCTACGAAGGCGTGAAGCTGCGCAACGTCGAGACCTACCAGCAGGCTCTGGCCGAGGCCCGAGCGCAGATCTGAGGCGTTGACCGGGTCGAGAGGATCACGTAATCTACAACCGAATGGTTGTAGATAGTCCTGCCGCGCCCAGTGCCGACGAAGGAGCCACCGACCTGGTCTTCCACGCCTTGGCCGATGCCACGCGGCGCGACATCGTGGCGCTCGCCGTGTCCGGGGAGCACTCGGTGTCGTCGCTGGCCCGGCGGTACCCGATGAGCTTCGCGGCCGTGCAGAAGCACGTGGCCGTGCTGGAGCGGGCGGGGCTCGTCATCAAGGAACGCCGCGGGCGAGAGCAGCTCGTCCGCACCGACATCAAGACCGTGCGCCGCGCCGCCCGCCTCCTCGAACAGCTCGAGGTCGTGTGGCGTGAGCGCCTGGACCGCTTCGGCGAAGTCCTCGCCGATCCGACGAGAGGAGACACCCCGTGACCGTGACCGACGTGCGCAAGGACCCCGCGACCCGGACGATGACGGTGTCCGCCGAGTTCGACGCCTCGATCGAACGCGTCTGGGAGCTGTGGCAGAACCCGCGCCTGCTCGAGCGCTGGTGGGGCCCGCCGACCTACCCCGCCACCTTCGTCGAGCACGATCTGCGCCCCGGCGGTCGCACCAGCTACTACATGACCGGCCCGGAAGGCGACCGCTCGCGCGGGTGGTGGAAGGTGATCGCCGCCGAGGCGCCGAGCCGCATCGAGTTCGAGGACGGCTTCGCCGGCGAGGATGGCGAGCCCAACCCGGAGATGCCGGTCATGCGCATGCAGGTCGACCTCAGCGAACGATCCGGTGGTGGCACCCAGATGGCCATCGTCACGACGTTCCCCTCGACCGAGGCCATGGAGCAGCTGCTGACGATGGGCATGGAGGAAGGCCTGACGGCCGCCATGGGCCAGATGGACGACCTGCTGAGCGCCGACGCGTCGGCCTGAACAACTGAGCGGCTGAGCTGCTCAGTCCCAGTCGAGCCAGAGCTGCTCGGGCCCCCGGAAGGTGATGTTCGGGAAGACCCTGAAGTCCTGGTCCTCGGCCAGGCGCAACGACGGCGCCATGTGGATGAGCGTGTCGAGCACGATCCGGGCCTCGTGGCGGGCCGTGCCCGCGCCCAGGCAGAAGTGGATGCCCTTGCCGAAGCTGATGTGATGGCGGGCGTTGGCGCGGTGGATGTCGAACCGGTCGGGCTCGTCGAAGCGCCGGGGGTCGTGGTTGGCGGCGGCGAAGAGCAGGAGCACCTTGGCACCTTCGGGGATCTCGACCCCGCCGACGACCGTCGGCTTCTTGGTGATCCGGCGCCAGGAGATCTGGCTCGAGTCGTAGCGCAGCGTCTCCTCCACCGCGGCCGTCACCAGCGCCGGGTCGGCACAGACCTCCTCCCACTGCTCCCGATGGGCCAAGAGCTGGCGGACCGTGTTGCACAGCAGGTTCGTCACCGCCTCGTGGCCCGCGAACGACAGCCCGTAGACGACGCTCTTCACCTCGTCCAGCGTGAGCTGGTCCGGATCGTCGAGGTGGGCGCGGAGCAGGTCGCTGGCGAAGTCGTCCCCGAGGTCGTGCAGCTTGGCGTCGGTGAACTCCTGGCAGTAGTGCCAGTAGGCGACCATGTTCTCGGCGATGGCCACCTGCTCGGCCTCGGTGGCCCGGCCCCACTGGAACAGCTTGCGGTTGCCGCACCAGCGCTTGAGCTGCTCGGCGTCCTCGTCGGGGAAGCCGATGTGGCGGAACACGGTGTAGGCGGGCAGCGGGAAGGCCAGAGCGTGGACGAACTCGGCCGGCCGCTCGCCGGCCAGCATCTCGCCCACCAGGCGCTCGGCGTTGGCACGGATGAACGGCTCCAGCATCGCCATGCGCCGGTTGGAGAACCCCTTGGTCGTGTGGACCCGGATGCGCCCGTGGTCCGGGGGCTCGTTGTTGGACATCACGGGCAGCGGGTGGAACCCCTCGGACAGCACACCCCGGGCGGCGTCGCACACCGGGAACACCGGGTCCTGGACGATGCGGCCGGAGAAGGTCTCGTGGTCGCTGAACACCGCCTCGACGTCTTCCATGCGCGACACGACCCACATGTCGAGCGAGGGGGCGTAGAAGACCGGCGTGGCCTCGCGCACTCGGTCGGCGACGGCGTAGGGATCGGCCAGGTACGCGGGTGCGAGCGGGTCGAAGTCGTGATCGATCGGGCAGCCGGACGTCGGCGCGGCAGCCGGCGCCGGCGCGACGGGCGCGGCGCCGTCAGGCATCCGCCGCCTCGTGCACCGTCTGTTCCACGGCGTCATGCACCGTGGTACCGAAGCCGTCGGCGCCCACGGTGACGGTCCGCTCGGTGGGCTCCTGGTCGATGACGGGCACGGGCCGGCCGTCGAGGTCGAGCATCGGGGCCGAGCCCAGGTACCAGCCGGGCACGACGGGATTGGCCCAGAAGTCCCGGCGGCGCTCGTCGCGGACGTTCCAGCGCAGCGGCTCGTGGCCGGGGTCGCCGGTGAAGTAGTCCGACGTGTAGATCTCGACGCGGTGGCCGTCCGGGTCACGGAGGTAGACGTAGAACGCGTTGGACACGCCGTGACGGCCGGGGCCCCGCTCGATGTGGTGGGCCAGGTCGAGGGCGCCGATGGTGTCGCACAGCCCGAGGATGTGGTGGGACTCGGGCACTGCGAACCCGAGGTGGTGGAGCATCGGCCCCGCGCCGAGCGTGAAGGCGACGTCGTGGACTGTCTGCTTGCGGAACATCCACGCCGCGTACAGCGTGCCGTCGGCGTCCTCGATGGTCTCCGACAGACCGAAGCCGAGACCCGTGTAGTACTCGTAGGCGGCGGGGACGTCGGGCACGGCGATGTTGACGTGGTCGATCCGCGAGATGCTGGCGCCCCGGCGGAGGTCGTAGCGCTGGACCAGCCGCTCCACCTTGTCCATCTCGTGCACGAGCTCGATGGTGAAGCCGAGCGGATCGCGGACACGCACGGCCTCGCCGAGCCCGCGGGTCGTGCCGGCGGGGATGCGCCTGGTGGGGCAACCCAGGGCGCCGTACCACTGCTCGGCCCGGTCGAGGTCCTCGGGCGTCCGCACCCGGAAGCCGATGCGCCCGCAGGCGGTCTCGGAGCCGGTCCGCAGGATGAGGCTGTGGTGGACGAACTCCTCGTAGCCGCGCAGGTAGAGCGCGTCGGGCTCCTCGGCCGACACCACGAACCCGAGCAGATCCACCCAGAACTCCCGGGCCCGGGCCAGGTCGGTGACGATCAGCTCGGCGTACGCCGACCGGACGATGTCCGGCGGGCCGCCACCGGCGCCGTTTCGCTCGCTGCGCTCGCTCATGCGCTCACCCTCCTCGGTTCAAGGCTGGCCATCAGCGCCTCCAGCATGCCGTGAAGCTCGGCCAGCTGCTCCCCCCCGAAGGCCGCTTCGATGGCCCGGTACCGAGCCTCCGACCGCGGCGCGATCTTCCGCACCAGCCGGTGCCCGGCCACGGTCATGGTCAGGCGGGCGAGGCGCAGGTCGCGCGCCTCCGGCCGGCGGTCGACGAGGCCACGCTCCTCCAAACGGCCGACGATGCGGGAGAGGCTGGGCTTGAGCAGCGCGGCGCGCTCGGCCAGCTCGCCGGCCGTGATGCCCGGGTGCTCGGTCAGCACCCTGAGCACCCGCCACTGCTGCTCGGTGAGGCCGTGCGCCTCGAGGTCGGGGCGGAACCCGGCCATCACCGCCTCCCGCGCCTTCAGCAGCGCCATCGGGAGCGAGTGGGCGAAGTCCCGCATGGGGAGGCTGGGCGTCGGGATGGCCGTCACGGTCCCAACAAGCCCGCCCGCTCGAGCACACCGTCCAGCCGGGCCGCCACCTCGGGCGAGGCGGGCACCATCGGCAGGCGATGCTCGTTGTCGGCCAGCAGACCGAGCCGCTTCATCATGTACTTCACGGGGATGGGGTTCGTGTCGAAGAACACGGCTTCGTTCAGCTCGTACAGGCTCTCGTGCAGCTTGCGCGCACGGTGCAGGTCGCCGTCGCGCACCGCCTCGCAGATCTCGACCAGCCGCGCCGGCGCCACGTTGCCGACGGCGTTCATCAGCCCGCAGGCACCCACCGCCATCATGGGGAAGCTCAACTCCTCCAGCCCCACGAAGACCTTGAAGTCGGGGCCGAGCCGCGCCAGCGCGGCCGACACGAAGCCGAGGTCGTTGACGGCGTGCTTCATCCCCACGAACGTCGGCGAGACATCGCGCAGCTCGACCAACGTGTCCACGGTGACGCCCACGGCCGCCCGACCAGGGATGTGGTACACCATCCACGGCGTCTCCAGGCCGTCCACCACCTGCTGGTAGTAGGCGACGATCCCGCGTTGCGGCGGCCGGACGTAGTACGGCGTGACCACGAGGAGCGCGGCGACCCCGGCCTGCGCCGCGTGCACGGTCAGCTCCCGCGACTCGGCCAGCGACTGCGAGCCCGTGGCCGCCACCACCGGCACCCGGCCGCCGGCCGCTTCCACGGCGACGTCGACGAGGAGGTTGCGCTCCTCGACCGTGAGCAACGAGGGCTCGGCGGTCGTCCCGTTGACGAGGATGCCGTGGGAGCCGGCCGCCACCTGCGCCTCGACCAGCGCGGCGTAGGCCTCGTCGTCGACGCGCCCGTCACGGAACGGGGTGACGAGGGGCGGGACGGATCCCCAGAGCTGGTCGACCTTTGACGCCGCGCTCACGGCCTGAGACTATTTAACGCGTTAACTTGATGCAAGGGGCTCAGCCGGATGCCGCCATCTTCCCCAACTCCCGCACCTCCCCCGCCGACGAAGATCGTCGCCGTCCACGTCAACTACCGCAGCCGGGCCGCCGAGCGGGGGGCGACGCCGTCCTATCCCTCGTACTTCCTCAAGCCTCCGTCGACCATCAGCGGTGACGGCGCGACGGTCGAGCGCCCGCAGGGCTGCGAGCTGCTGGGCTTCGAGGGCGAGATCGCGGTGATCATCGGCCGCACCGCCCGGCGGGTGGATGCCGGCGACGCCTGGTCCTTCGTCTCCCACGTGGCCGCCGCCAACGACATGGGCGTGTACGACCTGCGCTACGCCGACCGGGGGTCGAACGTCCACTCGAAGGGGTGGGACGGCTGCACGCCGCTCGGGCCGCCGGCCGAGGCCGCGGGGCTGGATCCCACGACGCTCCGCATCGTCACCCGGGTGAACGGGACCGTCGTCCAGGAGGGCCGGACCGACGAGCTGCTCTTCCCGCTCCCCGCCCTGGTGGCCGACGTGTCCAGCACGATGACGCTCGAACCCGGCGACATCATCCTCACCGGCACCCCGGCCGGCTCGCGGCCGATCGACCCCGGTGACGTGGTCGAGGTCGAGCTGAGCGGACCGGCGGGCGTGCTCTCCTCGGTGCGCACGACGATCGGCACGTCGGACGAGCCCTCGTCGGCCATCGGCCCGCCGCCCCGGGTGACCCCGTCCGATCGAGCGGCGGCCCTGGGCGCCACGGCGCCCCGACCGATCGAGCTGACCGACGAGCTGCGCCTGGCCTTGAACAGCGTGTCGACAGCCACGCTGACCAGCCAGCTCCAGCGACGGGGCATCCGCTCGACGTACTTCACGGGGCTGCGGCCTCTGCAGCCCGGGCACCGGCTCCTCGGGTACGCGTACACCCTGCGCTACGTCCCCCAGCGCGAGGATCTGCTCGATCGCCTGCAGGCGGGGTTGAACGCCCAGAAGCGGGCCGTGGAGTCGATCGGCCCCGACGAGGTGCTCGTCATCGAGGCGCGCGAGGCGGACGGAGCCGGCACGATCGGGGACATCCTCGCCATGCGGGCCTTCCAGCGGGGAGCGGCCGGCGTGATCACCGACGGTTGCGTGCGTGACTCGCCCTCCGTGGCCCGCATGGAGTGGCCCGTGTACGCCCGTGCGCCGCATGCCGCCACGCTCGGGCGACTGCACCTCCCGCTCGACACCAACATCCCGATCGCCTGCGCCGGGGTGCTGGTCATGCCCGGCGACCTGGTGGTGGGCGACGATGAAGGCGCGATGGTGCTGCCCGCCGCAGCTCGCGGAGGAGGTGGCCCGGGACGCCGTCGTCCAAGAGGAGCAGGAGGCGTTCGCGCTCGAGCGGGTCACGGCCGGGGAGAGCATCGTCGGGCTGTACCCCTTGGCCGACTCCCGGCGACCCGACTTCGAAGCCTGGCGGTCGGCCCGCCGCTCGTAGAGCCGCCGTCGTAGCCTGCGGGCGTGCTGCGCCCTCGTCTCGAGTGCACGACGGTGACCGTCTCGATCGACGGCACCGACCACACGGTCGAGGTGTGGTCGGACGAGACGGCGCTGCGCGCGCTCCAAGGACTGCTCGGTCGGCCCCGCATCCCGAGCCGCTGCGAGCAGGGGCTGTGCGGGACGTGCGAGTGCGTCGTGGACGGTCAGCCGGCGCGGCTGTGCCTGCTGCCCGCGCCCCGGCTCGACGGGCTCGTCATCGAGACCCCGTCCGGCTGGCACGAGCCCCCATCGCCGTCGACACCTCCGCCGCCGTCGCCACCACCAGACGGACGAAGCGGTCCAGGTCGTTGGGCGGCATCCGCATGATCGGCCCGGCGACGGACACCGCGGCGATGCACTCACCGGAGTGGTCGAACACCGGAGCACCGGCCGACACCACGCCGGACTCCGACTCCTCGATGCTCAGCGCGTAGCCCCGCCGCCGGACCTCGGTCAGCGTCCGCCGGAACATCGTGCGGCCGGTGATGGTGCGGGGTCCGAGGCGGGCCAGCCCGGCCTCGATCACCCGTTCCACGTCGGAGCTCCGACCGAAGGCCAGCAGGCACTTGCCACTCGACGTGCAGTGCGCGGGCGTCCGCCGCCCGAACCGGGTGAACATCCGCAGCGTGCTCGGGCTCTCGAACCGATCGAGGTACACCACGTCGGGCACGGCCAGCACGGCCAGGTGGGAGGTCTCGCCGCTGGCGTTGCGCAACCGTTCCAGCGGGGTGTGGGCGACCTCCCGCAGCTCGAGGCTGGCCACGACCTGCTGGCCGATCTCGTAGAGCTTGAGGCTGAGGCGGTATCGCTCGTCGGGCGTGCGCTCCACGAACCCGTCCGCGGCCAGGGTGGTGAGGAGGCGGTGGACGGTGCTCTTGCCGAGTCCGAGCCGCCGGGACAGCTCGGACACGCCGAGGACCGGCTCGGCGTAGCTGAACGCCGAGATGACCGCCATCGCCTTGCGCACCGTGGTGTACCCGCCGGTCAAGCGGGCGGGCGGGCGCTCGGAGCGCTGCTCCACAGGGTGGGCCTTACCAGGACGCTCCGTCGAGCGCGTCCCAGCAGCGGCGCGTGAGCTCGGCGCCGGCGAGGTAGGCGACCCGGGCATCGCGGCGCTTCGCCTCCGTGTCGAGGTAGCTTCTCGGCGAACGCGCCCACGCCGCCTCCGTGGTCCTCGTCGACGTAGATGTGGATGGTGTGGAACGCGTAGTCGTCCGGCGCGAGGACGTCGGCGTAGTGCGTCTTGAAGCCCTCGACCACCCGGGTGTAGGCGGGCGGGATCTGGTTCTCGATGCCGAGCACGCCGCCGAACTGGACCTCGTACCAGGGCCGGTGGAAGGCCAGGTTGTAGAGGAAGCTCGAGCAGGCGATGGCGTCGACGTTCGGCGTGGCCTCGGTGATGACCTCGTCGGGAGCGCCGAGGGCCCGCGTGAACTCGAACAGCCAGTGCAGGTGGCTGTGCCCGCTCTTGGACTGCGTGCCCAGCACCTCCTCGGCCACGTTCTCGATCACCGCATCCGTCATCTCGTACGGCATGCGGGTCACCCAGCCCGCCAGCACACGGCGGGTGTGGTACGTGACGCCCCAGTAGTGCTGGCGCGCCCAGCCGACCAGGTCCTCCTTGGTCGCCTCGCCCTGCACGACCCGCTCGACCCAGTCCGAGCGGTCGAGCGACCGGCCGGATGCCATCAGCTCCTCGCGCATGTCCTGCACGAACGCCTCACCGTCGAAGCTCATCGGCCCCCCTTCTTGTGCCCCTGTGCTCGGATTTCCCGTCCCCGGGCGCGGCCCGGGTGGCTGCCACCCTCTCCCGCGGCGCGTTCCAGACGCAACATCAGCGTACGACTATCTGGAACACGACCCTTCTCCCTCCCCGGGGGGCGGTGCATGATCAGGGCATGGGAATCTTCCGTCTGGGATACGTCGAGGTCCGGGTGCCCGATCTCGAGTTGTGCGCGGCGTACTACACCGAGGTCCTCGGGCTCCGTGAGGTGGAGCGGGTCGACAACCGCGTCTACCTGAAGGGCTGGGACGAGCACGACCACCACTCGGTCATCCTCACCGAGGCACCCCGGTACGGCCTGGAGCACCTGGGGTTCAAGTGCGAGTCCGTCGACGACCTGGAGGGCTTCGAGACCGCCCTCGAGCGCTACGGCTGCACGGTCGAGCGGTTGCAGCCGGGCGACGAACGGGCGGTCGGCGACGCCATCCGCTTCGACTCACCCAGCGGGCACATCTTCTCGATCTACGCCCGGATGGACAAGGTCGGCAACGGCCTGCCCCGCTTCAACCCGCCACCCATGCCCCTCGACCTCGTCGGTATCGCCCCGCCGCGCCTCGACCACTGTCTCCTCACCACGGAGAACGTGCCCGACGCCGGCCGCTTCATGCAGGAGGCGCTGGGCTTCCGGGTCACCGAGCAGCTCATCAGCAACGAGGGCCACCAGCTCATCGTCTTCCTGGAGCGGTCCCGCAAGCCGCACGACATCGCCTTCACCCGCGGGGCCAGCGGCGGTCTGCACCACTTCGCGTTCTGGCTGGACAGCTGGTCGGAGGTCGGGCGGGCGGCGGACATCCTCCGTCTCAACGGCGTCGACATCGACGTCGGCCCGACCCGCCACGGCATCACCCGCGGCCACACCATCTACTTCTTCGACCCGGTCGGCAACCGCAACGAGGTGTTCTCGGGCGGCTACCACGTCGACCCGGACTGGGAGGTCATCACCTGGACGGAGGACCAGCTCGGCAAGGCGCTCTTCTACTACGAGAACCGCGTCGTCGAGTCCTTCGTCACGATCCACAGCTAGGAGCCGGTGAACCGATGCCGCGCATCTCGACGTCACGTGATGACGCCCCCGCGTACCTGATCCGTTACGAGAACCGACGGGCCGCCGCCCTCGCCGAGCCGGACCCGGATCCGGACGAGCCGGGCTTCGTGGCGCGGGCCCGCGCCCGGGCGACCGATCGGGCGCTGGCCGAGCTCGACCAGCTCGGCGCGCCGCCCGGCCGAACCGAGGCGTTTGCATTTGCAACCACGTCGCCTCGCGAACTGCAGATGCCGGAGTCGTTCCGCAACCGGATGGCAGTCGACCACCGACGTGCGCCTCATCCGCCACGGCCAGACCCAGGGCTACATCACCGACGGCGCGCTCACCCCGCTCGGCCGCTGGCAGGCGCACCGCAAGGGCCAGGACCTGGCCAAGGGCATCAAGGAGGGGACGACCGTGCGCCTTCTCCACGCCCCGACGGCGCGGGCCCAGGAGACGGCCGTCGGTGTGCGGGAGGGCGTGCTGCAGGCGCTCAGCCGCTACGGCATCGGGGAGGTGACGGTCGAGGAGCCGGTGCCGGCCGAGGCCTTCGACAACTTCCAGGTCTGGTGCGACGGCAAGGAGATGGACGTCACCGCCGGCTTCCAGCTGTACGCCAGCACGCTCGAGGAGTACGAGCGCTCCGGCTCCGGCGACCGTCCGGGCTGGATGGTGGAGATGGACCGCTTCTACAAGATCGAGGCCGCGGGGGCGGACCCGATCACGCAGTGGCTCCACCAGCCCATGCACTACTTCGAGCCGCCCATCAACGTCGTGCGCCGCCACTGGGCGGGCATCGTCGAGCAGCGCACGCGACGCTCCCCCGAACCTGCGCGTGTTCGTGTGCGGGCACTCGGGCCCGATCCGCGCGCTCGCGTCCGCGGCCGTGGGCCACGACCCCGGCGAGCCCTACAACGTCGAGGACGTCCGGATCCGGGTCTTCGCCGATCTGGAGCACGCCATCGTCACCTACCGGGGCCGCGGCGTGGAGATCGAGATCCCCACGACCGTCACCCCGTCATGGCATCGATGACGGAGCTGGCCGGAGCGGACATCGCCGCGGACGCGCTGGACCGTCGCGGGCTGGCCGCGTTCGCCCGCCTGGCCTGGGCCAGGCGCACGAGCCTCCAGATGGACCTCGACCGGCCCGTGGCCGCCCGAGCTGGTGCACGAGCTGTGCGAGATCGCGGCGTCGGCCCCGAACCACAAGCGGACGTGGCCGTGGCGCTTCTGCCTGTTCACCGGCGAGGGTCGCAGCGCGCTCGGTGAGGCGTACGCCGCCGCCCTGCAGCTCAGGGGCGCGGACGAGGCCAAGATCACCAAGGCCCGCACGAAGTACCTCCGTGCGCCGGCGATGCTGCTGGTCGGCTCGACGTCGCCCGAGCCCGGGCGGGTGCTGGAGGACGGGTACGCGGTGGCTGCCGCGCTGCAGAACCTCCTGCTCGCCGCCACGGCCGCCGGGCTGGCCTCGTTCTGGTCGATCGCCGCCGGTGCTGGACGTCGCCGGAGGTGCTGCGGCTGGCCGGCTTCCCCGAGGGCACGCAGATCGTCGGCGTCGTGTACCTCGGCTGGCCGGCCCGGGACGTCGAGACGCCGGCCCGCCCGCAGGTCGAGGTCGCTCAGGTGACCGACTTCCCCGCTCGTCCATGAGCCCCGGGGCTGCGGGGGCCCTGGCCGGGCGGCAGTGCGCGGTGACCGGCGCGACCGGCATCGCCGCCGCCACGGCCCGCCTGCTGGCCGCCGACGGCGCCGCCGTGCACGTCGTCTCGAACGTCGAGGACGACGCCCGCACGCTGGCGGACGAGGTCGGCGGCACGTGGGCGGTGGCGGACCTGACCGACGAAGCACAGGCCGAGGCGGCGTTCGCCTCCCTCGAACGCCTCGACGCCCTGGGCGTGATCGCCGGCGGGAGCGGGCGACCGTTCGGCGACGGGCTCCTGGCCGACGTCAGCCTCTCCGCCTGGGAGGCCACCATCCGGCTCAACCTGACCACCGCCTTCCTGACGGCCCGCGAGGGGCTGCGGCTGATGCGCCGGGTCGGGGAGGGCGGCTCGATGGTGTTCGTGGCCAGCGTGGCGGCGTTCGACGCCGCACCCGACATGACGGGCTCCCACGGGTACTCGGCCGCCAAGGCCGGGATGATCGGGCTGAGCCACGCCGTCGCCACGACCTACGCGCGCGAGCGCATCCGCTCGAACGTGGTGGCGCCGTCGCTGGTGATGACGCCGATGGCCCGCCGGGCCGCCACGAACCCGGACACGGTGGCCTACGCCGAGCGCAAGCAGCCCCTGGCCGGCGGGTTCCTGCAGGCCGGTGACATCGCCGCCGCCGTGGCCTGGCTGTGCGGCGAGGCCAGCAGCCAGATCACCGGCCAGGTCATCGCTGTCGACGGCGGCTGGACGGTCAGCGACGGGCGGTAGTCCTGCCTAGCTGCGGGGCGCGACGCTGAGCGACGGGCGCTCGTTCAGCACCGCGGGATCGAAGCCGGCGATGCGCCTGAACTCGGCGCTGAGCTCCTCGAGCTCTCCCGGCGCGAAGACGTCGCTGACGTCGTCGAACCCGTCGGGCGCCCGCTCCTCGGCCAGCTCCATGCACCGCTCGGACAGAACCGTGCGGTTCGACCGCACGATCGCCGCAGTGGCCGTGCGTCGCACCCCCTCGTAGTCGGCAAACGCCGCTTCAAGGGTTGGTTGCAACGTCAATGACCGCGCCAGCGTCCGGGCGTCGAGGATGGCCTGCGACGCGCCGTTCGAGCCGACGGGGTACATCGGGTGAGCGGCGTCGCCGAGCAGCGTCAAGCGTCCGAACGACCACTGCGGCAACGGATCGCGATCGGCCATGGGGTACTGCCACCAGATGGGGACGGCGTCGATGATCTCGGCGACGTCGAGCCAGTCGAAGCGCAGCTGGCCGAACCGTGCCCTCGGCTCGTCAGGATCGGCGGTGTGGTCCCAGGCGTGGCGGGGCATGGGCCGACCCGCCGCCGTCTGGGCCTCGAGCACGATGTTGGTGAGCACGAGCCCGTCGGCCCGAGGTTCGCTGATGGGGTAGGTGACGACCCGGTAGCCGAAGTAGCCGAGCACCACCATCGAGCGGCCGGTGAGGAACGGCGGGGCCCAGGCCGTCGACCGCCACAGCGTCTGGCCGTTCCACAGGACCGCACCCTCGTCCGGATAGCACTGAGCCCGGATGGCGGAGTGGATGCCGTCCGCGCCGACGACGACATCTCCACGAACGGGGGCGGTCTGTGAAGTGCAGCTCGATCGCACCGCCCTGATCGCCCTGATCGTCGGCGCGCACGACCCGGTGGCCGGTGTGCAGGCGGTCTTCGCCCAGACGCTCGAGGAACGCCCGGTGGAGGAGCCCCAGCAGGCGCCCACGGTGGATCGAGTACTGAGGCCACCGGTAGCCCGCGGCCAGACCTCGGGGCTCCCGCCAGATGTGCTGGCCGTGCTTGTTGCACAGCACGAGCTCGGCGGTCGCGAGCCCGGCCGCTGCCAGCTCGTCCGCCAAGCCCAGCTCTGTCAGCTCCCGCACCGCGTGGGGCAGGAGGTTGATGCCCACGCCGAGCTCCTCGATGCGGGGCGCCGCCTCGAACACCTCGAGGTCGGTCCAACCGGCGGCGTGGAGGGACAGCGCCAGCGCGAGCCCACCGATCCCCCCGCCGCAGATCAGCACTCGGCCATCCGGCTCCACGGATCCAGTCTGCCCGCAGCCCATGCGGTGGGCGTGCGGGATGGGGCCGGATCGGCTCAAGCAGTGAGCGAAGGAGGGCGGCGCCAGGCCCAGGGCGCAGCTTCTTCGAGCTGTGCGCCCACCCGTACAAGCACGTCCTCACGGCCGAGGTCGGCGACGAACTGCACGCCGCGGGGAAGGCCGTCATCCGGCCATCCCAGCGGGAGCGACAGCGCGGGCTGACCCGTGACGTTGAACGGCCGGGTGAACGCGCTCCCTCGGCCGGCCTCGTAGCCGCGGAGGTAGTCGCCGATGGGCGTCGGGGGCGCCGCGGTCGTCGGCGTCACCAGCAGGTCCACGCCTGACTCCGCCCACCAACCCGTGATCTCCCGAGCCAGGAGCTGCAACCGGGCCAGCCAGTGCAGCAGCTCCGGCCCGCTGACGGCGCGACCGGCAGTGACCGCGGCCCACGTCGTCGGCTCGACATCGGCCTCACCGATCACCGTGCCGGTGCGCGCCTGCCACGCGTCGACCACCTGTGCGGCGGTGACGGCCAGGACTGCCCTCGCCCCCTCGAACACAGCGGGATCGAACAGCGCGGGCGGTGCAGCCTCGTCCACGTGGTGACCGAGGTCGGCCAGCAATGCTCCTGCGGCCGCGGCCGAGTCGGCGCATGTCGGATCGACCTCGGCGCCGTTCGGCGCGGTGAGGCACACCGCGATCCGCAGCGGACCGGGTGGTCGACCGACCTCGGCCGCCAGCGGCCCGGCCAACGGCGGCGGGGCCCAGTACGCGCCCGAGGCCGGCGCGGTGATGGCATCGAGGAGGCCGGCCGTGTCCCGGACCGAGCGGGTCACCACGCCCTCGACGAAGAGGCCGACGGGCGGGTCGGCATCGGGACCCGTCCTCACCCGACCCCGGGACGGCTTGAGCCCGACGAGCCCGCAGTGCGCGGCGGGGATGCGGATGGACCCGGCGATGTCGTTGGCGTGCGCGGCGGGCACCATCCCCGCGCTGACGGCGGCGGCCGAGCCTCCCGAACTTCCACCGGGGGACCGTCCGACGTCCCACGGGTTGCGGGTCGGCCCGGTGGCGATCGGCTCGGTGGTCCCCATGAGGGCCATCTCGGGGACGTTCGTGCGGCCCAGGATCACGAGGCCCGCGGCCCGGAAGGCGGCGGTCAGCGAACCGTCGGCCTCGCCCAAGAAGCCGAGGCGGCGCAGGTGCGCCATGCCCTGGTGGTGGGGCTCGCCCTGCAACTCGGCGCCGTAGTCCTTCAGGAGGAAGGGGACGCCGCGGAACGGACCGTCGGGCAGCCCTTCGTCGATCTCATCGAGGGCCCGCTCGAAGCGGGGGTGGACGACGGCGTTGATGGTCGGGTTCCGCGCCTCGATGGCGGCGATCGCCGCCTCGGCCAGCTCACGTGGATGGGCTTCGCCGTCGCGCACGAGAGCGGAAAGCGCGGTGGCGTCGAGATCGAGCAAGCGCCTGTTCTACCCTCCGCCCCACATGACGCGCTTGACCGACCTCGTCGGCTGCCGCCTGCCGTTGCAGCTGGCCGGCATGTCGAGGGTGGCCGGACCGGACCTGGCTGCCGCGGTGACGAACGCGGGAGGGCTGGGGATGCTCGGCATCGGCCGCGTGCCCGCGCCGGCCTGGCGATGATGCTCGACCGCCTCGCCGAGGCGACCGATGGTCCGGTGGGACGTGGCCGGTCGGGGCCCGACGCCCATCCCGCGATTCTCCGCCACCCCGCCCACCCGGGCCACCACCGGTGACATCGCCGCCATGGCGCTGTACGCCGGGATCTCGGTGGGCGCCGTGCACGGCGTACAGCCCGCCGCCGACATCGTCGCCGAGCTGACCAGCGAGGACGCTTGCTACCGTCCGACCACCTGACAGCATGGGGGTGCAACGGTGAGCCTGCTCGACGAGACGCAGTTCTACTTCTTCCTCGGCTGAGGCGACCGTCATGGAGGGACTGCGCATCGTCGTCACGGGCGCCGGGAGGGGGATCGGGCAGGCGCTCGCCGCCGAGCTACGCGCCCGGGGCGCGGACGTCGTGACGCTCGATCTCAACCCGGACGGCGTCGACCACGAGTGCGACGTCAGCGACGCCGAGCAGGTGGAGCGTGTGTTCGGCGACATCGGTGAGATCGACGGGCTGGTCAACAACGCCGCGCTGCTGGTAGGCCGGCGCCGCTTCGAGGAGATCCCGCTCGACGAGTGGAACCGGATGCTGGCGGTCAACGTGACCGGTCCGTTCCTGTGCACGCGGGCGGCGTCGAGCCGGATGCCCCGAGGTGGTTCCATCGTCAACCTCGCCTCGGAGACGGCGTTCACCGGGTCCTTCGGGTTCGTCCACTACGTGGCGTCCAAGGGCGCGGTGGTGTCGATGTCGCGGGCGCTCGCCCGCGAGCTCGGCCCCCGCAACATCCGGGTCAACGTCGTGGCTCCCGGCTTCACCCCCGAGACCGAAGGCGCGAGCGTGCTCGGCTCGGCCGCCACCTACGACGTCAGCGGGACGCCCCTCGGCCGGGTGGCCACCGTCTCGGACCTCCTCGGGACGATCATCTTCCTGCTCTCGCCCGACAGCGCGTTCGTGAGCGGCCAGGCCATCCTCGTGAACGGCGGCCGCATCGCCCACTGAGCCGGCTCAATGCGGTCACCGACGAGCAGAGGTCCGGCAGCTCGGTGGCCGTGGTCTCCGAAGCTGGCGCACAGCCCGTCCTCGTCGAGGTACTCGCGCATCCCACTGAACAGCTCGGTCCTGGGCGACGCCGCGCCTCGACGATCACCGCATCGAGCTCACCAGCCGACCTCCTCGATGGCGGCGGGATCCTCGGCTTCGATGGCGATGGCAAGGTTCTCGAAGTCGGACATCTGGTCCTCGAGGCTCTGGGCGACCGGCTGGAGCGACTCCTGGAGCCCGGCATCCGGATCCGTCGACGGCTGTACCGAAGTCGCCGACGATCACGGTGAGGTCCTGCCGACGCGCGTCGAGCTCGGCGACGAAACGCTCGATGGGTGCATCGGTGTCGAACAGGACAGTCCAGAGGGGCTCGGTCGCCACCGCCCACCGCCGGGCTGTATCCCGAGCTCGTTGATCCGGTCGCGGTCGAAGGAGTTCAGACTCCCCGCGCCGAGGGCGTCCGCCACCTCCTCCTCGGTCGCCTCGTCAAGCTCCTCCTCGTCGAGGTACGGCGCGATCGGCGAGGTGCCCTCGATCGCCGTCGTCGCCCCGCCACCGCACGCCGGGAGAAGGACCGCGAGCACGACGAGCCTCCAAGCGGGCCGAGCTCCTCGGTGCCGATCCTTCGCCATCGGAATCTCCTCGACTCTCTGTATCCGCGCCCATTCTCGTTGGCGGGACTGCCCCGTCAGCCTGGTGACGGCGGACGAGGCCAGCACAGGGGCCGGGACACCGACGAGGCGACTCGCGGTGGTGGCGCGGCCACGTTCCGACGACGCTATTCGTCCAGGTTCCGCAAACGCCCGGCGCGGGTCACCTCGGTGGCACTCGCTTGGCCCCGCTCCGCCCTCGGCGGCGTACCGTCGGGCGGACCCAGGTCTCCGGGGCCCGGGACCCGGTGCGAGGAGGGCAGCGTGAGCAGTGCACCGGCAGGCTGGTACGTGGATCCGACGAACCCGACGCAGTACCGCTACTGGACCGGCCAGGCGTGGTCGAGCGCTGTGTCCCCGGCCTCCGCCGTCGCCGTAGCCCCGGGGGGATCGCCGGTAACCCACGCGACCGCGCCGCCCCCGCCACCCCCTTACCCCGACCAGCGCGACGGGTTCCTGCGGCTCGACGGCCTGACGACGGCACTGACCACGCTGTTCATCGCCGTCGCCGTCGTCGCTGCCTCGTCGATCGGTGCTCTGGCCAACCAGCGCCGCGTCATCGACCGGATCAGGGCCGGACAGGGACGTGCGCCTGAGCGAGGCCGATGACGCCGACACGCTGGTCGGCGCCGTGCTCCTCATCGAGGTGCTCATCGGCGTCGCAATCTTCGTGTTGATCATCGTCTGGCTATGGCGGGCCTACGGCAACATCGTCGCCCTCGGCGCAGAGCCGACGCGCTGACGGCCGTGGCTTCACGATCGGCGCCTGGTTCGATCCCGATTGCGGCCTGGTTCATCCCGAAGCAGCTCATCAACGACACGTGGCGGGCCGCCGCCCCGAGGCCCCTGGCAACCCGCGCTGGACGAACTTGCCGATCCCTAAGGTGTGCACCGCGCGTGGCTGCTGTACCTGGCCGCCATGCTCATGTTCCCACAGGCCTTCAGCGGTCCCGACGCCGACATCGACGATGTGTCGCGAGCCATCGACGTCGGCATCGTCGACGCTGTCCTCGTCGTGGCCGCGTCCATCTGCGGCGCTCTCACGTTCCGCCGCACTTCGGCTCGCCAGCACGCAGCCGTGGCACGCCGCCTGAAGGGCGCCACCTCGAGCCTCACCGGCACCGGCGCTACTGTCGAGCAAGATGGCCAGAACGATGGAGGCCGAGATCATCGGGCTGGAGGTGGGCCGCGATCAGGTCCTGGTCAATGGCTGGACGGTCGCCGCTCCACGTTCCACCACCTCTGGCTCCGCGACAACTGCCTCTGCCCGTCCTGCCGGCACCCGTCCGTGCCCGAGCGCCTGGTGGACACCACGTCCATCCCCGACGACATCGCACCGGCGGACGTCGAGCTCGCCCCCGCCGACGAGCTGGTGATCACGTGGGCCGGGGAGGACCACCGCTCGACGTTCCCGCTGAGCTGGCTGGCCCGCCACTCGTACGACGACGGGCCCCGGCCCCCCACCGGCGAGCGTCGCGTGCTGTGGACCGAAGGCCCGCCCGGACCCCGTTCCCGAGGTGGCCTACGACGACGTGATGAGCAGCGACGACGGGCTGCGCCGGTGGCTCGTCCAGCTCCAGCGCCACGGCGTCAGCTTCATCCGGGACGCGCCGACGGTTCCGGGAACAGCACCGCGCATCGCCGAACGGGTGGCGTTCCTGCGCAACAGCAACTTCGGGCTGCTGTGGGACGTCGTCTCGAAGCCCGACCCCGACAGCCTGGCCTACACCGCGCACGCGCTCGCCCCGCACGTGGACCTCGTGAGCCGGGAGATGCTCCCGGGCGTCCAGCTCCTCCACTGCCTGGTGTTCGAGGCCACCGGTGGCGACAGCCTGCTCGTCGACGGCTTCGCCTGCGCGGCCGAGCTGGCAGCCACCGATCCGGACGCCTACGAGCTGCTGACCACTACGCCGCTGCCCTTCCGGTACCGGGACGGCGCCGGCACCGACGTCTCGACCCGCGTGCCGATGATCCACCTGGACCACGACGGCAACTTCCACGAGGTGCGCTACAGCAACGCCCTCCTGGCCCCGCTCGACGTCCCGGCCGACCAGATGCTGGAGACCTACCGCGCCGTGCGCACCTTCGCCCGGCTGTTGCGATCGGGACGATTCGAGCTGCGGTTGCGACTGCAACCAGGCGACGTCATGTGCTTCGACAACTACCGGGTGCTGCACGGCCGGTCGGAGTTCGACCCCAACAGCGGCCATCGCCACCTCCAGGGGTGCTACCTCGACCGCGACGACGTGCTCAGCCGCCTGCGGGTGCTGGAGGCCACCGCCGACTGAGCGCCGCGCCGTCCGGGCCCCTGTGGGAGCCGCGCAGTACCGTGCCCGCCGTGCCGGACCGCCCCGATCTCCTCGCGGTGGCGGAGGCGGCCGCCCGGGCCGGCGGCGCCATCCTCCGGGAAGGGCAGGGGCGCCCCAAGGAGGTCGTCGCCAAGGGCCGCTCGGAGATCACGACGTGGGCCGACGCGGCCGCGCAGGCCGCCATCGTCGACGTCATCGCCGGCGCCTTCCCGGAGCACCGGATCGAAGGTGAGGAAGGGGCCGTCGGGGACCCAGCCGCCGACGTGACCTGGATCGTGGACCCGCTCGACGGGACGTCGAACTACGCCCACGGCATCCCGTTCTTCTGCGTGTCGGTCGCGGTGCGGCGGACCGGCGGACCACTGCTGGCGGGCGTGGTCTACGACCCGCTGCGCGACGAGTGCTTCGCCGCGGAGCGCGGGCCGACCGACGGCGATGACGGTGTCGACCACCGGTGAGCTCGCCCGTGCCGTCGTCGCCACGGGGATCCAGAACGACGACCCAGAGGCGATCGCCGCCTTCGGCCGCCGGGTGGTCGCGCTGTACGGCGCCTGCCGCGGCGTCCGGGTGCTGGGGTCACCCGCCCTCGCCATGGCGTACATCGCCTGCGGGCGGCTGGACGGCATGGCGCAGCGCGACGCCCTGTGGGCCTGGGACGTCGCCGCCGGCATCGTGCTGGTCGAAGCAGCCGGTGGCCGGGTCACCGGCTTCGACGGCGGGCCGCCACCGCTGGAGGGCCGCGCCGACATCGTGGTCAGCAACGGCCTCCTCCACGACGCCCTGCTGGCAGCGGCCCAGGACACCGGCTGACCGCGCGTCGCCTGCGTCAGGGCGATGATGAGGTCTGGTTCTCGTTGTCGACCACCAACAGGGCCTCGACGTACTCGATCTCCGGCGGGGCGCCGAAGCGCTGGGTGACCCGGGCCCGCCAGGCCTCGTCGTAGAAGTGCTCGGCGGCCTGGCGCGACGACCACTGGTACACGCCGCCGAGCACCGTCCCGTCCGCGTGCGGGTGTACACCTTGCGGTGGAGCTCGGGAACGTCCCGGTACGCCGGTGCGGATGCCTCGGCGCCGGCCACCGCGGCGTCGTGGTCGACGGGGCTGGGCACGTTGAAGCGGACGATGGCCAGGATCATCAGCGGTCTCCGATCGTTCGGGCGGCGGCGACGGCACGGAACGGGAGCTCACGGTCCGTCTGCGGCTCGCGGGGCAGGCCGAGCACGCGGTCGGCCAGGATGGTCTTCTGGATCTCGTCGGTCCCTCCGGCGATCGACTGGGCCGGCACCGACACCAGGACCTCGGCGGCGACGGCGCCCGACGCGCTGGCCCGCGCAGCGTCCGCTCCGGTGAGGAGACCGGCCGCGCCGCCGATGGCGCTGTGGGCCCGCGCCGCCGCCCGGGCCACGACGCTCGTCCCCAGCTTGCCGAGCGATCCCTCGGGACCCGGAGCACGATCGAGGGCCCGGGCGGCGCGAGCCCGCTCCGCCGTCCAGCGGTTGGCGCGCGCCAGCGCCTCGACCGTCGCCACCTGCTGGCGCACGACGGGATCGGCGGCCACACCGCCCGCGAGCGCCCGCTCCACCAGCAGGTCCGGTCTCCCGGCCCGCTGGGGATACCACGCGTACGTCCGACGATGCTCGGCCGGCTTCGACCTCGGCCTCCGATGCCGCTCGACCCATACCGGCCGAGGTGCCCCGCCCGGTCATCGCCACGCCGTAGCGGCGCTCGAAGGCGAGCGTCGTCAGCGCCACGGACCAACCCCCACCGACCTCGCCGATGACGTGGCCGGCCGGGATCCGGGCCTCCGTCATGAACACCTCGTTGAACGACGAGTGGTCGTTCATCTGGCGCAGCGGCCGCACCTCGACACCGACCTGAGCGCATCGGGAGGACGAAGTACGTGAGGCCGCGATGCTTCGGCACGTCCCAGTCGGTGCGGGCCAGCAGCAGACCGAAGTCGGCGTGGTGCGCGCTCGTGGACCACACCTTCTGTCCGGTGACCATCCACTCGTCACCGTCGCGCTCGGCCCGGGTGGTGAGCCCGGCGAGATCGGAGCCCGCGCCGGGCTCGCTGAACAGCTGGCACCAGTGGTGCTCGCCGGTCAGGATCGGGCCCAGCAGCAGCTGCTTCAGGTCGTCCGAGCCATGGGTGAGCAGCGTCGGCGCGGCCAAGCCGGTGCCGACCCCCGGCGGCGGACCGGGCGCGCCGACCGCCGCCAGCTCGCCGGCCACCAGGCCGTCGGACCACTCCGGCAGCCCACGGCCGTGCCAGTCGACCGGCCAGGAGGGCGCCGCCCAGCCGCCCTCGAGGAGACGCCGGCGCCACGACGACGAGGGCCAGCTCGGGATCCCAGTGGCGCTCGAGCCAGGACCGGACGCCGGCCTGCACCGTCGGCCGCGCCGTCACCGCCCGCGGCAGCCGTCACCGAACGGGCGGGCCGAGCACGAAGGAGTCCATCGACAGCGAACCGAACGCGTACCCCTCGACCATCGGCTCGCAGTGCTGGCCGGCGGCCGCGGCCAGGCCGGCGAGGTAGAGGACCGGCAGGAAGTGGTCCGGCGTCGGCACGGCGTTCGGGAAGTCCGGATCCTCCTCCAGGTCGACGATCGATGCGGGGTCGCCGGCGGTCAGGCGCTCGGACACGGCCGACCCGAAGCGCACCGCCCAGTCGTAGCCGGCGTCAGGACTGCTCCAGTCGAGCCGGCCCAGGTGGTGGACGGTGTTGCCGCTGCCCATGATCAGCACGCCCTCCTCGCGCAGCGGCGCCAGCCGGGCGCCGAGCTCGAGGTGGTAGGCCAGCGGCTTGCTGGCGTCCAACGCGAGCTGCACGACCGGGATGTCGGCATCCGGGAAGGCATGGGCCAGGACGGACCAGGTGCCGTGGTCGATGCCCCAGCTGTCCTCGTCGGCGCCGATCCACACCGGGTCCGCCACCTTCCGCACGTCGGCCGCCAGCTCGGGCGATCCCGGAGCCGGGTACTGGTAGGCGAACAGCTCGGGTGGGAACCCGAAGAAGTCGTGGATGGTGCGCGGTGCCGCCATCGCCGTCACCGCGGTGGCGTTGATGAACCAGTGGGCCGAGACCGAGAGGATGGCCCGCGGGCGCCGGATAGCGGCGCCGAACGCTCGCCAGGCCTCCGTGTAGCGGTTGGTGTCCAGCGCGTTCGTCGGCGTGCCGTGCCCGAAGAAGGCGGCCGGCATCAGGTCGTCGTCCACGACATCCTCCTCACACAGTCCTTCTCTGGCGCCCACGTCAGCGGTCATGCTCCGACCAGCCGGTCGAGCGTCGCCTTCGCCTCGACGATCCGGTCGAGGTGTTCGGCGTGCGGCCGACCCGGCTCGCGCAGCCGGTTGAACCCCATGGACAGGTCCGAGAAGCCCAGCGAGAGCGCCTGCTCGACCTCGCGCTCCCAGCCGTCACCGAGGTAGACGCGCCCGTGGATCGGCAGGCTGGCGGGATCGCGACCTTCCTCCTCCGCGAGCTGACGAAGGCGGGCGACGGCGTCGGGGAGCGGGACGGGGTCGAGCCCGGGGATGAGGAGCGGCATCCAGCCGTCGGCACAGCGCACCACCCTGCGCAGCACGCGCGGCGAGGCCCCGCTCCCGATCCAGATCGGCAGCGGCCGGGTCGGTCGCGGGTTCAAGCCGACGCGGTCCAGATGGTGGAAGCGACCCTCGAAGGTCACCAGCGGCTCCGTCCAGAGGCGGCGCATGACGGTGAGCTGCTCCTCCAGCCGATCCTCCCTGGTGGCGAAGTCGGCCCCGAGCCCCTGGTACTCGGCCCAGTTCCAGCCCGACGCCGACCGCCAGGCGCAATCGCCCTGCCGCTCAGCAGGTCGAGCGTGGCGGCCTGCTTGGCCACGAGCGCCGTCTGGCGTTGCGGCAGGACGAGCACGCTCGTGACCAGCTCCAGCGAGGTCGTGACCGCAGCGAGGTGACTGAACAGCACGAAGATCTCGTGGAAGACGTGCTCGTGCGTGTACGGGGGCGCGGGGAAGTTGCCCACCCCGTCGGGGTACAGCGCGGGGTCAGAACCCAGCACGTGGTCGTAGGCCATCAGGTGCGAGAAACCCGCCCCCTCGGCCACCATGGCCCAGGTCCGGATGGCGTCCGGGTCGGTCCCGCTGTCGGCCTGCGAGAAGACCACACCGATGCGCATCGAACCTCAGACGCTCGCGATGGACAGGCCCGTGGGCACCTCGTCGGCCATGGCCCGACAGTAGATCAAGGGTTGTCGTCGGCGGTCGGGACGTCGGCCGCCGCGGTGGCCCGGCTGTCGGACTGGTCGGGCGGGAGAGCGACGACGAGCTGGGCGCCCAGGGAGGGCGAGCCGCGGGGGTTCGTCGTCCAACCGCCATCGGGATCCAGGACGGCCAGCACCAGCGCGGAAGCCGGCACGGCGACCGCCTCCACCGTCCGCACCCCCGCGTCCTCGTCCGTGATCCGTTCGAGGTCCTCCAAACTGACACCGGACGAGAACGGCCGCTGCGTCCAGGCCTCCACGTCGTGCTCCCGCCGGTCGTGACGCACGGCCGCCGCGCTCGACAGAAGGGACACGTGCTCGACGCCGAGCTCATCCTCCAGCACCTGGATGGCGATGAGATTGAGCTCGTCGTCCGTCGACGCGACGACCGCGCGATGGACGTCCTCGAGCAGGCCCGAGTCCGGCAGGTCCCTCACCAGCCCGGCGAAGACCGTGAAGTCCAGGTCGGTGCGGGCCGCCAGGTTCTCGCTCCCCCGGGCGACGAGCACCGTGGGCACACCGGCCCGTTGCATCTCGCGAGCCAGCCCGACGGCCCACGCGCTGGAGCTCACCAGCAGCAGTCCGCTCGCCTGCGGCCGTTCTAGACGCAACAACCGGGTCGCCGGGCGCGCGCCCAACCCGTAGAGGAGCGCGAGCAGGATGATGATCGCGAACGTGACCGGCACGAGCATCTCGCTCGGCTGGTGGAGCTGTTCCAGGCGCAGCGAGAAGAACGAGGCCGTGGCGGCGGCAACGATCCCGCGGGGCGCCATGCAGGCGAGGAAGGCGCGCTCCCGGGGTTTCATCGATGCCGCCCCGATCGTGCAGGTGGCGGCGACGAGGGGCCGCACGATCAGGACCAGAACGAGCGCCAGGCCGAGGATCCCCGGCAGGTGGTCGACGATCGCCCCCGGCTCGACCCGCGACGCCAGGACGATGAAGAGCGACCCGATGAGCAACGTGAGGATCGGGTCGCCGAAGATCCGCAACGACCGCAGGGCGACGAAGTGCTGGTTGGCCAGGACGACGCCCATCGCCGTCGTGGCGAACAGTCCGGCCTCGGGACGCACCTGCTCGGCGGCCACGTAGGCAGCGACCACGAACATCACCGTCACGGCGACCTCGAGGTCGGCAGGGACGAGGAGGCGGCGTAGCGCGGCGACCAGCAGCACGGCCGCCACCAGACCGGCGGCGATGCCGGCCAGCGCGACGACGATGAACTCGCTCCAGATCTCGCCGAGCGTGAAGTGCTGCACGAAGACGGCGTTGAAGCAGAACACGCTCAACGCCGAGCCGATGGGGTCGACGACGATCCCCTCCCAGGTGAGGATGGTCGCCACCGATCCCCGGGGCCGGGCCAGCCGGAGCAGGGGGATGACGACCGTCGGTCCCGACACGACGAGGATGGCCCCCAGCACCACCGAGACCCGCATGGGCTCGTCGAAGAACACGGCCCCCGCCACCGTGGCGAGCACCCACGTGATGAGGACCCCGACCGTCACCAGCCACGTCACGGGGCGGCGGATAGCGGGTCCGAGCTCGCTGAACCGCAGTTCGAGCCCCCCGAGGAACAGCAGGATGCCCACGCTGAGGGACACCACGGGGAACAGGGCGTCACCGAGGATCTCGTCCGAGTCGACCAGCCCCAGCCACGGACCGACCACCAGCCCGCCGGCCAGGAGCAGCACGATCGAGGGGAAGTGGAGCAGGCGGGCCACCCACTGCAGACCGACCCCGAGCACGATGATGAAGCCGATCCCGACGAGGATGTCGCTCTCCATCGGAGCGCCACCGTATCCCCGCGGCCGTGTGATCGGGCTCGTCGCGACGCGACTACCGTGCCCCGAGGCAGAGACCCGGAACACGAACAGGAAGGACGTCGGGATGAGGTTGCTCGGACGGCTGACCGTCGCTACTTCGGTGAGCGCGCTGGCGGGGCTCGGTCTGGTGATGTCGGGCGCGACGGCCGCGCACGCGCAGGCCAACACGTGCACTGGCAACAACGTGATCGAGCAGGCGCCGTACAGCTGCACCGAGACCCGGGTGATCGACGGCATCACCTTCACGGTCACCCTCAACGTCGACGCCGCCGGTCAGGCCGTGGTCGACTTCACGATGGATCCGGTGCAGCAGGCCGACGTGCCGATCGCGCTGCACAGCTACACCGACATCAGCTCGGACCCCCGGCAGTTCATCAACGGCGTGATCCCGGCCGGCCAGACGACGGCGCAGCTCGTCGTGCCCCGCATCGAGTGCGGGCAGCTCGACATCAAGGCCGTGTTCACGACGCCGGGCGACTCGGCCGGCAACATCGCCGGCCCCGAGGTGACCTGGGGTGAGGTCTGCCAGGTGCCCACCACGACGACGGTCGTGCCCACCACGGCGGCGACGAGCGTCTCCCCGACCTCGGTCAGCCCGACCATCCCGCCGACCGGCCCCAATGGCCTCATCGAGGCGTGGCGGTGGGCCCTGCCGGTCCTGGGTCTGGCCGCCGTCCTGATCCTGGCCGCCCGCCGGCGTCCGACGACCGGCTGAGCGTCGCGCAGGCGCCCGACCGACGGAGGACGCGGCGTGGCGCAACACGAGATCGAGGTCATCCTCACCCGCGAGCTCGCCAGCTACCTGGCGACGGCCGTGTTCGTCGTCGACCCCGAGGGCGAGCTCATCTACTACAACGAACCCGCCGAACGCCTGCTCGGCACCCGCTTCGACGAGACGGGTCCGATGGCGATGTCGGACTGGACGAGCATGTTCTCGGCCACCGACGAGGACGACCGGCCGCTCCAGGCCGAGCAGCTCCCGCTGGTGGCGGCCCTGCAGTACGGCCGCCCGCAGCACGAGCGCTTCCGGATCCGGGGGCTGGACGGCGGGCGGCGGCTGATCGAGGTCACGGCCATCCCGCTGCTCGGACAGGCGGGCCGGTTCGTGGGGGCGGCGGCGTTGTTCTGGGAGGCCGGCGAACCGTGATGGTGCGGTTCTGGGGCACGCGCGGATCCCTCGCCACCCCCGGCCTCGACACCGTGCGCTACGGCGGCAACACGTCCTGCGTCGAGGTGCGCACCGACGCCGGCGACCTGGCGGTGCTCGACGCCGGCACCGGGATCCGGGCGCCTCGGCCGGGAGATCCCCACCGACGCCAAGCGGGTCGACGTGCTCCTCAGCCACCTGCACATGGACCACGTCCAAGGCCTGGGCTTCTTCGAGTGCCTGTACCGCGGAAGGGTGCCAGGTCCACCTGTGGGGGCCGGCGTCGACGACCATGTCCCTGCGGACACGGCTCACCCGCTACCTGTCACCGCCCCTCTTCCCCGTCCGGCTGCGCGACCTGCCCGCGCTCACACTGCACGACGTGCCGCTCGGCCGGTTCGAGATCCCGGGCTTCACCGTGCACTGCGCGCTCGTCCGCCATCCGGCACCGACGGTCGGCTACCGCCTGGAGGCGGACGACACGGCCCTCGCCTACCTGTCGGACCACGAGCCGGCGCTCGGCGTGCGCGACTTCCCGGGCCCGCCCGAGTGGACGTCCGGCTTCGACCTCGCCCGCGACGCCGATCTGCTCATCCACGACACGCAGTACACGGACGCCGAGTACGAGACGAGGTTGGGCTGGGGCCACAGCACGGTCGCCCAGGCCGTGGCCTTCGTGACCGCCGTCGGCGCCCGCACCTACGTCCCGTTCCACTACGACCCGACGCACGGCGACGCCGAGCTCGACCAGATGCACGCCGCGGCGGCGGATGCGCTGCGCGGGATCTGCCGCGTCATCCCTGCCCGCGAGGGCCAGACGCTGTCCGTCACACCGGGCGGGGTGGCATAGTCGTCCATGGCCTTCACCCGCGTGTACTGCAAGGGTGTCCTCGAAGCCGAGGGGTTCCCGGTCGCCGACGTGTCGGACCACCTCGAGCGACCCGACACCGTCGTGTGGGTGGATCTCTGCGGACCGTCCATCGACCAGCTGCACGAGCTGGCCGAAGAGCTCGGTCTCCACGAGCTGGCCGTCGAGGACGCGCTGGGACCGCACCAGCGCCCCAAGATCGACCGCTACCCCACGCACGCCTTCCTGTCGTGCCACTCGGTCCGCGTGAACATCGACGAGGGCGAGCTCGACGAGACGGAGATCGACGCGTTCATCTCGAAGCGTTGGCTCATCACCGTGCGCAAGGACGACAGCTTCCCCATGGAGCCGGTCATCGCCCGCTGGGACCAGTCGCCCGACCTCGCCATCCACGGCGTCGGCTTCCTGCTGTACGGGCTCCTCGACGTGGTGGTCGACGGCTACTTCGACGCCGAGCGCCAGCTCGACGAGTACTTCGACGAGATCAGCGAAGGCGTCTTCTCCGAGAACCCGCTCCAACCGACGCAACAGCGCCACTGGTTCGAGATGCGGCGATCGCTGGTGCGGTTCCACCGGCTCGTCATGCCGATGCGCGAGACGGTCAGCGGGTTGATGCGGCGCGAGCACCCCGCCATCGCCGAGCCGCTGTTCCCGTACTACCAGGACGTGTACGACCACGTCCTCCGGGTGAGCGAGTCGACGGACGCGCTGCGGGATCTCGTGGGCACGATCGTCGACGCCAACCTCGCGTTGCGCGACTACCGCACCAACCAGATCATGAAGAAGGTGACGAGCTGGGCGGCGATCATCGCCGTGCCCACGCTGATCACCGGCTACTACGGGATGAACGTGCCCTACCCGACCTCCGGCGAGTCGAGCGGCGTGTACGTGTCCGCCGGGCTGATGGCCGTCATGGCGGGCGGCCTCTATCTCGTGTTCAAGCGCAAGGACTGGCTCTAGCCGGGTCGTCGCCGCGCCTCAGGAGCCCTGGGTGGTGTCCGGCTCGTACAGGCAGCCGTAGCCGGCGGGGCGGCCCACCGCCTCGGGCACGTCGCCCAGGTCGAAGAGGTCCGGCGTCTGGGGGTTGGCCGTCGCGAACGCGGCCGCCCCGCTGAGCGAACCGGTCGCTCCCGACGGTCTCTGCCGCTGCCGCGACGACCTCCTGCTCTGCGGCCGTGGTGTCGAGCCCGGCCACCGCGCTCAACGCTTGGTCGGCCTGGTCCGCCAGCAGGGTGACCGCGTCCTCGTCGGCTCCCAGGGATTCCAGGGCAGCGACCGCGGCCCGGGCCCGGTCGAGGACGGGCTGGGCCCGGACGGCGAGCTCGACCGGGGCGGCGGCGATGAACGCCGGCAACCGCCGGGCCAGCACCGGCCCGAACGCCAGGTCGTGCCGGCCCGCTTCGCCGTCGGGCTCGGTGGAGGCGCCCAGGGCCCAGGCGTAGATGGTCTTCCTGGCCTGCGGAAGGGCGGCGCAGAAGGCGGCCGGGTCGCCACCGGTCAGGCGGCGGGATGGGTGTGGCGGTCAGGGGCGGTCCGCTGTCGGCCGGGGTCGCGGTGGCCGGCGTGGTCGTGGTGTCAGGCGTGGTCGGGGTGGTGCTGGTGCCGGTGGCCCCGCCGGCCACCGTCGTCGTTCCGGCGGCGGTCGGCACGGTGGTGGCCGTCGCGGCGGTCCCACCGAGCAGGGAGCGCAACTGCTGCGCATGCTGGTCCGCGGTGTCGACCAGGTCGCCACGGCCGGCGAAGTCGACGGCGACGATGGTCGGGAAGAGTCCCCGTTCCTGGATGCACCGCTCCATCCGGTCCTCCAGGACGTCGCGATGGTTGGCCTGCGAAGCCGCCGACGGATCGGCCAGGCCCTTCTTGCTGACCCAGTGGTTGATGAGCAGCATCGGCGCCGACGCCGGCCCGCGGTTGGGCTGGCAGTCGAACGCCTCGACGCTCGGGTAGGTGAACGGCGTCTCCTGGAACCACTCGTACGTCTGGTGGTACCAGGCCGGGCCGCCCGTCCCGCCCACTTCGGCGAACACGAGCAGGGTCGTGCCGGCGTCGATGAGGTCACCCAACGTCGGCAAGGGCTCCCCGGGATGCAGCATGGCCACGCGGTCGCCGAGCCCGGCCTGCTCGATGGCCGCCGCCGTGTCGGCCGGGGTCGTCGCGTCCTGGATGTCGAGGATGACCACATCCTCGGGGTGGGTGTCGAGGAAGCCCTTCACGTCGGCCAGCACGCTGGCGAAGCTGACGGCGCCCAACTCGCAGTAGTTGTGGCAGAGGTAGATGGACCGTTTGGCGTTGGCGGCCCGCGGGGCCCGGGCCGCGAGCTCGTCGGCGCGGGCGGAGACCTGAGGGTCGATCTCCTCGCCCTGGCGCGGTGACCGGAGGGCCGACACGGTCGGTGATCACCAGGGGCGTGCCCGCTCCCGGCAGACGGGCCGAGGACGGGACGCCGTAGTGGGTGTCGATGAGCAGCGCCCGGACACCGGCGTCGAGCTGGGCCTTGATCGTGTTGACCTGCTCGCCGAAGAGCCACCCGGGATAGAGCGCCGACGACATCGAGTTGTGGGTGCCGGGGAAGACGACCTGGTCCAACCGCAGGTCGCACCGTTCCTGGGCGCCGTTGCACTGCTGGATCCCGAGTGTTTCCGCCTTCTGACCGGCCTGGCGCGTGCTCACGACGAGCCCCACGGTGACGAGGCCGACCAGCACGACCGCCGTCCCGGCGATGACCAGGTGCCGCGCCCGATGGGCCGGCCGGCCGTGCTCGCGGGCCGCTCCGGCGGCGCCCGAGCCGATCAGGCCGACCAGCTCCGTCACCGCGAGATAGCTCAGCCACAGGCCGCCGGCCACGATCAGGATCTCGAAGTTGCCTTGCGGATCCCGGATGAAGAGAAGGCCGATGAACAGGCCGAGCACCCCGAGCAGGATCGTCCCCCCGGTCGTGGCCCGCCGGCGCTCGATCCAGGCCGCGAACCTCGACCGGACCACGCTCGGCGTGAGACGCGTCGCCGCGCCTCCGAGCGCGCCGCGCGGCGGCCGCGGTGACGATGCCGTACCCCATGATCCAGAAGCCGGCGGTGTTCAGGTCCGCGGTGGCCCGGGCCAGCGCGCCCTGGACGGCCTGGGACAGCTCGGGGCTGTCGATGCGCTGCCCGGCATAGATGCGGAGGCCTTTGAGGATGCCGACGATCACGAGGCCGTCGATGACCAGCATCCAGCCCACGCGGGCGACGGTGCGCCGGCGGTCGCGGCTGAGCGCGATGGCCGCCGCAGCGAGGACGATCCCGCCGATGATCCCGACGAAGGCAACCGTCTCGATGATGTCGTCGAGCTCCCAGATGTGGAGCTGGTCGGCGCGCCGGGTGACGTCGGCCAGGCTCCGGCCCAGCCCGGCGCCACTGGGCTTGGCGGTGCTGCTCGCCGACCGCTGCTCGAGGCTGGCCGAGACCAGCGCGAACGAATCGGAGAGGTCCAGCCCGCCCGCACCCCCCAGGCCGTCGACGAGCGACTCGTGGGTCTGGCGGATGGCCGTGCGGAAGATCGAGCGGAACGTGTCGGTGTCGACGACCGCCTCGACGGCCAGGATCGCTGCCGGCCGGAAGGCGATGGCCTGCTCGTTCCCGGCGCGGGCGAGCTGCTCCGTGAGGCGTTCGGCTACCTCCCGCCGCACGGACGAGGAGTCGAGGAGCTGCACGGTGCGCCGGCTGAACGTGGCGCTGTCGTAGATGGTCGCATCCGCCCAGGCCGCGATCACGCCGATGGGAACCAGGACCCCGCTCAGCACGAGCAGCACCGTGCTGAGCCCCGACCGCACCCGCTGCATGAGAAGGGGAATCTACGCCCGGCCGGCCCACCGCCTCGCGCAACGGGTGGCGCACGTACCATCCGGCCGATGGAGCTCTGGAGGCTGTCTGCCACGGAACTGCTCGACGGCTACGCGCGGGGCGCGTTCAGTTGCGCGGAGGCCGTGACGGACGTCGTCGCCCACATCCGCGCCCGCAACCCGACGCTCAACGCCATCGTCGTCGACCTCGGCGACGACGCGCTCGACGCGGCTCGCGCCGCCGACGACGCGCGGGCGCGCGGCGAGCCGCTCGGGCCCCTGCACGGCGTCCCCGCCACCATCAAGCAGAACATCGACGTCGCCGGTCAGCCCACGCCCAACGGTCTGCCCGCCCTGAAGGACAACGTGGCCCCGGACGACTCGGCCGTGACCGCCAACCTGCGGCGGGCCGGCGCGGTGTTCATCGGTCGCACCAACGTGCCCGAGCTCTCGATGCGGTTCACGACCTCCAACCCGCTCGAGGGCCGCACGGTCAACCCGTGGAACCCCGAGGCCTCACCGGGCGGTTCGTCGGGCGGTGCCGGCGCGGCCGCCGCCGCGGGCTTCGGGCCCCTGCACCACGGCAACGACATCGCCGGCAGCCTGCGGGTCCCGGCGTGGTGCAACGGCGTCGTCACCATCAAGCCCAGCCAGGGGCGTCTGCCCGCCTACAACCCGACCTCGACCACCGAACGGGGCCTGCTGGCCGGGCTGATGTCCTGCCAGGGCATCCTCGCCCGGACCGTGGCCGACGTGCGACTCGCCACGCGGGCGATGGCCGAGCGCGACCCGCGTGACCCGTGGTGGTCGCCGGCGCCGTTCGACGGCCTTCCGCGGCCGGCGCCGACCAGGGTCGCGGTCACGACCAACCCCCACGGGTATCCGATCGACGAACGGGTGGCGGCCCTCGTCGACCGTGCCGCGGGTCTCCTGGCCGATGCCGGCTACGCGGTCGACGCGGTGGAGCCGCCGCCGATCACCGAGCCGGCGCGGGGCTGGATGAGCGCGGGCATCACCGAGCTCAAGCTGACGCTCGACGAGTCGGTCCGCCGTCACGGCAGCGACGAGCTGGGCGCCGTCTTCGACGCCTACTACGACATGGGCGAGCTGCTCGACCTGGCCGGCTACCGCGCCGTGCTGTCGGACCGCACGCGCATGATGAGGGCCTGGAGCCTCTTCCAGGAGGAGCATCCGCTCGTGCTGACGCCGCTCCTCATGCGTCCGTGGTTCCCGTGGGACTACGACGCCCAGGGGCCGGCCGCGGTGCGGGACCTGTTCGACTCGGCCATCTACAGCTACGGCGTGAACTTCCTCGGCCTACCAGGCGGTGTGGTCCCTGTCGGTCTGGTGGACGGACTACCCGTCGGCGTCCAGGTCATCGGTCCCCGCTACCGCGAAGATCTCGTGCTCGACGCCATGGGAGCGATCGAGGCGCGGACCGGCTCGATCCTGGACGGGCTCTGGTCGACCTGGCCCGCCTGAGGCGGCGCAACGCGACGCGCGGGCGGCATCAGCGGCTCAGGATCCACGCGACGACGAACGGCACCGAGTTCGTGGCGCAATGGGCCAAGATCGGCGCCACCAGGCTCCGCGAGGCGACGCGCAGCCAGCAGAAGCCGACGCCGACCGCCGTCGTCGCCGCCATGGTGCCGAGCACCGTGCTCAGCTTCCCGGCGCTGACCAGCGCCTCGTTCTCGGCGTCGCCCCGCCACGCCGGGTAGACGTGCCAGAGCCCGAACAGGACCGAGGCCACCACGACGGCTACGAGGGTCGGGGCGATCCGCCGCAGCAGCCCGAGCAGCACGCCGCGGAAGATGAGCTCTTCGACCAGGACCGTGCCGATGGGGATGATGACCAGCGCCTTGAGCAGCATGGCGCCGAAGCCGATCTCGACCCGGTCGTCGTCGAACGCCGACGAGAAGGCGGGCAGGAGCGCGGCGATGACCACCAATGCGGTCACCACACCGGCGGCGATCGCGCCATAGCGCAACCCGCGCGGAACGTCCTCGACGGCCAGGCCGAGCTCGATCACCGTCATGCCCGCGGCCACGCCGATGCCGACGGCGACCGCGGCGAGGCACAGGTTGAACATGAAGTGGTACCTGTCGGGGACGACGGCGGAGCGGAGCACGTTGGCCGCGCCCACGACCAGCACGAGCACGAGGAGTGCGACGACGGTCCCGGTCGTGCCCGCCGGGTGACGACCCGTCATGTGCCGCCGCCCGTTCGTCCGGGCAGGCATCGGGGGTCATCGAGGACGGGTTGCAGCGCCAGCTCGCCGGCACCGAGGAGGATGGCGTCCTCGCCGAGCGCGGCAGGGACGATCGGCACCTGGCTGGCGGCGTCCAGGAACGAGCGCCGGCGGACGGTCTCCGCCAGCCGTTCGGGCATGGCCCCCCGGATGTCGGCGAAGAGCCCTCCGAGCACGATGCGATCGGGGTTGAAGAGGTTGACGAGCGCGGCCAGCGCGCCGCCGAGCCGGTCGGACACGCGCCGGACGGCGGCCCGGGCCTCCCGGTCGGTCGTCCGCCTCTCGCACGATGCCGCGCGCCAGCGCCTCGACGTCCTCGTCCGCACCGAGCCCCCGGACGACCGGCCCCGGGAGGAGGGCGAGGGGATCGGCCTCGACGTCGAGGCAGCCGCGGTTGCCGCAGTGGCACGGGCGGCCATGCGGCTCCACGGTGATGTGGCCGACCTCGAGGGCGTAGCCGGCGCTCCCGGTGAACAGGTGGCCGGCCGTGACCAGCGCTCCACCGACGCCCCGGGCGGCGGTGGTGACGAAGAGCATGTCCGACGCCCCGGCGCCCGCGCCGTGGCGGTGCTCGGCCAGCGCGGCCAGGTTGGCGTCGTTGCCGACGTGGACGGCAACCGCGACGCCCGCCTCGTCGACCAGCGCGGCCAAGGTCTCCCGGACCGGCACCGAGGGCGGCCAGTCGAGGTACAGCGCGGCCAGCGCGCGTTCGTCGGCGCGAGACACGGCCGAGGGGACCGCGACACCGAGCCCGGCACAGGGCCGTTGTGTCGACCGCAGCACCTCGACGACGGTCGATGCCACAGCCCTCAGGACCCGCTCCGGGGTGGGCGGACGGGGCAGCGGGTGGACCGACGACGCCACGACCATCCCGCCGATCCCCACCAGGCCCACGCGGAAGGCCCGGGCGCGGATCTGGACGGCGACGACGACAGGGCCGGCGGGGTGGGCCAGCACGACGTGGGACGGGCGCCCGGCGACGCCGGCCGGCGGGGGGCTGGTCTCGACGGCGATGAGCCGGAGGGCGCGGAGCTCCTCGAGCACGGCTCCGGTGGCGCTGCGGGACAGGCCGAGGCGCAAGGTGAGGTCGCTCCGCCGCATCGGGCCTTCCGTGTGGACCAGCTGCAGGGCAGCCGCGAGGTTGTCGTGACGCCCGGAGGACGGGCGCCGCTCGTCGGCGTGCTCGGCACGATGAGCGCCGGGCGGGGGCATCGGCGTAGAGTAGAATTTGTGCGGTTGCAGAACAAAGACCAGCTGGACGGGGGCGAGCTCCGATCCGGCGGTCGGGATCCGGAGACGTGGGCCCTCTACGGCCTGCTCGGGCTGGTGGGGTACCTGCTCACCGCGCTCGGCGCCACGCTGGCTCCCCTGCAGCGCGACCTCGACGTCTCCCGCGCGCAGGTGGCCTTCTACCCCAGCCTCTTCGCCGGCGGCCTCCTCGTCATCGGCATCGCCGGGACGGCGGTGGTCAGCCGGATCGGGCGGGTCACGTACAGCCGGGTGGCGCTCCTCCTCATGGTGGCCGGCGCGCTCGGCCCTGTGCTCGGGGAACCGCCCGCTGACCATGGCCGGTGCCGCGCTCCTCGGCCTGGGGGCGGCCGCCGTCGTCCAGCTCGTTCCCGCCGCCCTCACCGAGGCTCACGGAGACGCCGCGGCCACCGCGCTCGGCGAGGCCAACGCGCTGAGCAGCGCGGCCGCGGTGGCCGGGCCGCTGTGCGTCGGCGCCGCCATCGGCTTGGGCGCCGGTTGGCGCGCCGGCTTCCTGGTCCTGCCCCTCGCCGCGGCCGTCGCCCTGGCGCCGCTCACCCGGCGGCTCTCCCCCGCTGCTCCGGTCAGTGCCGACGGCGATCCACCCGAGCCCGGCGCCGCCGACCGGCCCGGCGACGATGGTCCGCTCCTGGGCGTGTGGTGCAACCTCCTCCTGGCCATCAGCGTCGAGTTCTGCGTCATCTTCTGGGCTCCGGAGGCCCTCATCGACTGGCACGGCGCGGGGGCAGGCCTGGCGGCGGCCCTAGCTGGATCGTTCGTCCTCGGCATGGCCGCGGTGCGGGCGGCTTCGGCTCGCCTCCTGGCCGGTCGCGATCCGCAGCGGGTAACGGCGGCGTCCGCGCTCATCGCATTGGCCGGGTTCGCGGCGTTCTGGGCCGGCCCTGACCTACTCGTCGCCGCCATCGGTCTGGTCGTCCTCGGCGGGGGCATCGCCCTGCTGTACCCGGTCACGGTGGCCCTCGTCGTGGCGGCCTGGCCGGCACGGTCGGATGCCGCCGCCGGGCGGGCGGCCCTGGCCAGCGCGCTGGCCGTCGGCGGCGCTCCGCTGGCGCTGGCCGGCGTGGCCGAGGTCGTCGGCCTGCGCCCGGCGTACCTGCTGGTGCCCGCGCTGCTGGGCCTGCTCCTCGGCCGGGCCTGCCACACTGTGCGGCGATGAGTGCCGAAGGGATCACGGGCGAGGGGCTACCGGACGATGTCGAGGTTCGCGTCCTGGAGGCGCGGGCCATCGACGAGATGATCGGCAAGATCCAGGCCGCGTCCGCCCTCCCGGGCGCCGACGAGTCCGTCGAGCAGTGGCGGGCCGAGCACGGCGAGGAGCAGTGGCGCGACCGGGGCCACGACCACGCGGTCGTCGGCCAGACGCTCATGTACCTGCACGACGCGCCGGACGGGGTGCTCGTCCCCCACGCCCGCTACCCGGACGGCACCGAGAAGATCTACACCGACGCCGAGCACGCCGACAGCCTGTTCTGAGGCCGGCCGGCATCGTCGGCCACCCGAGCCGCCGGCGATCGTCCGACCGGCCTTCTGCACCGAATCGATATCGAATCGGTGCCGATGGCGGGCTACTGGCTTGAACTTCTTCCGGGCGTCGAGGGTCCGCGCCAGAGGCCAGCGGAAGGCCCGGAAGTAGTCGTGCGGCGCGCGATGCTTGGGACGATGCCCGGCACGGAGGAGGCGGAACGGGCGCTCGAGGCGGCGGACGCCTGCTACGGGCGCTTCGATCTCGAGGGCGTGGTCACGCACCTCTCCGCAGCCGTCAGGGCGTACACCGCTGCTGGCGACACCCGGGCCGCGGCCATGGCGAGTGCTCGCCTGGGCGAGACGTTCGCCAACGGCCTGGGCAACGTCACGGCCGGCCGGGCCTGGTTCTCGCGGGCCTGGCGCCTCATCGCCGACGAACCACCCTGCCTCGAGCAAGGGTGGGTGGCGGTGGCCGCGATGGGGTGCGACGTCGACGATCCCGCCCGCCTGCTGGCTGCGGCGCAACTCGCGCTGGACCGGGCCCGCCGCTTCGGCGACGTGAACCTCGAGACCAAGGCCCTGGCCGATGCCGGCCTGGCCCACGTCCAGGCCGGTCGCCTGGCCGAAGGGATGGCCCTGCTCGACGAGGCCATGGCCCTGGCCTGCGGCCCGGCCGACAACACGGACGTCGTCAGCAAGTCCGTGTGCTCGTTCTTCACCGCCTGCTACTTCGCGGCCGACTTCGGCCGGGCCGACTCGTGGAACGACCTGCTGCGTCAGCGGGGGCTGCATCGGCCCCGGGAGCCCGCCGGCGCGCTTCCTGGCCAGCCATTGCGACAGCGTGCAGGCCACGCTGCTCATGGAGCTCGGGCGCTGGGGTGACGCCGAAGCCGTCCTCACCCGCTCGATCGCCGATTTCGAATCGGCCATGCCCATGCCCAGCTGGCACCCCGCCATCGCCCTCGCCGACCTGCGGATCCGCCAGGGTCGCCTGGCCGAAGCCGAGGTGCTGCTGATCGGGAAGGACCAGGCCCTCCAGGCGCTCCTCCCGGCGGCCAGGCTGCACCTGGAGCGGGGCGATGCCGAGCTGGCCCGTGCCACCGCCCGTCGCGGGCTGCGGGTGCTCGGAGACGACCGCTTGCGGGCCATCGAGCTGCTCACGCTCGCCGTCGAAGCCGACCTCGCGCTGGGGGACGACGCCGCTGCACGAGACGACTGCGACGAGCTGCAACGGCGATCTGCCGAGGTCGACGTGCCAAGCCTCCGGGCGAGAGCCGACGTGGCCCGGGCACGCCTGTTGGCGGCCGGCGACGACGGGCCGGCCGCCATCGCGCTCCTCGAGTCCGCGCTCGGTCAGCTCGATGCTGCCGACCTGCCCTGGCTCCGGGCGACGCTGCTCCTCGAGCTCGCCCAGCGCCACGACGAGGCCGGTGACAGCGCCGCTGCCGTCCTCGATGCCAAGGCGGCGGCGACCGTGCTGGCTCCCCTCGACGTCACGGTGCGGCCCGAGTACCAACGCCTGCTCGAGCGTCTCAGCTCCGGCGCCGAGGCGCCCGTCCGGACGGCGAGATCGGTCACGCTCGAGCGCGACGGCCGGTGGTGGACGGTCTCGGACGGCTCCAGCCGGGTGAGGCTGCCGGGCACGAAGGGGTTGTGCTACGTGGCCGAGCTGGTGGCGCGCCCCGGCGTCGAGCAGCACGCGCTCGACCTGGTGGATCGGGTCGAGGGCTGTCCCGGGCCCGACGACGTGGACCCCGTGGACCGACGGAAGCTCGGTGACGCCGGAGAGGTCCTCGACGCCCGGGCCCGGACGGCCTACCGGCGCCGCATCGAGGAGCTGCGGGCTCGGGCCGACGACGCGCTGGAGGCCGGGCAGTTCGACACCGCGGAGGCCGTCCAGGCCGAGCTCGACCTGCTCGTCGGCCAACTCGCTCAGGCGTTCGGCCTCGGAGGGCGGAGCCGCCGCGCCGCGTCAGCGGCCGAACGGGCCCGCTTGAACGTCACTCGGGCGCTGCGGGCCGCCATCACCAAGCTGATCGACGCCCTGCCGGACGCCGGCGCGACCCTCGATCGACGGATCCGAACCGGTCTGTACTGCGTGTACCAACCGGACGAGACCGACCCGGTCCGCTGGATCGTTCAGTCCTGACTGAACGGACCGGGCCGGCATTGAACGCCCTCGGGGTATGACATTCACGCCAGTTGCCCTGCAGCCGACCGTCGACGAGATCGCCGACGGCATCTACCGGATCTCGACCTGGGTCCCCGAGGTGTCCCCCGACGGTTTCACCTTCAACCAGTTCCTCGTCCTGGGCGACGAGCCGTTGCTGTTCCACACCGGCATGCGCTCGCTGTTCCCACTCGTGGCCGAAGCCGTCGCCGGCGTCGTGCCCGTGGAGTCGCTCCGCTGGATCACGTTCGGGCACATCGAAGCCGACGAGAGCGGCTCGATGAACATGTGGCTGACGGCCGCCCCCGGGAGCCAGGTGGCCCACGGGGCGTTGGGATGCGACATCTCCCTCAACGACCTCTGCGACCGCCCGCCCCGCGCGCTGGCCGAGGGTGAGGTCATCGACATCGGGGGCAAACGGCTCCGTCAGATCTCGACCCCGCACGTGCCCCACGGCTGGGAGGCCCAGGTCCTCTTCGAGGAGACGACCTCCACGCTGCTGTGCGGCGATCTGTTCAGCCAGGTCGGGAGCGGACCGGCGCTCATCACCGACGATGTGGTCGGACCGGCCCTGGCCGCGGAGAGCATGTTCCACGCCACGGCACTGGCGCCGCACACGGGCCAGACGATGCGGGCCCTGGGCGACCTGGAGCCCTCGACGCTGGCCATCATGCACGGACCGTCCTTCCAGGGTGACGGCAAGCGGGCCCTCTACGACCTCGCCGTCGCCTACGAGGAGATGGCCCGCCAGAACTGACCGGGTCGGATCGCCGCCGGGCTCCCTCGGGAGTCCGGCGCAGCTCCCGGCTCAGCTCTGCTCTTGCCTTCGGACGTGTCATCTGTCACTCTGTAAACGTTCTCGACAACGATTGCAGCGTGATCTGGGGTGGCTGCAGCGCTGGCGTGGGGGTTGTTTGAACGTGTCGGACGGGTTGGGGCGGGCGACGATCGGCGATGTCGCGGACCGCGCCGGCGTCTCGATCGCCACCGTCTCGCGCGTCATGAACGACCGCTACGGCGTCGCCATCGCAACCGCGGCCCGTGTGCGCCTGGCCATCGACGAGCTGGGGTACGAGTCCAACCTCATCGCCCGCAGCATGCGGAGCCAGCGCACCGACATCATCGGCGTGATGGTGTCGGGCATCGAGCCCTTCAGCTCCGAGCTCCTCAAGGGCATCGCCAGCGAGCTGCGTGACTCGGGCCTGGCCCTGATCGTCTACTCGGGCGGGATGAGCGGTGAAGAGGGCTGGGAGCGCCGCTACCTGTCGCGGCTGAGCGACACGCTGGCGGACGGCACGATCCTCGTCACGCCCACCGTGGTCGACGTCGATTCGTCGCATCCGATCGTTGCGGTGGATCCCCACGTCGGCGGGTCGGCCATCCCGACCGTCGCGTCCCAGAACTACGAGGGAGCCATCGCCGCCACCGAGCATCTGATCGGGCTCGGTCACCGCCGGATCGGCTTTCTCGGCGGCCGGCCCGATCTGGAGTCGTCCCGGCGCCGCGAGGCCGGCTACCTCGCCGCGCTGGCGGCGGCCGGGATCCCGTTCGGGCCCGAGCTCATCCAGGTCGGTGGGTACACCGAGGAGACGGCACGGGAACCGGCCGAGGCGTTGCTGCGCCTGCCGGAGCGGCCCAGCGCCATCTTCGCCGCCAACGACCTGTCCGCCATCCAGGTGCTCCGGACGGCCGGCGAGCTGGGCATCCGGGTGCCGGACGACCTGGCGCTCGTCGGGTTCGACAACATCCCCGAGTCCGCTCTCACTGATCCGCCGCTCACGACGGTCGATCAGTCGATCCAGGCGCTCGGGCGCGAGGCGGTGCGCATCCTCATCGGGCTGATCAACGACCCGTCCCGGCCGAGTGAGCCGGTGCACGTGCTGCTGCCCACCAGGCTCGTCGTCCGCCGCTCCTGCACGCCACCGGGACGCTGAGCGCCGTGCCGTCCTCACCTGCGGAGCTGTCCTCCCGGAGCGGGCCGCCGCACTTTCGAAATCGTTTCCGAAGCCGGACCGGGCCTGCGGTCCCGGGCCACACCATCCACACATCACAAGGGGGGAGCACCATGCTCACAGCACAGTCATCACGGCGACGCTGGGCCATCGCCCTCGCCGCCGCGCTCGGGCTCGTCGTGGCCGCGTGCGGCAGCGACGACGACTCAGGCGGAGCCGCCGCGACCGAAGCACCGGCCGCGTCAGAAGCACCGGCCGCGTCAGAAGCACCAGCCGGTTCGGAGGCGCCCTCGGGGGAGGCGGTCGAGCTCGACTGGTGGCACATCCAGAACAACGACCCCGGCAAGGCCGACTGGCAGGCGATGGCCGACGCCTACACGGCCGAACACCCGAACGTGAAGATCAACATCACCGTGATGGAGAACGAGGCGTTCAAGGCCGCCATCCAGACGAACCTGCAGGCGGGCGATGTGCCCGACCTGTTCCAGTCCTGGGGCGGTGGCGGCCTGCGCGACCAGGTCGACGCGGGGCTCGTGAGGGACATCACCGAGGAGGCCTCGAGCTTCATCGGTGACCTGAACGAGAGCGCCGTCCAGCTCTACCAGGTCGACGGCAAGCAGTACGGCGTGCCGTTCAACGCTGGCATGGTCGGCTTCTGGTACAACAAGGACCTGTTCACCGAGGCCGGGATCGACGCGCCGCCCGCCACCTGGGACGAACTGCTCGAGGACATCCAGAAGCTGAAGGACGCGGGGATCACGCCCGTCGCCGTCGGTGCCGGAGACAAGTGGCCGGCCCACTTCTGGTACTCGTACCTGATGGTCCGGTTGGGTGGGGCCGACGCGATGAACCAGATCGCCACCGACAACAACTTCAGCGTGCCGGCCGTGATCGACGCGGGCGAGAAGGTCGCCGAGCTCGTCGCGCTCGAGCCCTTCCAGGACGGCTTCCTGGCGGCGGGCTGGGACGCCCCCGACGGTGAGTCCGGCACCATGGCCAACGGCAAAGCCGCGATGGACCTGATGGGCCAGTGGGCGCCCGGCGCCTTCAAGAACCAGCTCAACCTGGGCCCCACGGACGACCTGCCGTTCGAGCTCGGGTGGTTCCCGTTCCCGGAGGTGGAGGGCGGCGCCGGTGCGGCGACCGATGCCTTCGGCGGCGGTGACGGCTTCGCCGTCGGGAAGGACGCGCCGCCCGAAGCGGTCGACTTCCTCAACTTCATCACCAACACCGAGAACCAGAGCACGTGGGGCGCCAACAGCGGGCTGCCGGTGAACGCGACGGCCAACGAGGCCGTCGCCGACCCGAACATGCAGGCCGTGCTCCAAGGCCTCAACGACGCCGGCTTCATGCAGCTCTACCTCGACCAGTTCTTCACGGCCGAAGTCGGCGGCGCGGTGAACGACGCCACGCAGACCCTCTTCGCAGGGACTGCTTCGCCCGAGGACGCCGCTGCGGCCATCACGGCCGTGGCCGGCGGCTGACCGAGGGCTCTCGTCGGGTGGGTGGCTCGGTCGCGAGGGTCGGGTCTCCCATCCGACCCCGCGGCCGAGCCGCCGCGGACGCGCCCGCCGTGACACCTGCGGCTCTACCCAAACGGTCGATGGGGAGCTCGGCGACCCTTGGCCGGGTCCCGATGCGGACGATCTTCCTGTTCCTGCTCCCGGCGCTGGCGCTGTACGCGGTGTTCGTCCTCTACCCGATCGTCCAGAGCGCCCGCTACAGCATGTACGACTGGAACGGGCTCGAGCCGCTCGACAACTTCATCGGGCTGGACAACTTCCGGCGGGCATTCCGGGATCCGGTCTTCCGCGGCGCATTGCGGCACAACGTCGTCATCATCGTGCTCTCGCTCACGGTCCAGATCCCCATCGCGCTGGGCCTGGCCGTACTCCTGAACCAGAAGTTGCGGGGTCGGGCGTGGCTGCGCACGCTCTTCTTCGCGCCGTACGTGCTCTCGGAGGTGGCGACCGGCGTCGTGTGGCGCCAGATCCTGCGACCGGACGGGCTGCTCGACCAGGGCCTCGGAGCCATCGGCGCCGACGGGCTCGTCCAGGAGTGGCTGGCCAACCCCGAAGTCGTGCTCTACAGCCTGTTCTTCGTCATCTCGTGGAAGTACTTCGGCTTCCACATGATCATCATGCTGGCGGGCCTGCAGCAGATCCCGAAGGAGCTGGCCGAGGCCGCGGCCATCGACGGCGCGTCCGGCTGGAAGACCTTTCGCTACGTCACGCTGCCCCTGCTCGGGCCGACGATCCGCGTGTCGGTGTTCCTCTCGATCATCGGCGCCCTGCAGCTGTTCGACCTGGTCTGGGTGATGACCCGCGGCGGACCGATCAACGCGTCGTCCACCATGGCCACCTATCTCTACGACAACTTCCGCAAGGGCTTGTTCGGCTACGCCAGCGCGGTCTCGGTCGTCATCTTCGCCCTGTCGCTGGTCGTCGCGCTGCTGTACCAACGGCTGGTGCTGCGCAGGGATCTCAAGGGGACTGGTCTCGTTGGCTAGCACCGTCGTGCGCAGCCGCGCCATCGGGCCCCGCACCCGCCGGCGCATCAGTCGCACCTGGCTCTACCTCGTCGCGTTCGCGGTGCTGGGTCTGGTCGTCGTGCCGATCTCCTTCGCGGTGCTCGGCGGCTTCCGCACGAACCTCCAGCTGACGAACGATCCCGTGGGTCTGCCCGATCCATGGGTCTTCAGCAACTACACCTCGACCCTCAAGTCCGGCTCGTTCTGGCGTCAGGTGTGGAACAGCACCCTCATCGCCACGCTGACCATGCTCTTCGTGCTGCCGGCCGCGTCGATGGCCGCGTTCGTGCTCGCCCGGTACTCCTTCAAGGGACGGGAGATGATCTACGGCCTCTTCACGCTCGGACTGCTGTTCCCCGTCGCGGTGGCGATCCTCCCGCTGTTCATCGTGCTACGGCAGACCAACCTCCTGAGCAACCCTCTCGGGGTCGCGCTCCCCCAGGCGGCCTTCGGGTTGCCGATCTCCATCGTGATCATGCGGCCGTTCTTCCGGGCGATCCCCCGTGAGCTGCAGGACGCGGCGGCGATCGACGGGTGCGGGCCGTGGCGCTTCTACCGCTCGATCATGCTGCCGCTCTCGCGCCCGGTGCTCAGCACCGTGGCGGTCATCGCGATCGTCGGGAGCTGGAACGCGTTCCTGCTCCCCCTGCTCGTCCTCGTCGACCCCGCCAAGCACACCCTGCCCATCGGGGTGAACAACATCTCCACCCAGTACTCCACCGACTTCGCCCTCGTGCTCGCCTACACGACGCTGTCCATGGTGCCGGCGCTGGTGTTCTACGCCATCGCGGAACGCCAGATCATCGGCGGACTCACGGCGGGCGCGGTCAAGGACTGAACCCAACACAGAACGAGCCACGGATCACCCATGACGATCACCAGCGACGCCCGCCCCCTCTACCGGGACCCGACCGCGCCCATCGACGAGCGTGTGGCCGACCTGCTGGGGCGCATGACCCTGGCGGAGAAGCTGGCCCAGCTGGGGAGCGCGTGGGTCTTCCAGATCGCCTCCCACGACCGGCTGGAGCCCGAGCGGGCCGCTTCGCTGCTGGCCCACGGCATCGGCCACATCACGCGCGTCAGCGGGGCCAGCAACCTCACCGCGACGCAGTCGGCCGCTCTGGCCAACGAGATCCAGCAGTACGTGACGGAGCACACCCGGCTCGGCATCCCCGTCGTGATCCACGAGGAGATCTGCGCCGGGCTCATGGCCCGCGAGGCGACCGTGTTCCCGCAGGCGCTCGGCGTCGGGGCCACGTTCAGGCCCGAGCACAACTTGGCGATCGGCGACGCGGTCCGCCTCCAGATGCGGGCCATGGGAGCGCACTGCGGGCTGTCGCCGGTGCTCGACATCTGCCGCGACCCGCGGTGGGGACGGCTGGAGGAGACCTTCGGCGAGGATCCCTACCTTGTGACGCAGATGGGCGTGGCGTTCACGCGTGGGCTGCAGGGGGACGACCTGGCGGACGGGGTGGCGGCGACGGCCAAGCACTTCGTCGGCTACGGCGCGTCCGAAGGCGGGATGAACTGGGCCCCGGCCCACCTGCCCGAGCGTGAGCTCCGCGACGTCTACCTCCGCCCCTTCGAAGCGGCGGTGCGCGACGCGTCCATCGCCTCGGTGATGAACGGCTACCACGAGCTCGACGGCGTGCCGTGCGCGTCCAACGGTTGGCTGCTGACCGACCTGCTCCGCGGTGAATGGGGCTTCGACGGCACGGTGCTCTCCGACTACTTCTCGGTCGCGCAGCTCTACGAGTACCACCGGGTGGTCGAGTCCCGGATCGAGGCCGCGGCCGCCGCACTCGCGGCTGGCCTCGACGTCGAGCTACCCGGCACCGATTGCTACGGCGACGCGCTGCTGGAGGCCGTCCAGGGCGGCCTGGTCACCGACGAGGTCCTCGACGAGGCTGTGCGCCGGGTCCTCGACGGCAAGTTCCGGCTCGGCCTCTTCGAGCGGCCGCTCGTCACTGTCGACGACGTGATGGACCACACCCGAACACCCGCGCAGATCGAGCTCGCCCACCGGGTGGCGAGTGACTCGCTGGTGCTGCTGCGCAACGACGGCACGCTTCCGCTCGCTCCGTCGGCGGCGTCCATCGCGGTCATCGGCCCGAACGCCGCAGATGAGCGCAACATGGTCGGCGACTACGCGTACGTCGTGCACATCGAGTCCCTGCAAGAGGTCTTGAAGAGCGGGCGCAACGTGTTCTCCATCCCCGTCGACGCGGGGCTCGACGTCGGCGGGCAGATCGATCTCGGGCACATCGGGACCGTCGTGGCCGAGCTGGAGCGGCGCCTGCCCGAGCACGCCGTCATCTACGAGCGCGGGTGCGACGTGCGGGGCGACGACCGGTCCGGCTTCGAGGCGGCGATCGCCGCTGCTGCGGCCGCGGACGTGGCGATCATGGTGATGGGCGAGCGGTCGGGTCTCACGCAGGACTGCACGTCCGGGGAGAGTCGCGATGTGGCCGAGCTGCGGCTGCCGGGCGTGCAGGAGGAGCTGGTGCAGGCGGTCGCCGCTACGGGGACCCCGGTGGTGCTCGTCCTGGTCGCCGGCCGACCGATCGGCTCGCCCGCCGTGCACGAGGCCGCGGCGGCCGTGCTGATGGCGTGGCTGCCCGGCGAGTGCGGCCCGGCGGCCATCGCCGAGGTGCTGGTCGGGCAGGTCAGCCCCGGCGGGAAGCTCCCGATCAGCTACCCCCGCAGCTCGGGGCAGATCCCGATCTTCTACTCCCACAAGGTGTCCGGGGGACGCTCGCACTGGAACGGCGAGTACGTCGACATGTCGAACGAGCCCCTCTATCCGTTCGGCCACGGGCTCTCGTACTCGGCGTTCGACCTCGAGGTGGAGGAGCTCCACGGCCCCGAGGTCCGCCCGGGCGACGTGGTCCCCGTCTCGGCAATACTCGTCAACCGTGGACACCGACGGGCCGACGAGGTCGTGCAGCTCTACAGCCGGGATCCGGTGGCGTCGATCACCCGCGCCGTCCAGGAGCTCCAGGGCTTCGTCCGCGTCTCCCTCGACCCGGGCGAGGCGGCGCGGCTCACCTTCGAGGTGCCCGTCGAGGCGCTCGGCTTCACCGGCCGGGACCTGGTCTACGTCGTCGAGCCCGGCGAGATCGAGCTCATGGTCGGCACGTCGGCCGACGAGGTGCAGGCCGCGGGGCATGTCCTCGTGGTCGGTGACGGGCCGCACGTGGTGACGAGAGCGATGGCCAGCACGGCGCGGGTCGAGCCCGCGTGACGATCATCGGTGCCGGAGCCGGCACCGGAGGAGAGGAGAGGTCGTGACCGAGTTCTTCGAAGGGGTGGAGTCGATCCGGTACGCCGGGCCGGACTCCGACGACCCGCTGACGTTCCGCTGGTACGACGCCGGCCGGGAGGTGCTGGGCCGCTCCATGCGCGACCAGCTCCGTTTCGCGACCTGCTACTGGCACAGCTTCTCCTGGAACGGCTTCGACATCTTCGGCGACGGCACCCTCGACCGGCCGTGGACGGCCGTCGGGCGCGATCCCGTCGAGGCCGCCGAGGAGAAGATGGCCGCGGCGTTCGAGTTCATGTCGAAGCTCACCGTGCCCTTCTGGTGCTTCCACGACTGGGACATCGCGCCGGAGGGCTCGACGTTCGAGGAGTCGGCCCGCAACCTCGACCACATGGTGGAGCTGGCCGCCGGCTACCAGGACCGGACCGGGATCGAGCTGCTCTGGGGCACGGCCAAGCTGTTCGCCAACCAGCGGTTCATGGCCGGCGCGGCGACCAACCCCGATCCCGAGGTGTTCGCCTACGCCGCCGGTCAGGTCGCGCACTGCATGAACGTGACGCACCGGCTCGGCGGGAGCAACTACGTGCTGTGGGGCGGCCGGGAGGGCTACGAGACGCTGCTCAACACCGACCTGCGGCGGGAGCTGGCACAGCTCGGCCGGTTCTTGAACCTCGTCGTCGAGCACAAGTACGCCATCGGCTTCGAGGGCACGATCCTCATCGAGCCGAAGCCCTTCGAGCCGACGAAGCACCAGTACGACTACGACGTCGCCGCCGTGTACGCCTTCCTGCAGGAGCACGGGCTGGAGAACGAGATCAAGGTCAACATCGAGGTCAACCACGCCACCCTGGCCGGGCACGACTTCGCGCACGAGGTGGCCACCGCGGTCAACGCCGGGATCTTCGGCTCCATCGACGCCAACGCCGGCGACGACCGCCTGGGATGGGACGTCGACCGCTTCCCCGTCAGCGTGGAGCAGATGACCCTCGGCATGGTCGAGATCCTCCGGGCCGGCGGCTTCACCACCGGCGGCCTCAACTTCGACGCCAAGCTGCGCCGGCAGTCGATCGCTCGTGACGACCTGTTCCATGCGCACATCGGGGGCATGGACACCATGGCCCGGGCGCTGCTGGCGGCGGCGTCGATCATCGAGTCCGGCGAGCTGGACGACTTCCGCAACGAGCGGTACGCGGGTTGGGACACCGAGCTCGGTCAGGAGCTGCTGGCCGGCAAGCACTCGCTCGCCCTGCTGTACGAGCGCCAGCTCGGCCAGGGTGAGCCCACAGGGGTCAGCGGCCGCCAGGAGCACCTCGAGAACCTCGTCGCCCGTCACGTCGAACGCGCCCGCTGACGCGCGAAGGGCGGGCGCCCGTGACGGCGCCCGCCCTTCCACGCATCGGGACGGCTAGTGGCCGCTCTACAGACCCGGCACATCGATGACGATGAGCTCGGTGTCGTCGGCCCGACCGGGGTTGCGGCCCGTGTTGGGGAGGTTGTTGTCGCAGCCCACGAGCAGGCGGGAGACGCTGAGCACGTGTACGGCCTCCACCGACTCGCACGTCACCCGGAACGGGTTGCCGAGGCCGACGTCCCCGGGGTAGCGCTCGGGCAGCGAGACGAGGTTCGGATCGGCGATCGCCGCCAGGTCGACGACCGGACGCTTGGTCACCGCCGGCGACGACCGGAGGTCGACCACGTAGACGCTGCGGAACACGGCGTCGAGGCCGCGGCCACCGTCACGCTCGATGACGACCAGCCGGTTGCTGTCGAGGGCCCAGGCGTCGGCCACCATGTATGGAGCGGCCTGCGTGGCGTAGGTCCACGTCCGAGGCGTGAACGCCTTGTGACCGGTGCTGAACTCGAAGACGAGACGCTCCGTGCTCGTCGTCCCCGCGGCCACCGTGGCGCCCTCGAGGATGACGTACAGGGACTTGCCGTTCGGCGAGATCGCCATGGCCTCGATGCCCCTGCTGTTGGGCTGGGTGGCCGGTGCGCCCTGGAGAGCCGGGTTGCTCGGCGAGCGGAGCCCGCCGGGCAGCTCGAACGGGGCGTCGAGCAGCACGCCGTGACGGTCGAAGTGGAGGATCCACGGTCCGAACTCGTCACCCATCCAGAGGTCGCCGTTGCTCCCCCGTTGCATCGACTCGGGATCGATGTCGGCGCCGGTGAACAGACGGTCCGGCCGGACCATGGCGTGGGGGAACTTGCCCTTCGGGTCGCGGAACTGCACGTAGCTCCCCACGGAGACGGCGCCGGATCCGCCCTTGGCGGTCTTGAACTCGGGCCGGATCTGGTAGGCGCGGATCAGGAAGTCGGCCGAGTTGGCCTTGGAGCCGAAGCCGTTGTCGGGCATGGCGAGGTAGGTGCCGTCGTCCGGCCCGGCCAGCACGGCCGAGAACCCGATGACCGGCTGGCTGGGCCGGGGGAACTGGATGCCGTTGACCGGCCCGGTGCCGATGGCCGCCCCGGACGGCGGACCGTCCGACAGGGCCTCGGCGGGCAGGATCGCCCGGCCTCGGAGCGTGGGCACCGACGGGCCCCGGCCGACGCGGCCGCAGCCGGGAGGACCGCGGCGGCGCCGAGGGCGCCGACGACGGGCAGGATCTTCAGGGAACGCTTCATGGGATGCCCCTTTCACTGGCGGATGACCAATGGTCAGGGGCCGGGCGTCCCGGGCACACGAGGCCGGTGTCCCGTGTCGGGCCCGAGCGTCAACCGGGGCGCCGGGGGTGACGGCACGGCAGCCGAGGCGGAGAATGGCGGCATGGGCATCCTCACGGAGGACATGCGCCGGGTCGTCGAGGCGGAGCTCGGCTTCGTCGCCACGGTCTGCCCCGACGGCACACCGAACCTCTCCCCCAAGGGGACGACCGCCGTCTGGGACGACGACCACGTGGTGTTCGCCGATCTGCGGTCACCCGGGACCGTCGAGAACCTGCGCGCCAACCCGAGCATCGAGATCAACGCCGTCGACCAGCTCAGCCGCAAGGGGTACCGCTTCAAGGGGACGGCCATCGTGCACACCGACGGCCCCGTCTTCGAGCAGGGAGTGGCGTTCTACGAGGCCCGTGGAACGGTGAAGGCGCGTGAGCGCATCCGCGGGATCGTCGTCGTGCTGGTGGAGCGGGCCCTGCCCGTCACGTCGCCGGCCTACGACCTCGGCGCCACCGAGGAGGAGCTCCGCGCGCTGAACCTCCGCCGGCTCACCGCCGCTGCGACCGGCGAGGTGCCGGGCGGCCCGGCCCTGCGCGGCCCGGACTGACGGCCGGCGTCCCGCATCCACCGGGCGCGACTGGTTCACTGGTGCGCATGGAGGACACCGGCCCGCGATCGCGCCGTGACCCGATCGAGCTGGCCATCGAGAACTGGACCGCACAGGGATGGGCCGATGCCACCCCCGGCATGGCGATGGTCACCTCCGTCATGCGGGTGCAGCAGTTGCTCTTGCAACAGGTCGAGCGGGTGCTGCGCCCGATGGGGCTGACGTTCGCCCGGTACGAGGTGCTCATGCTGCTGTCGTTCAGCCGGACAGGAGCGCTGCCGGTCGGCAAGATCGGCGAGCGGCTCCAGGTCCACCCGGCGAGCGTGACCAACGCCGTCGACCGCCTCGAGCACGACGGCCTGGTCCGCCGGAGCGCCAACCCCCAGGACGGCCGCAGCGTGCTGGCGTGCATCACCGAGCGGGGACGGCGCCTGGCCGCCGACGCCTCGGACGAGCTGAACCGGGACGTGTTCACGAAGGTGCCGCTGCCCGTCACCGACCTCGACGACCTGTTCTCCATCCTCCGTGACCTGCGGCGGGCCTTCGGCGACTTCACCTGACGCTCCGCAACGGCGGGCCGGAGCCCTGGCCGTTCCTTTGACGTCCAAGTATCCTTCTCCCATGGACGATCGCCGAGCCCGCTGGCAGGAGGCCTACGACGCGTCGCGCATTCGCGAGGCCGACTTCTCGACCATGTCCGGCATCCCCCTCGAGCCCGTGTACGGGGCCGAAGGCTCGGAGCTCCCGGGCGTCTACCCGTACACCCGGGGCCCATACGCGTCGATGTACCGATCCAAGCTCTGGACGATGCGGATGTTCGCCGGCTTCGGCACAGCCGAGGACACGAACTGGCGCTTCAAGGAGATCATCCGCGCCGGCGGCGACGGGCTGTCCACGGCCTTCGACATGCCGACGCTGCTCGGGTTGGACTCCGACGACGAGATGTCACTGGGCGAGGTCGGCCGCTGCGGCGTGGCCGTCGACTCCCTTGCCGACATGGAGGACCTCTACGCGGGGATCGACCTCGACACGATCACCACGTCGATGACCATCAACTCCCCTGCCGCGGTCATCCTCGCCATGTTCATCGCGCAGGCCGAGAAGGCCGGCGTGCACCGCTCCCGCCTGGGCGGCACCCTCCAGAACGACATCCTGAAGGAGTACCAGGCCCAGAAGGAGTTCGTGTTCCCGCCCCGCCAGTCGATGCGGCTGGTGCGCGACACCGTGGACTTCACCGCCGCGGAGATGCCGCGCTGGCACTCGATCTCGATCTCCGGCTACCACATCCGCGAAGCCGGCTCGACGGCTGCGGAGGAGCTGGCCTTCACCCTCGCCAACGGCTTCGCCTACGTCGAGCTGGCGCTGCAGGCGGGCCTGACCATCGATGCCTTCGCGCCCCGGCTGAGCTTCTTCTTCAACGCCCACATCGACTTCTTCGAGGAGATCGCCAAGTACCGGGCGGCGCGCCGCATCTGGGCCCGGTGGCTCCACGACCGCTACGGCGCGCAGCTGGAGCGCTCGATGCAGCTGCGGTTCCACACCCAGACCGCAGGGGTGTCGCTCACGGCCCAGCAGGCGGAGGTCAACATCGTCCGGACCGCGGTGGAAGCATTCGCCGGGGTCCTCGGGGGAACGCAGTCCCTGCACACCAACTCGATGGACGAGGCGATGGCGCTGCCGACCGAGAAGGCGGCTCGCATCGCGCTCCGCACCCAGCAGGTGCTGGCGTACGAAACGAACGTCGCCCACGTGGCCGATCCGCTCGGCGGCTCCTGGTTCGTCGAGGAGCTGACGGACGAGATGGAGCGCCAGGCCGAGGAGCTGTTCGCCCATCTCGACGAGCTGGGTTCGGGCTCGATGCTCGAGGGTGTCATCAGGGGCATCGAGGAGAACTGGTTCCAGGGCCGCATCGCCGACTCCGCCTACGAGCTCGAACGCAAGTTCAACCAGGGCGATCGCATCGTCGTCGGGGTCAACCGCTTCACCGAGGGCAACGAGGAGAGCGGCATCGAGCTGCTCCAGATCACCAACGCCGACGAGGCCCGCCAGCTCAAGCGGCTCGACCAGGTCCGTCACGATCGGGACGCGAGCGCCGTGGCCGCGGCGCTCGACCGGCTCGCCGCCGATGCGTCCGACCCGTCCGTGAACCTGATGCCGACCCTCATCGAGACGGTCGGGGCCTACGCCACGCTCGGCGAGATCATGGGTGCCCTGGCCGGCGTGTTCGGGCGCCACGTCGAGGTCCCCACCATCTGACCGGTCCCGGCGGGCCGCGAACCATCCCCTAGCAGGGACGACGCGGTTGGTACCGTCACACGGTGGTACAGGCTCCTCCAGGGGTGCTCCCACCGCCGTCGGCGCGGGCGCGGCGGGCCGGGCGCGCCCTCCCACCGCCTGACCCCGGCACGCGCCGAGGGCTCCCACCTCCGTCGAGCCCCCAGCCTCTCGAGCCCCCAGCGGTCGAGACCCCAGCCCTCGTGGCCTCCTCCGCACTGGCCACCGCGCGCCGACGACCGAGGGTTGCGGCTCGACATCGAAGGACTGCGCGCCGTCGCCGTCCTGCTGGTGTTGTGCTTCCACGCCGAGCTCGGGCCGTTCAGCGGTGGCTACATCGGCGTCGACGTCTTCTTCGTCGTCTCCGGCTTCCTGATCACGTCGCTGCTCCTCGCCGAGCTGCAGCGCACCGGGTCCATCAAGCTCGCCCGCTTCTGGTCCCGGCGCGCCCGGCGCCTGCTGCCGGCGTCGTCGCTCGTCATCGTGACCACCCTGCTGGCCGGGACCGCGGTGCTCGACCCGCTGTCGCTCACCGATCTGGCCCGCGACGGGCTCGCCGCGGCCACGTTCACCATCAACATCGTGCTGGCGTGGCGGCAGAACGACTACCTGGCCTCGGACCTGGCGCCGTCTCCCCTGCTCCACTTCTGGTCGCTGGCGCTGGAGGAGCAGTTCTATCTGGTGTGGCCGTTGCTCTTGCAACTGGTCGCCGGCTACCGACGTCATCGCCGAAGCGCCGTCGCGCTGCTGGTCGTCGTCGGCTGGCCGATCTCCTTCGCGGCTTCGGTCCTCCTCACCGACCGCAACCAGCCCTGGGCGTTCTTCAGCCTCTCGACGCGCGCCTGGGAGCTGCTGACCGGAGCGGCGCTTGCGCTGCTGATGCTCCATGCCACCCGGCTGCCGAGGTTCGTGCGCGGGGTCGCGGCGTGGGCCGGTCTGGCCGTCATCGTCGCCACGGCCGTGCACTTCGATCTGGCCACGCGGTTCCCGGGGCCGGCCGCGCTCGTGCCGGTCTGCGCCACCGCGGCGGTCATCCTCGGCGGACCCCTGCTGGGGCGAGGCCCGATCGGTCTGCTCAACCTGCGCCCGATGACGTGGGTCGGTCAGCGCTCGTACAGCATCTACCTCTGGCACTGGCCGGCGCTGGTGCTGGTCGAGGCGGAGCTGGGGCCGCTGGCCGCGTGGGAGCGCGTCGTCACCCTGCTGGCGTCCGTGGTCATCGCCGCCGTGACCTACCGGATCCTCGAGAACCCGATGCGCCACTGGCGGTGGCTGGCCGCCGAGGCCCGCCGCGGCCTGCTCATGGCCAGCGGGCTCATCACCGCGTCCGTCATGACCGCGGTGGCCGTGTTCGCCACGACACCCGTTCTCGTGGGCACCGGAACGGCCGCCGCTCCGGTGGTCGTCACCGCCGTCGCCGGAGCACCGATCACCGTGGCGGTGCCGGCCAGCAGCGCCGCCCGCTCGCCGATGACGCCACCTCGCCGGAGCGACGGCGGGTCGCCGGCGACCGGGCCGGAGGTGTCCGCCACCACCTCGGCACCCGTGGCGAGCTCGGCACCAGCCACGACCGCACCGCCGACCACCGTGCGGCCGAGCTCGGACGAGCTGGCGGTCCTCAACGAGCCGCAGCTCCTCGCCGGGCTGCTGACCGAGGCGGCGCCGGCCAACCTCCGCCCCTCGTTGCGGGGGGCCCGGGGCGATCTGCCCGGCATCTACAACGACGGCTGCCACCTGGATGCCGCGGTGACGACCCCCGGGCCGTGCACGTTCGGTGACCCCGCGTCCACGACCACCGTCGCGCTCTTCGGAGACTCGCACGCCGCGCAGTGGTTCCCCGCGCTCGCGCAGCTCGCCGACCAGCACCGGTGGCGGCTGCTGGTCCTGACGAAGAAGGGCTGCCCGACGGCCAGCATCTCGGTGTTCAGCCCCATGGTGAACCGGGAGCTGAGGGAGTGCGACGCGTGGCGCATCAACGTGGCGGCTCGGCTGGCCGCCGAGCAGCCGGACCTGCTCCTCATGTCGTCGTACCGGTACCGGCAGACCGGCGCCTGGGCGGGGGTCGACGGCAACCAGGCGTGGCAGCAGGGCTTGAGCGCCACCCTCGCCGCGTACCGGCCACTGGCCGGGCGCGTGCTGGTCCTCGGCGACACGCCGACCCCCGCACGCGACATCCCGGCCTGCGTCTCCGCCAACCTGAGCCGCGTCTCGGCCTGCGTGAACCCACGGGCCGAAGCCGTCCGGGACGATCGCCTCGGCGTCGAGCAGGGGGTGGCGGCGGCCTACGACGCCGCCTTCGTGTCGACCAGCAACTGGCTGTGCTCCCCGACCGCCTGCCCGGTCATCGTCGGCGACGTCCTCGTCTACCGGGACGCGAACCACCTCACGGCGACAGCGGCGTCGTGGCTGGCGCCGTACCTCGACGCGGCGATCGCGCCGTTGCTCCAGTGACGCGGCGACGGGCTCAGCGGCGCGGCGCTCGCCGGTGTCGCGGCCGGGCTCGTGCTGGCCGGTTGCGCGCCGGCGCCGGTGAAGGTCCACGTGGTGGGCATGCCGATGGTCACCGTGCCGGCCCGCGCCATGGAAGTTGCACCGACAACGACCACCCCACCGACAACACAGCCGCCGACGACCACTGCCCCCTACGACGCCACCGCCGCCGCCCACCACGCGGGCTCCGGCGCCGTGCGCCGTCAGCTTCGTCGGCGACTCCCTCGGCCTGGGCACGCTCCGCAACGGGCTGCCCGAGGCGCTGGGGGGCGTCGGCTGCCTGCTCGTGTGGAAGGAGGCGTACGGCGGGATGCCGATCGGGGTCGGCGCGGACCTGCTGGCCGGGGCCGGTGGGGCGCCGTCCAACGTCGCGCTGGTCATGCTCGGCTTCCACAACGCACGGTCGGAGGTCGGCCAGAGGCCGATTCCCCCGCCGCATCGACGCCATCGTGCAGGCGGCGGGGCCCCGACTCGTCGTGTGGCCGATGCTGGCCAGCACCGCCGACTGCTCGAACGGCTACAAGGACGCCCTCGTGCGGGCCAACCAGGAGCTCCAGGCGGCCACGCTGCGCTGGCCCAACCTCGTCCTCGCCGACTACCCGGCGTTCCTGGCCGGCCATCCGGAGTTCTCCGAGAACCGGTGCCCGCACCTGGTGCCGCCCGGCTACGGCGCGGCGGCCGCGTGGCTGGCCGGTGAGGTCCGTCGCCTGCTGGAGTTGCGCACGCCCTGACCGCGGCGCCGCGACGCGACGTGACGCTCAGCGCTCCTGGCGCCGGCCGGCGAACAGGCGGACCGGTCCCGGCCACGTCCGTTCCACCTCGCAGATCCCGTCAGACCGGCGGCGGCCAGCATCCCGAGGACCTCGTCCGGCCGCCCGATCCCCTGCAGGACCCGCTCGTCCATGCCGCTCCGTGGCCGGTCGGGCCTGGATCTCGTGTCCTTCTCCTCCTGCTCCTCTTCGGTGCCCTACCGGCGGTGGATCTCCGTGCTGCGGGTGACACGCTCCAGGAACGGGCGGTCGAGGCTGACGCCGATGCCAGGACCGGCGGGCACCGGCATCCATCCCGCCGCGGCCTCCAGCGGCTCCTGCACGATGTCCCGCTCGTAGGTCCGGCTGGCGGAGGCCGTGTCCCCTGGGAGCGTGAACCCGGCCAGCGTGGCGAGGTGGATGTTGTGCGCCCGCCCGATGCCCAGCTCGTACATCCCACCGCACCACATCGGCACGGATCGGGCCACGCACAGCTCGTTGATCCGCCGGGCGACGGCATGGCCGCCCACCCGACCGGACTTCAGGTTGACGACGGCGCATGCGCCGAGGTCCAGCGCGGCCACGGTGCGCTCGTACGAGGTGAGGCTCTCGTCGAGGCACAGCGGCGTGGCCAGCATCCCCGCCAGCGCGGCGTGCTCGACGAGGTCGTCCCAGTGGAGGGGCTGCTCGAGGTAGGTCAGCCCGATCGTGTCGAGGGCGCGGAGGTGGCCGGCGTCGGCCAGGGAGTAGGCGGAGTTCGCATCGGCGCTGAGCGCGGCCCCGGGGTAGGCGGCGCGGACCGCGCGAGCAGGTCGACGTCGGCGCCGGGCTCGATCTTGAGCTTGATCCGCTGGTAGCCCTCGTCCAGGTGGCGGCCGACGCGCTCGAGCGTGTCCGGGATCGGCGTCAGCCCGAGGCTGGCTCCCACCGCCACTGCGGCGCCGGAGCCACCGAGGACCTCCCACAACGGCAGGTCTCGTTGGCGTGCGTGACAGTCCCACACCGCGTGCTCCAGCGTGGCCTTGGCCATCGGGTTGCCCCGCCAGCACCGCCAGGCATCGGTCGAGCGTGTCCGGGTGGGACACCTCGTTGGCGAGGACCCACGGCACGAGGGCCTGGCGGAGCAGGGCCAGCGCACCGTCCACCGACTCTTCGCGGTAGAGCGGAAGGTGCTCCATCACCCCTTCGCCGTAGCCCTCGATCCCGTCGGAGCGCACGGTGGCCAGCACGGCCAGCTTCTCGGTCTCGGTGCCGTAGGACGTCCGGACGGGCGAGCGGAACGGGACGGACACGACCCGCAGCTCCACCTCGTCGATGCGCATCCGCGCGCACCGTACCCGCATCGACGTCATCGACTAGGGGGACGGGCGCCGTGGACGGCTCGCCTCACACCCAGCTCGTGAAACCCTGCTCCCAGAAGTGGCTGTCGAACGCGAACGCCGTGTCGAGCGCGTGGGCGCGCAGGAGCTCGAACGACGTCCAGTCGACCAGACTCACCTCCCGGCGGTCGGCCGCGAGCAGCGCGGCAACGGCCCGGTCATGAAGCGCCTCGTCCACCCAGACGACCCGAAGCAGCGGCAGGACGTGCCGGTGCAGCGCGGCGGCCGCTCGCATCCCCAGTCGGTGCTGGACGAGCGCCGCCGACTCGACGACCACGCCGCTGTGGGTGATCCCTTCAGTGGTCCCAGACGCGATGCCTTCGAGCAGCCGCTCCCACCCGTTGGCGGCGTCCCGGTGCCTGCGATCGTCGACGTCGAGGACTGCGTAGACCGCGGACGTATCGATGAGGCAGGTCGTCACGGGTCTGATCAGGTATCGAACGCGGCGGTCAGCGCCCGGTCATGCTCCTCTGCGGTGTCGCTGGTACCCGACCGGAAGGCCCCGATCACCTCACGGGCGTGTCCGACTCGGCGGGCCAGCGTGTCGTCGCGGAGGAGCTCGTCGAGCGCGTCACGGAGGAGCGCGGCCTGCGACCGGCGCCGGGCGGCCGCCAAGCGTCGTAGGGCCTCCGCCTGGTCCCCGGTCATGGAGATCTGCGTTCGGATCACGGCCTCATGATAACATTTGTCGCCATCATGATGGCAATAGGTCAGCTCGCTGGAGATGAGGTCAGCTCGCAGGAGGTCAGCTCGCAGTAGGTCAGCTCTTGGTCTGCGCGTACTCGATGACCCGCTCGACCACCCTCTGATCGGCCTTCGCCACGGCGCCGGCGTCGAACGGGGGCTGGGGGTCGTACTCGATCATGAGCTGCATGGCCATGGCCGCGATGTCGTCGACGAGGAGCTCGGACAGCCGCAGGGCCATGTCGATCCCCGAGGAGACGCCGGCGGCGGTGATGATCCGGCGGTCCAGGTGCTCGACCACCCGCTCCGAGGTGGGCTCGGCCCCGAACTTCCGGAGCATCTCGAGGTTCGCCCAGTGCGTCGTGGCCGTGAGCCCCTCGAGGAGTCCGGCGGCGCCGAGTACTAGCGAGCCGGTGCAGACCGAGGTCGTGTAGCGGGACGTCTCGTGGGCCGTGCGGAGCCACGAGAGCAACGGCTCGTCCTCCAGCAGGGCGCGGGTGCCCACCCCGCCGGGCACGACGACGACGTCCGGATGGGGCAGCTCGTCGAAGGTGGCGTCCACGGTCAGCCCGAGGAAGCCGTTGTCCGTCCGGACCTCACCCCGGCGATGGCCGACGAAGGTGACGGCGGCTTCCGGGAGCCGTTGGAGCACCTCGTAGGGACCGATGAGGTCGAGGGCGGTGAGGCGCTCGAAGAGGACGGCGGCGATCTGCATGATGGTTCCTTCCTGCCGGCTCAGCCGGCCAGCGTGAAGCGGCGTCGATAGTCGGTAGGTGGCACGCCGAGCGCGCGCAGGAAGCTGCGGCGCATGGTCTCCGCGGTGCCGAAGCCGCCCCGGCGGGCGACGACGTCGACCGTGAGGTCGGTGGTCTCCAGGGTCCGGCAGGCCGCCTCCACGCGCACCCGCTCCACGTAGCGGGCGGGCGTCGTCCCCAGCTCCCTGGCGAACACGCGGGTGAAGTTGCGCACGCTCATGCCGACGCTGGCGGCCAAGCTCGGCACGGAGTGGTCCGCACCCGGATCGGTGAGGACCAGTTCCTGCGCGCGGCGCACGGCCGCCACCTCGCTCGGCGCGTGCCACAGCGGCGCCGCGAACTGCGACTGCCCGCCCGGCCGGCGCAGGTACATCACCAGCCAGCGGGCGACGGTCTGGGCCGCCTCGGCACCGCAGTCGTCCTCGACCAGGGCCAGGGCGAGATCGATGCCGGCGGTGACGCCCGCCGAGGTCCAGAACTTGCCGTCGCGGCGATACAGGGCATCAGGGTCGACGTCGAGCGCGGGATGCTCCCGGGCGAGACGATCGCTGCGCGCCCAATGGGTGCAGACCGTCCGACCGTCGAGCAGCCCGGCTGCGGCCAACGCGAACGATCCCGTGCACACGCTGGCCACGCGGCGGGCCGAGCCGGCCAGACGCCGGACGCCGGCGACGACCTCCCCGTCGTCTTCCAGCGCGTAGACCCCGCCCCCACCGACCACGAGCAGCGTGTCGATCGGCCCCCGCACGCCGGCCAAGGGCTGGTCGGCGACGATCGTCAGGCCGCTCTCCGTCCGCACCGGGCCGGCCGCGGCCGCCGCGATCAGGAGGCGGTAGCGGGGATCGGCCCGGCCTTGGGCGTCGAGCAGCTCGTTGGCCCCGGCGAGGACCTCGTGGGGACCGGACACGTCCAAGGCCTGACAGCCCGGGTAGACGACGAGGATGACACGGCGGTCAGGCACGGGCCCAGCATCCCGGGGATCGGTGATGGCGTCAATGACATGCTGCCCACAGTTTCGGCCACCCGGGCGGCGGGGTTCGGCCGGGGCGCCGAGCGGTCAGACGAGCGTCCTGCCCTCGCGATCGTCGACCACCAGGGTCCCGGCCCACTTGTCCCACAAGGTCTCGTGGTAGGTCGAGAAGATCATGAACGTCGCCACCAACGAGAAGATCCCGCACGTGAGCTGACCGATGATGCCGATGGCCAGGCCGCGGATGACGAAGTCCCGCAGGGCCATCTCGCCCCAGGTCGCCGCCCGTCCGGTCCGCTTCATCACCACCCGCTGCCCGCAGATCTGCTTGCCGGGCGTCTGCCCCTTCGACCAGACGATCAGCGTCCAGACCAGCCAGCCGATGATGAGGGTCACGATGATGAGGAGGAGGTCGATGAGCGACGCCCCGAGCCGCGCCCAGGGGTTGGTCAACGGGATGCCGTCGGGCACGCGCTCGTCCCCGACCACGGGCGCCGGTGCGTACGGCTGGTACTGGTAGTGGACCGGCGCGGCGGTGGCGTAGGCCGGGGGGATCGGCGCCATCACGGGCGGGGCGGCGACGGGATCGATCGCGGTGACACCGCCGTCGGCGACGTAGTCCGACCACGTCTGACCGTCCCACCACCGCAGCTGGTGGCGGCCGGTCGGATCGGCGTGCCACTGAGCGTCAATCTGACTCACGATCGCTCCTCCTCCCCGCGGCGGATCCCGCTGTCACCGCGCGAGGTGGCCAATGTGTAGTCCGCCTCGCTGTGTCGTGCACGGGACCGGCCCGCAGCGGTGACGCGCCGCACGGCTAGCCTCGCGACGTGCAGGGCGGCGCAGCCGACTCGGCTGCGGCTGCCGCAGCCACGGAGCTGACGGGCGGGGCGCGGCGGGCCCGCCTCGCCGTCGCCGCGGTCGTGTGCGGGCTGCTGCTGGCCGGCACCGCGTGGGGGCAGGACGACCACTTCCCGTTCGGGCCCTTCCGCATGTACGCCACCCGCCAGCGGCTCGACGGCACGACGAGCTGGTACCAGCTCGAGGCGACGACGGTCGAGGGCCAGCGGATCTTCCTGCCCGGCTCGGCATACGGCCTGCGGCGGGCCGAGCTCGAGGGCCAGATCCCCCGCTTCGTGACCGATCCCGGGCTGCTCGGCGAGCTGGCGTCCGCCTACGAGGTGCGGCGGCCGGACGGACCGGACCTGGCCGAGGTCCACTTGGTCAAGTGGCGCCAGCGCCTGGAGGGCGGCCGCCCGTCCGGCGAACCGACGAGCGAGACGGTGGCGACGTGGCGTCGTTGATCCCCCCGGGACCGGCCGGCGCAGTCGGCGCTCAACCCGTCGGCCCGGCCCGCACCAGCCGCGCCGGCTGGTGGTTCCCGCCGACCGCGCTCGGCCGCGTGGCCGCGCTGCGCCTGCTGGCCTACGCGTTCGTGCCGGTCGACGTGCTGGTGACGACGACGTGGGTCGGTCAGCACGGTGACGTCCCCGGCGTCCTGTACCGGCCGGTGATGGTCGCCCGCCTCCTCCACCTCCCCACGCCGACCCGGACCGGCGTCGACCTGCTGAAGCTGGCGCTGTTGGTGGCGACGGTGACGGCCCTCGTCGCCGTCCTGACCCGCGCCACCGCCCTCGTGCGGGCGGCCGGCGTCGCCGTGTTCGCGCTCTACGGCTGGTGGATGCTCGTGGCCATGTCCTACGGGAAGGTGGACCACGATCGGTTCGCCTTCCTCGTGCTCCTCGGCGTGCTGCCCACCGTCGGAGCCGCGGCGCTGGGCGAGCAGCGCCGCTCGCTGCAGGCCGGCTGGGCGGTGCGGATGACGCAGGTGGCGGTCGTGGCGACGTACTTCCTCGCCGCCTGGGGCAAGCTCCGCTTCGGGGGCTGGAACTGGGCGACGGGCGCCACGCTGACCCGTGCCGTCCTGCGCCGTGGCACCGACCTGGCGCAGTGGACGCTCGACCATCCCGGTGTTCTGCGCACCTTCCAGTGGCTCCTGCTCCTGCTGGAGCTCGCCGCGCCGCTTCTCCTGGTCGTGCGACGGGAGCGGACGAGGTACGTGATCGTCGGCGCGCTGATCGCCTTCCACGTGATCACCTACCTGGCGATCTCGATCATCTTCCTCCCCCACGTCGTGGCCCTCACCGCGTTCCTCCCCCTGGAGCGGCTGGGCCGGCGGGAGGCGCCCTCCTAGACCGCCGCTCCGACGAGCCGGCCGACCACATTGGTCACCGCGAAGGCCAGCAGCAGCAGCCCGGCCTGTCGAACCGCCGACCGCCAGCGACTGCGGCGGGTGAGCAGCGCCAGGCCCGCACCGAGCGCCAGCGCGGCGACGACGCCGAGCACCAGGCTGAGGACGAGGGCCACGGTCCCACCGGCGAACAGCCACGGCAACAGCGGGATGGCGGCGCCGGCGGAGAACGCGGCGAACGACGAGGCGGCAGCGAGCACCGGCGACCCCAGCGCACCGGGGTCGAGGCCGAGCTCCTCGCGGGCGTGGGCCTCGAGAGCGGTCTCCGGATCCTCCATCATCCGGCGGGCCACCGTTCATGGCCGTGGCCTGATCGAGTCCCCGCTCGACGTAGATGCCGGCCAGCTCCCGCGTCTCGCCCGCAGGGTCGTGCTCGATCTCGGCGCGCTCGATGTCCAGCTCGTGCTCGAGGAGCTCCTGGTTGGCCCGGACCGAGACGTACTCCCCGACCGCCATCGACAGCGCGCCGGCCACCAGGCCGGCCAGCCCCACCACCACGACGTCGGCCCGGACGGCGGAGGCCCCCGCGACACCGGCGACCAGGCTGAGGTTCGACACCAGCCCGTCGCTCATGCCGAACACCGCGGCACGGGCGGCGCCGGACGACCATCGCCCGTGCCGCTCGGCCCGGTACACCCGGTGCGAGAGGACGAGTCCCTCAGCAGCCATCGCGGTCAGTGTCGGACCTGTGGGCGCCGCGGACAACATGATCTTGTCCGGCAGGCATCCCTCACACCGAGGGCGCGCCCCGCCTGACCCCACCCCGGTGGGGTCGGCGGTGGGGTCCGGTCAGGGTTCGTTCAGCAGGTAGTCGACGAGCGCGTCCACCTCGGCGGGGGACACGGCGATGCCCGGCATGGCGGCCACCGGACCGGTCGGGACGAACGCCGGCGACACGAAGGATCCAGGGCGCGGTGATCGACTCCCGCACGTACTCCTCCGCGCTCAGCCCGGGCCGGCGTTCCCCGGCCCACGTCGCGACGTCGGCCAGGGTCGGCCCGGCCGGGAGGAGGGCCGAGCTCTCGGGACCGTCGTGGCAGGTGGCGCAGCCCTTGGCCATGAACAGCGTGGCTCCGTCGGCAACGGGCGCGGGCTCGGCCTCGCCCGCCGTCGAGGGCTCGGAGCCCCAGGCCCACCCGGTCAGGGCGGCCAGCCCGAGGGTCAGGGCACCGGCGGCCACGGCGACACGGGTGCTCACGATCGAGCGGCCGCGCTCAGGCCACCGCAGACCGGCGAGGCCGGCGACGCGGGCGGGGCAGACCGGCGAGGGCGGCGACGAACACGATCGCCGAGGCGGCCGTCAGCGCCAGCAAGCCGTAGCGCACGGGCTCAGGCCAGCGCCGGCCGTCGTCGCCCGTGGGAGCCACGCCCCCACCGGTCGCCACCACGAGCGGCCCGAGGTCCTGCGGCCCGAACCAACCCTGGATGACCTCCCAGCGGTGGGTGCCGGCGGGAAGGACGACATCGGCGACGTAGTGCCCGAGCGGCCCTTCGGCGCGGGCCGGGAACACGTTGGTCTTCCCGCCCCCTTCGGTATGGACGATGAGGCGCACACCGTCGAGGGCCACGGGGGTCACCCCGTGCTGGCGGATGGTGAACCCGACCGGCGTCGGCTCGTCCGGCGTGATCGCGGAGAGCGGGTCGAGCGTGGTGACGGCGAAACCGCCGGCCCCGGCCTGACCGGAGGGGACGAGGGCTACGGCGAGCCCGGCCAACAGGACGACGGCGGCGAGGACGACACGCTTCATGCCCCTCCTACACCGGTCGGCAGGAACAGGTTCCCACACAGGTTCCCCGGCGCCGAGGAGGCTCAGCGGGCGAGCATCGGCCCGACGGTGGCGTGGAGGGTCGAGAGCTGGCGGGACGGCGGCCAGCTCTCGGGATCGAAGAGCGCCTGCATGGCGATGCCGTCGGCCACCGCGATCAACTGCTCGGCGCGGGCCAGGCACGCGGCCCGATCGTCGCCGCGGCCGTCGTCACCGGCCTCCAGGAGATCGGCCAGCCCGTCCCGGAAGTCCCGGTAGGCGTCGCGCTGGGCGCGGGAGAGCTCATCGTCCCCGGCCGCCTGCGCGCAGAAGGCCACGGTCACCATCCAGTGGCGCCGACCGTCGTCGTCGAGGGGCAGCGCGCCCTCCAGGGAGTGCAGCAGAGCCTCCTCCGGCCGTCCGCGGGTCGCGGGCCTCACGCGCCGCGTGGCGCTGGGCCAGGGAGGAGCGGAAGGTGAACAGCAGCAGCTCCCGCTTGTCGGCGAAGTAGTGCGTCAGCGCTCCCGTCGTCCACCCGGCCTCCGCGGCCACGTCGCGCAGGGTCGCCGCGCCCACGCCGGCGCGGGCGATGAGCTGGGCCGCGGCGGCGGCCAGTTCGGCCCGCCGCTCTGCGCTGTCGACCACCTTCGGCATTGACGCCAATGTATCACAGATGTTATATAACAGTGTGTTATCTACGATCTCGTGCGTGGTATCGTCGCCGCGCGCAGCGAGGAGGAGTGCCGTGGTCTACGTCCCGACTCGTGGTGACGTCCCCGTCCGTCTCGGACCGGGCGTGCCCATCACCCCTGGTTACGGGCCGAGCAGCATGAGCCGCCAGCCGTACACCGATCCGATGCAGTTCGAGCTCGAACGCGAGAAGGTCCTCAACACCACCTGGCTGATCGCCGGCCGTTCGTCGGAGATCCCCGACACCGGGGACTGGCTCAGCTTCGAGAGCCATGGTGAGACCGCGGTCGTCACCCGCCAGCCGGACGGCTCGGTGGCCGCGTTCCACAACGTCTGCCAGCACCGTGGGCCGACGTTCGTGACCGAGTGGAAAGGCTGCGGGGCCAAGAGGTTCACCTGCCCCTACCACGGCTGGATCTACGACACGACCGGCAAGGTCGTCGGCGTCCCGGAGAAGATCGACTTCGCCGAGGAGCAGCTGCAGGACCTGCGGGCCCCCTCGGTCGCCGCCGACGAGTGGGGCGGCTGGATCTGGCTGAACCTGTCCGGCCCGGACGCGGCGCCGCCGCTGCGGGAGTGGATCGGCGAGGACATCATGGTCGACCTCGGCCAGTTCGGGATGGAGGACATGGTCCTGCTCGAGATGCTCGAGTGGGACGTGCCCGTGAGCTACAAGGCCATCGTCGACGGGTTCAACGAGATCTACCACACCGCGTCGCTGCACCACGTCGGCAACGCCTGGACGAAGTCGGCCAAGGACACGACGTTCCACGTGGTCAACGACCACAACTACATGTGCTTCGTGCCCCGCCAGCAGTACCGGGAGCAGCTGGAGGAGAACTGGGACCACCACCGGTACGCCATCTGCCACTACGTCGTGTTCCCGAACACCGTGTTCAACTGCAACCCCGAGCACATCCAGGTGTTCAACCCGATCCCCATCGACGTGGACCGCACCCGGTTCCTGTGCTGGGAGCTCATCTACCCCGGGGACGAGGACGACCCCGAGTACGTCGAGTACCGGGACCGGATGCTCGACCACTGGGAGCACCTCAAGGTCGTGGTGGGCGAGGACATCGACATCTACCAGCAGCTCAAGCGCACCAAGCGATCGAGCGCCTACACCAGGAACCTGCTCTCGTCCGCGCGAGTTCAAGATCGCCCACTACCACAACCTCATGGCGGAGATGATCCGGGGCTGACCGCTCCGGACCAGGTCAGGTGAGCGCCGGAGCGAGCGCTCGCCACTCCTGGCGCGGCAACTCGGCGGGCTGATCGGTCAGCACCTGCACGCAGACGTGGTCGGCGCCGGCGTCCCGGTGCTCCTGGACGCGGGCGGCGATGGCCGATTCGTCCCCCCACGCCACGAGGGCGTCCACCAACCGGTCGCTCCCGCCGTCGACGAGGTCCTCGTCCTCGATGCCGAACCGCCGCCAGTTGTTGACGTAGTTCGGCAGCTCCATGTAGCGGGAGAGGTGCTGCCGCGCCTTCGCTCGAGCCGTGGCGGGGTCCGTGTCGAGCACGACGCCCTGCTCGGGCGCGACCAGCCCGTCCGGTCCGAGCGCTTCGCGCGCTCGTTGCGTGTGCAACGGCGTCACCAGATACGGGTGCGTGCCGGCCGTCCGATCCCGCGCCAGCTCGAGCATCTTCGGACCCAGCGCGGCCAGGGCCCGCCGGTCCGGGGGCAGCGGCGGGTCGGCGGCGTCGAGCTCGTCGAGGAAGTCCACCATCCGCGCCAACGGCTGGCTGTACGTGCCGGGCTCGTTCACGCGGTCGATGAGCGGCCGGTGGCTCACACCGAGACCGAGCAGCAACCGGTCACCGTGATCGGCCGTGAGGCGGGCGTGCTCGGCCGCCGTCTCGTCTGCACCGTGCATCCAGATGTTGAGGATGCCGGTGGCGACGGTCACCGTGCTCGTCGCCCCGAGGAGGTTGCGCAGCGTCCCGAACACGTCGCCGCCCACGTCTGGTACCCAGAGCGCGGACCATCCCATCTCCTCGAGCTCGGCGGCGGCCTCGGCGACCTGGGCCGCGTCGCCGTAGCGCAGCTGTCCGCTCCAGATGCCGGTCCCGGTCAGGTCGAAGCTCATCCGGGGAGGTTGCCACACGGCACGGCCACGCTGGCCGGTCAGCCCTCCGGATCGGGTACCGATCCGGCCTGACGCCGAGCCCGGGCCCGCCGCTTGCCCTCGTGCATCGCCGCCACCCGGGCGACCGGGATGGCGTGCCCCTCGGCGACGAGATCGGGCGGGAGGACCTGCGGCGCGGGCATGGCGTCCGCCCAGGGATCACGGTCACCCAACCGGTCGAGAGCGGTCAGGATCGTCAGCTCGCTCGGCACGACATCGTCGAGCTCGTCCCAGGCCAGCGGGAACGAGACCGGTACGCCGGGACGGACGCGTGGGCTGTACGCGGCCACGACGGTCGCGCCGCCGCTGCGGGTGGAGTCGATGAAGACCTTGCCCTCGCGGTCTTCCTTGAGGAAGGCCGTGGTCGCGATGGTCGGATCGAGGCGCTCGGCCCGGATCGCGATGGCCCGCGTCGCCGCGGCCGCGTCCTCCATGGGGGTGCCGAGATCGATCGGTACGTAGATGTGGACGCCCTTCGATCCGCTGGTCTTCACGGCGCCGGCCAACCCGGCCTCGTCGAGGGCCTGCCGGACGAGCTTGGCCGTGGCCACGACACCGGCGAACGCCTCCGCTGTGGGCGGGTCGAGATCGAGCACCACGTGGGTGACGTGGTCGGGCCGGTCAACGGTGACCAGCGTCGGGTGGTACTCGACCGCCCGCTGGTTCGCGAACCACAACAGCGTGCGCCGGTCGTTGCAGAGGGCGTAGGCCACGGTGCGCTGCGAGGCCTCGGCCCACAGCGGCGCGCGCAGGATCCAGTCCGGGGCGTGCTTGGGGAGGTTCTTCTGCATGAACGGCTGCTGGCCCCGGGTGACCCGGATGACGGACAGCGGCCGGTCGTGCAGCCCGGGCAGAAGCCGATCGCGCACGCCATCGAGGTAGTCGACGAGGTCGCGCTTCGTCGTCCCCGCGCCGTCGAACAAGGGCTGGTCGAGGTTCGTGAGTTGGACGCCGGCCCGTTCCTCCTGCCCACTCCCCGACTTGGCCGCCATCGTCGTCAGAGCACGCCGGCATAGGCCGGCAGGCATGGCTGCCCGCCAAGGTGCGCGTACAGCACCTTCGAGCCGGCCGGAATCTCCCCGGAGCCGACGAGACCGATGAGTCCCGCCATCGACTTGCCCTCGTAGACGGGGTCGGTGAGCATCCCTTCGAAACGGGCACAGGTGCGGATGGCGTCGATCGTCGTTGCGTCGGGGATGCCGTAGATGCCGGCCGAGTAGCCGTCGACGAGGACGATCTCGTCGTCGCGCAACTCCCGTCCGAGCCCGATGGCCTTGGCCGTCGCGGCGGCGATCCTGGTCACCTGGGAGCGCGTCTTCTCCATGGTTGCGGATGCATCGATGCCGATGACGCGGCGGTCCTGGCGCTCCTCCAGGGCGAACCCGGCGATCATGCCGGCGTGCGTCGAGCCGGTCACGGTGCAGACGATGACGTGGTCGAAGAAGATGCCGTGCTCCGCCTCCTGCTGCGCGACCTCGCGCGCCCAGTTGGCGAAGCCAAGACCACCCAGCGGATGGTCCGACGCACCGGCGGGGATCGGATACGGCTTCCCGCCCGCCTCCACGACGGAGTCGATCGCCCGCTGCCAGCTGTCGCGGACGCCGATGTCGAACCCGGCCGGGTCCATCCGCACATCCCCGCCCATCATCCGGGACAGTTGGATGTTTCCCACCTTGTCGTAGACGACGTCGGGCCAGTCGACCCAGGCCTCCTGCACCGTCACCGCCTTCAGCCCGAGGTGGGCAGCCACGCCCGTCACCTGCCTGGTGTGGTTGGACTGCACCCCACCGATCGACACCAGCGTGTCGCAGCCCTGCGCCAGCGCATCCGGCACGAGGTACTCGAGCTTGCGCGTCTTGTTGCCACCGAAGGCGATGCCGGAATTGCAGTCCTCGCGCTTGGCCCAGATCTCCACGTGCCCACCGAGGTGCGCGCTCAGGCGGGGCAGCGGATGGATCGGCGAGGGACCGAACGTCAAGGGGTAGCGCTCGAAGTCGTCGAGGCTCATGGGGCCCGGACCTCGGCCTACGGCGAGAGCGGCTGGCCGGTGCCGATCATCGAGTCGCGGGTGACGAGCGCGGCGAGGTCCTCCTCGGAGAGTTCGTCGGTGCCCTCGGGCCGCATGGGGAGGACCAGGTAGCGCTGCTCGGAGGTGGAGTCGACGACGCGCAGCTCGACGCCCTCGGGGACCTCCAGGCCGAACTCGGACAGCACGGCACACGGCTCGCGCACGACCCGGCTCCTGTACTCGAAGGACTTGTACCAGTCGGGCGGGGGGCCGAGCACGCCGCTCGGGTAGCACGAGCAGAGCGTGCACACGACGACGTGGTGCAGCGTCGGGGTGTTCTCCAGCACCCCGATGGGGATCGTCTGCCTGGCCAGCTCGGAGATGGTGGTCGTGGCGTCGGCCAGGAGGCGGGCCTTGTACTCGGGGTCGGTCCACGCCCGGGCGATGATGCCGGCACCGAAGGCGGTGCTGGCGCCCTCGCCGCGCTCTGCCGCGGCGAGGGTCTCGTCGATCTCCTCCGGATGGATGTGGCCGTGCTCGTCGAGATGTCGCTCGAGCACCTCGGCCCGCTGCGCGGGGGTCAGCTCGGTCATGTCGCCTCCTTCAGGCGGGACAGGGCATGGTCTTGATCACGAGCTCACGTCACCGGCTCGAGATCGCTCTCCCAGACGTCGACCACCACCCGGTGGTCGGCGCCGGGCCCGAAGAGCTCCTGGGCGTCGAACTCGACGGCGTACACGTGCTCGGACGGCCCGTGACAGCCGGACTCGGCCGCCTCGGTGGGATGCGACCACGCGCATGACCGGGTGACGACCGTGCCCTCGTGGTTGCGCACGTACCGGGGCACCCGGGTGTGCATCGAGGTCACGGGGTTGCCCACCCGGACCCGCTGACCGTCGGCGAAGCGGCGGGGGTCGGCCGGCTCACCCCTGGGCCGGGGCTGTGGCTCGGGATGGCCGGACCCGTCGAGCAGGCCCTGCTCAGCGGCCATCCGCTCGATGGCCCACAGCCAGCGGCCGTAGTAACGGGTGGCCAGGTACTCGTCCGGCGGCATCTGCTCGATGGTGTGGCGGAAGTGGTCGATGGTCGTGCCGGTCATGACCACCCGGGCCATGACCATCACCCGTCCCTCCCACTCGTCGTGCACGGGCTCCTGCCCGGGCCGGCAGGGCACCTCGCCGAACCCGTGCATGCCCCCCATGTCGTGGACGCCGTCCATGGCCTCATCCTCCCACGGTCATGCCACCGTCCAGGCCCCCTCGAACGGCCCCACCGCCGTCACGTTGACCACACTCGCGCCGCGACGTCGACGACGTGAGCCAGCTTCGCCCACTGCTGGTCCTCCGTGAGGGCGTTGCCCTCCATCGTGCTGGCGAACCCGCACTGCGGACTCAGGCAGAGGCGATCGAGCGGGACGTGCGCCGACGCCTCCTCGATGCGGGCGGCCAGCTCGTCGTACGGCTCCAGCTCCGGTCGCTTGCTCGTGACCAGCCCGAGCACGACCACCTTGTCGTCGGGCACGAAGCGAAGGGGAGCGAAGTCACCTGACCGCTCGTCGTCGAACTCCAGGAAGTAGGCGTCGACGTCCAGGTCGTTGAACAGCACCTCGGCCACGGGCTCGTAGCCACCGGAGGCGAACCAGGTGCTGCGGTAGTTGCCCCGGCAGAGGTGGATGGCGACGGTCAGATCGGCGGGTCGCGACGCGAGGGCCTGGTTGATCAGCTCGGCGTACGCGCGGGGCAGCTCGTCGGGGTCGTCGCCCCGCTCGACCGCGCCAGCCCGCATCGCCGGATCGCACAGGTAGGCCAGGTTCGTGTCGTCGAGCTGGAGGTACCGGCAGCCGGCGCCGTACAGCGCGTCGATCTCGTCCCGGTAGCAGGCGGCGAGGTCGTCGAAGAACTGGTCGAGGTCGGGGTACGCCTGCAGGTCGATGGCCGCGCGCCCGCCGCGGAAGTGGACCATCGTCGGTGACGGGATCGACACCTTCGGTGTCTGCGTCGTGACGGACGCGAGGTAGCGGAAGTCGTCCACCTGGATGTCCCGCACGTGGCGGAGCGGCCCGACCACCGACAGCTTGGGCGGTGTCATGTGCACGGTGGCCGCCGAGTCCGAGCTCGACGCGATGCTGCCGGTGACCGCCACGCCCTCCAGCTGCTGGAGGAAGTCGAGGTGGAACCAGGCCCGCCGCTGCTCGCCGTCGGTGATGCTGCGCATGCCGATGCTCTCGAGCGCGGCGACGTTCCTGGCGATGGCGGCGTCCTCGACGGCCCGGAGCTCGTCCGCCGTGATCGCGCCCGCGGCGGCCTTCGTGCGGGCGTCGAGCACGTCGGGCGAGCGCAACAGGCTGCCGACGTGATCGGCACGGAACGGAGGATCGACTCGGGCCACGCTGCCTCCTTGGCGGACGGAGACGATGATGGCACGCCCGCGGCGACGAGCGGCCCGTGCCGCGTGACGCTCAGGAGGCCAGGGCCACGCCGGTCGTCAGCCCGAGCATGTCGACGAGCTCGTCGCGCGTCGGGCCCTCTGAGAAGGAGGGTCGCCACCCCGTCTCGTAGACGGCGCGGGCCAGGCGTTCGGCCGGGGACAGGGTCGCCGGCAGGGCGGTCATGGCCAGGTAGCCGCCGGCGTGCTCGAGGATCCGCGGGTCGGCGGCCGAGGCGTCGAGGATGGACCGGGACGTCAGCGGGCGGGCCAGGTCGAGCTCGGCGCCGAGCCAACGCTGGCCGCGCTCGGTGTCGGTCGCCATGTGATCCTCCACCCACGGGAGGATCTCGGCGTCGCAACGCGCACCGAACGGTGCACCCACGTCGACCAGGTCCACTCCCCCATCGATCAGCCCGAGCAGCAGCCCGATCTGCATGCTGGCCATGGCGACGCCCCGTCCGGCCGTCGGCGTGGTGGTGGCGACGGCGTCACCCACCGACACCACCCCGCGCAGCGGACGCTGCCACCGGTAGACGTTGCGCAGCCGGCCACCGGGCAGCACGTCGCCGCAGGGCACCGAGCGGTCAGGGTCGGTCCACTCGTCGAGCCCGGGAACGGCGCGGCAGGCGGACTCGAAGAGCTCCCGATGACGGAGCTGCTTGAGCGCATGGTCGGACGTCGGCCGCACGATGACGACGGAGAAGTGCCCCCGCTCGTGGGGGAAGACCATGGCGTCGAACCCGTCGAAGCTGCCGCCCCACACGTACGGTTGGGTCAATGGGCCGGGCTCGGCCCCCTGGCGCAGGCGGTAGCGGCGATCGACGTAGGCCAGCCCGCACTCGCCGCCGATCTCCTCGACGACCGGACCACCGAGCCTCGGCGCCCGGCCGGACGCGTCGACGACGAGGTCCGCGGGCACGGCCCGGCCGTCGACCACGACACCGACGACACGGCCCCGCTCCTGGAGGAGGCGCTCGACGCGCCCCGTGCGCAGCGAGAACCCCCGAACGCGGGCCGCCGCGCCCCGCAGGGCCCGCTCATACGTGCGGCGGCGGGAGCGCATGACCACGACAGGCGGGGAGCCGGGGATCTCGACGGTGAGCTCCTCGCCCCCGAGGCCGATCCACTCGTCGTAGGCCTCGGGCCACTCGGCCAGGAGCAGCTCGCGCACCTGGGGCCGGAAGCCGTGGGCGTGCTCGAACTGCATCACACCGCGGCGGCGCCACGTGCCGTCGGGCTCCGGCCCGGGGTCAGGGTCGACGGCGACGACGCCATGGCCTCGGCGGGCCAACGCCGCGCCCAGAGTGAGGCCGGTGGGCCCGGCCCCGATGATGACGATCTTCATTGGGGTTACCTCTACTACACTGGTGATGACTTCGTTACACTGAGAGTAACTTCAACACGGAGCGTTGTCAATGCCGCCTTCGACGTCGCCGCGCCCCTACCGCTCGACGCTGCGCGATGAGCAGGCCCGAGCGACCCAGCGCCGGATCGTGGCGGCCGGGCACGACCTCTTCGTCGAGCAGGGCTACGCGCCGACGACGATCGACGCCATCGCCGCCCGCGCCGGCGTCAGCCGCAAGACCGTGTTCACCTCGGTCGGCGGCAAGGCGGCCGTGCTCAAGCTGGCCTGGGACTGGGCCCTGGCCGGGGACGACGAGCCGGTCCCGATGGCGGACCGCCCGGACGTCAAGCGCATGCTCGAGGAGCCGGATCCCCTCCGGTTGATCGAACAGTGGACGCGCCAGAACGGGACCATCGCGTGCCGCCTGGCGCCGCTGTTCGACGTGCTCACCGTGGCCGCCGATGGCGATCCGGAGGCCGCGGCGCTTCAGGCGAACGCCGAGGCGAACCGCTCGGAGGCCGCCCGCTGGTTCGTCACCCGTCTCGCCGAGCTCGGTGCGCTCCGCAAGGACCTGCCCGTCGACCGGGCGGCGGCGATCGCCGAGCTGCTCATGGATCCCATCCCCAGCCGGCGGCTGGTCCTCGAGCGCGGATGGACGGTCGACGAGTACGTGAGCTACGTGGAGCGGATGGCTAGAGCAGCGTTCCTGCCGTGAGCTCCCCCGGCTCCGCGCCGCCGCGGCCATCGGTGCGGTGTTCTTCGTCAACGGGGCATCGCTGTCATCGTGGACGCCCCGGCTCCCGGAGCTGCAGGCGGAGCTCGGCATCTCGGACGCCGCCTTGGGCCTCACGCTGCTCGGCGGCGGGATCGGAGGGCTGCTGGCCAGCCTGATCAGCGGCTGGTGCGTCGATCGTCGGGGGAGCCGGACGATGACGGTGACGACCTCGGCCGTCATGTCGATCTGCCTCCCGCTGCTCGGGACCGTGCCGACGGCGGCGCCGGTACCGCCGCGGTCGCCGTCGCCGTGTCCCGACTCCCCCGCACCGCCGAGGCCGAGCTGGCGGCGATGACGACCTGACCCGTGGGGGTCTGGCGCGACTGCCGGGGCAGTAAGGCACTGCTCCTACGATGGCGCCGTGGCCAAGGTGACACGGGGTTTCTTCGGCCGGTCCCGGACGGCCCGGGATCCCCGCCTGCCCCCGGGGCAATATGACGCCGGCACCGACTGGCCGGTGCTGAACGCCGAGGTGACGCCCCGATTGGCGACCGAGACGTGGACGTTCCGGGTCGAGGGGCTGGTCGAGCAACCGACCACCTGGACCTGGGACGAGATCCGCGCTCTGCCCGGGGACAGCTACGAGGGCCCGATCCACTGCGTGACCACATGGTCGAAGTTCGATCTCGACTTCGACGGCGTCTCGGTCGACACGCTCCTCGCGATGGCCCGACCCATGGCGTCAGCCAGTCACGTGACGGCGTTCAGCCACACCGGCTACACCACGAACCTGCCGCTGGCCGACCTCACCGGCGGACTGGCATGGGTGGTGTGGAACGTCGGTGGGCAGCCGCTACCCGTGGACCACGGCGGGCCTGCGCGCCTCCTCGTCCCGCACCTCTACTTCTGGAAGAGCGCGAAGTGGGTCGCGGGGCTGCAGCTCATGGATCACGACGAACCCGGGTTCTGGGAGCGCAACGGCTACCACGACCGCGGTGACCCATGGCTCGAGCAGCGCTACCAGGGCGATTGAGCGACCGGTGACACCGCTGGCGGCGTGGCGCACGGCAGCGGTCCTCGACGTACGGCCCGAGACGCCCACCGCCGTCACCTTGCGTCTCGACGTCGACGAACCCCTCCGGCATCGGCGCCGGACAGCACGTCGTCGTCCGCCTGACCGCACCGGACGGGTACACGGCCCAACGCTCCTACTCCATCGCATCGCCGCCCGATGACGGGACGGTGTTCGAGCTCACGGTCGAGCGGCTGGCCACCGGTGAGGTCTCACCCTTCCTCCACGACGTCGTCGAGCCAGGCGACGAGCTCGAGGTGCGTGGGCCGATCGGCGGATGGTTCGTCTGGGACGGCGACTCCCCTGCCCTGCTCGTCGGCGGTGGATCCGGCGTCGTGCCGCTGATGGCGATGCTGCGCCATGCCCGCCGCACCGGAGCGGAGCGGCTCGTCAGGTTGGTCGTGTCCGTCCGCACCCCGGACGACCTGTACTACGCGGGACGAGCTGCCCGGTCCCGCGACGACGATCGTCTACACGAGGATCGCGCCTGCGGGCGCAACTCGGACGGTCGGCCGGCTCACCGTCGACGACCTCGGGACGATCGACGAGCACTCCACCGTGTACGTCTGTGGCTCGGCGCGCTTCGCCGACGGGGCCAGCACCGTCCTGCTCGATGCCGGTGTACCCGCGGAACGGATCCGGATCGAACGCTTCGGGCCGACCGGTTGACCCGCCCAGGACTTGGAGGATGACTGTGAGCTCTGAGGTTCGGCTGGTCACGACGACCGCGCGTCCGACGGCGGTGGTGGCCGCGACGACGACGTGGCAGGAGTTCCCGTCGTTGTGGGGAAGACTTCTGGATCAGGTGTACGAATGCCTGGCGACGATCGATCCCGCGACCGGCTGCACAACGTCATGCTCTACAAGGACGACCTCCCCACGGTCGAGGTCGGCGTCGAGGTGCACGTGCCGTTCACTCCCACGGGCGATGTCGTCGCGTCAACGCTGCCCGCGGGCCCTGCCGCGATGGCGGTCCACCGCGGCCCGTACGACCGGCTCGGGGAGACCCACGACGCCGATCTGGGAATGGTGCAAGAAGAACCAACGTCGGCCGGCCGGTCCGCGGTGGGAGATCTACGGGGACTGGCACGAGGACCCCTCGCAGCTGGTGACGGAGGTGTACTACCTGCTCTCGCCGGGCTGATCGGCGAGCCAGGCCTGCGCCCGGCGCTTGGAGGCCCGGGACAGCCAGGCGTCCTGGATCAGCTCCGCCAGCTCCTGCCTCGTGATCTCACCGAGCCGGCTCGCCCGGACGAGCACGGACCGGTGGCCGTTGAAGTGGTCCGTCGTGAAGAAAGGCGAGGCCGGATCCTGGACCAATGCGGCCTTGTCGTCCTCGGACTCGACCCAGATCACGATGACGTCGTCGTACCGCTCGCCCGTCTCGGGGTCGAACGCGTCCGGACGCCGGTTGCGGAAGAACACGAACGAGTTGCCGCCGACTTGGTACACGGGATTCTCCTGCGAGCCACCGACGACGGTCACGTGCGGCAGCCCGGCGGCGATCTCGTGCACGTCCTTCACGCGTGCCGGCCGCTGATCGTTCTTGCTCATCGGCACGCGGGCCTCGGGCTCAGGTCCCTGCCTCGGCCCGGCGCGCTGCCAGCGCCCGACCGAGGAGATCGTCGAGGGCCGCGTCGTCGAGCTGAGCGGTGCTGCGGATCTTGAGGTGGCGGTGGACCCGGCCGCGCCCCTCCATGAGCCGGGCCGGATCGTCGAGCGAGGCCCCTCGGGCCACACCGAGGTTGACGTGCCCGCGCTGCGGCGAGACCGTGAACACGAGTCCCGCGTAGCCACGGTCGAAGCCGAGGCCGAGCTCGCCTCCTTCGGCGGTCTCGATCGCGTCCGGGAACACCTCGAGCAGCTTCGCCCGTACGGCGCGCGCGATCGCAGCGACGTCGGGATCCGCCGCACGCAGGAACTCGTCCACCTGCTCGTCGGTCAACCGGTCAGCCATGCCGAGGCGGGCCTGCTCCGGGCACGTACTCCGGCTCGGGGACCGGGGGCGGCGGGGGTGGCCAACCCTGGCCGTCCGGGGTCGTCGCCGGATGCTCGAGCGGCACGTCCAGGCCCGCGACGGAGCAGCACCGCGCACGTCCCCACCACCGTCGCGAACGTGAGGCCGATGAGCAGGGTGACGAGCGCGACCCAGAACTTGACCTCGGTCTCGCCGTTGCTCGAGACCGCGAGGATGCGAACAACTCCGACGACGGTCACGATCACGATGGCGGCCGCAACACAGGTCACCGCGGTCGGCCACGGGGCGGCGGCCGATCGCGCGTCCGGATCACGGGTCTGGGACATCGTCACCTTCTGAGCGGACGGGGCCATGCGCCCCTGCGAATCTACTGTGCCCGGAGTCGCGGGCCGGATGTCTCCTTGGTGGTTGCCGGCGGTCCGCGACACTGGTGCCTCGTCGAGAACTGATGGAGCTGCGCGTTGATCCTCGCCTTCGCCGGAGTCGAGCTGGATCTCGATCTCTACGAGCTGCGACGCGCCGACGCACGGGTCGCCATCGAGCCCCAGGTCTTCGACGTGCTGGTCCAGCTCGTGTCGAACGCGCCACGGGTCGTGAGCAAGGAGGAGCTGCTCGACACGGTCTGGGGTGACCGGTTCGTCAGCGAATCGGCGCTCACGAGCCGCATCAAGGCCGCGCGCCGCGCCGTCGGCGACGACGGGACCCGCCAAGCCGTCATCGCCACCGTCCACGGTCGCGGCTACCGCGTCGTCGTCGATGTCGAGCAGCGGGACGGGAGGCAGCGTGCGGGCGCCGAGCCGATCCCTCGCCCGCCTGAGCACGGTGACTTCCAGCTGCTCGAACGCGACGACCACCTCGCGGAGCTCGACCGCGCGTTCGAAGCCGCGAAGGCCGGCTCCGGCCGGTTGGTGTGCGTGGTGGGCGAGGCCGGCATCGGCAAGAGCTCGCTGCTGGAGAGCTTCGTCACCCGCCTCCGCGGTCAGGAGCTCGTGGTCGTCGTGGGCTGCGACGACCTGCTGGCGCCGCGGCCGCTCGGCCCGATCAGGGACCTCGTCGCCCAGCTACCGGACGACCTGCAGGCCGAGGTCGCAGACGACCTCAGCGGCGCGAGCCTGGCCCGTGTCCTCCTCCGCGCCGGGGCGGGACGGGGCGGCGTCATCGTCATCGAGGACGTCCACTGGGCCGACGACGCCACCGTCGACGTGATCCGCCAGCTCACGTCGCGCGTGCGCGACCTGCCCTTCGTGATCGTCATCTCCTACCGGGACGAGGACGTCGGGCCTCGGCCACCCGATGCGGAAGCTGCTGGGCACGATCCGCGGGCCGCACGTGGCCCATCTCCGCCTCGGGCCGCTCAGCGTCGACTCGGTCGCGCTCCTCGCCGTCGACTCGTCGCGGGACGCCGCGGAGGTGTTCGACGCCAGCGGCGGCAACCCGCTGTTCGTGACCGAGCTGATCGCCACGCCGCCCGGCGATCTGCCCAGAAGCATCAAGGACGCGGTCGTCAGCCGCCTCGGCGAGCTCTCCGCGGAGGACGTCGAGGTCGTCCGGGCGATCTCGGTCGTGCCGGTCCGCATCGAACGACAGCTGGTCGAGCTCCTCTGCGGGGACTGCGAGTCCAGCCTCGTGGCGGCCGAGCAACGGGGGATCATCGCCGGTGATGCCTCGCACGTCTGGTTCCGGCACGAGCTCGTCCGCCACGCCGTGGAGGACACCCTGGCCTCGTCCGAGGCCGTGCGCCTCCATCGCCGTCTCGCCGGCCACCTCCATGACCGCGGTGAGGACCCGGCGCGGGTCGTCCACCACGCGGTTCGTTGCAATGACATCGACCTGCTGCTCGAAGCCGGACCGATCGCCGCTCGACAGGCCGTCGCCGCCGGCGCGCACCGTCAGGCGGTCCAGCACCTCGACGCCGTCCTCGCCCAGCGCGACCGGCTGACGCCGGCCGAGCGGGCCGAGCTCCTCACCCTGCGGACCCACTCCCTGTACCTGCTGAACCGGTTCGACGCCTCGTTCTCGTCGTCCACCGAGGCCGTGGAGGCCTCTGCCGGGCTCGAGGACGCCGAGGCGCGGGCCCGGGCGCTCATGGGCCACGGACGCACGGCGCTGTGGGCCATCGGCCCCGACGCATCGTGCCGAGCCATCGAGCAGGCCCTCGACGCGCTGGGGGACGACGGCGATGCGGAGCTGCGGGCCACCGCCCACGCGGACATGGCCCGAGCCCTCGGTGAGCTCGTCACGATCGGCTCGGTGGCGCAGGGCAACCCGCTGGCCGCGTCCCACGCCGAGCAGGCGCTGGCCCTGGCCGATCAGCTCGGCCACGACGACCTGCGCGGCTACGCGCTCGATGTACCGCGGCAGCGAGCGGCTCGCCACCGGTGACACGACCGGCTCGCACGAGCTCGACGAGGCCATCGCCATCCTGTCGGCGTCACCCCGCACGGACTTCGCCGTCAGGGCCTGCGTCAACGCGGCGGGCGCGGCGTTCCGCGCCGGCCGGTTCGACGTCGCCGAGCGGTACGTCGAGCACGGCCTCCAGATCGCCAAGGGCACGGAGTTCTTCTCCGGTGAGTACCGGCTCTCGCTCACCCGCGCCGCCGTCCGCGTCAGCAGAGGCCGTTGGCGCGAAGCCGAGGCCGAGCTGCGGGCCCTCCTGACGGCCGGGGGCGAGCCCGGGATCATGGAGCCGCTGGCCCGCTGCCTGCTGGCCCGGATCCTCGGCCGGCAGGGTCAGCACGACGAGGCGCAGGACCTCGTGACCGCCGCCTCCCGGACGGCCGGACGCACGGACGAGGCACGGCTCCTCGGGCCCATCGCCATCGCCGAGGTCGAGACCCGCTGGCTGGCCGGTGACGACGCCGACCTCGCCGACCTCGCCGGCCGGGCACTGGCGCTGGCGACAGCGACGGACAACCACACGATCGCCGCCGAGCTGAGCCGCTACCTGCGGTGGGCGGGCCTGGACACGGCCGACGTCCCGAGCGCGCCGGAGCCGTGGGCCAGCGGCCTGCAGGGCGACTGGCGCACCGCCGCCTCCCTCTGGCAACGCCGTGGCGAGCCCTACGAGGAGGGCCTCGAGCTCGTGAGCGGCGGAGGAACCAGCGCGCCTCGCGGCATCGAGCTGCTCAGGTCGCTCGGGGCGGAGGCGACCATCTCGGCCCTCTCCCGGCCCGGTGCCGATCAGGGGCGCTGCGCGGCCAGGAAGTGATCGAGGGTCCGGTCGGCGAAGCCCTCATCGCGTCCTGACCGCCGCCCGCGACGCCCTCGTCGACGGCTGGCGCCTGTCGATGTGGTTCGGCGTCGCCCTGGCCGGCGTGGCCCTGCTCTAGTTGCCATCCGTGGTCCGCGGGAAGCGGACATCGAGGCTGAGGACGCACTCGACCACGAGCTCGTGCTCGAGCCCGTCGCCGGCTGAACTCCGGCGTCCGCCTCCGGGGCGTCCCGTAGCGTGGGTCGCCCATGGAGACGACCACCGTGGGCGGCCTGCGCATCGCCTACGAGCGCGCCGGACGAGGACCTGCCCTCGTCCTCTTGCACGGCTACGTGGGCGACGGTCGAGCGACGTGGCAGCCCCAGCTGCAGGGGTTGTCCGACGAGTTCACGGTGATCGCCTGGGACGCGCCCGGAGCCGGCGGGTCGTCCGATCCGCCCGAGACGTTCGGCATCAGCGGCTACGCCGACTGCCTGGCCGGTTTCATCGACGAACTGGGGCTCGTCGAGCCGAGCATCGTCGGCCTGTCCTTCGGCGGCATACTCGCACTGGAGCTGTGCCACCGGCATCCGGCGGTGGCGCGGCGACTGGTCCTCGTGTCCGCCTACGCCGGGTGGGTCGGGTCGTTGTCGGCGGCGGTGGCCGAGCAACGCCTGCAGCAGGCGTTCGTGCTGGCGGACCTGACGGCGGACGAGTTCGTCGCCACGCTGCTGCCGACCATGTTCACCGAAGGGACACCGTCGGAGTCGGTCGACGCCTTCGAGGCCTCCATGCGGGCGTTCCATCCGGCCGGCTTCCGGGAGATGGCCCGGGCATCCGCCGTCGATCTGCGCCATGTCCTGCCCGAGATCAGCCTGCCGACCCTGCTCGTCTACGGGGATGCCGACGTTCGCGCTCCCCTGCCCGTCGCCGAGCACCTCCACGCCGCCATCGCCGACTCGACCCTCGTCCTGCTGCCCGGCGTCGGTCATGCATGCAACATCGAGGCTCCGGATGCCTTCAACGAGGCCGTCCGCCGCTTTCTCCGGATCACCCACGCGTGACCTGACCGAAACCCTGGTCCACCCCGTCGAGCGGATGGCGCGCGCAGTAGGCGCGGAGGCCCTCCGCCAGCGCGTCGGGATTCTCGACCATCAAGAGGTGGCCCGCATTGCGGCCGGAGAGCGCTACTGCGCGCCGGCGAGCCCGGATCTGTTCCATCTGCTCACCGTCCAGCTCGGCTGGACCACCGACGAGCACTGCGCCTGGCTCGTGAGCCTCCTGCAGGCCGACCTGCTCGGCCGGGTCAGGCGCCGGGGAAGCGGAAGCGCGTCTGCGCGAACGCACCCTTGTTGAACGCGAGGACCTTCGTCGGGACGACCTCGAAGACCAGTGCCTCGCCGCTTCCGTGCCGGAACGCACCGTCGACGACGTCGAAGTGCCAGTCTCCCTCGTACTTCGTCTCCCACGCGTCGGCCAGCTCCTGCAGGAGAGCGTCGTCGCTGACGCGTCGCGCCTGTCCCTCGATCACGATGTCCAGCCCCGACTTCCAGGCGTTGTTGCCGGTGGTCAAGGCGCAATGACCGTTCCTCGCCAGGTTGACGCCCTTCTGCTCGTCCGCCCCGGTGCAGAAGTACACAGCGCCGTCGCGCCACACCGTCGGCAGCGGGGTGACGTGCGGGCGGCCGTCGGGACGGACCGTCGAGATCCAGAAGAGCTCGGCCTTCTCGATGGCCTCGCGCACCTCCTGCCAGGAGGACGGCGAGGCGTCAGGGTCGCTGAAGCGGGGGTCGAGCTCGGCGACCGGTTCGGTGTCAGACATGGGATTGTTCACTCCTCACCGAAGTGCGACGAGCCGGTCGATCGACCTGGCCGCCCGTCGATGGTCACCGTGCCGCGGTCAAGCGCCGTAGCCCGAAGATGGCCCGCATGGTGGTCTCTTGCCGGCACCGTTGGGACCCAGGAAGCCCGTCACGGAGCCTGGTGGGACGGCGAACGTCATGCCGTCCAGTGCCCTCACCTCGCCGTAGGTCCGAACCAGTCCCTCGACCGCCAGCACGCAACAGGATTACCCGACCGGTCGCGCCCTCAACCAGCCACCAGGGCCTCAGAAGAGGGGCAGGTCGATGGAGTTGCCGGCGAGGATCGCGCCTGCGACCGTCATCGCATCACGGCCTGACCAGGAAGTGCTGCGTCACGGCGTGGACGTCCCGCAGGCGCCGCTGCAGCGGCGAGTCCATGTAGAGCGAGCTCCCGCCGCCCGCCCGGTAGGCGGCGTCGACGACGGCAGCCGCCCGCGCCGTGGCCCACACCGCGGCGGCCCGGACGTGCGCCCGCTGCTGCAGGGTCGGTTGCTCGCCGGCGACAGCGACCGACCAGAGGGAAGCGGCGGTGTCGTGGAGGAGCGACCTGGCGGCGCGGAGCTCGGTGTCGGCCGTCGCCAGGTCGAGCTGGAACGTCGGGTTCTCGGCCAGGGGTGCGGCGTCGAGGAGGGGCACCTTGTGCGTGGCGAGGGCGACGATGTCGTCGAGCGCGCCCTGCGCGATGCCGATGGCCACACCGGCGACCACGCACGACAGCAGGGACGGCGGCGGGATGCGCACGATGGGCTCGTCGAGGCAGGGTTCCTCTTCCAAGGGTGGGATGGGTGCGCTCGGGAGCGACGAGGACGCCGTCGACGTGGAAGTGGTGGCTGCCGGTCCCGCGCAGTCCGGAGACGTGCCACGTGTCCTCGATGACGACCTCGTCCGGCGAGAAGAGCGCGACGCGGAGCTGCGGCGGGCCGTCCGCACCGGCACCGTCGACCGGCTCGACGCAGTCGCCGAACAGCCAATCGGCGTGTTCGCAGCCGCTGGCGAAGCCCCACCGGCCGGTCACGCGGTAGCCGCCGGCCACTGCCTCGATCACTCCACTCGGGTTGATTGCTCCCGCAACGATGATGTCGGGCCCGCCGGCGTAGAGCGCATCGAAGGTCGCTCGCGGCAGCCCGGTCAGGTCGAGCCAGGCGCCGCTGCCGATCATCACGGTCCAACCCGTGGAGCCGTCGGCCGCGGCCAGGGTCTCGACCACCCTCAGCGCCTCGGGGAGCTCGACCCCGATCCCGCCGTGGCTGGCCGGCAGGAGCATCCGGAACGCGCCCGCGCCGCTTCAGCTCCTCGACGAGATCAGGCGGCAGCCTCCGCCCCTCCTCGATCTCCTCGGCCCGCCCGGAGATGCTCGGCGCCAACGCGGTCACGGCTCTCGAGGACGGCGGCAGCGGTCAGCGTCGGGGCGTGGACGGTGCTCATCGGTCGGTCTCCCATGGCCGCAGCATCGGCGCTTCGACGGCGTGCCGGGCACGGAGCGCGTCGTCCCAGCCACCGTTGCAGTAGCCCACGGCCTCGACGATCAGGCCGTCGCGCATGGTGCACAGCCACAGGCGCCGCGCCACCTCGGGGTTCGGGCCCTGCCTGCTCTCCTCGTGCTCCATGACGAATCCGGAGGCCGTCGGCACCACGCGCAGCACGCGAGCGGTCTGCGAGCCGGAGGCGATCGCCCGGAGCTGACGGCCGAAGGCCTCGGAACCCTGCAGCTGGAGTCGCCAGATAGGGCGGGTACAGGTCGAAGAACGCATCGTCGGCGATGAGCCCCTCGCCGGCGTCGAGCGTCTCGAAGCAGCGGTTGAACGACGCGGCGGCACGCGTCGCGCTCTCCATGTCCATGATGGTGTCGGTGGTGGTCATGGGTCGAAGGTACGGAGTCGGCCTCAGGCCGCCGCATCGCCCGGATCGACCATCCGTCTCGTTGGGATGTGGTCCGTTCGCACCACGCGTCGGGCGCCCGACCGCCGGACTCCCTAGCGGACGAGATCGTGCTCGTAGGCGTAAGCGGTAGCGGCTGCCCGTGACGACAGGCCGAGCTTGAGGAAGATGTTCTGGACGTGGCGCGCCACCGTGTGGACGCTGATGATCAACACATCGGCGATCTCCCGGTTGCTCCGACCGTTGGCGAGCAGGCGCAGCACCTCGAGCTCACGCTCGGTCAGCGGCCCGGCGGAGATGCCGCTTCGCCGGTGCGGGCATCGATGCGGCGCAGGTCGGGTCGCCGCGCCCAGCCGCTCGAAGGTTGCTCGAGCGGCCTCGATCTCGAGTCGCGGTGGCCTCGTCGTCTCCGAGCGCCGTGCACGCCGTCGCGATGCCCAGCCGGACTCGCGCCATCTCGTAAGGGACTCTCAGGGACGCCCACAGGTGGACAGCGCCCGGCGCAGCGCGATCAGCGCCGCCGCCGCGTCACCCTCCGCGGCGAGCACCGAGCCTGCCGCACCGTCGGCGATCGCATGGAGCATCGGGGCGTCGACCACGCCCGCCAGGTGCGAGAGCTCGTCGCTGGCCGTTCGTGCCGCCGCGACATCGCCAGCGGCCAGGTAGATCTCGACCGCCGCGGCCAGGACCGCCGGACGTGCGGTCACGGCGGCCGCTTCGGCCAGCATCCGTCCGATCGCCACCCGGGCCTGGTCGGTCTCACCCATGGCCAAGCGGAGCAGGGCCACGCCCGGCGACGGGTCCCGGCCGAGCTCCGCCGCTTCGTGGTACGCCTGGGCCGCCTCGTCGAACTCGCCCCGCAGGCGGTGCAACTCGCCCTGCTGGTAGCGGGCGACACCCAGCGCGGGATGGAAGGGATCGGCGAGGCGCTGGCTGGCCTGTCCGACCTCGACGACGGCCTCCGACCAGTCTCCGCGCGCCTGAAGGACCTGCGATCGGTGCACCAGGCATTGGCCCCGGTACGGCACCATGTCCGGCTGGGCCGAGCACCAGGCGAACAGCGCGTCGGTCCACTGGGTAGCCCGACGCAGGTCGAAGCACTCGACGCAAGCCTCGATCACCGCGCAGCACACGAGGCCGGCAGGGATGGGCGACACCTCGCCCGACGTTGCTGACACCATCGCCTCATCGAGGAGCCGCATTCCCTTCGCGACCTCGCCGAGCTGCAGCGACGCCTGGCCCCGACAGAGCAGCCCCAACGCCAGCAGGTCGGGATCGGCGCTCCGCTCGGCGATGTCCATGATCCGATCCGCGAGCACGGCGGCGTCGTCCACGCGGCTCGTCTCGAGCGCCTCCAGGAAGCCGGCCACGAGCAGGTAGCCGCGCCCCGCCCCTTCCGGCCCGGTGCCCTCGATCAGCCGCTCGGCTCGCCCCAGCCAGCCGGTGCCGCGGGCCGTCTCTCCGCGCAGCATCAGGACGAACCCCAACCAGAAGGCGCACCGCACAGCGCGGTCGCGGTCGTCGGCGTCGACCCAGAACAGGAACGCCCGCTCCCATGCCGCCACGCTGTCGTCGCCCCGGCCCACCAGGTGCGCAGCGATGGCCAGACGCTCGAGATCTCCGACCTCCGGCGACTCGACGGAGGCCAAGAGCTCGTACGCCTCACGCCACGAGCGGCGGTCGAACGCCGCCCGGCCGAGCTCAGCGGTCACTCGCACAGTCTCGCCGCCAAGCGGGCCCGAGTTGGCACGGACCACGCGTCGCTTCGCTCCTGAGCCCGAGACGCGGCACGATGTCCTGACATCATCACGGGATGCCGACGAGCATCGCCCATCGTGTGGTGCCGATGACGGGCCGGGACCCGCACGAGCACCATCGGACCGCCACACCGCTCGAGCTCCTGTACGACCTGACGTTCGTGGTCGCCTTCGGTGCCGCCGCCAACGAGGCCGCACACTTCGCCGCCGAGGGCCACTGGCGGACCGCGCTGGTCGGCTTCGGGTTCGCGATGTTCGCCGTCATCTGGGCGTGGATCCAGAACACCTGGTTCGCCTCGGCGTACGACACCGACGACTGGATCTACCGCCTGTTGACGCTCGTCCAGATGATCGGGGTGCTCGTGCTGGCCCTGGGTCTGCCGGTCATGTACGAGTCGATCGACCACGGCGTCGAGGTCGACAACGGCGTGATGGTCCTCGGGTACGTCATCATGCGCGTCGGGCTGATCGCGCTGTGGATACGTGCCGCCCGGCAGGATCCCCCCCGACGTCGGTCCGCCCTGACCTACGTCACGACCCTGACCGCGGCGCAGATCGGCTGGATCGTGCTCCTGGTCGCCGATACGTCGATCGGCGTGATGTTCTCCGTCGCCGCCGTGCTCATCCTCATCGAACTGGCCGGCCCGTACATCGCCGAGACCCGAGTCGGGGGCACGCCCTGGCACGCCCACCACGTCGCCGAGCGCTACGGGCTGCTGGTGATCATCACGCTCGGCGAGGTCATCCTCGGCACCGTCGCCGCCCTCGACGCCGTCGTGCGGGAAGACGGATGGACGATGCAGACGGCCCTCGTCGGGCTCGCCGGCGTGGGCCTCGCCTTCGGGATGTGGTGGATGTACTTCGTCATCCCATACGGCGACCTCCTCGCCCGCTTCCGCAGCCGTTCGTTCGGCTGGGGCTACGGACACATCCCGCTCCTCGCCTCACTCGCCGCAACGGGTGCCGGGCTCCACGTCGCCGCCCTCTCCATCGAGGGCGAGAGCCACATCAGCCTGGTGGCCGTCGTCGCGACGACCGCCGTGCCTGTCGCCGTGTTCGTGCTGTGCCTGTACGGGCTGTACAGCCTGCTCACCCGGGAGATCGACCCGTTCCACCTCTGGCTGCTGGCGGGCACGGCCGCCTGCATCGTCGGCGCGATCGTGCTGGCCGCCATCGACGCTCCGCTCGCCGGCTGCCTCCTGGTCCTGACGGCGGCCCCGGCCGTCACCGTCGTCGGCTACGAGCGCGTCGGCCACCGCCACGGCGCCGAGCTCATGGCTCGATCCGGCGCCGACCAGCAGGCGGAGTGAGGCCCGGCAGCGGGCCGGTCATCCGGCGCTGACCGAGTCGGCCAGGCCGTACACGCGGCGGGCTGTGTCGCCCAGGAGAGCACGCCGGTCCTCGTCCTCGAGCAGCTCGATGGTGCCCTGGATGCCGTCCCAGACCTGCCGGTAGTTGCGTGAGGCGAGGAGCGCAAAAGGCCAGTCGCCGCCGTACATGAGGCGCTGAGGACCGAACAGCTTCAGCGTGTGGTCGACGTATGGCGCGAGATCGGCCGACATCCAGCCTGGTGCGGCCGCGCTGTCCAGACCAGAGAGCTTGGCGACGACGTTCGGCGGCTCGGCCGCGGCGGCCAGCAGGCTCGCCCACGGCTCCCATCCTCGTTCGCGGATCGGCGGCTTGCCCAGGTGGTCGATCACCAGCGTCGTACGCGGGTGGCGCGCCGCCAGGGCAGGCACGAGGCCGAGGAGATGAGGGGATTCGGCGCAGATGTCGAACGTGAGGTGTCGCTCGCCGATCAAGTCGAGGGTCTCCTGGACCGACGGATGCCGAAGAAGATCCGGATCGGGATCGCGGTGCACAAGGTGCCGGACACCGACCACGGGCTCGTCTCGCCATCGATCGAGCAGCATCGCGGCCGCTTTTGCGTTGCAGAGCGGCACCCAGACGACGACGCCGGCCACCTGGGCGTGAGTACGCGCGGTCCGCAACATGTTCTCGGTGTCCTCGACGTTGTCGGCGGCCTGGACGAGCACCACCTGGTTCACTCCGGCTGCGGCCTGGTCGGGCCAGAACTCGTCGAGCTCGACGTCTCGCGGGAGCCCCGGAGCGTCGCGGAGCCATGGGTACTCAGCCCGCTGCGCGCTCCACACGTGAACGTGGCTGTCCACGATGCGCACGGTTCTACCTGCTCACACGGGGAGTTGGATCCGGCCTGATGCGAACACGTTGTCCAGCCGTCGCATCGCCGTCTGCAGGTGCTCTCGCATCGCCTCGGCCGCAGCGTCCGGGTCCCGCCTGCCGATCGCCCTGGCGATCGCCACGTGCTCGGGCTTCGTGGCCGCCGCCTGACCGGCGTGGTGGTACAGGCGATACATGTGGAGGTGGCTGCGGAGGCGGGCGAGGGACTCCCGGAGCCACCGGTTGCCCCCGAGCTCGGCGATGCGGTCGTGGAAGGTCGCGTCGTACACCATGTCGAGCCGGTTGGCCGTCGCGTCGTGGTCGCCGGCCCCGCCGCTGCCCGCGAAGGCGCGGAGCGCCGCAGCCTCGCGGGCCGTCACCCGCCGAGCAGCGGCGGCAGCCGCCGCGGGCTCGATGAGCAGGCGGAAGTCCATCAACGCCCGCAGATCCTCGAGGCTCGTCAGCGGCGTGACGGTGTAGCCGCGTCGCGGCTCCTTGACGACGAGCCCCTCGGCTTCCATGCGGACCAACGCTTCCCGAACCGGCGTCGGTGACACTCCGAGCGCGCGGGCCAGCGCGTCGATGTTCAGTCGGGCGCTGGCGTCGAGGTCGTGGTTCATCAGCATGTCGACGAGCACGTCGTGCACGTCGTCGACGAGCGGAGGGCGGTCGTTGAGGAGGCGCTCGGCCGGCGTCGAGCGCACCACCTCGAGTTCGATGTTCGTCACGGGTCTCCCGGTCCTGGTCCTTGCGGATGGAACTCTACCACCGGATCCACTTGCCTATGTCCTATAGGAAATGGCATATTGTTCTGAGCGTCTTGGGACGCCGATCGCGAGCTCCGGCTGGGGAGGACGAGTGACGCAACAAGGCAGTGCAACGGCGGTCGCTGCTCCGCATGAGGGGACGGCGGGCTCGGACACTCCCCCGACTGCTCCGAAAGCCTCCGCCGCGCATCGAGGCCTGACGGTGGCCCTGGCGGCGATGCGGCTCGGGCCCGTCATGATCCTCGTGCTGCTGGTCGTCGTGCTCAGCCTGCTGTCGGACGTCTTCCTCTCGTTCGAGAACGTCGGGAACGTGCTCAAGCAGTCCGCGGTGATCTGCATCCTGGCCCTCGGCCAGCTCCTCGTCATCGTCACCCGCGGGATCGACCTGTCCGTTGGTGCGAACCTCTCGCTGAGTGCCGTGGTGGGCGCGATCGTGTGGCGGGACCACGGATCGGCCACCCTGGCCGTCCTCGCCGCACTGGTGACGGGCTCCGTCGTCGGCGTGATCAACGGCGTCATCTACGTCAAGGGCCGCCTACCGCACCCGTTCATCCCGACTCTGGCGATGCTCTCCGCGGCCAGCGGCCTCGCACTGCTCCTTTCGCACAACGAGACCATCCAGGGAGCGCCGCCGATCGTGAACACCATCGGCACAGGGCGCATCTCCTGGATCCCCGGGGGAGGCGAGATCGGATGGTTCCCGGTCGCGACCCTGGTCGTCCTCGCGGTCGCGCTGCTCGTCACGCTCGTGACGAGGGGTCTGGTGTGGGGTCGCTGGATCTACGCCGTCGGAGGCAGCCCCGAGGCGGCAGTCCGTACCGGCATCCCGGTCGGGTCCGTGCTCATCTCGGTCTACGTCGTGTGCGGCTTGCTGGCCGGCGTCGCCGCGCTCTTGATGATGGGCAAGGGCAACGCCGGATCACCGACCTCGGGCGCCTTGGCCGAGCTCGACGCGATCGCGGCGGTGATCATCGGGGGAGCCAGCTTCCTCGGGGGGCGCGGCACCGTCATCAACGCGATCACTGGTGCCCTCGTGATCGCGGTGATGCGCAACGGTCTGAACCTGCTCGGCATCGAGCCGAGCTGGCAATACATGGCAACTGGCGCCGTCATCGTGATCGCCGTCGAGCTCGACGTCGTGCGGGGACGGCTCGAGAGCCGGTTCCGCAGTCTGCAAGCGGTGAGCGGCCCGTGACCGCGTCGCTGTCCCCGATGCTCCAGGTACGGGACGCCTGCAAGCGGTTCGACGCCGTCGTCGCGCTCGACAGCGTCACCATCGACGTCGGCGCGGGCGAGGTGCTCGCGCTGCTCGGCGACAACGGCGCTGGCAAGTCGACGCTCATCAAGGCCATCAGCGGCGTACACCGGCTCGATGCCGGGAGCATCACCTTGGACGGTGTCGACATCACGTCGGCCAACGCCACCGCGGCGCGGGCCCACGGGATCGAGACCGTGTACCAGGACCTCGCGCTCTTCGACAACCTGCCGCCGGCAGCCAACTTCTTCGCCGGCCGCGAGCTGGCCGGTCCGGCTTGGCTGCCGCGAGGCCTGCGTGTAATGCGGCGGCGGACGATGTCCGACCGCACGCGTGACTTGCTCGACCGTCTGCAGGTCAACCTGCCGGACCTCGAAGCGCAGGTGGCGCTCATGTCGGGAGGCCAGCGTCAGGCGGTCGCGGTCGCGCGTGCGGTCGCGTTCTCTTCCAAGCTCGTCATCCTCGATGAGCCCACCGCGGCGCTCGGGCTACGCGAGTCGGCACGGGTGCTCGACCTCGTGCGCCACCTGAAGGACGACGGCGTGGCCGTCATCCTCATCTCTCACAGCATGGACCACGTCATGGCCGTGGCGGACCGGGCGGTGGTCATGCGGCGCGGTCGCACCGTCGGTGAGACCGCGCCGACAGAGGACAACCACGCCCAGATCGTGGCCTGGATCGTCGGGGCCACCGGAGCCCGGGCCGTGTGACCGCGCAGGGCATCGATCTCACGAACAGGCAGACCCACCAACGCAGACGAAAAAGGAGTGCTTTCATGAGGTCCAAGCAGATCCTCGCCATCGGCGTGGGGGCCCTCGGTCTTCTCGCGGTCAGTTGCGGCAGCAGCGGTGACGACTCCGGGTCCGGCACGACTGAGGCGGCCTCGGCGACCACGGCTGCAGCCGACACCACCGCCGCGTCAGCCGGAGACTCCGGCGAGGCCGTGAAGGTGGCCTTCATCACCAAGTTCCCGGTCGCCTTCTTCACGGCCATGGATGACGCCGCCAAGGCGTGGGCCGAGGAGAACCCGGGGGTCGACATCTCCTACTTCTCCTGCAAGACGCCGGCCGACGTGGCCTGTCAGACAGCTCAGATCGAGGACGCGGTCGCCCAGGACTTCCAGGCGATCGTGGTCACACCGATGGGCCCAGAGGTCATCCCCGCCCTGGATGCCGCAGCGGACAAGGGCGTGAAGGTCGTCCTGGTCGACAACAACCTTGACGAGTTCACGAAGAAGACAGCTGTCGCCGCGACCGACAACGTGAAGGGCGGCCAGGCCGCCGGCGAGTACCTGAAGACGCAGCTCAAGTCCGGCGACACGATCGGGCTGATGGAGGGTGTCCGAGGAGTGCCGGCGCTGGACGCCAGGATCCAGGGGGTCAAGGACGCCCTCGAGGGCACCGGTGTCGAGATCATCGTCGGCGGGGCGGAGACCAAGTGCGACTCCGCCCAAGGCGCGACCGTGGCCGAAGACCTCCTGACGCGCGAGCCCAACCTGACCGCGATCTACTCGGCCTGTGATGATCCCGCCATCGCTGCGGCCAAGGTGGCCAAGGACAAGGGCAAGACTGTTCTCGTCATGGGCTATGACGGCCTGCCCGACGCCGCGAAGGCGATCATCGCGGGCGATATGAACGCCACGATCGCGCAGTTCCCCGGCCGCATGGCCACTCTCGGGGTCGAAGCCGCGGTCAATGCCGTGAACGGGGAGACGGTCGAACCGTTCATCGACACCGGCACCGAGCTGGTCACCGCCGACAACGCCTCGGAGTTCGTCCAGTTCCAGTAGGGCCGCCGACGGGTTGCGACGGTCCTCAGCGGCCGCCGCAACCCCTCGCGGTCGCCCACCGACGACGCCACAGGAGGCGCGATGCAGGCGGCAGTGCTGGAGAGCCCGGGGAGCATGCTCCTCGTCGACCATGCCGACCCCGCCGATCCCGGACCCGGCGAGGTGCTCGTCGCAGTGCGCCGGGTCGGGATCTGCGGAACGGACCACCACGCCTACAGGGGCATGCAGAACTTCTTCGTGTACCCGCGCGTGCTCGGGCACGAGCTCGCCGTCGAGGTGCTCGCGGTCGGCGCCGGTGAGACGCGGTTGCGACCGGGCGATCTCTGCGCCGTGCTCCCCTATGTGTCCTGCGGGACCTGCTACGGCTGCCAGCGCGGCCGGGCCAATTGCTGCGATCGCATCGACGTGATGGGTGTCACCCGAGACGGCGGTCTGCGGGAGCGCATGGTCGTTCCTGCCTCCCACCTCTTCACCGATCCCGACCTCACCCTGGACCAGCTCGTCCTCGTAGAGACGCTCGGGGTCGGCTGGCACGCGGTCGCCCGGGCTCAGCCGCAGCCCGATGACAGCGTGCTGGTCCTCGGAGCGGGCCCGATCGGCCTGGCCGTCGCGCAAGCTGCACGTGCCAAGGTGGACCTCTTGGTCGTCGCCGACGTCTCGGCCGAGCGGGTTGCGTTCGCCGACGCATCCGGCCACGACTCGCTCCTCGTCGACCGCGAGTTCGAGGAACGATTGCTGGACCACAACCGCGGTGCGCTGCCGTCCATGGTGTTCGACGCGACAGGTAGCCGTGCATCGATGGAGACACGCGTTCGCACTGACCGGATCCTGCGGCACCCTCGTGTTCGTGGGCCACACGACGGAGTCGATCCGATTCGAGAACCCTTCCTTCCATGCCCGCGAGCTCGACCTCCGTGCATCGCGGAACGCGACCGTCGCTGACTGGACCGAGGTGATCAGCGCCGCGCGGGACGGCACGCTCGACGCCCTCGGTTGGGTCAACCATCGTACGACGCTCGCAGGCATCGTGGACGAGCTGCCGAGCCTCGCCGCCGACCCCGGCTGGGTGGTGAAGACCGTCGTCGACCTCGATGGTGACTCGACATGAGTGACCGAGTCGCTCCGACGTTGCTCCTGCTCGCCGATGGTGACGATGTGCTCATCGCGGCCGGCGATCTCCTGCCGGGGCCTCAGCTGACCTCGTCCGGTGAGGAGATCCTCGTCACGGAGCCCGTCCCACTCGGCCACAAGGTGGCCGCGCGGACGATCGCGGCCGGAGCGGCCGTCGTTCGGTGTGGCGTGCCGATCGGTTCGGCCACCACGGACATCGAGCGGGGCGCGTGGGTGCACACCCACAATCTGAGGAGCGACTACCTGGCGACCTTCGCGCACCGCGGTGGTCAGCGGTGACCCGCCCGGCCGAACCGATCATCGGCTACCTACGGGGTGACGGCAGGGCCGGCATCCGAGACACCATCGCGGTCGTCTACCTCGTGGAGTGCGCTCGCACCGTCGCGGAGGCGATCGCGGCTGGCGTGGAGGACGTCCACGTCATCGGCTTCGGCGGCTGCTACCCGAACAGCTACGCGCAGCGAATGCTGGAGGAGTTGTGCACCCATCCGAACGTGGGCGCCGCAGTTCTCGTGTCACTCGGATGTGAGGGCTTCGACCGGGAGGAGCTCGCCGAGCTGATCGAGGCGTCCGGACGACCGGTCACGACCCTCGTGATCCAAGACCTCGGCGGCACCCGGGCGACGATCACACGAGGCAGGGACTGGATCCAGGACGTCCGCGCCAGCGCGCCGAGGACGCGCCGAGTCCCCATTGAACTGTCAGACCTCGTCGTGGGGACCATCTGCGGTGGGTCAGATGGCACGAGCGGCATCACAGCGAACCCTGTGGTCGGCCGGGTGTTCGACACACTCGTCGCCGCGGGCGGCACGGCCGTCTTCGAGGAGACGGGCGAGCTGATCGGCTGTGAGCACCACATGGCCACCCGTGCCGTCTCCGAAGCGCTCGGGCAGGAGATCGAGGCCCGCGTCGCGAAGGCCGCCGAGTACTACACCGCCATGGGCCACGGCAGCTTCTCGCCGGGCAACGCCGAGGGCGGGCTCACCACCCTCGAGGAGAAGGCCCTCGGCGCCTACTCGAAGTCGGGCAGCGGACCGATCCACGGGGTGGTCACACCAGGCCAGCGCATCCCCGGCCCGGGCCTCTACCTGCTCGACGTCGTGCCGGAAGGCCCTCCCCGCTGGGGCTTCCCGAACATCAATGACAACGCCGAGATCGCCGAGCTGATCGCGTGCGGTGCACACGTAGTCCTGTTCACGACGGGACGCGGGTCCGTCGTTGGTTCGGCGGTGTCGCCGGTGATCAAGATCTGCGCAAACCCCGACACGTACCGGCGGATGCGCGACGACATGGACCTCGACGCCGGGCGCATCCTCGAAGGTCGCGCCACCATCGCCGAGGTCGCCGACGAACTGATCGACGCGATCCACCGGACGGCGGCGGGACGTCCAACGGCCAGCGAGCGCCTCGGGCACCGTGAGTTCGTACTCACCTACAAGACGAGCGAGCCGACCGGACCCTCCTGCCTCCCGACGGCTCGATGACACCTCGAACACCATTCGCCGCCTATGACCGCAGGGCGCTCCGGCCGACCGTCGTGCACATCGGGCCCGGCGTCTTCCACCGCGCCCACCAAGCGGTGTACGCCGACACCGTGCTTCGCACGGGTTCACCCACGGGCGCGGTGCACGGCATCTCCTTGCGGTCGGCCGCGGTCCGGGACTCGCTCGCGCCTCAGGGCTTCGTCTACCACGTCATCGAGCGGGCCGGCGACGGCGACGACGTCCATGAGGTCGTCCGACCCGTCGGTGCACTCCTCGGCGTGGACGTCGCCGCCCAGAGCACACAGACGGCGGTGACCCGATTGGCCGACGAGGCCGTCACGGTCGTGACGGTCACGGTCACGGAGCACGGTTACTGCAGCGTCGGCCCCGGCGGCGCACTCGACCTCGACCGCCCGGAGATCGTGCCACGACCTGCAGGCGCCCCACTCCCCCCGTTCGCTGCCAGGCCTCCTCCTCGAGGCGCTCGCTCGTCGACGCGCCAGCGGCATCGAACCGTTCACGGTCGCGTCCTGCGACAACCTGCCGTCGAACGGTCCCGCCACGGCCCGCGTGGTGCGCGAGCTCGCCGAGTGCCGCGACTCCGCCCTCGCCGACATGGGTCGACGGCAACGTGGCCTTCCCCTCGTCGATGGTCGACCGGATGGTTCCGGCGACGACATCGGATGACCGCGAACACCTGCGGAGCAAGGGCCTCGTCGACGCCTGGCCGGTCGTGACGGAGCCCTTCACACAATGGGTGCTGGAGGACACCTTCCCGGCGGGCCGGCCGCCCTGGGAACGGGCAGGGGTCGAGCTGGTCGGCGATGTCGCCGTCCAAGAGCAGGCCAAGCTGCGGATCCTGAACGCGGCGCACTCAGCGCTCGCCTACTGGGGTCTGCTCACCGGCCACGACTCGGTGGCCGAGGCGGTCGCTGACCCGGTCCTGCTCGACGCGACGCGACAGCTGCTCTCGGATGAAGTGCTCCCGACGCTCGATCCCCCACCCGGCTGGGACCTCGCCGTGTACGCCGAGCAGGTCTTGGCGCGCTTCGGCAACCGGGCCCTTGGTTACACGACGGCCAAGATCGCCGGAGACGGCTCCCAGAAGCTCCCCGTGCGGCTGGTGCCGACGGTGCGAGCGCGTCTGGCTGCCGGGGCGCCCACCGTGCGGTGCGCGCAGGTGCTCGCCGCCTGGGTCACCTGCATGGTGGGCCCGCGGTCGGCGTCCTTCGCCATCGACGACGCGGTCCTGGCCCCCCGGAGCTCGTCGCGGCTCGCGGTCGACTGGACCTCTCCCGAGGGTGCGACTGCCGCCTTGCTGGACCTGCCGGGTTTCCTCGCGGGCCTCGCGCCCGCCGAGAGCGCCTTCCGCGTCGAAGTCCTCGAGCTGGTCCGGCGGTTCTGGAGAGGTGACGTCAGAGCCCTGCTCGGGAGTCCACTCGACGCCTGGTCAGCGCCACGCGCAACGGTTGATGGGAGAGTCCGGTGAACACGACCAGCACGCTCCTCGGGACCTGGCGGCTCGTCCCGGTCGTCGTCATCGAGTCGGTGACGCTGGTGCCGCCCCTCGCCGACACGCTGGTGCAAGGAGGACTTCCGTGCGTCGAGGTGACGCTGCGCACGCCCGACGCGCTGGACGCCGTGCGCTCCTTCGCTAAGCGCACGAACATGCTGGCCGGCGCCGGCAGCGTGCGGACCGCGCAGCAGGTCGACCAGGCGGTGGATGCCGGTGCCCGCTTCATCGTCAGCCCAGGCTTCAGCGACGGCGTGGTCCACCGGTGCCGCGACCTCGACGTGCCCGTCCTGCCCGGTGTCGCCACCGCCACCGAGGTGATGCGCGCACTCGACGCCGACCTCGATGTGGTGAAGGTCTTCCCGGCCTCGGTCTTGGGCGGGCCAGCCGGCGTCCGGACCCTGGCGGCCCCCTTCCCGAGCATGCGCTTCGTGCCGACCGGTGGCATCGGACCCTCTGAACTGGCGGAGTACCTCCGGATCCCCGCGGTCCTCGCCGTCGGAGGAAGCTGGATGGTCGCCCCCGAGCTCCTTCGAAAGGGCCGTTTCGACGAGATCGCCCGCCTGACACGCGACGCCGTCGCGGTGGCTGCCGAGGTGCAGAGCACATGAACGCCGAGCCTGGGGTGCTCGACGCTCGGCCGGCGGAGGAGTGCCGCTACGACCTCGTCGCGCTCGGCGAGGTGATGCTGCGGCTCGACCCTGGGGACAGCCGGATTCGGGTCGCTCGCAACCTGCGCGCGTGGGAGGGTGGCGGGGAGTACAACGTCGCTCGGGGTCTGCGGAAGTGCTTCGGCCTGCGCACCGGTGTCGTGACCGCGCTGGCGGACAACGAGGTGGGCCGGCTCATCGAGGACCTCATCGGCCAGGGCGGCGTCGACACCGGCCTCGTCCGTTGGGTGCCCTACGACGGCCTCGGGCGCACCGTCCGCAACGGGCTCAACTTCACCGAGCGGGGGTTCGGAGTGCGGGGCGCAGTCGGTGTGTCCGACCGAGGGCACACCGCCGCGTCCCAGATGCGTCCGGAGGATTTCGACTGGGATCGGCTGTTCGGGATCGACGGCGTGAGGTGGCTGCACACCGGCGGAATCTTCGCCGCACTCGGCGAACACACCCCCGACGTGGTGGAGGCCGCCGTCACGAGCGCTCGTCGGCACGGCACGCTGGTGTCGTTCGATCTCAACTACCGGGCGAGCCTGTGGAAGGCGTTCGGCGGTCAGGCCCGGGCGGTTGAGATCAACAGGCGACTGGTCGAGCACGTCGACGTGCTCATCGGCAATGAAGAGGACTTCACCGCTGCTCTCGGCTTCGGGGTAGCGGGCGTGGACGCCGGCCTCCTCGACCTTGACGTCGGAGCCTTCGCCACGATGATCGATGCCGTCCTCGCAACCTTCCCCCGACTGTCCGTCGTGGCGACCACCCTTCGGGCCGTGCGGTCTGCCAACCGCAACGACTGGGGCGCGGTCGCCTGGTCCGACGGTCGACTGCACAGGGCCACGCATCGGCCGGACCTCGAGATCTTCGACCGGGTAGGCGGCGGCGACAGCTTCGCCTCCGGCTTGATCTACGGCCTGTTGCAGGGCTTCTCCGTCGAGCTCGCCGTCGAGTACGGGGCCGCCCACGGGGCCCTCGCCATGACCACGCCGGGCGACACGTCCATGGCGACGCTCGCGGAGGTGGCGCACCTCGTCGCTGGCGGCGGCGCCCGCGTCAAGCGTTAGCGACGCGTCGGGCGGCCCGCCCGTCGACCGGACTCACACGGCCCGGATGCGGTTGTTGCG
>CAVYKN010000017.1:0-147945 GCA_963769115.1 uncultured Acidimicrobiales bacterium
CGGTGGGCACCCAGGCGAGACGGACCGGCCGCTCTGCGCCTAGCTCGCGACGAGGAGCATGAACACGACCACGACGACCGCGGCGAAGAGGATCGCCGCCGGCGGCCAGCCGACCAGGAAGCCGACGCAGCGACCGCCCGATGAGGACCAAGACGATGACAACGACGGCGATGGCCACGACGGGATCGATCTTGGGTTCCGTCACCTGCTGAGCGTGCCAGATCCGGGCCCCGCCCGTCTGGGCGGTACCTGTTCCGTCAGCTGACCCGGGCTCGGCTCGGAGAGCGGCCCAGGTCGCGGGCCGAGGATCGGACGTCCGCGTCGCGCCGGCGTTTCTACATGGGTGTCAGGTTGGGGAGGACGTGGCCGAAGAGGTCGCCGAGCATGGCCATGGCGTCGGCGCCGCTGATCTCGGTGTCGAGGGAAAGGTCGGGAACGGCATGCCCGAGGTCCTTGCCGAGGCGAGGAGCGCGAAGATGCCGCCCTTCTGCATGGCGGTGAGCGGCTTGTCGAGCGGGACCACGGACTGGTCGAAGGCGGGGACGGGCTGGGCGGTGACGTTGGGCCAGTCCTCGGGTGCTCGCGGGGTGCCGAGTGCCAGCAGCGGTGCGAGGTCCGGAGCGATGGCGTCGCGGGCCGTCAAGGGTGCGCCGAGCGACCAGCGTTCGCGGAGCGTCCGGATGACGGAGGTGTGGCGGTGCTCGTCGGTGACGACGGTGCGCTCCGCGATCCATGGCGAGATCGCGACCGCGGGGACGCGGATGCCGGAGCGGTCGAAGGTGAAGCCGTATTGACCGGCGGGACCGGCCGGGTCGGGGGACGGCGCCGACGGCGGGGGGACGTGGTCGTAAGTGCCTCCGTGTTCGTCGAAGTTGATCATCAGCAGCGTGTTGTAGACGTTCGAACCGGTCGGGGAGGCCGAGGTCCGCACCGCGTTGTACACCTCGGCCAGGAGGGCCTCACCGCCCAGCAGCGAGGACGGCATGTCCAGGGCGATGCCGGGGAACAGTGCGTTCTCGGGTGGGTGCATGTCGTTGTGGCCGTGCATGAGGCACGGCTCGATGAACGAGTACGTCGGCAGTGCCCGTTGGCGGCATCTTCGTAGAACTGGTCGGTGGTGAAGAAGTGGGTGGCGAAGCGGTCCTTAGCCGTGCGGCGTGGATAAGCGCGGTGAACGACAGGTGCGCGGGCGGGTCGCAGTAGACGCGCCACGTCAGGCCGTTGGCGTCGAGCCGGTCGAAGATCGTCTCCGCGGTGTTGTGGACCGGGAACGAGTCCGGCGGGGACAGGTTCACGACGAAGCCCGAGGCGGTGGCCGCGTGGAAGAACGATCGGTTGGTGAAGGTCTGCGAGGGCACCTCGCAGAACCAGTGGTCGAACACCGTGAACCGCGGGCCAGCGCTGAGAAGACCGGCATCTGCTCGGGGGTGTAGCCGGTCATGATCTGGGCGTACTCGTCGTAGGTGGGCGGCCGGCCCATCTCCGCCGTGAACGCGCTGATGTAGTCGGCGACGAACCCGTCCATCGTCGGCGGGCTGTCCCGGCGGGGCGCGTTGAACGGCGCCACCATCCTCTCGGCCAGGACGCCCCGGTTGGCCTCCGGCTCCACGATCCCGAACAGCTGGGTGTTGACGTGCTGATACTCCTCACCCGGATCCGGGTTGGGCATGTTCATGTTCCCGGCGACGCCGTACTCGACCACCTTGCGTCTGCGCCGTGCTCGGCCCACGAAGGGATCGGGTTCGACAGTTCCTTCCCGAGCACCCCCTCGAACGACGCCACCTCACCCGGTTCATAGAGGCGCCCGAGCAGGTTGTCGAACGACCGGTTCTCGAACATCAGCACCACGACGTGATCGATCGCCGCAGTCCTGTCATAGGCAGCCATACAGATCCTGTCCTCCGACTCGATCGCCCGCTCGATTCTGCGGCGTTCCGGCCCCGGGAGCGTCACCCACAGCGGGTGATGCCGCAGCCGATCTTCCATGAGAGAGTCGGCGCTGGGCGCGACTGGGTGCCTGACAGAATCCTGATCGTCCAGGATCGTCGCCGAAGACAGCGAGGTAGCAATGGTGGAGCGACAGGTGGCCCGACCCGAGAGCGGGAAGGCGCGTTTCGAGGAGTGGTTCGAGACGTCGGTGGTCCACCCGATCGAGGACTTCCACGACCCCAAGCAGGAGTGGCGGCGCCTCTTCTCGGAGCTGCTCGGCACGTTCTTCCTCGTCCTCGTGGCCGCCGGCGGCGGGATGATGGGTCAGGCCTTCCCCGACACGATCAGCCGTACCGCCGCCGTGACCGCTCCGGGACTGATGGTGATGGCCATCATCCTGTTCATGGGCAAGGTCTCGGGTGCTCACCTCAACCCGGCCGTGAGCCTGGCGTTCGCCGCTCGCGGCGACTTCCCGTGGCAACGGGTGCCCGGCTACATCGCCGTACAGCTCGGCGGGGCGACGCTGGCCGCGTTGTTCCTGCACGCCGTCATCGACGTGTCGGCCAAGTACGGCTCCAACTACCCCGCGTCGGGCTACTCCTCCATGGCCGCGTTCTGGATGGAGTTCATCCTCACCCTGGGGTTGGTGAGCGTCATCCTGGGCACGGCCTCGGGTGCACAGAACATCGGCATCATTGGCGCGTTCGGGGTCGGTGGGTACATCGCGTTGGCGGGTCTGTGGGGAAGTCCGATCTCGGGCACGTCGATGAACCCCGCCCGCACGTTCGGTCCCGACCTCGTGGGCCGCGACTGGACTGCTTACTGGGTGTACGTCGCCGGACCCATCGCCGGCGCAGCCGTCGCGGTGGTCTGCGGTTTCGTGCTGCGCGGCCAGGGCGGTGGCAGGGCCGGGTCCGCGGCCGCTCAAGGAGCGCTCGACACCGAGGTTGGCCTTCCAGACAAGGAGTGAATGGACGTCGAGCGACTCTCAGGCCGCACCTTCCTCGGGCAACAGGTTCTTCTGGTCGAGGACGTACAGGAGGATGAAGCCGGGGAGCACGATGAGTGCGAACCCCCCGGTGGCGACCAGGAGGGCGGCGAGCGTGCCCGACGGCGCGGCCGCTTCGGAGACCTTCAGGCTGGTCGGGAGGATGTAGGGCCACTGGGCGACACCCCACCCGATGACCAGGCCGGCCACCGCTCCGATCGCCAGGATGCGTGCGCCTCGTTCGGCTCGGCGCAGCAGGAGGACGAGCGATGCGACACCACACACCGCGGAGAGGATGACGAGCGGCAACGCCCGCGAGGCCAGCTCGTCGAAGAGGTAGCGGGCGTCGGCCCGCAGCACGAAGATGCCGATCAGCGCGGTGACGCCGGCGACGACGGCGGCGCCGATGGCCCGGCGGCGGAAGTAGTCCTGCATGGCTTCATCGGCCGACCCTCCGGGCGTCCCACACGAGGTAGACCGCGGCGAGGTAGGCGACGACGACGACGGCGAGGACGCCGCCCAGGATCGACGTGGGGTTCATCCAGCTGGTCCAGGGATCTCCGGCCTCGCCACCGGGCGGGATCCGTCCCGAGGCGACGCCGCCGGCGATGGCGCCCATGCAGTACGGGACGAGGACGGAGGAGAACGCGAAGACCGCACCGAAGTTCCGGCGATAGCCGGTGCGGAAGACCGTCTTGCGGAACGCAAAGCTCGACCCGCGCAGGACGATCCCGAACGCGGCCAGCGTCAGCGGGACGAACAGCGTGAGGGTGATCGACGCATACGCCTCGGAGAAGCCGGACCACAGCACGACGAAGACGAAGATCAGCCAGACGTGGTTGGCCTCCCAGACCGGGCCGATCGAGTGGTCGATCACCTCGCGGGGACGTTCGCCGCGGGCGGCACCGCCGGCGACGAGGTCCCAGAACCCGGCGCCGAAGTCCGCGCCCCCGAAGATGGCGTAGGCGGTGACGGCACAGAACAGCACGACTGCGACGGCCGTGCTCATCGCAGCGCCACCTCCTCAGGTGACGGCGCCGCCTTGTCGACCGGACCACGCGGGCCATAGGGCACGTCCTGCTCGGCCACGCCCCGCGTGCGGAACCGTCTGCTCATGTTGCGCAGGATGAGCACCGTGGTGACGCCGAGTGCGAGGTACAGCACGGTCACGAGCACGAAGGTGATCCAGACCCCGGTGTTGGCCGTGGCCGCGTCCTCGACCTTCATGAGGTTGTAGACGATCCACGGCTGGCGGCCGACCTCGCTGACCACCCAGCCCGCTTCCATGCAGACGATGGCGGCCACGCCGGCGCACGAGGCGACACGAAGGAACCACTTGCTCTTGGGCATGTCCCGCCGGAACAGCCAGCACAACCCGTACCAGACCGACAGGAGGAACAGCAGCGTGCCGAGCCCGACCATGACGTCCCACGCGAGGTGGACCGTGTTGACCTGCGAGACGGTCGGTCGTTCGTCGGCGGGCACGGTGTCGAGGCCCTGGATCACGGTGCTGGTGCCGTCGGAGGGATCCGACAGCCACGAGGCCAGACCGGGGATCCGGATCCCGCCGCGTGACGGTGCCGTCGGCGTTCAGGCGGCCGAGCAGCGTCTCAGGCACGTCGCTGGCGGTCTCGGGTACGAGCTCGATGGCGGCGAACTTGACCGGCTGGTTGTTGTAGACCCAGCGGGCGAGGGAGTCCCCGACGCCCATCTGGATCGGGATGGCCACCGCCCCGACGCTGAACGCGATCAGGAATCCCACACGGTGGTAGCGGTCCCGCCGGCCTCGCAGCATGGCGAACGCGTAGACGGACGCGACCAGGAAGCCCCCCACCACGTAGGCCGCGATCACCATGTGGGCGGCCATCAGCGGCATGGCGTCGTTGAAGATCACCGCCAGTGGGTCGACGTCCACCACCTCGCCGGCGGAGTTCAGCGTGAACCCCGACGGATCGTTCATCCAGGCGTTGGCGGCGACGACGGAGACGCTGCCGAGGATGCCCGTGATCACGAGGGGGACACCGGTCCAGAAGTGCGTCCAGGGCTTCAGTCGCCGCCACCCGTAGATGTAGATGGCGACGAAGATCGCCTCGGTGAAGAAGAACAGGCCCTCGAAGGCGAACGGGACGCCGAACGCCTCCCCCCACTGGCCCATGAACCGCGGCCACAGCAGGCCGAACTCGAAGCTCAAGACGGTGCCGGTGACGGCGCCGACCGCGAACGTCACCGCCATGTACTTCGACCAGCGCTGAGCCAGTTGCATGGCGTCGGCATCGTCGTGCTTGATGCCGCGGTAGTTGGCGACGAGCGCCATGAACGCCCACGACACCCCGAGCGGCACGAGGATGATGTGGAAGCCCAGCGTGAACGCCATCTGGGCCCGGGCCCAGGGGACCGGGTCGACGGCCAGGATCGGCGTCGTGAGCCAGGCCAGGCTCGTGCTCACCGGTCAACCAACGGGCCGTCGCCCATTCAGAACACCTCCGGTTCCAACCGTTCCTCACCGTGCAGCAGAACCCATGTTGCCGCTGACATCGTCATCCAGGGCGGATGAAATCCCCGCCCCATGCCGAGACTGTGTGCGGTTTCATCCCCCGTGGATGATGTCGTCGCGGGCGCCGCCGAGGTGCAATACCGATGCGGCCAGAACGAGGAGGCTCACGATGGCGACTCGCAAGCAGCGCGCTGCTCACGGCGGAGGAAGCCGCGTCGCGCGTGCCGAAGGGACCGGGTCGCCGAGCGCGGCCTTGCCGTCACCGTTCCCGCCGATCGCGGAGTACGCGTTCCTGTCGAACTGCCACACCGGTGCGCTGGTAGCGCCGGACGGTGGGGTTGGTTGGCTGTGCGTTCCTCGTTTCGATTCGGCGAGCGTCTTCGGCACTCTGCTCGATCGGGAGGCGGGCACGTTCCGGTTCGGGCCGTTCGGCATCAACGTGCCGACCTCCCGCGCCTACGAGCCCGGCACCAACGTTGTGGTGACGACGTGGAGGACGCCGTCGGGTTGGGTCGTGGTGCGTGACGCGCTGACGATGGGCCCAACCCTGGGTAGCGACAGCGTGACACCCCATACGCGGCCGCCGGCGGACGACGACGCCGAGCACATCTTCGTGCGGGTCGCGGAGTGCCTCGAGGGTCGCGTCGAGATGGAGGTGGTGTGCGAGCCGGTGTTCGATTACGGGCGGGTGCCGGCCACGTGGCAGATCGTGGACGAGGACGGCCATCTCGCCGAGGCGAAGGGTGGCGACATGGTGCTCCGGTTGCAGACCGATCTGCCGGTCGGTGTGGAGGGCGGCCGGGTGAGGGGTCGTCATGTGCTCAACGCGGGGGACCGGGTGTACTGCGCGCTGTCGTGGGCGGAGGGAGTCGACGCGCCGGCCGATGTCGATGACGCCGAACGCCGGATCGCCGCGACCGTGACATTCTGGCGGCGTTGGTTGGACGGGGCGCGAGTGCCGGACCACCGGTACCGGGAGCCGATCCAGCGCTCCGCGCTCGCCATCAAGGGGCTGACGTACATGCCGACCGGTGCGACGGTCGCTGCGCTGACAACCGGGCTGCCGGAAACGCCTGGCGGCGAGCGGAACTGGGACTACCGGTACAGCTGGATGCGTGATTCCACCTTCACGCTCCAGGCGCTGCACTGGTTGGACCTCGACTGGGAAGCGGAAGAGTTCATGCAGTTCGTCGCTGATCTGGAACGGAACGATGACGGTGGGATGCAGATCATGTACGGGATCGACGGGCGTCGCGACCTGACCGAGTCGACGCTTGACCACCTGAGCGGTTACGCGGGGGCGCGTCCGGTGAGGATCGGCAACGGCGCCTTCAACCAGCGCCAGAATGATGTCTTCGGGGCGGTGCTCGATGCGATCCTTCTGCACTCGAGGCGGAGCCGGCGCTTGCCTCGCCGTCTGTGGCCCATCGTCCAAGCGCAGGCGACGTGCGCCACGGCGGTGTGGCGCGAGCCAGATCAGGGCATTTGGGAGGCCAGGGGCAAGCCACAGCACTACGTGTCCTCGAAGTTGATGGGCTGGGTCGCGCTGGACCGGGCGGCCAAGCTCGCCGTCTTGCGGGGCGACGGCGACCTCAGCGCAACGTGGCAGGCCACGGCCGAGGAGATCCACGCCGACGTGATCGAGCACGGGCTCACCAGCGATGGGGTGCTCCGGCAGCACTACGACACCGACGCCCTGGACGCCTCGACGCTCCTGGCGCCGATCTTCGGCTTCCTCCCCGGCACGGACGAGCGCATGCACGCGAGCGTGATGGCGATCGCCAATGACCTGACCGAGAACGGCTACGTGCTGCGCTACCGCACCGACGAGACCGATGACGGGCTGTCCGGCAAGGAAGGCACTTTCCTCATCTGCTCCCACTGGCTGGTCTCGGCACTGTGCATCGTGGGCGAGGAGCAACGGGCACGCGATCTGTTCGAGCGGCTTCTACGGATCGCGTCACCGCTGGGTCTGTACGCCGAGGAGTTCGACGTCGACACCGGTTACCACCTGGGCAACTTTCCGCAGGCGTTCTCGCACCTCGCACTCATCGAAGCCGCCGGCCGCATCATCATGGCCGAGCGGTTACCGGAGTTCTCCTGACGCGGTGGGTCAGAGCCCGGGGCTGGAGTGCATGATGCCGCCATCGGCGAAGATGGTCGTCGCGGCGAGATAGCTGGCGCCGTCGCCGGCAAGAAACGCTACGACGCTGCCGATCTCGCTCGGCGCGGCCATCCGGCCGATCGGGATGGCGGCGTCGAGCCGCTTCATCGCCTCCGGGTCGGCTTCGGTCGCGGCGTTGATCGGCGTGTCCACGGCGCCGGGGCCGACCCCGACGACCAGGACGCCGTAGTGGGCCAGTTCGACGCCGGCGGTGCGGGTGAGCATCCGCATCCCACCCTTCGACAGGCAGTAGGGCGTGTTGCCGGGCATGGGCCAGTCCTCGTGGACCGAGGTGATGTTGATGATCCTGCCGCCGTTGCCCTGGGCGATCATCTGCTTGGCGGCGACCTGGGTGCCGAAGAAGGCGCTCTTGAGGTTGATGTCGAGGACCTTCTGGTACTGGTCCTCGGTCGTGTCGAGCACCGACGTGCGGGTCTCGACGCCGGCGTTGTTGACCATGACGTCGAGCTTGCCGAAGGTCTTGACCGCCGCGTCCACCAGCATCTGCAGGTCGGCGACCTTGCTGACATCGGCCTTGACACCGATGGCCTGGTCACCGAGGGCGTGGACGCGCTGCTCGAGCTCCTCGGTGGCTTCGGGGTGAGCGACGTAGTCGATGACGATGCTGGCCCCCTCCTCGGCGAGTGCGAGGACGATGGCCATGCCGATCCCACTGTTGCCTCCGGTGACGATGGCCACCTTGTCCTTGAGGTTCATGGCGCTGCTCCTTTGTGGTCTGGCCGGTTGTCGCGGCTTGGGTCATGCCGGTCGGCGCTACCCGAGCCTCTCGGCGAGGTGCTCACCGACGCGGATGGCGTTCGCCATCGCCGTCAGCGCGGGGTTCACGGCACCGATGCTGGGGAAGAAGCTCGTGTCGACGACATAGAGGTTGTCGAGCTCATGGGCCTTGCAGTTGATGTCGAGCACCGACGTGGCCGGGTCGGTGCCGAACCGGCACGTTCCGGCCTGGTGGGCGACCCCGGCGACCGAGATGTCCATGTGCATGTAGAAGTTCTTGCGCAGGACGTGGTGCTGAGCCAGCCCGAGGTGGTTCAGGATCTTCTTCAACTCGCCGTACAGGCGGTCGGCCTCCTGGTCGTTGGTCGAGTGATACGCGAGGTGGACGTTGGCTTCGCCGTCGACCGTCACCCGATTCTCAGGCTTGGGCAGGTCCTCGGTCGTCAGCCAGAAGTCGAGAGCGTGCTGGGCCACCTCGGCGAGGGAGAAGTGGGGCGCGAGCTTGGTGAGCGCCGGTTCCTCGCCCTTCATGGCCTCGGCGTTCGACTTTCCGATCATCTGGATGTTCCCGGCCGGCCACTCGTAGTCGGGCGCGCCGAGGTAGAAGTCGTTCACCCCGACCGTCTTCTGGAAGACGGTCTCGTTCGGCTCCTTCGCCAGGGCCACGATGGCCTTGCAGTTGTGGAACATGTAGTTCCGCCCCACCTGATCCGAGCCGTTGGCCAGGCCGTTCGGGATGGTGGTCGTTGGCCGAGCGCAACAGCAGCTTGGCCGAGTTCGACGCTCCGGCAGACACGACGACGATGTCGCCCTCGTACACCTCTCGCTGGCCGTCGTGGGACACCACGACGCCGGTCACGGTGCGGCCGGTCCCGTCGGTCTCCAGCCTGGTGACCTCGGCGTCGACGAGCAACGTCACGTTCGGCGCGTCGAGCAGCGGGCGCACCGCGATGGTCTCGGCGTCGGCCTTCGCGTGGACCAGGCACGGGTAGCCATCGCACCAGGTGCAGCGGATGCAGGTGCTCCGGGCCCGGTCGGCTTCGTCGAACAGGATGCCGCACGGCGCGTGGAACGGGTGGTAGCCGCCACCCTCGAGCGTGTCGGAGAGCTCCTGGATCCGCGGCTCGTGCGAGACCGCCGGCCACGGATACGGCTTCGAGCGCGGCCCTTCAGTCGGATCCTCGCCGGCGTTCCCGTGCACCTGGTAGAGCCACTCGGCCCGCGTGTACCACGGCTCGAGGTCGTCGTAGGAGAGCGGCCACGCCGGGGACAGCCCGTCGACGTGGTGGATCTCGCCGAAGTCCTGCGGACGCAGCCGGTACAGCGCCGCCCCGTACAGCTTCGTGGCGCCACCGACGTTGTAGTGGACCTGGGGCTGGAACGGCTTGCCATCGGCGTCGTACCAGGTGTCCTTGGAGATGTACTTGCCGTGGACGAACACCGCCTCGGGGTCCCAGTTGTCCATCTCCCGGGGCAGGAAGTTGCCCCGCTCGAGGAGCAGGATCTGCTTGCCCGAGCCGGCGAGCGTGTGGGCGAGCGTGCCGCCGCCCGCGCCGCTGCCGATGATGATGATGTCGTAGTGCTCGGTCATGCTCGTCTCCGATCGTCCAGTGCTCACGCCGGGTCCTCGTCGGTCTCGTCGGTCTCGTCGCCCCAGTCGATCCGGGCGGTCCCGGGGCCCTCGACCAGCGCGCCGGACCGGCTCGACCCGAGGAAGTCCCACCCCCAGGACACGAAGGCGTCGACGCGCTCGTGCACGCCGCTCATCAGCCAGGCGTGGACACCGAGCCACGCCGCGAACGCGGCATGGCCGTGGAGCTCGTGGTGGTGGGCACCCATCTCCGCGACCGCCTGGCCGCTGCCGATCATCGCCATGATGCCCTTGTCCTTGTAGTGGAAGGGCTGGCGCGGCTTGCCCTCGATATCGGCCAAGATGTTCTTGGCCGCCCAGCGGCCGGCCTGCAGGGCGACCGAACCGAGCTGAGGAAAGTCGTTCCCGTCGTGGTCGGGCACGTTGGCCATGTCGCCGATCGCGTAGACGCCGGGAACACCTTCGACGGTGAGGTCGGACTGGGCCGTCACCCGCCCCCCTCGGCCTTGGCCGAGACCGAGAGTGCCCGCCAGCCCGGACGCTTGGATCCCGCCGGCCCAGATGACGGCGCGCGTCGGGATCTCCGTACCGTCGCTCAGCTTCACCTTGTCCGGTGCAATCTGGGTGACGCCGGTGCTGAGCTTGAGCTGCACACCGCTGTGCTGCAGCTTGTCGGCGGCGTAGGTGTGGGCCTTGTCGGAGAACGCCGCGAGCACGACCGGGCCGTGGTCCACGAGGTAGATCCTCACTCGGTTGATGTCGAGGTCATGGTGGCGCTTGGGGATGACCCGGTTGACGGCGTCGGCGAGGGCCCCTGCGGTCTCGACCCCGGTCGGGCCGGCCCCGACGATCACGAAGTTCAGCGCGCCTTGCTCGACGAGCCGGGGGTCGGCGTCGACGTCCTCGATGATCTGGAGCAGCCGCGTGCGGAGGGCGGCGGCGTGCTCGACCGTGTAGAGCGGGAAGGCATGCTCGCTGGCCCCCGGGGTCCGGAAGAAGTTTGGTTGCGAGCCCGCCGCCAGCACCAGGTAGTCGCCGATGAACGTCCGGCCGTCGGCGGCGGTGACCGTGCGAGTGGCAGGATCGACCTCGCTGACCTCGGCCCGATGGAACCGAACGCTCGGCGACTTCTTGAAGATGGCACGAAGTGGCCGGGCCACGTCCGGCATCCCCAGCTCTCCCGTTGCGACCTGGTACAGCAGGGGCTGGAACTGGTGGTAGTTGTGCTGGTCAGGACAGTGTCACCGGGACGTCGTGCTTGCCCAGCTCCTCTGGCACACCCCACGCCGGCGAAGCCACCGCCGACGATGACGACTGAGGGCTTGGTCATGGGGCCTCCTCGAGGGCAAGCGAGAACCTGGCGGTGAACGAGTCGCCCGGTGCGACGAGCGGCGTGGTGCCCTCGACCAGGCTGTTCGTCGCGGCTGTCATCGGCTCGAGCGCGGCGAAGGCTCGGCCCGGCCGGTACCCACACCTGCGCGTACGGGTACCCGGGCCCACAGCGGAGCGTGATCGACGAATCGTCCTCGGCCACCAGTGCGAGCCGGCGCTGGCGGCCGAGGAGGTACAGGTCGTCGAAGGTGCGCCGGCCGATCCGTTCGCTCTCCCGTGCCGCGAGCTCTGTCGCCCCCGTCGGGAGCCCGAGCTCGTCGAGCGCGAGATGCGTGCGCGAGGGCAACCGCAGGTGCCACTGGCTGCGGGGCGTGCCCGGCAACCGCAGGTAGGGGTGCCACCCGAACGCCACCGGGACCCGCCGGCGGCCGGTGGGGATGACCGTCGTGTCGAGCGCGAGCGATTGTTCACGGGCGACGACGGAGACCTCGATGCGGTGCGGATACGGGAACGCCGGCGCGTCCACGTCGATCGAGGCCCGGAAACCTGCCCTCTCACCGCCGGCCGAGCGGCGATCGAGACGCCATCCCGGTTTGCCCACGAGGAGACCGTGGATCGGGAGACCGTTGGTGTCGGTGCCGAGCGGGAGGCCGGTCAGGTCGACGTCGACGCCGGCGGCACGGTAGTGGCGCGACCCCAACCGGTTCGCCCATGGGGCCAGCAGGGGGAGGCCCAAGCGTGGCGCCCGTCCGCAGCGCGCGCAGGCCACCCGGCAGTGCCAGGTGCTCACGACCGCGGCACCGGAGCGAGACACCGGTCAACCCGAGGTCAGGAAGGAACGTGGCCGAGAGCGCTCCCGCGGTGACGATCACCGCTGGTTCACCTCGAAACCTTCCCTCTTCGACAGACCCGGCCACGACCGTCACGACCCCCTACACGGCGACCGGGGTTGGGGACTCGGCGCTCATCGTGTCCATTGGAGACCGATCACGCGCCAGGGTCTTCATCCACTCTGGATGACCGACTGTCGGCAGATGGTGGTGGCGGCCGTCCTAGAGGTGGGTGACCAGGCCGAGCTCGTGCATGCGGCCGATCGTGTCGCCCCGGCTCGACACACCGAACTTGCGGTAGATCGAGATCGCCTGGGACTTGACGGTGTTCCGTGAGACGAACAGCCGCTCGCTGATCTCCGCCAGCGAGAGATGGGTGGGCAAGAAGGGAAGCAGGCGTAGCTCCGCCGTCGTGAGCGAGGAAACGCCCAACATCTCGCCGCTGAGCGCTTCGAGCTTCGAGAGCAGCTGAACGGCCTGAGCCGGCAGGTCGCCCAGTGACGGCCGATGCTGATGGATGTCGCGGATCTGCCGCAGGGCGGCGCGTGCTCCTCCCGCGTCGCCGACGGCGATGTAGGCGCGGGTGAGCTCGAGCAACGACTGGACCGAGACGACGGGGAGGGCGTGGGTGAGCAGCGGCCGCAGTCGACCCGCGCGTCGGGCGAGCTCACGGGCTGCCGCCGCGTCCCCTCTCTGGGACGCGACGTGGGCGGCCCACGCGTAGACCAGGGCGCTCGTCCAGTAATCGTCGAAGCTGCCGTCCTGCATGATCGCCAGCGCCTGAATCGACAGGGCCTCGGCCTCGTTCCAGTCGTCGCGCTCGATGGCGACGATTCCCCGCTCAGCCAACGCCACGGGGATGAACGGCACGACGCCGGCACTCGTTGCTTCCTCTGCGGCGCGAGCGAAGTGCAGGTCGGCTTGCTCGAGGTCACCTTGGAGCAGGTCGGCCGCCCCAAGCGAGTGGAGCATGGCCGCCCGGTACGGGCTCAGCGGAGCGAGGCCCTTCAATGCCACCTGCGCGTCCTGCCGCATCTCGTCCACGCCGGTGCGGCACAGCAGCGCGCGCAGGTAGGCCAGCGAGCTCTCCATCGTGTTCCCGTCGGCCAGAGTGCCGCTGAACGTCGTCCCTTCGGCGGCCCTCGTCCACCGCTCGGCATCGCCCGCCCGGCCGATCAGTGCATAGATCAGGGCACCGTGGACCGCAACGGCGGGCTGGGTCTCGATCAGTTCGTTGGCCGTGAACCACTCCATCCAACGAAGCACCGTGTCCAGCCGCCCGCTGGCCCAGACAGGGTTGGCGACCTTGAGCACCAGCCGAGCGACCTGGTCGGCATCTCCGGCGTGCTGCGCGTGCTCGATGGCCGACTCGGGACGGTCGTTCGCCTCGTACCACGCCGCGGCGCGGGAGTGGAGCTCCGGGACGAGGTCCGGCTCGCGCCGCGTCAACTCGGCGTAGAGCAGCTCGCGGAAGAGCGGGTGATAGCGGTACCAATCGCGGCGGCGATCCAGCGGGAGGACCAGAAGGTTGCGGCGCTCCAGCCGATCGAGCACGCGGCGGGATCCGGTGCGACCGGCGGTGAGATCGCACAGCGGGCCTGACAGGCGGTCGAGGATCGATGTGCGGGTCAGGAACGACACGTCCGCACGCGACACACGTTGGAGGAACTCCGATCGGAGGTAGTCGCCTATGAAGCGATCGTCCCCTGTGAACCTGAAGGTGCTCTCCACGCGAGATCCGGCGTTGATGGCCAGTGCCGCCAGGTACAGCCCCGCTGGCCACCCCTCGGTGCGGTCGATCAGCTCGTCGGCGAGGTCCTCAGCGGACTCGAGACCGGCACCCACGAGCAGCGACTGCGCCTCCGGCCGGCTCATCGCGAGCTCATCGACGCCGATCTCCAGGATGCCGCCGCGGGAACGCAGCAGCGACACGGGAAGCGGCACCTCTTGTCGAGAGCCGATCGCCATCTGCGAACCGGCAGGGAGGCGGAGCGCCAGCTCGGCGATGACGTCGCGACACCGACGGTCGATGAGAGCCTCGGCATTGTCGAGGACGACGGCCACCGGGGCCTCCATCGACGCGATCGACGTGACCAGCGCCGTGATGCCGGCCATGCCGGCACCCGGAGTGGTCAACGATCGGAACACCTTCGGCTCGACCCGTTCGACGCGATCGAAGACCACGGCGAGGTAGGTCAGGAGCACGGTGGGGTCGTTGTCGCGGGCATCAACCGAAAGCCACACGACCCTCGGTTGCTTGCGTTCAGCCCACTGGGCCAACAAGGTCGTCTTGCCGTAGCCCGCCGGAGCGACGACGGCGATGACCGAGGGCTGGTGGGCGGCGATGAGATGATCGACGAGGGCCGTCCGGGCGACGATCCCCTGGCGGGCCGCGGGAGGGTCGAGCTTGGATTCGTCCAGGCTGAACGACAGCCGAGGCTGTGTCCGGCGATCCTGCCGCGGAGCGGAGGCAGGATGCGCAGGATCCTGTGTCACGCGCGAAACGCTAATCGCGCCCGCTGGAAGGGCCTCCACTCGTTCGGTGAACAGCCGGTGAACCGCCGAGTCCACCCCCGAACATCATCCAGCGTGGATGACGAGCTCCGGGCGTGGCGGGCGGATGATCGTGGCTCTCGCGTTCCAATTCGCGGTCAGGAGTCGGTCATGAGCGAACACAGCGTCGTGCTGACCGTGGCTGCCTACGCCTCCGCAGGCTCGGCCGAGCAGGACTTCGACGCCCTGGAGCGCACGAGGGATCGCGGCGAGCACCACGACGTCGGCGCGGCAGTTCTGAGGAAGGGGGCCGACGGCGCGCTCACCATCCACCGGAGCGACGACGTCGCCACCGACGCGGGTTCGCTCCTCGGTGCAGCGCTCGCCGTCATCGCCGCCCCGGTGGGCATCTCGTTCCTCCAGCCCGTCGCGATCATCCAGGACGGGTGGGCCCGGGTCGCCACGATGGTCGGCGACTTCTGGCAGGACATCCCCCAGGAGACGCTTCACACGATGACCAACCTGCTCGAGTCCAGCCCCGCCGGGCTTGTCATCGTCGCTGTCGACCGGACGCAGGGGGACATCGGAGCGTCTCCTCACCCAAGCGACGGCGACGATCTGCCACGTTCGGCACCGCGGCGGATCTCGGCGCCGACATCACAGAAGCGATCGACGATGCGAACGCCGCCGGCTGAGCCTGCCATGAGCACCCGTCCGGTCCTGCGGCGTGAACGCGGGACGACGTGGCCGCGCTAGCCGTGGCGGCGAGTACGGTCTCTGCCAGGTCGGCGAGGCAGCGGAGCGCTCGCGGGCACAGGGAGGAGTAGCTCCGTGACACATCTCGAGCAGGAGACCCACGCTCCTCTGACCCTCGGTCCTGTCGAGCCGGGTGTCGTGACATCCTTCTCGGCGGAGCGGCCCTCGGTGCCCCACTTCACGCCCACCGAGCGGGTGGCGCGTGGACGGGCCGCCAGGGCCGATGTGCCGCGATCGGTTCACGCCGGCTGGGAACCGGCGCCGTTGCGACGGAATCCGGTCGAGCTCCTCGAGGAGCAGGCCCAGTCTCGGCTTCCCGAGCTGATCCCCATCCGGTACGGCCGCATGCTGGAGTCGCCCTTCACCTTCTACCGCGGCGGCGCCTTTCTCATGGCCGCGGATCTCGCTGCCGGTCCGCGGACCGGTCTGCACGCTCAGCTGTGCGGCGACGCCCACCTGTCGAACTTCGGTGTGTTCGCTGCACCCGACCGCCGACTGGTCTTCTCGATCAACGACTTCGACGAGACGCTTCGCGGCCCGTTCGAGTGGGACGTCAAGCGGCTCGCCGCGAGCTTCGCGGTCGCCGGTAGGGAGTTCGGCTGCGGCGAGGGCGCGCGGCGTGCCATGGTGACCGACACCGTCCGGGAGTACCGAGAGGCGATGGCGAACTTCGCGACGATGCGGAACGCCGACGTCTGGTACACACGCCTCGACGTGGCGGGCAGCATCGCTCGATTCAGCTCGAGAGTCTCCCGGAAGCAGTTGAGGCGGCTCCAGAGCGAGATCGCGACCGCGCGAACGAAGGACAGCATCCGTGCCCTCGCGAAGCTCTGCAGCTCGGTCGATGGTGAGTTCCGACTCGTTGGTCGTCCGCCGCTCGTCACCCCCATCGAGCATGTTCTGCCGGGTGCCGAGAAGGAGCATCTCGAGGACACGATCCGGCACATGATCGGCGCGTACGGCCGTTCGCTCCCGCACGACCGGCGAATCCTGCTCGAGAGCTACCGCTACGTGCATGCCGCCCGCAAGGTGGTCGGCGTGGGGAGCGTGGGGACGCGTGCCTGGATCGTCCTTCTCCTCGGTCGAGACGAGTCGGACCCTCTGTTCCTCCAGTTCAAGGAGGCGCAGCCGTCGGTGCTCGAGCCGTTCCTCGGGCCGAGCGAGTTCGACCAGCACGGGCAGCGTGTCGTGGAGGGGCAGCGGATGATGCAGGCCGCGTCCGACATCATGCTCGGGTGGGGGCGGGTCGTGGGGTTCGACGGCCAGACGAAGGACTTCTACATCCGCCAGCTCTGGGACGCGAAGGGGTCAGCGGAGATCGAGCACATGGATACCGCGGGGTTGCGGGCGTACGGGCTGGTTTGCGGGTGGACTCTTGCCCGGGCACACGCGCGTTCCGGAGACCGGGTCGCGATCGCCGCCTATCTCGGGTCGGGTGATGCGTTCGACCGGGCGATGGCCTCGTTCGCCGAGGCGTACGCGGACCAGAACGAACGTGACTACAGGGCATTGCAAGATGCGGTCGCGTCCGGCGTCGTCGCCGCCCAGACCGGGATCTGAACATCGGTCTACGTGAAGACGTTCACGGCTCTCGCAATCACAAGGCCGATCACGGTGAGGGAGATGAGCGACTGCCACGCCATCGTCAGCTTCGCCCACGCCGTCATCGGCATGACATCCGTGGGGCTGAACGCGGTGCTCGTGGTGATGCCGAGGACGAGGTAGTCGACGTAGACAGGCCGCCAGCCCGCCGGCGCAAGTTCCGGGTTCATCTGCTGCGAGAACGCGAAGTCGGGATGGTCTCGCTCCCCCCGGTAGCGGGCGAGCGGCCCACCGCTGTCGAGCTCCCAGTACAACAGTCCGAAGATCAAGGCGTTCCCGATCCAGATGACGGCGCCGGAGGCGAGCAAGGTGCTGGCTGACTCGGTCACCGCGCTCCCTGTGACCAGGTCGACGATCAGGTGGATGCTCGCCCCCGTGGCCACGACGGCGAGCGAGCCGATGAGCGTGATCGAGACCGGTCGCAGCCACCGCAGGCGTCTCGCGAGGTGGGTCGGATTGGCGGCGATCAACACCACGAGGAGCGCGATCTCGAGTACCGGCACGAGCCAGCGTGCGCCCACCCGCACTCCGTCGGGCTGCACCAGTCGAAGCACGACGGTCAGGACGATGAAGACAGAGACCGTCAACGCGATCGGCCAGCGTGGTTCGATGTGGATCGGCTCGCCATCAGGCTCCCGCGCAGGGTTTCCCTCGTCGACCACCGCACGACCGTACCCACCTGAGGTGGTCAGACGCCGTGACTGCACCGGCGGAGGCCGGCCGCCGGTTGTTGCGCTTGCAAGCATGCACATCACGTTGCGAAGACCGGCATCAGAGGCGAACACTTGCCAACGGGCCGAGGCCCATGGGTGCGCGCCATGCCCGCACGACGGCTGAGCGTGGCCGTGCCGTCTCGCCTGGTCACCACGGACGTCAGTCTGCCGGGCCGAGGCCCACACCTCCTGTGAGCGGGGCGGATCCGCCGACCTGGTCCTTCGTCCGAGGAGTACCGTTGCTCCGTGCGGGTGAGGAACGTGGTGGTCGGCGCGGCCGTGATGCTGGCCGCCCTCGCCGCCTGTGGCGCGGCTCCGGTCGTCACCACGGCGCCCCTCCGCTCGCCCCCGCCGACCCCCGCTGAAGAGCCGGAGCAGCTCTTCCCCCGTTCCGGAACGACTTCCTACGACGTCGACCGCTACGACGTCGACCTGGCCTACGACCCGAAGAGCGGGACCATGAAGGCCAACGCGTGGATCACGGCCAAGGCCAACGAGCGACTGGACGAGATCTCTGTCGACTTCGGGCGGATGGAGATCGCCGGCGTCACCGTCAACGAGGTCGCGGCGGCGGCGGTGCAGCAGCGGGCCGGCAAGCTGCACGTGACCCCGGCTGCGCCGCTGGCGCCGGGCACGCCATTCGTCCTCGCCGTCGGGTACAGCGGCGTACCGGAGGTCAAGGCCGACCCCTCACTGGGCTCGCCCGTCGGTTGGATCCGCACGGCGAAGGGGAGCTACACGAACCTGGCACCGAACGGTTCGGGCACCTGGCTCCCGACCAACGACACGCCCGGCGACAAGGCCGTGTTCCGCCTGCGCCTCACCGTGTCGGACCCCTTCGAGGCGGTGGCCAACGGTGTTCCGGTCAGCCGGGAGAAGGCGGCCGGCCGAGTGACCACGATCTGGGAGATGCCCGAGCCGATGGCGCCGTCGGAGCTCCAGGTGACGATCGGCCAGCTGGGCCGGCTCGACACCACGAGTCCCGCCGGGCACACGCTCACGAACTTCGTGGCCGCCGGCGCGCCCGACCCCGGGCAGGCGCTGGCGGTGGCCGGCCAGATGATCGACTACTACGGCCGGCGGTTCGGTCCGTACCCGTTCACCATCGCGGGCCTGACGGTGGTCGACGGGCCCGCCGGCCTGGCCGTCGCCGCGCAGGGCCGCCCGCTCGTGTCCACGGCGGACATGGCCGCGCCCGTCAGTGCCCATCAGCACGGTGTCCTCGCCACGGCGCTCGCCCACCAGTGGTTCGGCGCTGCGGTCACCCCGGCGCGCTGGCAGGACGTCTGGTTGCGCGAGGGCTTCACGACCTACGCGCGCTGGCTGTGGATGGAGGAGGCCGGTCTCCAGCAGGTCGACGACGCGGCCGCCAACGCGCTCGCCCGCACGAACGGCATGCGGGCCGCGTTCGGGACCCCGGACCATCCGTCAGCCGACAACCTGTCCAGCCCTGCGGTGGCCGACGGCGGCGCGGTCGTCCTCCACGCGCTGCGTGAGACCGTCGGCGACGCAAAGTTCTTCGCCATCCTGCGCCGCTGGGTCGCCGAGCACCACGGCGAGTCAGCGACCACGGATGACTTCATCGACCACGCGTCCGAGGTGGTGGGGGAGGACCTGACCGGCCTCTTCCTCACGTGGCTCAGCTCGAACGAGGTACCGGCGGAGTTCCCCGGTGGCGCGTAGCCGGCGCGACGTCCTGCGGGCCGGCCTCCTCGCCGGCCTCGTCGCCGCCCTGCACGCGTGCGGGCCACCTCGGCTCTCGACCCGCTACGGCCGGCTCGGGCCGCCGGACGCCAACGGGCTGCAGCTCCCGGCCGGCTACCGATCGCGGGTCGTCGCTCGCACCGGCCAGCGCGTCGGAGCGACGTCGTACGTGTGGCACCAGGCGCCGGACGGAGGCCACTGCTTCGCCGCGCCCGGCGGCTGGGTCTACGTCTCCAACAGCGAGGTGGACCTCGTGGGCGGCGTCGGCATGGTCCGGTTCGACAACGCGGGCGCGATCATCGACGCCCGCCGCCTGCTCGACGGCACGCGGCGCAACTGCGCCGGCGGCCATACGCCGTGGGGAACCTGGCTGTCGTGCGAGGAGGTGGCGACGGGCAGCGTCTTCGAGGTCGACCCGATGGGAGTGCGACCGCCCGTCACCCACCTCGGCATGGGCCGCTTCCTCCACGAGGGCGCGGCGGTCGATGGGCCCCGGCGGACCGTCTACCTGTCGGAGGACGCCATCGACGGCCTCCTGTACCGCTACCGCTACGCCCAGCCCGGCGACCTGTCCACCGGGGTTCTGGAGGCGGCCCGGGTCGACCGGGGCGTGGTGTCCTGGCTGCCCGTGCCCGACCCGTCGGCGACGACGACGGCGACCCGGTACCAGGTCCCCGGGGCGACGCCGTTCCGCGGGGGCGAAGGCATCTGGTTCGAGGGCAACATCCTCAACCTGGCCACCAAGTTCGACGACCGGATCTGGTCCTACGACGTCGCGAGCGGGCGGATCTCGGTCCTCTACGACTGGACGACGAACCCGGTCCCGGTCCTGCGCGGGGTCGACAACCTCTGCCGACGTGGCCGAGACCTCTTCGTCTGCGAGGACATGTCGACCTTGCGCTACCCGGCCGATCCGGAGCTGTGCGTCGTCGAGCCCGACGGCCTCACCACCGTGTTCCTCCGTGCCGTCGGCCATCGAACCAGCGAGTTGACCGGCGCCGCGTTCAACCCGGCGGGCAACCGCCTCTACGTCTCGTCGCAGCGGGGGACGAACGGCGTGGGCGTCACGTTCGAGATCGCCGGACCCTTCCCGTCCTGAACCCGGTCAGTGTCCGAGGAGGCGGCCGGTCGCCCACGAGCGCACCCGGGCCGGCCGGCCGGTGCGGGCCTCGGCGCGATCGGCGCCCTTCGGGAGACGCAGCCCACCCCGGATGCCCAGCCAGCGGAGGGGCTCCGGCTCCCAGCGACGGGAGCGGTGCCCCACCCAGAGCAGGCGGGTCAGGTCGGTGTCACGCCCGGTGATCAGATCGGCCAGCGTCCGGCCGGCCAGGTTGGTCGTCGCCACGCCGTCGCCGACGTAGCCGCCGGCCCACGCCAGGCCCCGCTCGCGGTCGAGGCCGACCGAGCAGGTCCAGTCCCGGGCCACCCCGAGCGGGCCGCCCCAGCGGTGGGTGATGGTCGCGTCCTCGATGGCCGGGAACAGCGTGCGAAGGGTGTGGACGATCGCCTCGTGCGTCGCGGCGTTCCGGTCGAACTCCGGGCGCACCACGGACCCGTAGTGGTACGGCGCTCCCCGCCCCCCGAAGGCGAAGCGCCCGTCGGCGGTGCGCTGCCCGTAGATGATGAGGTGGCGGGCGTCGTTGAACGTCTCCCGGTGGCGAAGGCCGATCTGTTCCCACGTGGCGTCGGGCAGCGGCTCGGTGGCGATCATGAGGGAGTAGAGCGGCACCAGCGTCCGCTGCTCGCCGTCCAGGCTCGAGGTGAACCCCTCCGTGGCCCGCACGACGATCTCGGCCCGCACCGCGCCGCGGTCGGTCGCGACCCGGCCCGCCTCGATGGCCGTGGCTCGCGTGCCCTCGTAGATCGTGCCGCCCCGCCGCTCGACGACCTCGGCCAGGCCCCGGGCCAGGCGGGCCGGGTGGATGGCGGCGCAGTGCGGCGTGTAGAGGGCACCGAGCACCCCGGCGGCGTCGAGGCGCTCGGCCGCCTCGGCTCGATCGAGCCAGCGCAGATCGTCCTCACCGAGCCCGAAGCGGCGAGCCTCCGCCAGCTCGTCCCGGAGCCGCACGGTGTGGGCGGGGTTGGTGGCGAGGTGGAGGTACCCGCCCTTGGCGTAGTGGCAGTCGATGCCCTCAGCGGCGGCCGCCCGACCGACCTCGTCCACGGTGTCGAACATCGCCCGTTGCATGGCGAGGGCTCCGTCCTGCCCGGCGCCCACCACCATGGTCGGCAACCGCATGGGGAGCAGGGCGGAGCACCAGCCGCCGTTGCGGCCGCTGGCACCGAAGCCAGCGACCTCGGCTTCCAGCACGACCACGCGCAGACTGGGATCCAGCCCGAGCAGGTAGTAGGCGGTCCACAGGCCGGTGTAGCCCGCGCCGACGATGGCCACGTCGGCATCGGTGTCGCCGTCGAGCGCTGGCCGCGGCGCGAGCGTGTCGTCGGGCGGCAGCGAGTCGTGCCAGAGGGAGAGCGCGCGGAGGTCAGTCACCGGGGCGAGCGTAGAAGGCGCACCGGGCGCGCACCGCCGCCGGCGAGCGGCGCGGAGGCCCGGCGGACGGCGAGAGCGCGCCGGTAGCCTCTGCGCCGTGTGGCCCCCTCCCGTGGTCGGTGGTGCCCCGCCGCCGCCCCCCACCTGGCCTCCGGCGTGGTACCCGGACCCCTGGCGAGAGGAGCACGAGGCGGCCGTGCGCTGGTGGGACGGACGGGAGTGGACCTTCCACGTCGCGCACCCGGCCGGCGCGGACAGCCGCCAGCCGTTCCGCCCGCTCCCCGCGGTGGCGGCCTGGTGGGGCCTGGCCGTCACGGTGGCCGCGCTCGTCGGGGCCAGGCTGATCCTCGAGGTCCTCGGTCGGTTCGACTGGCCGATCCTCCTCTACGCCGCTCTTGCCGCCATTCTCGGCTACGGCCCGATGGTGGCGTACTGCTCGTTCGCCAGCCGGCGGTGGGGGACCGGCAGCCTGGCTACCGACCTCGGGCTGCGCCTGCGGTGGAAGGACCTGGCCTGGGCGCCGGTCATCTGGCTGGCGGCATGGGCCGGCGGCATCGTGGCGGCCATCGTCGTGCTCGCGATCCGGCTGCCCATGACCTCCAACACCGAGGGGATCGACGAGTACGCAGGCGATCGGGGCGTGTTGATCGCGTTCCTCATCGTCGCCGTGCTGGTGGCGCCGGTGGCCGAGGAGATGATGTTCAGGGGCGTCGTGCTCCGCGGTCTGGCCTCGGTGGCGCCCATCGGGTTGGCCATCGCCGGCCAGGGCGTGTTCTTCGGCGCCGCGCACATCGACCCGGTGCGCGGTTGGGGGAACCTCGGCCTCATGGTTGTGCTGGCCGCAGTGGGCGTGGTGTTCGGCGGCGCCACGTACCTGTTGCGGCGGCTCGGTCCGGCCATCGCCGGGCACGCGCTCTACAACGCGGCCGTGCTGGCCATCGTGCTCCTGCTCGACCCCTGAGGATCAGCCGTCAGGCCGGCGGCGAGGCTGCCGGATCGGCCGGCGGCAGGAGCGTGACGTTGTCGATCAGGCGCACCTGACCGACCCACACGGCGAGCGCGAGGACCGCGGGCTCGGTCACCAGGTCGACGCGCTCGAGGCTGACCGGATGGCAGATCTCGGCGTACTCGAGGCGGGCCAGCGGCTCCGCCGCCACGACCTGGCGGGCCGCGGCCACGACGAGGGCCGACCGGCGGGCCCCGCTGCTCACCGCGTCACGGGCGGCGTCGAGGGCCGCGGGCACGCACCGGGCGGCGAGCCGCTCGTCCTCGTCCAGGCGGCGGTTGCGGCTCGACATGGCCACGCCGTCGGGCTCGCGAACCGTCGGCACGCCGACCACCTCGATGCCGAAGTCCATGTCCGTGGCCATGCGCCTGATGATCGCGAGCTGCTGGTAGTCCTTCTCGCCGAAGACGGCGACGTCGGGCCGGACGGCCAGGAAGAGCTTGGTGACGACCGTGGCGACGCCCCGGAAGTGCCCGGGCCGGAAGGTCCCCTCCATGGGCTCGGCCAGCGGACCCGGGTCGACGTGGGTCTGGAAGCCCGGCGGGTACATCGCCTCGGCGGTGGGGAGGTAGAGGGCGTCGACGCCGGCCTCGGCGCAAAGGCGGCGGTCGTCGTCCATCGGGCGCGGGTACCGCTCGAAGTCGGCCCGCTGGTTGAACTGGACCGGGTTGACGAAGATCGAGACGACCACCACGGACGCGTGCGCCTTGGCCACCTCCACCAGGTGCAGGTGGCCGGCGTGGAGCGCGCCCATCGTCGGCACGAAGCCGATGCGCTGACCGGCCTTGCGGTGCCGGCCCGACCACCGCTGAGCGGCCGCCGGCGTCCCGAGCTCGTCCACCGGCGACGTCAGTGGAAGGAATGGGCGTCGTCCGGGAACGTCCCGTCCCGGACGTCGCTGGCATACGCGCCCAGCGCGCCGATCACCTCGGACCGCAGATCGGCGTAGGCCTTGGCGAACTTGTAGAGGTTGGGCGTCAGCCCCAGCACGTCGTGGAGCACGAGGACCTGGCCATCACACTCGGGCCCTGCGCCGATGCCGATCGTCGGGATGGAGAGGTTGGCGGTGATCTCGGCCGCCAGCTCCCGCGGCATCCCCTCCAGCACCACGCTGAACGCGCCCGCGGCCTCGACGGCCTTGGCGTCGGCCAGCAACCGGTCCCGTCCGCCGGCCTGGCTGCCGCTGGACCGGCCCTGCACACGGTGCCCGCCCATGCGGTGGAAGGACTGTGGGGTCAGGCCGATGTGGGCCATCACCGGGATGTCGACCCTGGTGATGGCCTCGATGGTGTCTGCCATCGGCACCCCGCCCTCGAGCTTGACCGCGGCGGCGGCCCCCTCCTTGATGAGGCGGATGCTGCTCTCGACCCCCTGCTGCGGGCTGACCTGGTAGGAGCCGAACGGCAGGTCGCCGACGACGAGGGCGCGGGTGGCGCCGCGGGCGGCGAGGCGGGTGTGGTACACGGCCTCGTCGAGGGTGACGGGGAGCGTGTTGGCCACGCCCTGCACGACCATGCCGAGCGAGTCGCCGACCAGGACGACGTCGACGCCGGCTTCGTCGGCCAGTGCGGCGAAGGTGGCGTCGTACGCCGTGACCATCACGATCCGGTCGGTGACGACCTCGCCCCGTACCTTGCGCCGGGCCAGGCCCGGTGCCGTGACCTTCTCCGCGTCCATCGGCGCCTCCTGACGTGCGACCAGGTCACGTTAGCGATGCCGCTACCGGATCACGGGTGCCCGCGGGGCATCGACGACGGGAACAGGTCCCGGTAGGAGGGCCGATCCGGGTGGCTGCGGGCGGCGAGGACGCCGCGGGCGATGGCCCGGGCGACCACGTCGGCGGCTGCCGCCAGGAGCAGGTTGAGCTGGCGCACGTCGTCGGCCGAGGAGGGTGCCGCCGACCGCGCCTTGGCGCCGGTGGCGAGGCCGAAGAAGGTGTCGCCGTCGGTGAGGAGGTGGGAGGGGCGGACAGCCCGGGCCAGTCCGTCGTGGGCGGCGCCGGCCAGGCGGTGGGCCTCGGCGCGGTCGAGCGTCAGGTCCGTCGCCACCACGCCGATCGTGGTGTTCATCGTCTCGGGCGGCGGCGCGAGAGCCCGCCGCGCCGCGGCCACCTCGCCTCGGACCGGTCGCCGCAGGCCGGGGTCGGCGGTCGGGTGCAGCAGGGGTGCGGCGTGGAGGATGCCGGTGGCGGCGTCGAACACGGCGCCGGCGGCGTTGACCGCCACGAGTGCGGCGACCGTGGTGCCGTCGGCCAGGACGGTGCTGGCCGATCCGATCCCGCCGGAGACGCCGCCGGCCGCGGCGCCCGTCCCCGCGCCGACCGTGCCCTCGACGACCGGGCGGGTCTTCCGCCCCCGTCCCGCCGCGGCGGCGGCGGCCCGGCCGAACGCGGCGTCCGGGCGACGCCGGAAGTCCCCGCCCCGGCCCAGGTCGAACAGCACCGCGGCCGGGACGATGGGCACCACGCGGTCCGGGTCGTCGCCGATCCTGTAGCCGGTGCCCTGTTCCTCCAGCCAGTGCATCACCCCATCGGCCGCGGCCAGGCCGTACGCGCTCCCGCCGGTCAGGCACACGGCGTGGACGTGGGGCACGAGGTTCCAGGGGGCGAGCGCGTCGGTCTCTCGGGTGCCGGGGCCGCCACCCCGCACGTCGACACCTGCGGCGGTGCCCGGTGGGGTGAGCACCACCGTGGTGCCGGTCCGCCACCCCCGGCCGAGGCGGTGCGCGTGGCCGACGCGCAGGCCTTCGACGTCCGTCAGGTCGTTGCGAGGGCCGACCTCGGTGGACGGCCCAGCTCCGACGGACGGCCCAGCCGCCGCCATCAGCGGTCGGCGCTGGCGAGGAAGCGCAGGGCCGTCTCCCGATAGACCTCGGCGGCCTGGACGATGGCGTCCACTTCGACGAACTCGTCCACCTGGTGCGCGATCCACTTGCCGCCCGGGCCGTACACGACGGTCGGCATGCCCGTGCGGGCCGTGAGGACCGTCCCGTCGGTGGCGCCGGGCACGCCCCCTAGCCGGGCCGGTTCTCCCGTGACGGCGGTGTGCGCGTCGCAGAGCGCCCTGACGACCGGGGACGTCTCCGGGGTCGAGACGGCGGGTCGATCGTCGATGACCTCGACCGACGCCTCGACCCCCGCGTCCCGGCCCGCGGCCCGGGCCAGCGCATCGACCATGGAGACCACGCCCTCGTGGTCGACGTCCGGGATCGTCCGCACGTCGAGCCACACGCTGGCATCGGCGGGGATGACGTTCATCTGGGCCGGTTGTCCGGCCCGCAGCACGGTGGGGGTCAGGTGGACCTGACCGAGGTGCGGGTGCGTGGGATGCCGGGCCTGCAGGTCGAGCTCGGCGGCGGTGAGACGGCTGAGGAAGGCGGCCAGCACCGGGTTCGGGTTGCGGCCCTGGAAGGGCATGGCGCCGTGGGCCATGGCGCCGGTGAAGTCCACACGGAGCCGCAGCGCGCCCTTGGAGACGTTGCAGACCTCGCCGTCCTCGGGCTCACAGCAGATGGCGGCGTCGATCCCCTCCGCCCGCCCGGTGGAGACGAAGTGGCGCGCACCGGCCATCATCCCCTCCTCGTCGACCAATGCCGCCAGCACGATGCGGCCGGGGAACGGGCCCTCGTCGGCCACGGCCCGGGCCGCGAACAGCGCGGCCACCAGGCCTGACTTCATGTCGGCGCTGCCCCGTCCGTAGAGGCGGCCGTCGCGGATGTCGGCGCCGAACGGATCGGTGGTCCAGGCGTCGGGATCGCCCTCGGTCACCACGTCCGTGTGCCCCTCGAACATCAGCGTCGGGCCGGGGCGGCCGCCCTCCACGACGGCGTACACGTTGGGCCGGCCGGGGGCGACGGGATCCATCTCCGGCGTCCAACCGAAGTCGCGGAGCTGATGGGCCACGAGCCGGGCCGCGCCCTCCTCGCTGCGTCCGGTCGGCGGGTCGTACACGCTGGGGACGCGCACCAGCGCCTGTACGACCTCGATGAGCGCATCGTGGTCCATGCTCATGACACGGCCGCCAGCGGGAGCAGCTCAGCGTCACCCAGGCTCTCCGATCCCGGCGGCACCAGGTCCTTGAGCTTGAGCAGCGTGACCCCGGCCGGCTCGACCAACCGGTGGGAGGCGCCGCCGTCCTCAGCGAAGAGGTGTTCGACGGCGCCGACCCGATAGGTGCTGCCGTCGGGGCGTTCGGTCCCGATGAACGAGGTCGAAGGGGCCCACACCGCGGAGATGCCCCCCGGGAGAGCGCCGCTGCGGTACCGGTGCAGGTGGCCGGACGCCACCACACGGATCGGCCGGCCCGCCAGCAGGTTCACCAGGCGTCGCCGCCGAGGCATGGGCACGGACCAGTCGCCCCGGTCGGCGATCTCGGGATCGACGAGGCAGATGGGCTGGTGCAGGAAGAGCGCGACGGGGCGGTCCGTGGCCAGTTCGGCCTCCAACCAGGAGTCGTGGTCGTCCTCCAGCAGCCGGTAGACGTTGGCGCCGATCAGGCGCCACCCGCCCAGATCGCGGCTCCAGGTGTCGGCCACCCAGCGCCGCCGGAACGCCACCAGCCGGTCGGCACGGAACCGGTCACCGCTGAAACCGCCCACGTCGTGGTTGCCGGGGATCGCCACCATGGGCAGGCCGGCGCTGGTGAGGAGCTCGTGGGCGAAGTCCGCCTCCTCCGCGTCGTCCGGGTCGTCGGCGGTGATGTCTCCGGTGTGCACGACGAGGTCGGGGGGCTCCGCCTGGAGCCAGGCCAGCACCGCCCGGACGTTGGGGACCGCGTGGGCCCGCCGGTGCGAGAGGTGGGTGTCGGAGATCTGGACGACCCGCAGAGGCACCCGCCCGATGGTACGGGATGCCGCGCCGGCCCTGACCGGCCGGCCCGGTTCCCGACCTGGCCTCGTGCAATCCGGACACCGGCTGACGCGCGTTCGCACCGATTCGATATCGAATCGGTGGCGAAGGATCTCAGGGGGCGGTGGTGGCGGCCCAGGCGATGGTGTTGTCCAGCAGCCGCTGGTAGGTCGGGTTGCCGAACGAGCTCGGCCCGTCCCCCGGTTGGAGGTACACGACGGTCGACCGCTCCACGACGTGGTGCCAGGCGAGGTACGGCGACCCGGGCGGGTGGTGCCAGGGCGGCCGCTCGGCGCCGGCCGGCAGGAGGGCGTGGGCCGTCGACTCGTGGTCGGCGTCCTCCCGTGGCGCATCGGTGAGGAGCAGCGGTGTCACGGCGTCCTCGAACACCGGGCAGACGTAGGTCTCGTCGACGAGGGTGAAGGTCGGCGGCAGCCCTGCGCAGACCGGATGGTCGGTCGCCACCACGGTCACGGTCTGCTCGACGTCGTGGCGGTAGCCCGAGTCGGGCCAGTCCCGGCCGGCCAGGCGACCCGGCGCGTAGTGGAACCTCCCGCCCACGATCTCCGCGAAGCGGGGCCACGCGGGCCAGGAGCAGATGCTGTGGTGGAGCGCCACGACCGGCACGCCAGCGGCCAGCAGCGCCTCCCAACCCTCGACGACGCTGGCCGGCGGATCGACGACCTCCACCGGGGACCCCCGCCGCACGCGCAGCCCAGGCATGTCGTAGAGCACGATCACGTCGGCGCGGACCCGGTCCGGGTGGAGGCGATCCGCCGCCTCCGGGTGAGCGACGCGCTCCACCGTCACGCTCGGCAGCTGGTCGAACAGCGCGGTGAACGCGGCCTCGTCGTAGCCGTGACCGCCGGTCAGCACCAGGGCGCGGGGAGCCATGCCTGCATGCTCGCGCAGCCGCCCCGCCCCACGGTCGTGACGGCGCGGCGGTACCCTCCGCGGCCGTGCTCGAGCGGGTGTGGACCGACCCCTCGGCCGTCGACCGCCTGCGGGGTGCGGCCAAGCGGCTGGCCGGCGAGGTGGTGCGCTGGGGATGGGACGGGGTGGTGGAGCTCGGTGCCATCGGACCCGACAGCCGCCGGGGCGGGCGCTTCGGCTCCTTCGGCGAGCGCAGCGTCATCTGCTTCCCGCCCACGGCGATCGTCAACGAGCGCTACATCCACATCGGGACCGGCACGATGATCGGGCCGCAGATCAGCCTGTCGGCGGGCATGGTCCCCGGACAGCGATGCCTGTCCGACCGCGTGGTCGGCATCGGCGACCGGTGCCTGATCGGGCGGGGGAGTGGCATCGTCGGCCACCTCTCCATCGAGGTCGGGAACGACGTGTGGACCGGGCACCACGTCTACATCACCGACCAGAACCACGGCTACGAGGACCTGGACCTCCCCATCTCGCGCCAGATGATGCCCGAGCTCCCGGTCGTCGTCGGCGACGGCTCCTGGCTCGGTCATGGCACCGTCGTGCTGCCGGGAGCCCGGATCGGCCGGCACGTGGTCGTCGGCGCGAACTCGGTCGTGGTCGGCGAGCTGCCGGACAACTGCGTGGCCGTCGGCGCGCCGGCCCGGGTGGTGCGCCGCTTCGTCGATGGCGAGGGCTGGGTGGCGTCCGACTCCACCTGAGCCGGACCCGGCGGGTCAGCCCAGGCATGGTCATCCGAGACCGCTCAGCCCAGGTCGCCCGGCACCACGCAGGTCGGCATCCCGTTCTCCTTGGCCAGCGCGGTCATGCGGTTGGAGATCGGTCCGCCGGTGTCGGCCTCGGTCTCCGCGAACGGACCGTCCCGCCCGGCCCGCCATTCCTCGATGTGGTCGCGTCGGTCCTGCAGGTAGGTGTCCCAGTCGGCGAACCAAGCAGCGAGGAGCTCGTCGTCGTGCTCGCCCGTGGGCGCGGGCAGCGCGCGGAGGGTCGTGAGCTGTCCCTCCAGCAGCTTCGTGGCCTGCTCGGCGACGTCGGCCCGTTGCCGAAGGGCCTCCTCGAGAGGCTCGATGTCGACGAACGAACGCGCCGGTGGCAGCGCAGCCAGGTCGGCGGCGACGGTCGCGCAGATCTGCTCGGCCTTCGCCGGCCAGGTCTCGTCGTCCAGCACGTTGGGGGTCTGCGGTTCGCCGATGAAGAGCACGTAGACCCACATGGCGCCGAGCGCGGCCACGATGGCGGCCAGGAGCACGCGGATCCATCGCCGTCCATGCGGCGCGGTCTCGTCCGGGCCGGTCTCCGACTCGACGAGGGGCTGTGTCACTGGCCGCCCGATGCGGCCGGAGCTGGCTTCGGCGGCCGGTAGCAGACGGCCAGTTGCAGGACGGCGGAGACCACACCGACGATCGCCGCGATCCCCGCGCCCCACCAGCCCTCGACGTCGAGGCCGAGCGCGTGGTCGAGCGACCAGTCACCGGCTCCGATCGTGGCGATCGAGAACGCGCCCACGGCGATGATCGCGCAGTACTCCCAGCCACCGCCGGGGCGGAAGATGAAGAAGCCGTTCTTCCAGTGGGTGGTGGTGATGGCCACGATCATCAGCGCGATGACGCCCGCGGCCGAGAGCGGTGTCAGCAGCCCGGCGGCCAGGCCCAGCCCGGCCACGACCTCGGTGCCGGCGGCCATCGCCGCGTTGGCGAGGCCAGGCCGGACGCCGATGCTCTCGAACCACGCCGCCGTGCCTCGCAGGCGGCCACCGCCGAAGAACTTGTTGTAGCCGTGGACGGCGAGAGTGAGCCCCAGGGCCAGTCGCAGCACGAGCAGCCCGGCGTCAACGTGCTCCACGACGACAGGATGACACGTCCGCCGTCACCGGCCCAGGCCCGGGGTTAACCCCGGAGCCATCCGGCGGCCTCGCTGGTAGAAACGATGCGTGGCCCGCACTACCGCTGTCGTCGACGCGCCCGGAGACGGGTCCGCCGAGGTCGAGACGGCGGCGTCAAAGGATGTGAGGCGGCGGGAGCGGTGGCGCGGCCTGCGGATGATCCGCCGCGAGGTCTCCCTGCATCCGGGCAGCTTCGCCATCGCCGTCGCCGGGGCGACGGTGTTCGCGCTGGCCACCGTGGCCTCGTCCTGGGCCGTCCGGTGGGTCACCAACGAGGTCATCGTCCCCCGCTTCGAGGAGGGCTCGGTGGCGACGGCCACCGTCCTCGCCGGCGCCGGACTGATCGTGGCCGTCGGCATCGTCCGATCGGTCGGGGTGGTCGTGCGCCGCACCTGGGCCGGCCGCACGCAGTTCCGCGTCCTCGGGACCCTGCGGGAAGACGCGATCGACCACTACCAGGCGCAGCCGTACCGGTGGTACCGCTCGCATCCGACCGGCGAGCTGATCGCCCACGCCGGCGTGGACGCCGAGGCGGCCACCGAGGTGCTGGCCCCCATCCCGTACTCGGTGGGCACCGTCGTGCTCCTGACCACGTCCGCGCTGTGGATGCTGGCCACGGACGCCGTGCTCGGCCTGCTGGCGCTCGCCCTCTTCCCGCTCCTGGTCATCCAGAACGTCGTGTTCCAGCGCAAGGGCGGGGTGCCGGCCGACGAGGCCCAGGCCCGACTCGGGGAGCTGTCGGCCCTCGTCCACGAGAGCCTCGAAGCGGTGACGGTCATCAAGGCCTTCGGCGCCGAGCAGCGCGAGGTCGACCGGCTGCACGAGCGGGCCCACGCCCTGCGGACGTCGAAGGTGCACCTGGCCCGCCTGCGGGCCACCTTCGACCTGTTCCTCGACGCCGTCCCGTCCTACGCCAACGTCGTGCTGATCCTGGTCGGCGCCGCCCGGGTGGAAGCCGGGGCGGCCACCCTCGGCGACATCACGAGCTTCGTGTACCTCTTCACGCTGCTGGTCTGGCCGCTGCGGATCATCGGCTTCGCGCTGGGTGACCTGCCCCACTCCCTCGCCGGTTGGGACCGTCTCCAGGGTGTGCTGGCCGACGGCACCCACCGCACGGCGCCGGCGTCGGTCGCCGACCTCCTGCCCCTCGACCCTCGGCACGCCGCCGCCTCGGCGGCACCTCCGGCCGGCATCGAGGCGCGTGGTGTCCACTTCGCGTTCGAGCCGGGCCGGGACGTGCTGCGCGGGCTCGACCTCGTGATCCCCGCCGGCAGCACCGTCGCCATCGTCGGGCCGACGGCGGCCGGGAAGTCCACCCTGCTCTCCGTCCTGGCCGGTCTCCTGGTGCCCGACCGGGGCGAGGTGCGGGCGGTGACGCCCCACCCGGCGCTCGTGTTCCAGGAGCCCTTCCTGTTCGCCGACACGCTGCGCCGCAACATCGACGTCCGGGGCATCGCCGACGAGGCCATGCTGCAGGAGGCGCTCGATCTGGCCCAGGTCACCCCGTTCCTCGCCGAGCTGCCGTCGGGCGTGGAGACGGTCGTGGGGGAGCGGGGCGTGAGCCTCTCCGGCGGTCAGCGCCAGCGCGTCGCACTGGCCCGGGCGCTCCTCAACCGCCCCAGCGTCCTGCTGCTCGACGACGCCACCTCCAGCCTCGACCCCACCACGGAGGCCCGCATCCTCACCGGCCTCGGCTCCCGCCTCACCGGGATCACGACCGTGGCGGTGGCCAGCAGGCCGGCCACGATCGCGCTGGCCGACGAGGTCGTCTACCTGCTCGGTGGGCACGTCATCGCCCAGGGCCGCCACGAGGACCTCCTCGCCTCCGTGCCCGGCTACCGCCACCTGGTGGAGGCCTACGAGCGCGACCGTGCCGACGGCGACGGGACAGGATCATGAGCACCGGCGCGCCTCCCACCGAACCCCAGGCCCCCGACACGAAGGTCGCGGCCGACGGCACGCCGCTCTGGGGCGCGGCCGAGACGGTCCGGCGCGGGTGGCGGGCCAGCCCCGAGCTGCGGCGAGGTGCCTCGATCACGGTGCTGCTCGCCTTCATCGGCACCGCTGGGCGCCTCGCCATCCCCGTCCTCATCCAGCAGGGCATCGACAAGGGCTTCGTGAACGGCGAGGTCGACATGGGTCGCATCGTCAGGCTCTGTGCCATCGGCGTCGTGGTCATCACGCTGGGGTCCATCGCCATGTGGGGGGCCATCATCCGGCTCGCCGTGCGGGCCGAAGAGGCGCTCTACGCCCTGCGGGTGCGGGTGTTCGACCACATCCTCGGCCTCGACCTCGCCGACCACGAGGAGGAGCGCCGCGGCTCGCTCGTCGCGCGCGTCACGTCGGACATCGAGACGCTGAGCCAGTTCTTCTCGTGGGGCGGCATCGCCTGGCTGCTCGACGGCACGATGATCATCGTCACCGCGGCCGTGATGATGATCTACGACTGGCGCCTGGCCCTCATCGCCCTGTTCGCGGCCGCGCCGCTCGTCCTGCTGCTGCGGGTGGTCCAACGGCACCTCGTGCAGGCCTACAGCGACGTGCGGGAGCGCAACGCCGAGCTGCTGACCACCGTCTCCGAGCTGGTCACCGGCTCGGCGGTCATCCGTGCCTACCGCCTCGGGCCCCGCACGACCGCCGAGGCCAGGACGAGCATCGACCGCCACCGGCGCTCGTCGATCCGGGCCGGCACCATCGCCGCGTTCCTGTTCCCCTCCGGCGAGCTGTTCTCGGTCCTGACGATCGCCGCCGTCCTGATCGCCGGCACCGCCATGGGTCCGGACGCCGGCCTCACGACCGGCGCGATGGTGGGCTTCATCTTCCTCTGCTACCGGTTCCTCGAGCCGGTCGCGGAGTTCACCGAGATCCTCGACCAGACGCAGACCGCAGTGGCCGGCTGGCGCCGGGTGCTCGGGATCCTGGAGCGCCCCATCACGATCACCGATCCCGGCGACGGCCCCGCGCTGCCCCGGCAGGCGCCGTCGATCGAGCTCGACCACGTGACGTTCCGCTACCGGCCCCGGCCCGGGCAGGCCGACGAGGACAACAAGCCCGCCCTGCGCGACGTGAGCCTCTCGGTCGAGCCCGGTACGGCGGTGGCGGTGGTCGGCGCCACGGGCTCCGGCAAGACCACGCTCGCCCGCCTGCTCACCCGTCTGGCCGACCCCCAGCACGGGGCCGTCCGCATCGCCGGCATCGACCTCCGCGAGGTCGACATGGCGTCGCTCCGCCGGTCGTTGCTGATGGTGCCGCAGGAGCCGTTCCTCTTCGACGCCAGCATCGCGGACAACGTGCGCTTCGGGCGCCCGAGCGCGTCGGACGACGACGTCGCCCTGGCCTTCGTCGAGCTCGGCCTGGAGGAGTGGATCACCGGTCTGCCCGAAGGCCTCGGCACGAAGGTGGGCGAGCGGGGCGATGCGCTGTCGGCGGGGGAGCGCCAGCTCGTCGCCCTGGCCCGGGCGTACGTCGCCAACCCCCCGTGCCTGGTGCTGGACGAGGCGACCTCGTCCGTCGACGCGCTCACGGAGACCCGCCTGGCCAAGGCGCTGGCCAGCCTGGCCCGGGGCCGGACGTCGATCACCATCGCCCACCGGCTGTCGACGGCAGCAAGGGCTCAGTGGATCCTCGTCTTCGACCGCGGCCAGCTGGTCGAGCAGGGCTCGCACGACGAGCTGCTGCGCCTCGACGGTGTCTACGCCTCGCTGTACGCCAGCTGGTTGGACGCCACCGCCGCCGGCGACGAGGTGCCCGTCCCACTCGGCTGACGCCTTCGACGACCCCACCGTCGTGCAGGGAGGCCGCTACCCGTCACTCGGCCAGGCAAGGATGTCGGGGGCATCCGCCGCGCATGGGCTCCCATCGCGGCATAGCGTGCAAGCGAATGAGGCGTCCCCTCATCCTCCTCGTGGGCATCGTGGCGATCACTGCCTGCGCCAACTCGTCGAGCACCGCCGACACACCAAGCTTCGCGACGATGGTGGCGAGCGACGCCTCCCGACCGTTTACCGTGTTCACGCCATCGTCGTACAGCGACGACACGCCGATGCCGCTGGTCATTCTCCTTCACGGTCTCGGCCGGAGTGGCGAGGTCGTGGAGGCGTACTTCCAGCTGCAACCGCTCGCCGAGTCGCGGGGCTTTCTCTACGTGCACCCCGACGGCACTCCCCATCCGGCCGGTGATCGGTTCTGGGATGCCACCGACGCGTGCTGTGGACTTGGCAGCACCGCCGAGGACGTGGCGTACCTCACGTCGATCATCGACCAGGTCGGTGCCACCAGGAACATCGACCAGTCCCGGGTCTACGTGATGGGCCATTCCAATGGCGGCTTCATGTCGTACCGAATGGCCTGCGACGCCGCCGAGCGCATCGCCGCGATCGCCAGCGTGGCCGGGGCCACCTGGGCCGACACGTCGAAGTGCAACCCGTCAGAACCAGTGAGCGTGCTCCAGGTCCACGGCACGGCCGACGTGGCCATCAAGTACGAGGGCGCGACCCCACCCGACACCGGCGCGTATCCGGGTGCCGCAACCTCGGTGGCCACGTGGGCGGACTACGACGGCTGCCGCGCTCGTTCGCTCGACACCGCGGGCACTCTCGACCTCGACTCGGCGCTGCCCGGCGAGGAGACTGTGCTGACGCGTGTCGATGGCTGCCCCGACGGCATTGGGCTGGAGCTGTGGACAGTGCAGGGTGGCAGCCACAACCCGGACATCCGGTTCGCCGACGGGACGCGACCGTTGTCGGCGGCCATCATCGAGTGGCTCTTCGCGCACCCGAAACCCTGAGCCCACCCGAACGCTCGACTATGCCCCCGAGTGACTTTGTTCGACGAGAAGTCGCGAGCGCACCGACTGCCGATCGGAGCGGACGGGCCGGCGCGTCCGGGAATATCGATTCGGCGGAGCGCCACCCGTGAAAGGAACGACGATGCCTGAACTGCTCGTGGACTTCATCACCTCACTCGATGGCTACGGAGCCGCTGAGGGCTGGCCGGGCTGGTGAAGGTTGGAAGGTCCGGAGTACCTCGCGTGGCTGGGCGAGGCGCCGAGGTGTTCGTCGTCACCGCACGTTGAGCTGCCAGGTCACTCCGTAGCGATCACCCACCCAGCCGAAACGGGTACTGAACCCATAGTCGTCGAGAGGCATGAACACCTGGCCCCCATCACTGAGCCGATCGAAGAGACGCTGGAGTTCGATGTTGTCGTCGCAGTCGATCCAGAGCGACACGGCAGGGGTGAACCCCCATTCATGACGGACTGGGCTGTCGGCACAGCTGAAGTCGCTGCCGGCGAGACGGAACTTCGCGACTTTGACGGTGCCCTCGGGTCCGATGTCCCCTGACTCGTAGTGGTCGATCTCGATGAGCTCGAAGTCGTCGAAGACTCGCGGTAGAGCTTGAGTGCTGCGGTGGCGGCGCCGGCTTGGAACGTCAGGAAGGTTCGGAGTCCCTGAGTCATGGGATGGACACTAACGACGTCTCGTCGCAACCGTTCGGCCGATGGCAGCGCTCCGTCGTCACGGCCTCGTCAGGCCAGAACCGTGGAAGGGGTCGTCCGGGACAAACCCGCTCCTACCGCGGGTCGACCAACACCTTGACGGCGTAGGCCGAGTCCGCGGCCAGGGAGGCGAAGGCGTCCGCGGCCTGTGCCAGCGGGACGGTGGCGTCGTGCAGCGGCTCGACCTGCACCGCACCATCGGCCATGAGGTCCATGACCGGGGCGAACTCGTCGTTGCGGTAGCCGAGCGAGCCGGTCAGGGTGACCTCCTTGACGGCCCACACCGACGGTTGGACCGTGGCGGTGGCCGTCACGCCCACGAGGTTGACCCGTCCGCCGCGACGGACGAGGTCCACCGCCGCCTGGACGGCGGCAGGCGCGCCCGCGCACTCGAACACCAGGTCCGCCGGACGCTCGGCCAGCTCGGCCTGAGCCTCCTCGGGCGTCCAGACGGTGTCCGCACCCAGCGACGCCGCAAGCCCCCGCCGCGCCGCGTTGGGCTCGACGGCGATGAGGCGTTCTGCCCCCTCCGCCCGGGCGCACTGGAGCACGAAGAGCCCGATGGGCCCGCAACCCTGGACGACCACGGTCTCGCCCGGGCGGGGAGGCGTGCGCCGCACCGCGTGCAGCGCGACGGTGGCCGGCTCGACCATCGCCGCTTGGACGTCCGACAGCCCGCCGTGGACCGTTACCAGCCGGCGGGCGTCGACGGCGACCCGGGGCGCGAAGCCGCCGTGCGGCGGGGCCAGCGCATCGCGCCCGACCATGCCGAGGAAGGCCGGCACGCAGTAGTCGGGCCGCCCCGCCACGCACTCCGTGCAGCGCGCCGCAAGCCGGCGCGATGCCGGCGACGACGCGGTCGCCCTCGCGGAGCCCGGCCACGTCGTGCGCCGACGGCGGTCACCGTGCCCACCCACTCGTGCCCGCAGATGGCCGGGTTGTACGGGCCGGTCCGACTGGTAGCCGTGGACGTCCGTGCCGCAGATGCCGCACAGGGCGACCGCCGCCACGGCCGTGCCCGGTTGCGGTTCCGGCTCGGGCACGTCGACGAGCTCGAAGCGCTCACGCCCGGTGACAAGGCCGGCCTTCACGGTCGGGACCCGGAGGGACCGCCGAGCCGTCGCCGAACTGGCATCCCGACCTGCGGTGAGCCGGCCGGCGGCGAGCAGGGCGACGGGGATGGTGGCCGCGGCGACGCCCAGCGCCAGGGCGCTGCGCCCCTCCGGGCCCTCGAGCGCCTGCTCCCGCGGCCAGCACGACCGCAGCGACCAGCCCCCCGCCGGCCAGCGTCGCCGCCAGGAGTCCGAGCTGGTGGCGGATCGACGAACCCGTCTCGGGGATCACGCTGCGCAGCCTGGCCGCCCAGGCGCTCAGCTCGCAGGCCCCGAGGAACAGCACCGCCAGCTCGACGGCCAGGCCCTTGTTGGACGCGGGGAACAACGGCGACGCGGCCACGACGCCGAGCAGCGCGGCGGCCGGCGTCGCGGCGCCCGGGCCCCGCGTCACCCACAGCAGCTGCAGACCGACGGCGAGCGTGCCGAGCAGGATGATGGCGCGGGTGCCGCCCGGCGTGGCGACGGCGGATCGGGCCACCAACGCCACCCCGACCAGCAGCGAGGCGACGGCGACGACGGCCCGCAGCCGGGGAGACGCGGAGCGCCCGTAGGCAGGACCGGCGAGGGTGGACGCACGGGCTCTCACCGGCGCACCGCCGTGACCGGCTGACCGCAGCGGCGCGGAGACCCGGGCGAGCAGGGCGACGGCCTGCGCCAGCGGCGTGCCGGCCGACCACGTCGTCGTGACGATGCCGACCTTGGCGAGCAGGTCGGTCCGGCGGGCCAGCTCCACGGTCCAGAGCCGGCGGGCGGCGTCGAGGGCCATGTCGTCGGGCAGCAGATCGGAGGTGTCGACGACCAACGCCGCGACCCGTCGACCGCGCCGGCGCAGGTCCACGAGCGCCTCGCCCACCTGCGGCGCGTGGAGCGGGGTGATGGCGACGATGGCGGCATCGGCCGGCAGCAGGCGCACGGGCAGCCAGGCCAGGGAGCGGGCGGCGGTCGAAGCCGGTCGCGCGGCCAGCAGCTTGTCGAGCAGCGCGTAGGCGGCACGGCGGCCGCTGCCCCGGCTGATCCAGCTCGTGTAACCCCCGAAGGTCACCAGCCCGACGCGGTCGTGGCTCTCCAGGTGGGCCTGCGCCACGGCCCACGCCGCCTGGGCGGCGCGGGGGAGCCATGGCGCCCGCTCGGCGCCGTCGGCGGTCAGGTCGGCGGCGGTGTCGAGCAGCAGCACGACGTCACCGGACCGCTCGGGATGGCGGACGTTGACCAGCAGGCCGGGGCCGGGTGGTCCCCGCCGGGCGCTGGCCCGCCAGTTGACGTCGCTCACGCGGTCGCCGGGCATCAGCGGCCGGAGCTCGGCGAAGTCCAGGCCGCTCCCTCGCGCCCTGCTCGGATGCCGGCCGGCCGCGGCCCGCGGAGGTGGGTCGAGGAGCGCGCTCAGCGCCGCGGGGCGGGGCAGGACCCTTACCGTCGGGCCGAGCGGCACCATCCACGTCCAATGGACGAGGTCGAGCGGGCCGTACGCCCTGATCGTGGCGCCGCCCATCGTGACCCGACCCCATCCGGTCGTCGGGAGGTCGTCGCGCAGCACGTGCCCTCCGCCCGGGACGACCGTCCAGGCCGGGGGACCGCCGTGGCCGTCCCTCGTGGCGACAGGGCCGGCCATGCCCAGCGCGATGTCCACCCGCCCCGAACGTGCCGGCCCGGCAGGGACGTCGAGGTCCAGTTCGACGTGGAGCTCGTCGCCCTCGAGGGCTTGAGCCGGGGTCAACCGCGCCGCCCGCAGCGGCAGGGTCGGTGGACGGGCCAGCCACACCGCGCCCGCGACGATGGCCAGCAACGGCGCTCCGAAGGCGGCCAGGGCGGCCCGCCCGGTCAGCAGCGAGGCCACGAGTGCACCCGCCCCGACCGCGAGGTATGCGGCCAGCCGAGGTGACGACGCCATGACGGGCGCCACCGGCGCAACGTCGACCGCCGGGGCTGCGGGCGGAGCCGGGGCGGCGACCGCCGTCGGTGCGCCGGCCGCCCGGCCGCCCGTCATACGCCACCTCATCGCCACGAAGGCGCCGGCACCGAGCCCACCACCCGCTCGACGATCGACTCCGGCGGGATGCCGCGGATCCAGACCTCGCTGCGCAGCACCAGCCGGTGGGCGAGCGCGGGGAGCGCCACCGCCTTCACGTCGTCGGGATCGACGAAGTCGCGGCCGGCGCTCAACGCCCGGGCCCGGGCCAGCTTGAGCAGCGCCAGCGAGCCGCGGGGGCTGGCCCCCACCTCCACCTCGGGATCGTCCCTCGTGCCGGTGACCACGTCGACCACGTAGCGCGCCACCGCCGGGTCCACGTGCACCCGCTCGACGGCCTGCTGGAGCGCGAGGACTCCCTCGGCGTCGCAGACAGCGTGACAATGCCACCTCGTCCGTGCCCCGCTCGGCCCGGCGCAGAAGCAGATCGGTCTCGTCGTCGGGCTGCGGATAGCCGACCCGGGTGCGCAGCAGGAAGCGGTCGAGCTGCGCCTCGGGGAGGGCGTAGGTGCCCTCGTGCTCGATCGGGTTCTGGGTGGCGACCACCATGAACGGGCCGGCGCAGCGGGTGGGTGGAACCGTCCACCGTGACCTGGCGCTCCTGCATGGCCTCGAGCAGCGCGGCCTGCGTCTTGGCCGGCGCCCGGTTGATCTCGTCGCCCAGCACGAGCTGGCCGAAGATCGGGCCCGGGCCGGAACGTGAACCGCTCCCGGCACCGTCGAAGACCGTGGCGCCCGTGAGGTCGGCCGGCAACAGGTCGGGCGTGAACTGGATCCGGGAGTACGTCAGCCCGGTGACCTGGGCCAGCGAACGGGCGGTCAGCGTCTTCGCCACGCCGGGCAGGTCGTCCAGCAGGACGTGGCCGTCGGCGATGAGGCCGAGCACGACGAGCTCCAGCACCGCCCGCTTGCCGATGACGGCCCGCTCCAGCTCGTCGACGATGGCGCCGACGGCGCGGGAGGCGTCCGCCGCGGCGAGGAGCTCGGCGCTCGTCGTCACGGCCCGGACCGGTCCAGCGCGCGGACCTCGGGCGGCGCGGCGACGGCGGCCAGGAGCTCCTCGGGATCCACGATCCGCGCCGAGCCGGTGAGGAACGCGTAGGGGCCGGCTCCCAACACGTCCACGACGGCCGCCGCGTCCTCGGGCCGGTCCAGATCGAGGCCGAGCGGGGCGAGGCGGGCCTGCGCTCCGGCGTGGCCCGTCGTCCGCAACCGCGACGCCAGCGGCAGGCGGCGGCCGTCGCCCGGCACCGACATGAGCGCGAGGTCGCGGGCCAGCTCGGTCATGCCCTGAGGGCACCAGACCGGGGCCTCCGTCAGGCGCGGCGGCGCGAACGGTGATCGGGTCGAGGCGGGCAGCGCCCGCATCACGAGCAGCACGAGGTCGGCGACGAGTGCGGCCCCCGCAGCCAGCATCGCCGTCCGGATCACGGCCTCTCCGGACTCCGGCCGCAGCACCGCGCTGGCGGCGATGGCGACCAGCGCGACGGCCGAGGACCCGGATCGTCAGCTTCACGCCGTCACCATCCGGTCGAGGTCGGCCCGGGCTTCGGCCAGCGCCCGCTCGGCCTCGGTCCGGTGCGTCTCGGTGATCGTCGTGGGTGGAGAAGCGGGCCTCGGCGAACAGGGTCGTGAGTCGCTCGACCGGCTCCGGCCGCACGCCCAGCGTCCCCAGCACGCGCGACATGTGCTCGAACGGCGCCTCCGAGCGCCGCCGGCCCGCGCCGACACCCTCGAAGCCCTCGAGCAGCCGGGCGTAGCAGGCGATGACGGCCTGCCGCGGCTCTCGCGGTGCGGCCAGGTCGGCCAGCGACGCGTCGATGGCCCGCCGGGCCTGTTCCAGGTCGTCCTCGGGCTCCGGCGGCTGGTCCTCGGGGCGGCGGCGCCGGCCCAGCAGCAGGGCGGCGACGACCACCCCGGCCCCCACGACCAGCCAGGTCGGCCAGGACGTGGACTGGCCGCCGCCATCGGTGGTCGGTGGCGCGATCTCGAAGGTCGCCGGCTCCTCGGCCGTCGTGCGGTCGAGGTCGAGGCGGCTGAGGGCTGCGACCAGGATCAGGAAGCCGATGACCGTCAGCCACGCCGACCGCTTGGAGACCCGGCGGGCGGTCCCGGCGGAACGGACGGCAGTGAGGCCGAGCATGCCCAGCAGGCAGACGGCGACGATGGGCACCACGATCAGCCAGGGCGAGAGCCTCACCCGGTCGATGGCGCCGTCGGCGTCCTGCAGCGGCTCGCCGGCCGCCGCCACTGCGACCGCCGCGCAGGCCGCGAGGCACATCCCGATGACGGCCAGCCCGACCGCGCTGGAGCGGTCGCCCGGCCCGCGGCGCGGCTGGTGCCGGTTCACCGCTGGGACCCTACTCAGCGGTCGCGCCGGCCGGTTAGGTTCACCGGCTCGTGGAGCTCTTCGCCAACCTGTCCCAACCGTGCAACGACCCGGCGGCCTGGGCACGCGAGCGCGAGAGCGAAGGTTGGGACGGCGTGGCCTGCGCCGACCACTACTTCTCGGTCGGCCGCGCCAGCCGCGGGTTCCCGCACGTGTGGACCAGCCTCGGCGCCATGGCCGCGGTCACCACGCGGGTGCGGCTCCAGCCCGCCTTCGGCAACAACCTCCTGCGCTCGCCGGTCGAGTTCGCCCAAGCGATGCTCATGCTCCAGTCGCTGTCGGGCGGTCGGGCCGAAGCGGGGCTGGGCGCCGGTTGGGCCGAGATAGAGGTGCGGTCGGCCGGGCTGGACTTCCCCGACGGCCCGACGCGGGCCCGCATGCTCCACGAGGCGCTGCAGATCGTCCGGGAGCTGCTGCGCAGCGGGACCTGCCGCTTCGAGGGCGAGCACTACACGATCGACGTCCCGGTCCTCGGGCCTCTCAGCGAGACCCCGCCTCCCCTCGTGGCGTCGGTCGGCGGGCCGTGGACGATGCAGCACATCACGCCCCTGGTCGACCGGGTCGAGCTGGCCATCGGTCGGGCCACCAGGGGAGGGGTCAACGAGTTGCCGATCATGGCCACCGCCACCCTCGACGAGGTGAAGGAGATGGTGGGCACCGTGCGGGCGGCCTCGCCGGGGATCGCCGTCTCCCTGCTGGCCTTCGTCGCCGTGGGCCAGGGTCCGGACGTCGACAAGATGGCCAGCGCCCTCGGCGATGGGCTCTACGGGCAACTCGTCGGGGAGCCGGGTGCCGTGGCCGACACGCTCCGGCGGATCGGCGCCGAGGCCGAGGTGGACCGCCTGCAGGTCACGGCGTGGACGCCGCCCAGCTACGAGACGCTCGCCCCGGCCCTGTTCGCCTGACGGAGGAGAGCGACGTGCGGCAGATGTTCGTGGACGGCGATTGGGTCGACGCGCTCGACGGCCGCACGTTCGAGACGTTCGACCCGGCCACCGGGGCCGTGCTGGACACCGTGCCGGCGGCCGTCGTCCGCCGATGTCGACCGTGCCGTCCGGGCCGCGCACCGCGCTTTCGCCGACGGGTCGTGGGGCGCGGCGGTCGCCGAGCGGGAGCGCAGCCGGGTCCTCCTGACCATGGCCGAGCTGGTGCGGGGCCGGCGAGACGAGCTGGCCGAGCTGGAGGTGCGGGACTGCGGGAAGCCGCTGGCGGACGCGCGAGCCGACATCGACGAAGTCGCGTTCATGTTCGAGTACTACGGCGGTTGGGCGACCAAGATCACCGGCGACATCCCGCTGGTCGGCCCGGACGCGCTCAGCCTCGTCGTGCGCGAGCCCGTCGGTGTGTGTGGCCTGATCGTGCCGTGGAACTACCCGATGCTGATGGCCAGCCAGAAGGTGGCACCCGCGCTGGCCGCCGGGTGCACGGTCGTGCTCAAGCCGGCCGAGCAGACGCCGCTCACCGCGCTGCGAGCTGGCCCGCATCGGCCAGGAGGCGGGCCTGCCGCCGGGCGTCGCTCAACGTCGTGACCGGCCTGGGCCCCGAGGCGGGCGGTCCGCTCCTCACCCATCCTCTCGTCGACAAGATCAGCTTCACCGGCTCGAAGGAGATCGGGAAGCTCATCATGCGCACCTGCGCCGACCAGCTGAAGCGGGTCACGCTGGAGCTCGGCGGCAAGAGCCCGAACATCGTGTTCGCCGACGCCGATCTGGCCGCCGCCGTCGCCCGGGACGAGCAACGGTGTGTTCGGCAACCAGGGCGAGGTGTGCTCTGCCGGCAGCCGGTCTTCGTCGAGGCTGCGGTGTACGACGACGTCCTCGAGGCGATGGCCGGCTTCGCCGCCGGGATCAAGCTCGGCAGCGGGCTGCACCCCGACACCACGATGGGCCCGCTGGTCTCGCGGGAGCAGCAGGAGCGAGTGGAGGGCTACGTCGATGTCGGCCGGGACGAGGCCACACTGGCCTTCGAGGGCACCCGGCCCGGATCCGGCGCTGGCCGGCGGGTACTACGTGGCGCCCACGATCTTCGAGGCCCGGTCGAACGATCTGCGCATCGCCCGGGAGGAGATCTTCGGGCCGGTGATGACCGTGTTGCCGTTCCGCGACGTGTCCGAGGTCGTGGACCTGGCCAACGACACCGAGTACGGCCTGGCGGCGGCCGTCTGGACGCGGGACATCGGGCGCGCCTTCACGCACCGCGAAGGCCGTGCGGGCCGGAGTCGTGTGGATCAACGACAGCCAACCGGCGCCGAGCGAATCCATGTGGGGCGGGTTCAAGCAGAGCGGCATCGGGCGCGAGCTCGGGCCGTACGCGCTGGACGCCTACCTCGAGTCCAAGCAGATCTACATCAACCTCGCCTGAGCCCCTGGAGCGCCGCGTGCCGTCACCGCCATCGCCCGACCCCGACAAGCTCAGGCTCTACGCCTACACGCTCTTCACGAAGCTGGAGGGTGCGGTCACCAGCGGCATGGTCCACCTCGGCGACCGGCTCGGCCTCTACCGCGCCCTGGCGGATGCGGGCGAACCGCTCACCAGCGTCGAGCTGGCCGAGCGCACGGGCCTCGACGAGCGGTGGGTGCGGGAGTGGGCCTACAACCAGGCCGCAGCCAAGCTCATCGACGCCGAGGGCCCGGACGGACACGAGCGGTTCTCGCTCTCGCCGGAGGCCGTGGCCGTGCTGGCGGACGAGGACTCGCCGGCCTTCGGCATGGGCCAGTTCACGCGGCTCCCCGGCCTCATGGCGACGCTGGACAGCATGCCCGAGGCGTTCAGGACCGGCCTCGGCTACGACTACGACAGCCACGGGGAGGACGGCGCGGCGAGTGTCGAGCGGTCCTTCGAGCCCTGGTACCGGAACTACCTCATCCCGGTCGCACTGCCCGCGCTCGACGGCGTCGTGCCGCGGCTCGAGGCCGGAGGGACGGCCGCGGACGTCGGGTGCGGAGCGGGGGTGGCGGTGTGCCTGATGGCTACGGCCTTCCCGGCCAGCGAGATCCACGGCTACGACATCTCCCGCCTCGCGCTGGAACGCGCCAGCCGGCGACGGGCGGACTGCGGGCTGACCAATGCCCACTTCCACGACGCCCGCGACCATCCGTTGCCCGCGGACGGCTCGGTCGATCTCGTGACCACCTTCGACTGCGTCCACGACATGACCCACCCACAGCAGGTGATGGAGGCCATCAGGGCCGCCCTCCGCGACGACGGGGTGTGGCTGCTGGTCGACATGAAGGCCCGCGATTCCTTCGCCGAGAACGCGGCCAAGAACCCCATGGCCGCGCTGATGTACGGCGTGTCTGTCCTCTCGTGCCTGTCGTCGTCCTTGTCGGAGCCCGGCGGCGCGGGGCTCGGCACACTCGGCCTTCCCGAGTCCACGGCCGCGTTCGATGGCCGAGGCCGCCGGCTTCACCCGCTTCCGCCGACTCGACGTCGAGCACCCGATCAACGCCTTCTACGAGGTGCGCCCCTAGCCCGCGGTGGTCGTGGACAGCGCACGGGCGTGTCAGTAAACTGACGCATCAGTCAGCCAGTGTCGACGACCTCCGGCGCACTGGTTCCAAGGGAAGTTCCAGAGGATGAACGCCGGATGACGGGCGCGTGGCTACGCCGCTGCCGGCACCGAAGGGGTTGACCACCATGGCAGCGCTCGCTGACGCCGCGAGTACCCGGACGACGATCACCGACCTGATCGCCCGGGAGGAGGTGAGGTTCCTGGAGCGCCAGCCCCGCTCGGCCGAGATGGGGGAGCGGGCACGCGGCTGCCTGGCCGGGGGAGCAACGTCCAGTTGGATGATCGCCCGCCCGGGCACGGTGTGGATCAGCCACGGCCGAGGGTCGAAGGTCTACGACGTGGACGGCACGGAGTACGTGGACCTGCACGCCGGCTACGGCGCCATGCTCGTCGGCCACGCCCACCCGGCCGTCGTCGAAGCGGTCGAGCGGCGTGTGCGGCTGGGCACTCACTTCGCCCAACCGACCGAGGACGCCATCGTCGTCGCCGAGGAGCTGTCCCGCCGCTTCGGGCTGCCGAGCTGGCGGTTCTGCAACTCCGGCACCGAGGCGACGATGGACGCCGTCCACCTCATGCGGGCCATCACCGGTCGCGACCTCATCATCAAGATCGAGGGCAGCTACCACGGTCACCACGACGCCGTCATGGTGTCGATGTACAGCGATGAGGACGAGCTCGGCCCGCGCGACCGCCCGTGGTCTGTGGCCGCCGGCCGGGGCATCCCGCAGGCCATGGTCGATCTCGTCGTGGTCGTCCCCTACAACGACCTGGCCGTGCTCGAGCAGGCGCTGGAGGACCATGCCGGGAAGATCGCCGGCATGATCATGGAGCCGCTCATGATGAACGCGGGCATCGTTCCGCCGCTCCCGGGCTACCTGGAGGGCGTGCGGGACCTGACCCGCCGTCACGGCGTGCTGCTGGCCTACGACGAGGTCAAGACCGGCCTCACCGTGGGTCCCGGCGGGGCCACCGCCCTCCTCGGCCTGCAGCCGGACATCGTGTGCCTGGCCAAGGCGATGGGCGGCGGCGTGCCGTGCGGCGCCATCGGCGGCACGGCCGAGGTGATGGAGAACATCGCCAACGGCACGTACGAGCAGGTGGGGACGTTCAACGGCAACCCGCTCACGATGGCGGCGGCCCGCGCCGCGCTGACGGAGGTGCTGGTGCCCGAGGCCTACGAGCGCTTCGAGGCGCTCGGCCGGCGGATGCTGGACGGGGCGATGGCCGCGCTGGGCCGCATCGGGGCGCCGGTCTACGGGCACCGGTTCGGGGCCAAGGGCTGCCTCGTCTTCAACCCGCGGCCCGTCCGGGACTACCGCGAGTTCCTGGCCGTCGACGGCTACTTCTCGCACGCCCACTGGCTCATCCAGCACAACGGCGGCGTGTTCCTGCCCCCGTGGGGCAAGAGCGAGCAGTGGACGCTGTCGGCGCAGCACGGCATGGAGGATGCGGACCGCTTCGTCGCCAACGTCGAGCGCATGACCGAGGAGCTCAGCCAGCTCGACTGCTGGACACCGGACCCCAGCCACCACGGCTTTTTCTGAACCTTCGTCGCCCGCCCATCCTGATCAGCGAGGCCGACCCGCTCACTGCGGAACTCTGAGTTGAGTGCGCTGTTGGCGGCTCATCGGCCTCAGAGTTCGGGACGGGTCAGGCGGGTGCGGGAACGCGGCGACGGAGCCGCTTGAAAGCGCCGTCCTCGAGGCCGAGCTCGAGGGCCGCTGCGGCCCGCATGTAGCGCAGGAGCTGCGCCCGGGACAGGACACCCTCGTGCACGGTGAACTGCACGCCGAGCCCGTCCAGGAGGGCCGAGAGCCGCCAGGCCGCACCTTCGGGATCAGGGCAGGCGAACTCGCCGGCGGCCACACCGGCCTGGATGATGTCGCGGAGACGGTCCTTCCAGGCCAGGTCGAGGTCCTGGCTGATCCGGCGCATCGTCGGGTTGCGCACCGCCTCGCTCCAGCCGTCGATCCACAGCGTCCACGAGGGCTCACCGGCCTCCGGCATGTCGAAGGCGAACATGGTGTCGAGCTTCGCCACCGCCGTCGGCGCCTGATCCAACTCCAGCTCCAAGCGGGCGATGTCCTGCTCGGCGGCGTAGCGCAGGGCCTCCGCCAGGAGCAGCTCCTTGGAGTCGAAGTGGTAGTGGATGAGCCCGGTCGAGACGCCCAGCCGGTTGGCGACGTCGGACACCCGCGTGGCGGCGAATCCACGGTCGATCACCACCTGGCAGGTCGTCTCCAGGATCTCGTTCCGCCGCTGCGCGACCGTTGCCCTCTTCACCGTTGCGCCACCCTACTCACGAGGAGGCCGCGCGCTAGGTTGCCCCGGTCCGGGCGCAGGGGTGCCGGCAGGGGGTCTGGGGCCGATGTTCGATCTCTCGGGGAAGGTGGCGCTGGTCACCGGCGGTTCGATGGGGCTCGGCCTCACGTTCTCCGACACGCTGGCCGAGGCCGGCGCGGACATCGCGCTGACCGCACGGACCGAGGACCTGCTGGAGCAGAACGCCGCCGGACTGCGGGAGCGCCACGGACGGCCGGGTGAGCGTGCATCCCGCCGACGTGACGGACGCCGACGCCGTCGCCGGGGTCATCGAGTCGGTTGTGGCCGAGCACGGACACATCGACGTGCTCGTCAACAACGCCGGCATCTCGGACCTGCGGGGCCTGCCGAGCGAGCACTCGGATCACGAGACGTTCCGGCGGGTGGTCGAGGTGGACCTGTTCGGGCTGTGGTACTTCACCCGCGACGCGGGTCGCCACATGCTGGAGCGGGGCTCGGGCTCGATCATCAACATCGCCTCGATCCTGGCCAGCGGCGGCAGCGAGTTCGTCAACCCGTGGTACTACGCGGCCAAGGGCGCGGTGGTGCAGCTCACCAAGCTGCTGGGCGTGGAGTGGGCCGACCGCAACGTGCGGGTCAACGCCATCGCACCCGGGTACTTCGTGACCGAGATGACGCGCCCGATCTTCGACATGCTGGGCATGGCGCCGTGGATCGAGAGCCGCACGCCCATGCGCCGCCTCGGTGACCCCGAGCAGGATCTCCGTGGCCCCATCCTGTTCCTGGCCTCGGACGCCTCGAGCTACGTGACCGGGCACAACCTGTTCGTCGACGGAGGCTTCGAGGCCAGCCGGGGCGCGTGGCAGATCCCCCCGTCGCACTTCTTCTGGAACAAGGACGCGCCGCAGGTCGGCGAGACCTACCCCGGGCTGGTGCCGAACGAGTTCGACGAATGGAAGATGGGGATCCCCGGCATGCACTTCCCGATGCCGGACGCCCCCGCCGAGACCTGAGGAGCCGGAATGGAGCTGGACGAGATCAAGGCCGAAGGCCAGCGCCTGAGCCCTTGGGCCCACATGGCCACCGTGGGCGCCGACGGCAAGCCTGACGTGGTGCCGGTCCATCCGGCGTGGGAGGGCGACACGCTCTGGGTGTTCGCCAGCGAAGACTCGGTGAAGTGCCGCAACATCGCCCAGCAGCCGGAGGTGGCGTTGCACTGGCAGGTCACCGAGGCCGGTGACGGCCTGGAGGTGTGGGGCACGGCGTCCGTCCACACCGACGTCGACACCAAGCGGCGGCTCTGGACCGGCGTGTTCGACTACAACCTCGACGACTTCGCCGCCGGCGGACCGGAAGCACCTGGCAGCGCGTTCATCGCCGTCGCCCCGTCCCGTGCCGTCTACCTGAAGGCCTACGGCATGGGCGGGATCGACCGGTGGAAGGCCGGCTGACCCACCTCTCCCGGTCCATCGCCGGGAAGCGGGCCATCGTGACGGGCGCCGCCTCGGGGATGGGCCGCGCGACCGCCCACCTCTTCGCCGACGAGGGGGCGCGGGTCGCCGTCGTGGACCTCGGCGAGGACCGTGTCGGTGCCGTGGTCGAGGAGATCAGGTCTGTGCACGGGCCGGCCGCCGCGCAGGGCTGGGCCGTGGACGTGAGCGACGGCGGGCAGGTCGCCCACCTCGTCGCCGAGGTCGCTGAGGCGTTCGGCGGCCTCGACATCCTCGTGAACAACGCCGGCATCTCCCGCGTTGCGGGGGCGGCGGCCGACGACGCCGAGTTCGACGAGGTCTGGGCGGCGACGCTGGCCGTCAACCTGACCGCGCAGGCGCGGATGGTCCGCGCCGCCCTGCCGTACCTCGCCGCCGCGGAGGGCGGGAGGGTCGTCAACATCGCCTCCACCGAGGGCTTGATCGCCACGGCCGGGATCCCGGCCTACACCGCCAGCAAGCACGGCGTCATCGGGCTGACGAAGAGCCTGGCCGTCGAACTGGGCCGGTCCGGCGTGACCGTCAACTGCGTCTGCCCCGGCCCCATCACCACGGCCATGACCGCGGCCATCCCGGACGAGGTCAAGGAGGTCTACGCCCGCCGCCGCGTGCCGCTCCGCCGCTATGGCGATCCGGAGGAGGTGGCCCACATGACCCTGAGCCTCGTGCTGCCGGCGGCCAGCTTCGTGAACGGTGCGGTCGTCGTCGTGGACGGCGGCATGACGATCCGCCACTAGACGCGCCACAGGGGTCCCGACCTGACGGTCAGGACCCCTGCGCGCCCCGCTACCTCTTCACATGTCCTTCGCTGTTGTAGCCCGCGAGCGGCCACTCCGGCCGGGCACCTGGGGCGCCGGAGCCGCGGGTCAGGCCGCGCGGCCGGCGCGCGCTCTCCGTTCGTGGTCGGACCACCACCGGGGGAGACCGCTGGGCGCGGGGTGCGGGCGTCAGCCGACGGCGGCGCGGACCAGTTGGTGCACGTGGTGCACGCCGGCCTCGTGGACGACCGAGAGCCGTCCGTTCGTGTCGACGCCGGCCGTGTAGCCGCGCTGCACCTGCTCGCAGATGTCGAGGTCCTGCGCGGCCACCTCCTGGCTGGCGGCCAGGTCGGCCGTCCTGCGGTCCTCGGGGACGTCGGCCGTCCAGAAGCGGTACGCCTGGACGCGGGTGCGGGTGGGGGAGAGCGGGGTGAGGTGCAGCGCGGACAGGTAGCGCGGGAACGTGCTGACCAGGAGGTTGGGGAAGACCGTGAAGTAGATCCCGGCGATGAAGACGTCCTCGATCTGGTTGGCGGCCACGTCGGCCCAGCCCGGCTCCCCGGGCGATGACGCCGCCAGCGCGTGCTCGGCGGCGCTTCGGGGCCGGGTGGGCCGGTCCCAGGCCGAGCGCGATGGGGCCCGCGGTCGTGATCGGGTACTCCCAGTCGGCGACGATGAGGTTCGGGTGCACGAACGGGGTGTGGAAGTTCTCCGAGTAGTTCTCGACCAGCACCTTCCAGTTGAACTCCCGCTCGTGGCTCTCCCGGACCGCGAGCTCGTAGTTGTCGAGCGGGTAGGGGTCGACGGCGGCGGCCAGCGGACCGAGGTCGAGCGGCACCGCGTCGGGATCGGGGTGGACGAAGAGGAAGCGGGCCCACGTGGCGACCGAGACCGGATACAGGTGGTGATCGGCGGGCTCGAAGCCCTCGGCACCCTCCATCCCGCTGGCCCGGGCCAGGGACCCGTCGAGGCGGTAGACCCACGCGTGGTAGGCGCACGACAGGGCTCGGCCCGTGCCGCAGCCTTCGGCCAGCGGGCCGCCCCGGTGCCGGCAGACGTTGACGAATCCCCGCACCACGCCGTCGTGGTCACGGGTCAGGAGGAGTGGCAGGCCGGTGGCGTTGGTGGTCGCCAGGTAGCTGCCGGGTTGGGCCACGTCGTCGGTGACGCCGACGCAGCTCCACCCCTGGCGGAAGATGGCGTCCAGCTCGCGCCGGTGGTGGGCGTCGTCGTGGTACCAGGCCGCGGGCAGGGTCGTCGCCGTGGTCAGGGACACCGGCACCGCGACCGAACGGGGATCGATGACCGTCACGTCTCCCACGCCTCCTCCTGACCGAAACTGACTCGCCAGTCAGTCTAGACGACCGGCCGGAGTGCGATCTGCTAGGAAAGCCCGCGGTGCAGGAGCGATCGGCCGGCGGGGGCACCGTCACGCTGGAGAAGCTGGAGAAGCGCTTCGACGACGAGGTCGCCGTCGATGGCGTGGACCTGCAGATCGCCGCCGGGGAGTTCTTCGCCCTGCTCGGCCCGTCCGGCTGCGGCAAGACGACCACGCTGCGGATGATCGGCGGGTTCGAGCGCCCGACCAGTGGGCGGGTGCTGATCGACGGCGAAGACGTCTCGTCCATCCCTCCCGAGAAGCGTCCGGTCAACACCGTCTTCCAGAGCTACGCGCTGTTCCCGCACCTGTCTGTGGCCGACAACGTGGGCTTCGGGCTGCGGTTCGCGAAGGTCTCGAAGGAGGAGGCCAAGCGGCAGGTCGGCGAGGCGCTGGAGCTCGTGCGGCTCACCCGCCTGGCTCGGCGCCGTCCCAACCAGCTCTCGGGCGGCCAGCAGCAGCGGGTGGCCCTGGCCCGGGCGCTTGTCCTCCGGCCCCGGGTGCTGCTCCTCGACGAGCCACTCGGCGCCCTCGATGCCAAGTTGCGCAAGGACCTGCGGGCCGAGCTGACGTCGTTGCAGCGCACCGTCGGCATCACCTTCGTCTTCGTCACCCACGACCAGGAGGAGGCGCTCTCCATGAGCCAACGCCTGGCCGTCATGTACAACGGCGGCATCGTCCAGTGTGGCGAGCCGCGCGAGGTCTACGAGAACCCGGCCACCGCGTTCGTGGCCGAGTTCCTCGGGGTGGCCAACCTGTTCGACGTCGAGTTCGACGGGAGCGGCATCTGCATGGTGTCGGGGCACGCGATCCGGGTCGACGCGGGGCAGCCCGCCGGCGTGGGCCGCATCGTCGTGCGTCCGGAGCGGGTGCGCCTCCTCGACGGTCCGATCGACGGCCAGGTCAACGCCGTCGAGGGTGTGGTGCGGGAGCAGGTCTACGTCGGCGCGCAGAGCCAGCTCGAGGTCGTGCTGGCCGACGGTGCGCTGCTGCAGGTCGTCCTGCCCAATGATGGTCGCAGCGTGCCGGCGCCGGGGGAGCCCGTCACGGCGTCACTCCCACCGGATGCCATCCAGGTCCTGACCGGCTGAGGCGATGGCCCGCTCGACGGACCGGAGGCTCACGTTCAACGGTGTCGCCCAGCTCTACGACGACATCCGCCCGGGTTACCCGGCCCAGATGTTCGACGAGCTGTTCGCGGCAACTGCCGCCTCGGCCGGACGTCATCGAGGTCGGGCCCGGTACCGGACAGGCCACGCGTGACCTGCTCGAGCGCGGAGCCCATGTCCACGCCGTCGAGATCGGACCGGCGATGGCCGCCATCCTGCGAGTGAACCTCCCGACGGACCAGCTCGACATCAGCGTGGGCGACTTCGAGGTGTTGGACCTCCCGCTGCGGAGCGCGGACGCGGTGTTCTCGGCCACCGCCTACCACTGGGTGTCGGAAGGCGCGCAGATCGAGCGGCCAGCCACGCTCCTCAAGCCCGGTGGGACCATCGCCATCGTCGAGCTCGTCCAGGTCGACGCCCCCGAAGACCAGGGCTTCTTCGCCGCGGTCCAACCGATCTACGAACGGTACGGGGAGGGCCACACGGGTCCCGCGGCGCCGACGAGGGAGAAGGTCGATCCGCCCCTGCGACGAGCGCTCGCTGCCGATCGCCGGTTCCGGGACGTCCAGCTCCGCCGGTACGACTGGGACCAGACCTACTCCGCCGCCGACTTCCGGACGTTGATGGTCTCCTACTCGGGGACGCAGATGATGGAAGAGGCCGCCCGCACAGGCCTGCTGGACGACATCGAGTCGTTCGCGCACGAGCAGTTCGAGGGCAGCGTCACCCGACCGCTCGTCGTAGCCCTGACCACGGCCACCCTTTCCTGACGATCTCGTCGAGAGCGCCGGCCAAAGAACACAATCAAGTTGCCGTGGCAGCATGGCCGAGGTGCCGCCCCAACCGTCTCCGCTCGCCGTCATCGACCTCGACGGTGTGATCGCCGACGTCCGCCATCGGCTGCACCACCTGAAGGCCAAGCCGAAGGACTGGGATGCCTTCTTCGCCGCCGCCCGCCACGACGAGGCGCACCCGGAGGGCTTGGCGATCGTCGAGACGCTCTCGAAGGACCACGAGATCGTGTTCCTGACCGGCCGTCCGGAGCACCTGCGCAAGGAGACGATCGCCTGGCTCGATCGTCACGACCTCGGTGGTCACCGACTCGTGATGCGGCCGCGTGGTGATCGACGTCCGGCCGCAGTCGTGAAGCTCGAGCTCCTGGAGGACTTCGCTCGCCGGCAACGGATCGGGATCGTCGTCGACGACGATCCGGCCGTGCTGGACGCCGTCCGCGGGGCCGGACATCCCGTGTTCGCCGCCGACTGGGAAGCCCGGACCGCCGAGAGCACCCGGGCCCTCCGCCAGGCTCAGGAATCCGAGGGTCGCACCTGAACGACGGGACCGGTCCCGGCTGGCGTGCCGATCGGACGGCGGCGGCGCGCCTCGCGCCGTCCCAAGGCCCGACGCCAGGTCTCCGCCGACCGGCCGAGGTAGTAGGCGGGCACGATGGGCTGGCCGGCGCTCATGGCCGGAATGCCGGCGCGACGCTGCGGGCGAAGTCGTCGATCGAGCGGGGGACGTGGCCGGTGATCGCCTCCACCTGATCGGTCGTCTGTGCGAACAGCCCATCCCGGATGAGGTCGAAGACGCCTGTGAGCTGGGTGAGGAGCCACGGCGGAAGTCCGGCGGCCTCGAAGCGCGGCCGGGCCTCCTCGGCCGACAGGTCGGCATAGCGGACCGGACGCCCGGTGGCGCCGGCAAGGGCGGCGGCGACGTCGTCGAACGTGATGGCCTCCGGACCGGTCAGGACGTAGCTCCGCCCGGCATGGCCGTCGGTCGTCAGGATCACGGCGGCGGTGGCGGCCACGTCCCGGACGTCGATCATCGACACCTTGGCCCCTCCGGTCGGCGCGTACAGCGTGCCGGTGTGGGCCACGCCCGGTGCCACCATGAGCAGGTTGGTCATGAAGAACGACGGCTGGAGCACCACGGCGGGCACGCCGCTCCGCCCGAGGTAGGTCTCGATCCGCTGGTGCCAGCCGAACGCGGGGAGCTCTGGGTGGAGCGGGGAGTGCATGGCGGAGAGCTTCACGACGAGATCGACGCCCAGCTCGGCGGCGGCGTCGATGAGCGCCGTCTCGTGGGCCACCTTGTCGGGTCCGTCGGCCGAGGTCAGGAAGACACGGCTCACGCCGGCCAGGGCGCGGCGCAGGGACTCACGGTCGTCGAAGTCGCCCACGGCCAGCTCGACGTCACCGAGCTCGTCGGCGGCCCGCACAGGGTCGCGCACGAGAGCCCGCACGGACGCGGCCCGTGCTCGCAGCTCGTGCACGACGTGTGAGCCGACATTGCCCGTGGCACCGGTGACCAGGATGGTGTCCATCAGAAGTTCCTTTCGTGTTGCAGGTTCGTGGCCGCGCCGCTCACGCGGGCGGGATGTTGTGGTTGAGGTGGAAGACGTTGTCCGGGTCCCACGCCCGCTTCACCTGCGCCAGCCGGGCGTAGTTGCCGTCGGTGAAGGCCGTTCGGGTCTTCGCCGGATCGGTCAGCAGGTTGAGGAAGGAGCCGCCGGTGGCGTGGGGTTCGATCGCCGCGGCGAGCCGGTCGACGCAGGTGTCGACAGGCTGGTGATCCGGGGTCATGTACGGCCCGACCGCCTGCACGCTGAACGGGACATCACGGTGACCGGCCGGCCCTGAGCCCGGGAGCGGCTCGGCCATGGCGCCACCCCAGTGCCGCAGTTCGACGAAGGCCAGCGGCGAGTCCGTGGACCCGGCCTCCACCATGGCGTCGACCGCGTCGCCGTTGACGGTGTGGAGCAGGTCGAGGTGCTGCCGGTTGGCCATCGGCGGCGCATCCGGACCGTTGGTGGCGGTGCTGGCCTCGGGGAAGGGTCGCATGGCGAACGCGTCGAGGAGGGGCGGCCCGGCCGCCTCCAGCAGGGGCGCGAGCACCCGGCGCCCTTCGTCGGCGCTGCCGAGGTGGAAGGCGCGGATCGCCATCACGCGGCGGCCACGCAGCGGCTCTGGAAACGAGGGGTGAAGAGGAAGTCGCATGAGGAGCACGGCGCTGTTCATGCCTTCGGGTTCGTCGAGCGCCCACGACCCGTAGGCGGCGAGCGTCTCGGGGGCATGCTCGAGCGGATACAGGGACATGCCGGAGAACACCCGGTCGGCGGGGTAGAGCGTGAACTCGAGCGAGGTGACGATCCCGAAGTTGCCGCCGCCGCCCCTCAGGGCCCAGAAGAGGTCGGGGTGTTCGTCGGCGCTGGCGGTCACGAGCCGGCCGTCGGCCGTCACCACCTCGGCCCGGACGACGCTGTCGGCCGCGAAGCCGAATGTCCGGGACAACCAGCCGGCCCCACCCCCGAGCGTGTAACCCGTCACGCCGACGGTCGAGCAACGGCCGGCGAGCGAACCCAGCCCGAACTGCGGCCGCGGCGGCGTTGACCTGCGCCCACACGGCGCCTGGCCCGACGCGGGCGCGGCGGCGGGTCGGGTCGATCTCGACACCACAGAGTCGGGAGGTGACGAGGAGGAGCGCGCCGTCCACCGCCACCACGGTGCCGTGCCCGGTCGCCTGCACAGCGAGCGGCAGGCCATGCTCGTGCGCGGCCATCACCGCGACCTGGACATCGCGCGGGTTCGCGGCGACGGCGACGATCGCCGGATGGGCATCGATCGTGCGGTTCCAGCCCAGGCGCCCGGTCTCGTATCCATCGGCGCCCGGGAGGAAGATGGGACCCTCGAAGCGGGACCGAAGACGGCGGGCTGTGTCTGTCGCCTCTGGGGACGGCAAGACGTCTACGAAGTTCATGCCGCCGATGATTCGCCGTCCTCGTCCGGGCCGGGCTGCGGCGGGGATGTGATCCGGATGTGGCCCTACGCTTGACCCATGCCCGTCCACGTGCTGGGCACCGCGTCGATCGTCGATGCCGCCGGCTCCACCGCACGCCTGGAGCGCAAGACCCGAGAGGTGTTGGCGTTCCTCGCGCTCCGCGCGCCGGCCGGCGCGCGGCTGGACGAGCTCACCGGCCTGCTGTGGGACGATCCTCCGCCGTCTGCGGTCAAGACCGTCCGCGCCCATGTCTCGCGGCTGCGTGCGGGTCTCGGCCGAGCCGGTCTCGATGCCACCATCGAACGCGACGGACGCGTCGGCTACCGCCTCGCCATCGATGCCGACCAGACCGACGTCGGCCGTGTCGCCGCGCTCCGGGCGCGGGCGCGGGCGCTGCTCGCCGACGGGCGCCCGGACGGTGCAGCCATCCTGCTGGCCCAAGCGCGGACCTTGTGGCGCGGCGATCCCGAGCTACCGGACACCACCGCGGCCGCCGCCCTGCTCGAGGGCTGGCGGCGCGAGCATCGCCAGTTGGTGACCGAGCACCTCGAGTGCGTGACGACAGGGAGCGATCCCGGGAGCGGGCTCGGCGAGCTGGCGGAGCTCACGGCGACCGATCCTCTCGACGAGTCTCTCTGGGTCAACTACGTGCGCGCGCTCCGCCGGACGGGTCGCCAGACGGAGGCGCTCCGGGCGGTCGTCACGGCGCGCGGGGCGCTGGCCGGTGTCGGTCTCGAGCCGGGCGCGGCGCTGCGCGCGAGTGAGGCCGAGATCTTCGACGGCGACCCGGTGCCGTCATCGCCGGGCACTCGCCCGACGGATGGCACTCGCCCAACCGGTGGCGCCCGCCCGATCGACGGACCGGCGGTCTCGGTCCAGTACGCGGAAGGCCAGCACGGGCACACCGCGTTCGTGCGGCTCTCCAGCGGCGGACCCGATCTCCTGGTGCTCAACCCGGCCATGATCACCATCGACGGCCTGCTGGATGACCCGCATCCCCGGAGCGCGTTGACCCGCCTCGGCGAGCAACGTCGCGTCACCTGCTTCGACCGGCGGGGTATCGGTCTCTCGGATCCGCTGAGTGCAGAGCGGGCGCCCCTCGACGACTGGGTCGCCGACGTCCTGCTCGTGCTCGACGCCGGCGGCATCAGCGAGGTGGACCTCTTCGCCAACTTCGACACCGGGCTGATCGCACTGGAGTTCGCGGCCCGCTATCCGGACAGGGTCCGGTCGCTGGTCCTGGCCCAATGCTTCGCCACGTACCTCCGCAGCGACGACTACCCGTTCGGCCTGGACCCGATCACGGCCGATTCGCTCATCCGGGATGCCACCAACCCCGTCACCCCCGCCGAGCGGTTGGACACGGTCGTCCATGCTGCGCCCAGCGCGGCCCACGACGCCGCGTTCCGGCAGTGGTGGAACCGCATCGGCCAGCGGGCGGCCGGTCCTCGTACGGCGGCGACCATTCGGGCGATCGCCACCCGGACCGACATCCGCCAGCGCCTCCCGGCGGTCTCCGCGCCCACGCTCGTGCTGCATCGGCGCAACTGCACCAACGTGGACATCGGCCATTCGCGCTACCTCGCCGACCATCTCCCGGACGCTCGGCTCGAGCTCGTCGCCGGTACCGACTCACTCTGGTTCACGGACTCGGACGAGCTCCTCGACCGGGCCCTGACCTTCCTCGCCGGCGGCGGCTGACTCAGGCTCGTCCTCGCCGGCCGGCTCGGTCTCGTCGTCGTAGCTGATGGCGAGTGACTGGTGGGGTGCTCGCAGCTCGGCCTCCACCTGGGCGTTGAGCACGACACGATCCTGCTCGGTCAGCCCCGCGGTGAGGATGCTGCGCGGCCACAAGCGTTGCGCCCGCACCGGGTTGACCTCGGCGGCGTACACGAAGACGGTGGCGAGCAGGGCGATCCAGGCCATCAGGCCGAGCACGACGCCGAAGAGTCCGTACGAAGCGGACGCCCCGGAGAGCTGCCGGTCGACGACGGTCGTGCCCACGATGAGGAGAACCTGGAGCCCGACCGCGGCGACCACTGCACCGGGGAACAGCTCGGCCCACGACGGGCCCTTCGGCGTCAGCGCTCTGAACGCCAGCGCGAACCAGCAGATGTTGAGGGCCAGCGCGGCGACGACGAGCCCGATCCGGGCGAACGGACCGAGCCAGTCCAGGGCCGTCGCCAGGCTGGTCAGGACGGCGGTGCTCAGCACGGCCAGCCCGACCACGACGAGCAGGAGCACGCTGCGGAGGAGGCGGGGGAGGAAGCCGGGGCGCCGGCGCCGGGGGATGTTCCAGACCGAGGCCAGCACGTGCTGGGCGGCCTGGGTGACGCCGAGACCGCCCCACACCGCCGTTCCCAAGCCGATGAGGAGCGCCCAGATGTTGCCGCTGAGGGATTCGACGTTCTGGGTGAGCTGCTCGCCGATCACCGGGAACTGCGCGACGGCCGAGTCGAGGACGTCCTGCTGGAGATCTGGGCGGTCCTCGAGGACGTACCCCAGGAGCGTCACCATGACCAGCAGGAGCGGGAAGAGGCTGAGAAAGCCCCGGTAGGTGAGGTGGCCGACGAGCTTGCCGCCGTCATCATCGCCGAACTTCTTCCACACCGCGACAACGAACGCCACCGGCGCGTGGCGGCGCTGCCAGCTGTCGAGCCGGCCGAAGGGGTTGTCCGGCGGCTGCGGCGCATCCCCCGACGGCTCCACCACCTTCGTGGACATGCTCGCCATGTACCCGGTCTGGCCCTGCGCAACCGTCGAGATCGCCGGGATCGGTAGCGTCCGGCGATGCTCATCGTGACCGGCAGCATCCGGGCCCGGCCGGAAGACCTCGATCGGGTGCTCGAGCTGAGCCTCGAGCACGTCCGCCGCTCACGGCAGGAGGACGGATGCCTTCTGCACTCCGTTCACCGCGACGTCGAGGACGAGAACCGTCTCGTCTTCTTGGAGCACTGGGCCGACGCCGACGCGCTGCGCGCGCACTTCGCGGTACCGGCGTCGAGCGCCTTCGTGCGCGAGGCCGCAGCGCTCGCGGCTGAGCCGCCCGAGCTGTCGATCTACGAGGCGCACCCCATCACGATCTGACGAAGGGCGCGAGTGTGCCCAATCGTTCGAGGAGCACCTGCCCGCTCGTCATGCCAGTACTAGAGGCTGAAGCCGGCCAGATCCCCCACGGCATCGCCCTCGCCGCCGCGGCGCTTGCGGGCCCGGCTGAGCACCAGGAAGCCGAGCCCGATCACCCCCATGGTGATGATCAACATGACGGTGGCGACGGCGTTCAGGGCCGGTGTGGCTCCGCCGCGCGCCGAGCTGTAGATGCGGATCGGGACCGTCTCCGTTCCCGCACCGGAGGAGAGGAACGAGGCGATCACGAAGTCGTCGAGCGAGGTGGCGAACACGATGACGACGCTGGCGAAGATGGCCGGCCACAGCAGCGGCAGGATCACGAGCCGCAGCGCCTGGTGGGCCTTGGCCCCGAGGTCGCGCGCCGCCTCCTCGTACACGGGACCGATGGCCACGAGGCGGCCGCGGACGATCACCACCACGAAGGAGAGCGTGAACGTCACGTGGCCCAGGATCTGCGCGCCCCGGCCGAGCGGCACGCCGGTGTAGAGCTCCTTGAACACGATGAAGAGCGAGGCGCCCATCACGATCTCGGGCGTCACCAGAGGGATCAGCGAGATGAGGTTGGCCCCGTGGGAGAGGCGGGAGCGCCAGCGGGCGAGGCCGATGGCCAGGAGCACCCCGAGCGGCACCACGATGACGATGGTGACGAGCCCCAGCAGCAGGCTGTTGCGCACGGCCAACTGCAGGCTGTCGTCCTTGGCCACCGAGCCCGTGATCCGTCCACCACCAGCGCACGGAGAAGCCCTGCCATGTCGAGCGGCTGCGCCCCTTGTTGAACGAGAAGGCGATGGCGATGAGCACCGGCACGATCGACCACACCACGTACAGCCATGTGATGACGGGCAGGACCCGCGGCTTGGTCCAGGGATCGGCGCGGCTCACTCCGCTGACCTCTGGGCGCGAGTGGTGATGACGAGGTAGTAGCTCATCAGCACGAGCAGCAGGGCGGAGAGGATGAGCACCAGCACGGCGCCGTTCTGCGGCTGGCGGCTGCGCGTGATGTACAGCTCGATCTGGTTGCCGATCATCTCCGTTCCGGGCGAGCCGGAGAGGATCGTGTTCGTGTAGTAGTCGCCGAACATCGGCAGGGCGGTGATGACCGACGCGGCGAGGATCCCGGGCACGGACAGGGGGAGCGTCACGTTGAGGAACGTGGCCTTGGCGCTGGCGCCGAGGTCACGGGCGGCCTCGAGGTAGCGCCCGTCGATCCGGTCGAGCGCGGCGTAGAGCGGGAGGATGAAGAACGGGATGTACCCGTAGACCAGCCCCATGATCACGGTGATGGGTTGGCCGAACCAGACTTCGCCACCGTTGCCCAGACCGAGGGCCTCGAAGAACTGCGGTGCGTGCAGCGCGTTGAGCGCGTCAGCGGCCCAGCCCCCTTCCGGGTTGAGGAGGTTGACCCAGGCCAGCATCCGCATCAGGTAGCTCATCCAGAACGGCAGCACGATGCAGGCGAGCAGGATGCCCTTGGTGCGCCCGGCGTAGCGGGCCAGGTAGTAGGCGACCGGGTACCCGATGGCGAAGCACAGGACGAGTGAGATCCCCACGTAGGCGAACGTCCGCACGAAGACGTTGCGCAACGACCCGTTGACGACCTCGCCGAACACGTCGTTGAAGGCGGTGAAGTTCCACGTCAACGGGTTCCAGCGGGGGAGCGCGGAGCCGAAGATGGGGTCGACACCGCCGAAGGCGATGGCGGCGATGGCGTAGAAGGGGATGAGGAACAGCGCGATGAGCCAGCCGATGCCGGGCAGGGTGAACGAGGCCCAGAGGCCCTGCGGGTCTGCGCTGCTTCCCTCGCCCCGAGCCATCAGCGGCCCCGGCTCAGCCCGACCGGATGCGGCTGTAGGCGTCCGTCCAGAGGTTCTCGACATCGAGGGACAGCGCGTCCAGGCGGAACCCGTTGGCGACGTCCTCGTCGCTGACCAGCGTGCTCAGGAGATGAGCGGGCACCAGCTCGGCGGCGATGAGGTCGTCCGCGGTCGGGCTGGTCAGCGCAGGCTGGTAGCCCACGTATTCGAAGTTGAACTGCGCGTTGGCGGGATCGAGCAGGTAGTTGATGAGCGCGTGGGCCATCACCGGCCGCTCGGACCGGGCCGGGATGACGAAGAAGTCGTTGGCGACCGTGGTCCGCGCCGGCTTCCAGTACCCGAGGACCTCGGGGTCGGTGCCTTCGGGCAGGTACGACTGCGCGGCGATCATGTCGCCCGACCACGCCTGGTGGATGTGGGACGACCCCTCGGGGATCTGCTGCCAGGCGAGGATGTCGAAGCGGGCGTCGGTGGCCGCTACCAGCGCCTTGATGTCGGCCTCGGCGGCGTCGAGGATCGCGGGGTCACCGGTGTTGGTGTCCGTGACGCCCCGGTAGTACATGCCGAGCGTGAGTGCCTCGCGCGCGTCGTCCAGGACTCCGGCGAAGCCCTTGTTGGTGGGGTCCCACAACAACTTCCACCCGTCGTCGCCGGCGAAGGCCGCGTCGTCGATCTTGTCTCGCCGGTAGGCGATGCCGGTCGTGTACACGACGTACGGCGCGGTGTACTTCGATCCGACGTCGTAGTACGGGCTCTGCAGCGTGGACAGCACGTTGCTGAAGTTCGGGAGGTACTCCTGGTTGAGCGGCTGGATCAGCTCGCCGACGACGAACTTCGGGAGCTGCAAGGTCGTTGCGCCCATGACGAGGTCGAACGTGAGCGAGTTGTTGCGGAGGTTCGAGAGGAGCTTGTCCTCCGTGTCGTAGACGGTGATCTCGAGCGTCGTGCCCATCTCCGCCTCGAAGGCCGCCTGCGTCTCGGGGTTGATGTAGTCGGCGTAGTTCAGGACCCGCAGCGTGCCGCTCTCGGGCTCCTGCCCGCTGGCCACCGCCTCGATCCCGTTGTCGGGCAGGGTGACGGGGTTGTCGAGGCGGGCGAGCGGGATGGTGTCCCCGCCGCCGCCACCACCCCCGCCGCTGTCGCCGCTGCTCCCGCAGGCCGACAGGACATAGCCGCTCAGCCCGGCGAGCACCGCCAAGCGGGCCGACCGCTCTACGAACTGACGGCGGGACATATCCGTTGGCCACGTCGTTCCTCCCCTTCACGCAGCGGACCGAATGCTCCAGTCTGGCTGATGACCCATGGCGGGCGGACGCGCCCGCCGAGCTATACTGACTGACGAGTCAGTTAGGCGTCAACGATAGCGGACGCACAGCGGTCCCGGTGACGCGAGCGATCGGGCGCAGAGGAACACGGGAGGCCGGGATGGCGCAGCGCTGGGATGCGGTGGTGGTCGGCGGCGGTCACAACGGGTTGGTGGCGGCGGCGCTCCTGGGCAAGGAGGGCCGGCGGGTGGCGGTGCTCGAGGCGCGCCCCGTCGTGGGCGGGGCTGCGGTGACCGAGCAGCCCTGGGGGCCGGAGTTCAAGGTGACCGCTCTGAGCTACGTGATGAGCCTCATGCCCGACGCCATCGTGCACGGGCTCGACCTGGCCCGCCACGGCTACCACGTGTACCCGATGGGCCCCTCCTACCTGGGCCTGCCCGACGGCCGGGGCCTGGTGATGGGGGAGGAGCCCGCCGACCGCTACAGCACCGTGGCCGCGTTCTCGAAGCGGGACGCCGTCGCGCTGGAGCGTTGGGACGCCTGGATGGACGGCATCGCTGCCGTGCTCGGACCGCTGCTGACCCAGGTGCCACCCAAGCTGGGCTCGAAGCGGCCAGCGGACCTGCTCGACCAGCTCAAGGTGGCCTGGCGCCTGCGGGGGCTCGACGTGACGAAGGCCGCCGACGTCACCCGGCTCTTCACCATGAGCGTGGGCGACCTGCTGCGGGAGTGGTTCGAGTCCGATGCCGTCCAGGCGATGATGGCCGTCAACGGCGTGATCGGGACGTGGGCCGGTCCGGAGGAGCCGGGCACCGCCTACGTGATGCTGCACCACTCGATCGGCGACGTGGGTGCCGGGTCCTCGCTGGGGCAGTGGGGCTACCCCCGCGGAGGCATGGGTGCGGTCGCCGACGCCATCCGCCGATCAGCGGAGTCCTTCGGCGTCACGGTGCGCACCGGCGCGCCGGTGGAGCGGGTCCTCACCCGCGAGGGCCGGGTCACGGGCGTCGCCCTCGTGGACGGCGAGGAGCTGAGCACGGACACGGTGATCACCGCCGTGCACCCGCAGATCGGCTTCCTCCGCCACCTCGACGCCGCGGAGCTCCCCGACGACTTCGTCACCGCCATCCGGCGCTGGCGGAGCCGGAGCGGCACGGTCAAGGTCAACCTCGCGCTGTCGGAGCTGCCCGACTTCACGTCCCATCCTGGCACCCACCTGCAGCCCCACCACACCGGTGCCATCGAGCTCGCGCACTCGTTGGAGTACCTCGAGCAGGCGTTCCAGGAGGCCCGCAGCGGGCAGCCGGCCACGAGGCCGTTCAGCGACGGCTGCATCCCCTCGACGCTCGATCCGACGCTGTGTCCCGAGGGCACGCACGTGATGAGCCTCTTCACGCAGTGGGTGCCGTCGTCGTGGAGCGACGAGCCGCATCAGGACGAGCTCGAGGCCTACGCCGACCGGGTCGTGGCCGGCTACACCGAGCTCGCTCCCAACCTGGCCCGGTCCGTGATCCACCGCCAGGTCATCGGCCCGTACGACATGGAGCACACCTACGGCCTGATCGGTGGGAACATCTTCCACGGTGAGCTCTCGGTCGACCAGCTCTTCCACAACCGGCCCGCGGCCGGGTTCGCCGACTTCCGCTCGCCTATCCTCGGGCTCTACCAGGCCCACTCCGCCACCCACGGCGGCGGCGGGGTGTGCGGCATCCCGGGCTGGCAGGCGGCGCGGGCGGTGCTGGCGGACCAGCGCCGTGATGGCCGTCCGTGGCGCCGCCGCACCGCCAACCGCCCGGCGCAGGGCTGAGATCACGACGAGGAGGAGACGCTGAAGATGGCCCGCACCCCCGCACCCCTGCCGACCCAGGAGTTGGAGGCCTGCCTCCGGCCGTTCGGTCATTCGCGGATGCTGCCGCGCCGCGCGTACACCGATCCCGACGTCCTGGCCTGGGAGCGGGCCAACTTCTTCGACGGGAGCTGGGTCTGCGCCGGCCGGACGGCGGACGTCGCCGAACCCCGGTCGCAGAAGGCCGTGCGCATCGGCACGACCGGCGTGCTGCTCACCCGCGACGGCGACGGCGCGCTGCACGCGTTCGCCAACATCTGCCGCCATCGTGGCCACGAGCTCCTGGCTTGTGGCGCCTCGACGGTCCGGGGCGTGGTGCAGTGCCCGTACCACGCATGGAGCTACGAGCTCGACGGCGCGCTGCGCCTGGCGCCGCACTTCGGCGAGGTCCCCAACTTCGAGCCCTCCGTCATGGGGCTGCAGCCGCTCGCCCATGCCGAGTGGGGAGGTTGGGTCTTCGTCAACGTCGACGGGCAGGCCGGTCCGTTCGAGGACCACCTGGGCGCGTTCGGCGCACTGACCGAAGGCTGGGAGTGCGAGCGGCTGGTCGTGGCGGCGAGCCACGACTACGACCTCCAGGCCAACTGGAAGATCGCCATCGAGAACTACCACGAGTGCTACCACTGCCCGCTCATCCACCCGCAGCTCTGCAAGGTCTCGCCCAGCGACTCCGGCGACAACTTCCAGGACGAGGCCGGCGCGTGGGTCGGTGGCGACATGGACCTCGCTGATGACGCCGAGACGATGAGCCTCGACGGCCGGTCCGGCGGCGTGGTGCTGCGCGGCCTCGACGACGTCCAGCGCCGTCAGGTGCTGTACGTGAACCTGTTCCCCAACCTGCTGGTCAGCCTCCATCCCGACTACGTGATGACGCACCGCATCGAGCCGGTCACCCCGGGAACCAGCCGGGTGGAGTGCCAGTGGCTGTTCCCGCCCGAGGCGGTGGAGCAGCCCGGCTTCGACCCCAGCTACGCCGTGGACTTCTGGGACATCACCAACCGGCAGGACTGGGCCGCGGTGGAGTCCGTGCAGCGCGGCGTGGCCTCGCCCCGCTTCATCCCGGGCATCTTGAGCGGGTCGGAGGATGCCGTGTACCACTTCGTGACGATGGTGGCCTCCGGCTACATGGGTCGCGAGCTGGCGCGCGCGTCCGTGGAGGGCGGACTGGCGCCGTCGAAGAGGTCGGTGAACCCGGCCGGCTCGTAGGGCCCGATCACGAGCTGCTCCAGCACCCCGGTGCCGGTCCGGTCGCCGAAGGTCGCCCGGCACACGGCCTGCACGTGGAGGTGGTGGAGGGCCAGCGGATCGGGCACCGGCAGATCCCAGCGCTCTCCGGCCGAGGCCGACTCGCCCTTCCAGACCCCGTGGCCCCACTCCGGGTGCAGGTAGCCGAGCCCGAGCATCTGGAACTCCCACAGCGGTTCCAGGCGCAACGTCTGCAGCTCCCCGCCCTTGCCGACCAGGTCGATCTCCGCGTGGACCGCCCGGCGGGTCCCCGCACGCCATTCGACGCGGTGGGCGACGGCCTGGACCGGCTCCGGCGCGCCGGTGCCCACCGGGACGATGAAGCCGCTCCGGTGCCACGGCGTCCCGTCGGCCTCCTCGTTGGAGGCGAAGTGCACGCAGATGTCGTCGAAGTTGGTCGGCGCCCACAGCCAGAAGAACTGGGGAGCAGGCCCGGGAACGCCACCACCGCGCTCACCGACCGGACGGATGCCCCACGAGCGGTCGCGGCAGCCCCGCACCTGCCCGGTAGCCAGCTCGATGCGCCGGCCGTCGACCTCCAGCCAGCCCGACCACTCACCCCACTGCGTGAGCCGGGTGTAGTCGAAGACGACGCGCGTCCCGTGCCGCCGGGTGAACCGCGGCTCTTCGACCGCGGCCGTGCGTGCGGTGAACACGAGGTCCGCGGCGAGGCCCTCGTCGCGGGCGTCGACGACGATCCGCAGCGACTGCAGCGGCGCGACCACCTCTACCGTGACCGGCCCGACGGTCGTCGAGCGGTCGGTCGGGCAGCGGCCCGAGGTGTGGACGCTCACCTGCCGGCCCTCGCTGACGACGCTGAAAGCGGCGTCGATGACCTCGCGATTGGGATACAGGCCCAGCGCTACGCCGAAGAACAGGCTCCCGTCGGTCGTGCCGCCGTTGAAGAAGTAGCGGTCGTAGTGGTTGGGATCGGACGTGGCCGGATGGGCCAGCGGCTCGGGGGTCTGGTGGACCGGGAGGTCGTCGGCGGGACTGAGCACCGCCGGAGCGTAGGTGGATACCCTCGACGCCGATGCCCGGCGCGGACGAGAGCCCGACCCCAGCCCCGATGACTCGCGCGGGCTGGTCGTTGTCGCCGTCCGCGTACCGACGGCTGACGCTCCTGGCCGCCCTCGCCCTCGCCGTCATCATCGTCACCGGCGCCCTGGTCCGTCTGACCGGCTCCGGCCTCGGGTGCCCGGACTGGCCGCAGTGCAACGAGACGCGCTTCGTCGACGTCTCCAGCACGCACGGCGCCATCGAGCAGGTGAACCGGCTGTTCACGGGCCTGGTCGCGATCGCCGTCGTGCTCGCCGTCCTGGGCTCGCTGGTGCGCCGGCCCCGGCGGCGGGACCTGCTGTGGCTGTCGATCGGGCTGGTGGCGGGCGTGATCGGCCAGATCGTCCTCGGCGGCATCACGGTGCTGACCGACCTGCACCCGGCCTCGGTGCAGGCGCACTTCGTGCTGTCGATCGTGATCCTCACCGACGCGCTGGTGCTCCACCAGCGTGCCTCCGAGGAGCCTGGCCCGTACCAACCGGCGGCCGGCCGGCTGCTGCGCCGTGAGGTCCTGGCCGCGTCGGCCCTCGTCGGCCTGGCCATCGTGACCGGCACCGTGGTGACGGGGACCGGACCGCACGGCGGGGACGAGGAGGCGAGACGGTTCGGGTTCGCGATCACCGACGTCGCCCGCATCCACAGCGTGACGGTGCTGGTGGCTACCGGCGCGCTCCTGTGGGTCGCGTGGCGCGCCCGTCGCGGGCCAGCGTGGTCGGTCGTCGGCGAGCCGCTCGGCGCAGTGCTGATCGCTCTCGTCGTCCAGGGGACGATCGGCTACATGCAGTACTTCAACGGCATTCCCGTGCCACTGGTCGCGCTGCACGTCACGGGTTCGGTCGTCGTCTGGTGGCTGACCTGCCGCCTCACCTTCGCCACCCGCCAACCGGTCCCGCAGGCGTCGACCGCGCCAACCCCGGCTGACCGCGTGCTCAATCGTTGAGGACGGCATCCGGCGGCACGTTCGTCGTCGAGGCCGGCGGCTCGTCCGGGCCGGCCATCCAGAACGGCACCGTCCTGCCCTGCTTGGCCTCGACCATCTCCCCGATCACGCGGTGGAAGCGATGGGGCTGGCGCAGGTCCTTGATCTCCTTGAAGCCCGAGTCCTCGTTGGCCGACTCGATGCGCACCGTGGCGTAGCCGAGCATCCGCCCGATGAGCGTCTGCGTCATCGAGATGTCAGTGACCTTGGCCCACGGGATCCACGCCATCTGCCGGCGGAGGATCCCCCATGAGCGGATGACCCGGAAGTTGGTGAGGACGTAGCGGGTGTACCAGAACTGCATGCGCTTGACGATGAGGTAGATGAGCAGCACGTCGAGGAGGACGAAGCCGATGGCGGCGACCGTCGTGTCGCCCCCGCCGCCGACCCAGGCCACCAACAGGAGCAGGAGGAGCCCGATGCCGATGAGCTCCTTGGCCGCCTCGACAATGAACGCGTTGGTCGAGGGCTGGTCCATCAGGACGATGGTCTCGTCGGTGGTGAGGTAGGAGCGGACGATCTGATCGGGTGTGGGCAGCAGCATCGACAGCAGGTCGTACTTCGCCCGCTCCGGAGGCGGTGGCGGTGGCGGCGTGTAGGACGCGGCCATGGCGGCGTCGCCCTACTTGCTCTCGTCGGACCAGGAGGAGACGAAGTCGGCGAACTTGTTGAACAGGTCGGAGAAGAAGCTGCCGACGTCGCTGAAGAACTCGCCGATGGCGTCGCCGGCGCCCGCAGGATCGTTCCAGATGAACAGGATCACGAACGCGATCACCAGGTAGAGCAGGATGCGCTTCAGGGTGAACATGATCTGGAGACCTCCCGCGCGGCACCGGGCCGTTCGTCTCCGCTTGCGGCAAATCCTACTGATGGGATTCGCTCCGCCGCAACGACCCCCGCAAGGGCCTCCGCCGTGGCCACCAGTTCCCGCACCGTGTCGTTGATGATGTCGGCCACCGGCCGCACCTCGTCGATGCGCCCCATGACCTGCCCGCCGAGCGCGATCGAGGCCTCCATGTCCCCGCCGAAGTAGAGGTCCATCACCGAGCCGAACACCTCGAAGCCGACGTGCTCGTCCCGCTCCAGCTCGGTCGTGCGGGCCGTGCGGAGGGCGCGCAGGCCGGGACGGGAGAAGCGGTTGAGGAACACGGTGTCGGTCTCCGATGCGGCGACGATCGCCTGCTTCCAGTTGTCGTGGACGGGCGATTCGGCCGCGGAGACCATGCGGGTGCCCATCTGGACCCCCTCGGCCCCGAGGGCCATGGCGGCGGCCATCGTGCGCCCGTCGCAGATGCCGCCGGCCGCGATCACCGGCACGTCGAAGTGGGACGTGACGAGCGGCAGCAGCACCATGGACGCCACATCGCGCGGGTTCTTGAACCCGCCCCCCTCACCGCCCTCCACGACGAGACCGTCGACCCCGGCGTCCACCGCCTTGCGCGCCGCGGCGAGCGTGGGGACCACGTGGAAGACGGTGAGGCCGGCGTCCTTGAGCTGGCGGGTGTAGCGGTTGGGGTCCCCGGCCGAGGTCGTGACGAAGCGCACGCCCTGGTCGACCACGAACTCCACGATCGAGGGATCGCGCACGAACAGCTGGGCGATGTTGACGCCGAAGGGCTGATCCGTGAGCTCGCGCATCTTGCGGATCTCCTCGCGCACCGCGTCGAGCTCGCCGGAGGAGGTCTCGATGATCCCCAGGCCGCCGGCGTTCGACACCGCCGACGCCAGCTGGGCGCGCGCGATCCACCCCATCGGGGCCTGGACGATGGGGTACCGGATGCCGAGCAGCTCGCTGACGCGGGTGCGGATCGGCGGCGGCGCATCTCGCGCGTCCGCCGGCGCGGCCTCGCTCACAGGTGCTCGGCGGCCGCAGCCTCGACGGCGGCGACGATGGGATCCCAGCTGGCGCCGGGCTCGCGGGTCACGGTGACGAAGTCGTTGACGCCGAACAGGTTCACCACGCCGGGTGCCGCGAACACCGCCTGGGCGAAGGGCGTGTCCGCCTCGTCCGCGCTGGCCACGTTGATCATCGTCGCCGAGCGTGATGTCGAGGGTGAACTTCAAGGCGTCCGGGTTCGGCGTCGGGCTCTGGTGCGCGCTGGCCACGGCCGGACGCTACTGGTTGGCGGGCACCGACGTCCCTTGTCCGAGCACCGGGTCGTACAGGTGGTGGCAGTCGTTGGCGACCACCACATAGTGCGCGACCTCGCTCCCGTCCGCGGCGATGCGGACCACGGTGATGCTCGTGTTCTCCACCGTGAGCCACAGGCTGTGGTGCACGCCGAACACCTCGGCCAGGTAGGCGTTGATCACCCCGCCGTGGACGACGACGGCGGTGGTGCCGCCGGGGTGGCGCTCGGCCACGCGGTCGACCGCCTGGACCACGCGGGTCCGGAGCGCGTCGTCACCCTCGCCGCCGGGGATGCCGTCCCAGCGCCGCGTCCGCGCCCAGGCCACCCACTCGGGGTCGCGCGCCGCCGCCCGGCGCCGGAACTCGCCCTGCCCCCAGTCGCCGAGGAGGACCTCCTGGAGGTCCGGATCGGTCTGCACCTCCAGGCCTCGTGGATCCGCGAGGGCAGCAGCGGTCTCGACCGCCCGGCGCAGGTGCGAGGCGTACACGGCGTCGAGCTCCTTCGGGGCCAGGCGGGCGGCGAGCGCCTCGACCTGCCGGCGGCCGTCGGGGTGCAGACCGGGGTCGGCCGCCTCCTCGCTGCCCGGCACGACGTCCGCCGAGCGGCCGTGGCGGATGAGGAGCAGTTCGCACGACTGGCCGCCGGGCTCGAGGAGCGTGGGCTGCGGCACCGCCGCCCTGACGTTCATCGGCCCGGTGTCCATGCCCGCACCTTATGGTGATGAACAGCATGGCTCACCGTCCACCCGCCGAGTGGCTAGGGTGCGCCCACTTCCGCATGGGGCGGAGGGGGACCCAAGGGGAAGCCGCGGAGTTGGAGTCGCTGGTGCGGAGCAGAGCCGCACGCCTGCTGTTGCTGGCCCTCGGTCTGCTCGGGCTCTGGTCGTTCGCCGCGCCCCAGGCGTCGGCCCAGGCCACCGAGGTCGTCCGGGGACGGGTCTTCAACGAGCAGGAGGTGGACGGCGACCGCGTCCGGGATCCGGTCGAAGGCGTCACGATCACCGTCGTCGGCCGAGGGCGGGGAGGCGGCCGGCGAGGCCGTCACCGACGCCGAGGGCCGCTACGAGATCCCGCTCCCTGGTCCCGGGAACTACGTGGTCGCCATGGACGAGTCCACGTTGCCCGACGACGTCACACCTCGCGAGGACAGCCCCAGCGAGCGGCCGGTCAACGTCCGTCCCGGCGAGCAGCAGTCCCTCAACTTCTTCCTCGGCGAGGACACGCGCCAGCAGGACAGCCGGTGGAGCATCCTGCCCCAGACGCTGGCCAACGGGGTCAAGTTCGGCCTCATCATCGCCATCTGCGCCGTGGGTCTCTCGCTCATCTACGGCACGACGGGGCTGTCGAACTTCGCCCACGGCGAGATCGTGGCCCTCGGCGCCATCATGGCCTGGTACGCCAACCAGTACTGGTTCAGGTTCCACGTGCTCCTCGCCGCCATCGTCGGCATCGCCGCGGCCACGCTGGCGTCGGCGGCCTTCGAACGCGGCATCTTCAGGCCTCTGCGTCGCAGGGGCGTCGGTCTGACCTCGCTGATGATCATCACCATCGGCGTCGGCATCTCGGCCCGCTACGTGTTCCAGTTCATCTTCGGCGGCCGCTCCCGGGCCTACCGGCAGTTCGTCGTACAGGAGGCGAAGGACCTGGGGCCGTTCTCGCTGACGCCACGGTCCATGACGATCATGGCCATCAGCGTGATCGCCGCCATCGGCGTGGCGCTCTGGCTGCTGCGGACCCGCACCGGCAAGGCCATCCGGGCCGTGTCCGACAACCCGGACCTGGCCTCCTCGACCGGCATCAACACCGACCGCATCATCCTCATCGTGTGGGTGGTGGGTGGAGCACTGGCCGGCCTGGGCGGCATCCTGCTCGGCCTCGAGCAGCAGGTCCGCTGGGACATGGGGTTCAGCCTGCTGCTGCTCATGTTCGCCGCCATCACCCTGGGCGGCCTCGGGAACCCCTTCGGCGCTCTGGTCGGCGGGGTCGTCATCGGCGTCTTCGTCGAGCTGTGGACGTGGCTCCTGCCCGGGGTCATCGAGCTGAAGAACATCGGCGCCCTGCTGGCGCTGATCCTGATCCTCCTCATCCGCCCGCAGGGCATCCTGGGCAGGAAGGAACGGGTGGGCTAGATGGGCGCGCTCAACTGGTCGCTGATCTTCTCGAACGCCATCTACACCGCCATCAGCATCAACGCCATCGCCTACGCCCTGATCGCGCAAGGACTGAACGTCCACTTCGGGTACACGGGCCTGCTCAACTTCGGCCAGGCCGCCTTCGCCGCGGCCGGCGCCTACGCCATCGCCATCCCGGTGAGCACCTACGGCTGGTCGTTCTGGGCCTGCATCCCGGTGTTGATCACCGCCGCCGTTCTGCTGGCGTTGCTCCTCGGCATCCCGACGCTGCGGTTGCGCGCCGACTACCTGGCCATCGTCACCATCGCCGCCTCCGAGATCGTGCGCATCGGGTTGAACTCCGTTCGGTTCACGTGGCTGACCGGTGGCAACGACGGTCTCCAGCGGTTCACGGGCGATGTCGAACAGGTCAACCCACTCGATCCCGAGCGGTACCGGCTGCTGCCGCAGATCTTCGGGAACCGGACCCAGACCTTCAACGAGTACGACCTCTTCATCATCGTCGCCGGCTGGATCCTCGTGGCCCTGGCCTCGGCCTACGTCTACTACCTGATGCGGAGCCCTTGGGGCCGGGTCATCAAGAGCATCCGGGAGGACGAGGACGCCGCCCGCAGCCTGGGCAAGAACATCTTCTCCTACAAGATGCAGAGCCTGATCATCGGCGGCATCATCGGGGCCCTGGGCGGCGCGGTGATCGCCGTCGGCAACCGCGTGGCCCAGCCCAACAACTACAGCACCGCGCTGACGTTCTTCGCCTACACCATCCTCATCCTGGGCGGCGTGGCGAGGGTGAAGGGGCCGATCATCGGCGCGATGATCTTCTGGTTCCTCATCGCTTTCGTGGACAACGTGCTGTCCGAGGTCACCCGCGAGTACACCATGCCCAACTGGATCATCCTGAACGCCAACAACTTCGGGCAGGTCAAGTTCATCCTGGTCGGCATCGGGCTGGTCGCTGCTGGTGGTGTACCGGCCACAGGGGATCTTCGGGGACAAGCGCGAGCAGGTGTTCGATGTCCGCTGACACCGCGTCGCCCTCGCCGTTCGCCGGCCTGGCCTGGGAGCCGGGGGTGGCCAAGCCGGACCCGATCCTGGTGGCCGACGGCATCCGGCGGAACTTCGGGGGCCTCACGGCGGTCGACGTCGACCACGTCGAGTTCCAGCGCAGCCGCATCACGGCGCTTATCGGTCCCAACGGGGCGGGGAAGACCACGTTCTTCAACCTGCTGACCGGCTTCGACGAGCCGGACCAGGGGCGGTGGATGTTCGACGGCACCGAGATGAACGGGATACCCGCCCACAAGACGGCTCGGCTGGGCATGGTGCGGACGTTCCAGCTCACCAAGAGCCTCACCCGCCTGCCGGTCATCGAGAACATGAAGCTGGGCGCCACCCATCAGCGGGGCGAGGGTGTCGTCCGAGGGTTGTTCAAGCCCATCTGGGGCGCCCAGGAGAAGGAGATCGAGGCCAAGGCGGACGGCCTGCTCGAGCGGTTCAAGCTGATCCACATGCGGGACGAGTTCGCGGGCAACCTCTCGGGCGGTCAGCGCAAGCTGCTGGAGATGGCCCGGGCCTTGATGGCCGATCCCAACCTGATCATGCTGGACGAGCCCATGGCCGGCGTGAACCCTGCCCTCACCCAGAGCCTGCTCGGTCACGTGAAGTCCCTCCGCGACGAGGGACGCACGGTGATCTTCGTCGAGCACGACATGGACGTCGTGCGGGACATCAGCGACTGGGTGGTGGTGATGGCCGAGGGAGCCATCATCGCCGAGGGACCACCGGAGTCACTGGCGGAGAACCACGAACGTGATCGACGCCTACCTGGGCGCCCACCACGACATGGACCTCGGGAACGGCGATGGCTGAGAGCGTCATCGAGGCCACGGAGATCGTCGCCGGGTACGTCCCCGAGGTCAACATCCTCAACGGCTGCAACGTGACGCTGGCCAACGGGGAGTTCGTCGGGATCATCGGCCCGAACGGGGCCGGCAAGTCCACCCTGCTCAAGGCCGTCCTCGGCCTCGTGAACATCCGCTCCGGCACCGTCAGCCCTGGACGGCGAGGACATCACCGGCCGCAAGCCCTACGAGCTGGTCGCCCGGGGTGTGGGCTTCGTGCCCCAGACCAACAACGTGTTCCCCAGCCTGACCGTGGCGGAGAACCTGGAGATGGGGTGCTTCCTCAACCCCGACGTGTACGACGACCGCTTCGAGTACGTCACCACGCTGTTCCCTCGCCTGCGGGAGCGGGCCGACCAGCGGTGCGGGTCGCTCTCGGGCGGCGAGCGGCAGATGGTCGCCATGGGCCGGGCCCTGATGCTGGACCCCAAGGTCCTGTTGCTGGACGAGCCCTCGGCCGGCCTGTCGCCGGCGCTGCAGGACCAGGTCTTCATCCAGTGCCGGCAGATCAACGAGACCGGCGTGGCCATCCTCATGGTCGAGCAGAACGCCCGCCGCTGCCTGCAGGTCTGTGACCGCGGATACGTGCTGGACCAGGGCCGCAACGCCTACACCGGCACCGGCCGGGAGCTGCTGGCCGACCCCAAGGTCATCGAGCTCTACCTCGGCACGCTGGCCAAGGTCGACTAGCGCGCCGGCCGGCCCCGGCCACCCTGGCCTGAGGGGAACCGGACCCGGGCTACTGCGGCTTCTCGAACACGGCGACCTGGTTGGTGCTGGCCGACGTGAACGGCTCCTTCGACCAGCTTCCCCAGCGATCGCGGAGCCGGAGTCCGGCCAGGCGGGCCATCAGGTCCAGCTCGGACGGCCACACGTAGCGGTACGGCGCCGAGTGCCGGAGGAGCCGGCCGTCCAGCTCGGTCCAGTGGTGGGACCACGTGACCTGGCCGGCCAGGTCGTCGAAGGTCTCGATGCCGACGTGGTCTGGTTCCAGGGAAAAGACCCTGCCGGCCTCGCCCGGGGGGAGGAGCCGGAGCTGGGGCACGATGACCTCCACGACGAAGCAGCCCCCGGGCTCGAGGTGGGCCGCCGCGTTCTCGAACACCGCCACCTGCTCGTCCTGCGTGGTCACGTTCATGATCGTGTTCCACACCAGGTAGACCAGCGTGAACGACCGGTCGAGACGGGTCGATGTCATGTCACCGACGGTGACCTCGACGGCCTCGGCGCCGGGCTTGGCCCGCAGCCGTTCGATCATGTGGGGTGAGAGCTCGATGCCGTGCACCCGGACCCCCCGGGCGCTGAGGGCCAGCGCCACCCGGCCTGTGCCCACTGCGAGCTCGAGCGCCGCGCCTTCGCCGGCCAGGTCGACCAGCAGGTCGACGGCGGGTTCGAGCACCGCAGGATCGAACATCGCCGCCGCGGTCGTGTCGTAGACGGCCGCGATGTCCTTGCCCCACAAGACCGATGCCACGGCGACAGCGTGGCAGGAGCCGTCGCCGGGAGACGGGTGCATTCGCCCGGCAGGCCGGCGGCCGGACGCGACGGAGCCCCGACCCGCGGGCCGGGGCTCCGTCCTACTTCAGCGAGCCGGAAGGCTCAGGTGCCGGCGTCGAAGGCTTCGCCGACCGGGTCACCGACGAAGCCGTCGGTGCCGTAGACCGCCTTGTCGGGCGGGCCGATGCCCTTCTCGACCATGGTGGTCAGGATGCGGGACGCCTCGTCGAAGGCGATGAGGAGGATGGCATCGGCGTCGGCCGCCACCATCTCGTCGACCTCGGCGTCGAAGGTCTGGGCCTTCTCGTCGTACACCTTCTTGTACGACGACCTCGACACCAGCCTCCTCCAGCGCGGCCTTGTGCCGTTCCGGCCAGGCCCGTGCCGTAGGAGTCGTTGCGGGCGAGGATGGCCACCGTGGCATGGCCGTCATCGGCGATGACAGCCGCCGAGCACGCCGCCCTGCAGCATGTCCGGCGGGGCGGTGCGGAAGTACAGGCCCTTGTCCGGGTAGGCGGAGAGCTCGTCCGAGGTGTTGGCGGGCGAGAACTGCACCACGCCGGCGCCGGTGATCTTGTCGATCACGGTCAGCGACACGCCGGAGGAGGCGGCGCCGATGATGGCGTCGACGTTCTGCGACAGCAGGCGGTCAACCGTCTGGTTGGCGGTGTCCGTCGTGGCGTCACCCGAGTCACCGGGGATGCCCTCGATCGGCTGGCCCAGGACGCCACCAGCGGCGTTGATCTCCTGGATGGCCAGGTCGAAGCCGGCGAACTCCGGTGGGCCGAGGAAGGCCAGCGAGCCCGTCTGGGGCAGGATCGAGCCGATCACCAGCTTGCCGTCGCCGGCCCGGGTGCCCTCGACGGGGACCTGGGGCACGTCGGCCTCGGCCGCGGCGGACGCCTCGATGAAGGTCGTGGCGTCGTTGTCGATGCGGTTGTCGTCGCCGAAGATCGAGCAGGCCGTAGCTGGCCTCGCAGCGGCTCGCCGTTGCCGGCGAACTCGAGCGGGCCGGACTGGCCGTCGTAGTCGGGATCGCCGCCGGCGTCGATGATGGCCTTGCACGTCGCGAAGTCCGTGCACTTCTCGCCGTCACGGGTGATGCCGTTGATCTCCTTGGCGTAGTCGATGCCGTCCGTCTGGGCCTTCTCGGCGGCCAGGGCGATGATGTTGATGGCGTCGTAGGTCTCGGCGGCGTAGTTGAACGTGGTGCCGAGCTCCGGGTCGATCGCCAGGAGCTTGTCCTGGAACTCCGTGGACAGCTCGACCAGGGGCGTGGTGCCCTTCATGCCGGCGAGAGCTCCAGCGGTGCCGCCGCTGGCCGCGTCACTGGTCGGCGCTTCGGTGGCGGGCGCTTCCGAGGCGGGAGCCTCGGTCGCAGGTGCTTCGCTCGCAGGTGCGGCCGTCGTGTCGGCGCTGCCGCCATCGTCGTCACTGCCACAGGCAGCGGCGAACAGCGACAAGCCCACGACGAACGCGCTTACGCGGCGCACGGTGGTCTTGGCCATATAACTGATACTCCCCCTTCGAGGTCGGACTTCGGCGTCCGAGGTTAATGGCCGACAGGCTAGGAGGTCTCGTCGCCGAGGGGCAAGCACCCCCCGGAAGCGCTTCACGTAGGGTGCACGACGTGCCTGGCCCAGATGCTCCGGAGGAGAAGACCCGCGAGGTCCTCTACCAGGTCACGGACCACGTGGCCACCATCACGCTCAACGCTCCTGACCGCATGAACACCATCTCGGCGGCCATGCTCGAGGCGCTGTCGGCCCGGCTGCTGGAGGCCGACGCCGCCTCCGAGGCGCGGGTCATCGTGCTGACGGGCACCGGCCGGGCCTTCTGCGCCGGCCTCGACCTCCAGGCCCAGATGGCCGGCCCGAAGGGCAGCCTCGGCAACCTGGGGGCGCTCGACACCAACCCGGGCGAGATCGACCTCCGCAACGCCCCGCCGATCGTGTTGCACAACCTCGACACGCCCACCATCTGCTCCCTCAACGGTGGCGCCGCCGGGTACGGGCTCGACCTGGCGCTCGGGTGCGACCTGCGCATCGCCGGTGAGTCGGCCAAGCTCAACCCCGGCTTCGCCAAGCGGGGGATCCTTCCGGAGAGCGGCGGCACCTGGCTGCTGCCCCGCATGCTCGGCTACGCCAAGGCGGCCGAGGTTGCCTTCACCGGGCGGACGCTCCTGGCCAAGGAGGCTCTCGACCTGGGGCTGGTCAACCGGGTCGTGCCCGACGCCGACCTGCCGGCGGCGACCGCGGAGCTGGCGGGCGAGATCGCCGCCAACGCCCCGCTGGCGGTGCGGGCCATCAAGCGCATGATGCGGGCAGCCGAGACCGAGACCTTCGAGCAGAACGTCCACCACGTGTTCCTCCAGCTCCTGCCCCTGCTCCGCACGCAGGACTTCCAGGAGGGCGTCGCGGCGTTCATGGAGAAGCGTCCGGCGCGGTTCACCGGCCGCTGACCGGACCGGCATGGCGCACGGCTTCACGACCGACGGAGGCTGGCTGATCGACCGGCTCGGCCGCCCCACGCTGCTGCGGGGCGTCAACCTGAGTGGCGCCACCAAGGTGCCGGTCACGCCCGCAGGCGCGACGCACCTCGGGGTGTCGTTCGACGGGTGGGCGGAGGTGTCCTTCGTGGGCCGTCCCGCCCCGCTGGACGAGCTCGATGACCACCTCGACCGCATCGCCGGGTGGGGCATGAACTGCCTGCGGCTCCTCACGACCTGGGAGGCCATCGAGCACGCCGGCCCCGGCGAGTACGACGAGGCCTACCTCGACTACTACGCCGAGGTGGTGCGTCGGGCCGGCGCCCGCGGGTTGTGGGTCTTCGTCGACCCCCACCAGGACGTGTGGAGCCGATGGACCGGTGGGGACGGCGCGCCGTTCTGGTGCTTCGAGCTGGCGGGCCTGGCGCCCGAGCGCTTCGTGGCCGCGGAAGCCGTCGCCCTGGACACGCAGGACTGGCCCGAGAACTACCAGCGGGCGCCCGTGGCGACGATGTGGACGCTGTTCTACGGCGGCGACACGTTCTGTCCCGAGCTGACCGGCGTGCAGGGGGAGCTGCAGGACCGGTACATCGGCGCCGTGGCCGCGCTGGCCGAACGCATCGCGCACCTGGACAACGTGCTCGGCTACGACACGCTCAACGAGCCCGGCAACGGCTACATCGGGCGGAGCGCGCGGTCGATGACGTCAGGGTGGCGGATCTTCGACCAGGACGGCCCGGCACCGTGGAGCCCGCTCGAGTACCTGGCGGCGGCGGGCGGGATGCCGGTGAGGCGCGAGGGCGGCGAGGTCCTCAACCCCGACGGCGTCTCCGTCTGGCGCGACGGTTGTCCCTGGCAGCGGGCCGGGGTGTGGGACCTGGACGACGGCGGCCGGCCGGTCCTGGCCGACCCGGTGCGCTTCGCCGAGCGTGACGGCGTGCGCATCGACCCGTTCGCCGACTTCCAGGTGCCCTTCATCCGCCGCTTCCGCGAGCGCCTGCGCGCGGTGCACCCCGACTGCCTGCTGTTCATCGAGGGCTCACCATGGGACCGGGACATGCGCTGGGACGACCCCGATCCGCTCGTCGTCAACGCCCGCCACTGGTACGACATCGTCGCCCTCGGGACGCGCAAGGTGTCGCAGGGTGAGTACCGCGGCACCACGGACATCGCCGGGCTGACGGAGGTGTACGCGGGCGAGCTCGGCGCCCTGCAACAGAGCAACGAGGAGAAGGCGGGCGGGTTGCCGATGCTGATCGGCGAGTTCGGCGTCCCGTACGAGATGAACGGCGGCGAGGCGTACCGCACCGGCGACTTCGCCCTGCACGAGCGGCTGTTGCACGCCATGTACGGCGCGCTCGACGAGCTGGCGATGAGCGGGACGCAGTGGAACTACACGCCCGACAACGACCACGCCCACGGGGACCAGTGGAACCACGAGGACCTGTCCGTGTACTGCGCGGAGGACGGCGGCGGGCGCGCCGTTGCCGGGTTCAGCCGGCCGTACCCCCGCCACAGCCAGGGGCGGCCGCTGCGCATGCGGTTCGAGCCAGGGTCGGCGCGCTTCGAGCTGGTGCTCGACGCATCGTCGCTGGCCGCCGGGCCGACCGAGGTGGTCGTCCCGGCCGTCCACTACCCGGACGGCGTGACGATCGAGGTCAGTGCCGGCTCGGCGGACCACGACGCCGAGGCGGGCATCGTGCGCTGGACGCTGGAGAGCCCGGCCGCCGAGGCCACGCTCGTGCTGCAGCCCGCCTGACGAGCGCCGCCTGGCCGGTCGCCGGCGGCCCGGTCCGCTGTGACCTACACCAGGCCGAGATGCTCCGGGGAGAACACGCCCTGCGGGCTGTCCCACCCCGGCACGACCCAGGCGTGCACCATCCAGATGTCGTTCAGGCCGACCTTGTTGCCCCCGCGGCTCTTGCACTGCTCCGGGGTGGTCGTCTCGCCGCCGACCACGACGCCGTTCTTGATGCAGAGGCCGATGTGCTGGTGCCAGTGGTCGTTCGGGCCGATGAAGCCCACGGGCGGCTTCCCGCCCGGCGCGGCGACGAAGTACGACAGGCCGACGATGCGGTCGTCCGGCTTCGTGCCGTCGTAGAGCAGCATCTCCGGCTTGGCGGCGTCGAAGGTGGTGTCCACGATGCCGAAGTTGAGGTAGTGGGCGCCGATCAGCGGGACGTACGGCGTCACCATGCGGTAGCCCGCCGCCTCGGCGTCGGCCACCGTCGGGTACTTCAGCGCCGTGTCACGCGCGATGGACAGCTCCATGCCGAGCGCGTTGCGGGTGGGCCGGTCGAGCGGCTGCTCGGGCACCGCGGTGCCGTGGCCGTGATCGTGGTCGCCGCTCGAGTTGCCGGTGATCTCCGTGGCGAGACCCCCGGCGCTCTCGGCCCCTTCGCCGACGGGCACGTTCTCGCCGGTCGCCGCATCGTGCTCGTGCGGCTGCGACTCGTCGATCGTGCCGGCTGCGGCCGCGCCGGTCGCCCGGTCGCGGCGGCGGTGGCGGGGGAGCTGACCGCACGCTCCGGGCGGGTCGTCGCCGACGCCGCGGCCACCATGGCCGGCCCGACGACGCCGACCACCAGGACGGGCGCCGCCACCTGCAGCGCCCGCCAGCCACCACCGGCGGACGGGCGGCGGTACAGGAGAGGGGCCAGGAGGAGCAGCAGGGCGGCCAGGACGATGACCGTGCCGCCGACCACCACGATGCTGCGGGCGAGCTCGCTCCCAGCCTCGGAGAACCCGTCGAAGGCGAGGCCGACGACCAGCAGGGCGGCCGCCGAGATGAAGAGCAGCCGCCACAGCTGCTCACGGAGCCGGGACGTCTCTGGACCGGAGGTGTCGCCCATGGGGCCAGCGTAGCGGGGTCGGCGTGCCGCGGTCGGACGGGCGGCCGCCGCGAGTGCCGTCCCCCTACGATTGGCCGCCGGCGAAGACGCGACGCGCCACGGAGCATTGGGGAGGCCTCAGCATCATGCCGTTGGTGGCGGGGGTCGACTCCTCGACCCAGTCCACGAAGGTCGAGCTCCGGGACGCGGAGACCGGTGCCTTGCGCGGCCGGGCGACGGCCCCGCACCCGCCGACCCAGCCGCCCCGCTCGGAGCAGGATCCCGAGTCCTGGTGGACGGCGTTCCGGCAGTGCTGGTCCGAGCTGCGGGAGCCGGCGGTGGCGGCGATCGCCGTCGCCGGTCAGCAGCACGGGATGGTGACGCTCGACACGGCCGGACAGGTGGTGCGGCCCGCCAAGCTCTGGAACGACACCGAATCGGCGCCCGACGCCGAGTGGTTGCTCGAGCAACTGGATGGGGGCCCGACGGCGTGGGCGGACGCGTGCGGCAGCGTGCCCGTGGCCGCGTTCACCATCACCAAGCTCTCGTGGCTCCATCGCAAGGAGCCGGAGCACTGGGCGCGGGTGGCGAAGGTGCTCCTCCCGCACGACTGGCTGACGTCCCGGCTCACCGGCCGGCTCACGACCGATCGGGGCGACGCCTCGGGCACCGGCTACTGGTCGCCCGCCGACGGCGCGTACCGGTGGGATCTGCTCCGCCTCGTCGATCGCGACCGGGACTGGTACGCCGCCGTGCCCGAGGTGCTCGGCCCGCTGGACGACGCCGGCGTGTGGCGGGCGGCAGTGGTGGCTCCCGGGACCGGCGACAACATGGCCGCCGCGCTCGGCCTCGGCGTGCGGACCGGCGACGTGGTGGTGTCGCTCGGGACCTCGGGGACGGTCTACGGCGTGAGCGACGAGCCGACCGCCGACCCCAGCGGGGCTGTGGCCGGCTTCGCGGACGCCACCGGCCGCTTCCTCCCGCTGGTCTGCACGCTCAACGCCACGAAGGTGACCGAGGCCGTGCGCAACCTGTTGGTGGTCGACCACGAGGGGCTCGACATGCTGGCCCAGCAGGCGGGTCCCGGCGCCGGCGGGCTCACCCTGCTGCCGTACCTCGACGGCGAGCGGACGCCCAACCGGCCCGGACGCCACGGGCGTGCTCGCCGGCCTGCGCTCGGACGTGACCCGCGCCGACCTGGCCCGCGCCGCCTTCGAAGGCGTGGTCTGCGGGCTGCTCGACGCCTACGACGCGCTCGCCGGCCTGGTCCCTGCCAGCGGGCGACTGCTGCTGACGGGCGGTGGGGCGCGCTCCGCGGTCTACCGGCAGCTGCTGGCCGACCTCTCGGGTCGCGAGGTCACGATCGCCGACGTCGACGAGGCGGTCGCCACCGGTGCCTGCGTGCAGGCGGCGTCGGTGCTCCTGCAACGGGAGGCCGTGGACGTGGCCGCGGCGTGGGGCCTGGGCGGTGGCGACGTGGTCGAGCCCGGGCCGGCGGCGTCGGCGACGGCCGACATCCGCGGCCGCGTACCACGCCCGTCGCGACCGGGAGGTCTGACCGCGCGTGGCCGGCCGCCAGTCGCCGGACCCCTTCGCGGTCCTCGGCGTGCCCCGTTCCGTCGACCCGGACACCCTCCGGGCGGCCCGCCGCCGGCTGGCGATGGACGAGCACCCCGATCGGGGCGGATCCGAGGCGCGCATGCAGGCCATCAACGTCGCGTTCGAGGAGGCCATGACGCTGGTCCTGGCGGACCGGGCGCGCGGCCGACCAGCCGGCGTCGACCGCGCCGTCCGAGCCGGCCCCGTCCGGGCCGGCGCCTGACCCGCGGCCCTTCCGGCCCGGCGGTCGGGTGCAGCGTGACGACCCGTCGTTCGTGATCGAGGCCCTGCCGGCCGAGGCGTTCGAGGCCCTGCTCATCGTGGCCAACTGGATGGGGGAGGTCATGGTCGACGATCCGCCGTACCTGCTGGAGGCCCACCTCTACGACCCTGCCGAGTGCTGGTGCCGCCTGGAGCTGCTGCCGGAGGCGGGCGCCAGCACCGTGATGCTGACCGTGGTCGCCGGGGAGGGCGCCCCGCCGCCGATCGAGCTCGTGCGGGACCGCTGGATCGAGAACCTCAACCAGCTGGGCCAGTCACCCGACTGATCCGGCGGTCGAGAGGCGTTCGGGTCGTTGCGGTTTCCGCCATCACGGGCGAACGCTTCCGACTGCTCGGACCGTGCGGTCGGGCCTGCTCTCGACCGCCGTCGAGAGTCTCAGCGGGGGCCGGCGGCCTTGCGCAGGCGGTCGCGCACGGCCCAGCCCAAGCCCGTGGCGGCCGGAGGCACGACGATCAGGACCTCCAGGCCGTCGTCGTCCGCCCGGCGCAGCCACTCGTAGAGGTGGCGGGCGTAGGCGTCAGGATCCGGCCCGGGGTCGAGCACGCCGGCCCGCACGCCGTCGGCGCGCAGGGTCTCGGCCCGGGCCTCGGCCGCGGCCGTCGTCCTCGACCAGTTCCACCCGCGCGCGGGGCGCGTAGTGGGAGGCGCAGCATGCCCGGCGCCCGCCGCGGGCCCGGTGTCCTCGCCCCGGACCGGCCCGTCGACGATGGCCTCCAGCGCGGCGAGCGGGATGCCGCCCGGGCGCAGCACGGACGGCGGCTCGACGGTGAGGTCGACGATCGTCGATTCGACCCCCACCGTGCACGGCCCGCCGTCGAGCACCAGGTCGACGTCGTCGCCGAGGTCGTCACGCACGTGCTGCGCCGTCGTCGGGCTCACGTGGCCGAAGCGGTTGGCCGAGGGAGCGGCGATGCCGCCACCGAAGGCGTCGAGCACGGCGAGGGTCAGCGGGTGGGCGGGCACGCGCAAGGCGATGGTGTCGCGGCCGCCGGCCACCGTCGGGTCGACGTCGGGGCGCCGGTGCAGCACGACGGTCAGCGGACCGGGCCAGCACGCCGCGGCCAGGGCTTCGGCGGCCGGCGGGACGTCGGCGGCCCAGCGGGGGAGGGCGGAGCGCGGAGGCGACGTGGACGATCAGCGGGTGGTCGAGCGGGCGGCCCTTGACGGCGAAGACCCGCCGGACGGCGTCCGGGTTGGCGGCGTCGGCACCGAGGCCGTAGACGGTCTCGGTGGGCACGGCCACCAGCCCGCCACGGCGAAGGACCTGCACGGCTTCGGCCACCCGGGCATCGTCGGCGGGGCCGTTCGGCTCGGCGGCGCCGGCGTCGGTCACGCCGGGACGGCGTCCAGGAACCCGAGCATGGCGTCGATGAACGCGAACGACTCCGGGGTGGCGAAGTGGTCGGTGTTGCGGAGCACGACCAACCGTGCGTCGGGGAGCGCGGCCACCAGGCGGTCGGCCGGGCCGGCGAAGTCCCGGTCGCCGATGGCCACCAGCACGGGCGCCGTCAGCGCGGCCAGGTCGGCCTCGGTGACCTCCCATGCCGGACGCTCGAGCACGGCGGCCAGCGCCGCGGCGTCGTTGCCGGGCTGCTCGGCGTAGTGGCGGAAGGCCTGGGCCTGGACGTCGTCCTCCGGCGCTTCGCCCCTCACGCCGGCCACGATGCGCCGGGTCGCCGCGGGGTCCCGCTCGAACATCGTGTCGCCGATGCCGGCCAGCACGATGCGTCCGAAGCGTCCGGGCTGCGCGCAGGCCAGCTCCAGGAGGGTGAGGGCTCCGAGCGAGAAGCCGACGGCGTCCACGACGTCGCCGTCCGGCAGCACGTCGACCAGCCGGGCGGTCAGATCCCGGTAGGCCTCGGGGTCGTGGGGCTTGTCGGCCTCGCCGTGGCCCAGGAGATCGACACCGATCACGGTGCGCCCGGCGTCCTCCAGCAGTGCGCTGATGCCCGTGGCCACCCACGTGCGCTGGAACGACGAACCCCAGCCGTGGACGAGGAGGACCGGTGCCGGCACGTCCGGCGACGCTAGTGCCGGGACCGGCCGGGGCCGCCAACGGTCGAGCCCGTGCCGGGCGTGCCGCCGTTAGCATCGAACGGCCGATTCAGAAGGTACGAACCATGCGCTTCCTCGACGACGACCTGCCGCCCTACGACCTGACGTACAGCGACGTGTTCATGGTCCCGAGCCTCTCGGCGGTGCCGTCGCGGATGGACGTGGACCTGACGACGCCCGACGGGGTGGGGACGAGCCTGCCGGTGGTCGTGGCCAACATGACGGCGGTGGCGGGGAGGCGCATGGCCGAGACGGTCGCCCGGCGCGGCGGCCTGGCCGTCCTGCCGCAGGACATCCCCCTCGACATCGTGGAGACGGTCGTCGAGTACCTCCACAGCCGCCACCCGGTCTACGACACGCCCATCACGCTCCCTCCGACGGGCACGGTGGGGGAGGCGCTCTCGCTGATCCACAAGCGGTCCCACGGCGTCGTCATCGTCGTGGAGGGGGACGAGCCCGTCGGTGTCTTCACCGAGACCGATGCCGCGGGCTTCGACCGCTTCACCCAGCTCCACAACGTGATGTCCCGGGATCTGGTGATGGTCGAGGCCGCGACGCCCCTGCCCGAGATCTTCGAGCGCCTGTCGGACCGGCGGGTGACCGCGGCGCCCGTCGTCGAGGACGGCCGGCTGGTCGGCGCCATCACCCGCAAGGGGGCGCTGCGCTCCACGCTGTACCGCCCGAACGTGGATGACCAGGGTCGGCTGCGGGTGGCCGTGGCGCTGGGCATCAACGGCCACCCGGCCGTGAAGGCCAAGACCGTGCTGGACCTCGGCATCGACGTGCTCGTGATCGACACGGCGCACGGCCACCAGACGCGCACGCTGCACGCGGTCGAGGAGGTGCGGGCCGTCGTCGACCAGCTCGCCGGGGACCGCGCCGTGCGCATCGTCGCCGGCAACGTCGTCACCGCGGAGGCCACGCGGCACCTGGTCGAGGCCGGCGCCGACATCGTCAAGGTGGGCGTCGGACCGGGCGCCATGTGCACGACGCGGATGATGACGGGTGTGGGGCGACCGCAGTTCTCCGCCGTGCTCGAGTGCGCCGCGGAAGCGCGACGGCTGGGGCGCCACACGTGGGCCGACGGTGGCGTCCGCCACCCGCGGGACGTCGCTCTGGCTCTGGCCGCGGGCGCGTCCAGCGTGATGTTCGGCTCGTGGTTGGCCGGTACGTACGAGAGCGCGGCGGACGCCCAACGCGACAGCGACGGCCGGCTCTACAAGGAGAGCTTCGGCATGGCGTCCCACCGCGCGGTCAAGAACCGCACCCGCCAGGAGACCGAGTTCGACCGCGCCCGCAAGGAGCTCTTCCAGGAGGGCATCAGCACGTCGCGGATGTACATCGATCCGGATCGGCCGGGCGTCGAGGACATCATCGACCAGATCGTGGCCGGCGTCCGGAGCGCCTGCACGTACGCGGGCGCCGCTTCCATCGCCGAGCTGCACGACAAGGCGGTGGTCGGCATCCAGAGCGCAGCGGGGTACGAGGAGGGTCGTCCGCTCGGCACGAGCTGGTGACAGGGCTCGCGCCCGGGGTGACCGGTTGCCGTCACCCCGGCGAGGCCGGCCGGTACGATCCCGCGTCCGTGGTCTCGAGCGACATCGCCGCCTTCGACGTCGACGGGACGCTCACCCGGCGGGACTGCGTGCTGCCGTTCCTGGTCCGCGTGGCTGGTCGCAGGAGCGTGGCCCGCGCGCTGGCCCGGCGCCCGCACCTGCTGGTGGCCGCCGCTCGCGACCGCAGCCGGCGTGACGACGTGAAGGCCCTCCTGGCCGGCGTGCTCGCCGGCCGGCCGGTCGGCGGACGTGCACGAGAAGGGCCGGGACTTCGCCACCGAGATCGTCGAGCAGTGGATGCGGCCCGACGTCGTCGATCGTCTGCGCTGGCACAGCGAGGCCGGGCACGACGTCGTCCTGGTGACGGCGTCGCTCGCGGCCTACGCCGAACCGCTCGGCGCCCACCTCGGCGCGTCGCGGGTCGTCGCGACGGAGCTGGAGGCCGATGGGGACGGCCGGCTCACCGGCCGGCTGGCCGGGGCCAACTGCCGTGGTCAGGAGAAGGTGCGCCGCTTGGCCTCGATCTACGGCGATCCGCCTCGCCTCGCCTGGGCGTACGGCGACAGCCCGGACGACGCGCCGATGCTCCGGCTGGCCCGTCACCCGGTCCACGTCGGCGCGGAGCCGCTGGTGGCGGTGCCGTCGTGACCGAGCGGAGCGACGTGCGACCTCAGGCGACCACGGTGGTCGCCCGGCCGGCCGGCGGGATGGGCGGCCTGCGGCCCATCCTCACGGAGATGCGGCCCCGGCAGTGGGCCAAGAACCTGCTCGTCGTGGCCGCGCCGGCGGGCGCCGAGGTGCTGACCGAGCTCGACACCTGGTGGCGCCTCACCCTCGCCTTCGCCTCGTTCTGCGCGGCGTCCAGCGCGATCTACGTGCTGAACGACCTGGCCGACATCGACGCCGACCGCCGCCACCCGACCAAGCGCAACCGCCCGCTGGCCGCCGGCCTCATCTCCGTCGGGACGGGGCGGGTCGTGGCGGCCGTGCTGGCAGTGATCGCCTTCGCCCTCGCCATCGCCACGACCGAGTGGGACTTCGTCGCCGTGCTCGCGCTGTACGTCGTCACCACGATCGCCTACAGCTTCTGGCTGAAGCACGTCGCCATCCTCGACCTCGTCATCGTCGCCTCGGGCTTCCTGCTGCGGGCCATCGGTGGTGCCGTCGTCGTGAACGTGGTCGTGTCGAGCTGGTTCCTCATCGTCACCGGCTTCGGTTCGCTGTTCGTCGTCACCGGCAAGCGCCTCGCGGAGCTGGAGGAGCTCGGGGAAGAGGCGCCCAACGTGCGCCCGACGCTCGACCACTACACCGTGCCGTTCCTGCGCTTCGTGATGGGCGTGGCGTGCGCGGGGACCGCGGTCGCGTACTGCATCTTCAGCTTCGACAAGGCGGAGCTGGGTGGCCAGGGTGCGGTCTGGTTCCAGCTCTCCGCCATCCCCGTCGTGACCGGTCTGCTCCGCTATGCGCTCGCCGTCGAGGTGGGCGAGGGGGCCACGCCCGAGGACCTGTTCCTCCGGGACCGGCTGCTGCAGCTCATGGGCGTCATCTGGGTGGTGCTGTTCGGCGTGGGACTCATCCGTGCCTGAGCGCCGGCTCCTGACCGGGTGGGGTCGCACGTCGCCGTCGACCGCCGAGGTGGTCACGGGTCGGGCCGGTGATGTCGACGCGCTCGCTCACGCCGTGAAGGACCTGCCTCCGCGGGGTGGCATCGCCCGAGGGCTCGGCCGCTCCTACGGCGACCCGGCCCAGAACGGGGGCGGCGCCGTCATCGAGCTGGAGCCGCGGCCGCACGAGATCCGCATCGACGACGCGGCGGGCACCGCGACTGCGCCCGCGGGAGTCAGCCTCGACGCGCTCCTGCGCACGATCGTCCCTCGCGGGTACTTCGTGCCGGTCACACCGGGCACGCGGTTCGTCACCGTCGGCGGCGCCATCGCCAGCGACATCCACGGCAAGAACCACCACCTCGATGGTTCATTCGGCAACCACGTCAGCCGGCTGTCGCTGTTGCTGGCCGACGGAAGCGTGGTCGACATCGGACCGGACCGCCGGCCGGACCTCTTCTGGGCGACGGTCGGCGGCATGGGTCTCACGGGCGTGATCCTCGATGCCACCGTGCAGCTCCTGCGGGTGGAGACGAGCCGCATCGCCGTCGACACCACCCGCACCCCGGACCTCGACACCCTCCTGACCCTGATGGACGAGGGCGACCGCTACCACCGCTACTCGGTGGCGTGGATCGATCTCATGGCCAAGGGCGCCCGCCTCGGCCGCAGCGTCCTGACCAGGGGCGACCACGCGCGGGCCGACCAGTTGCTGCCCCGCTACGCCGTGGAGCCCCTGGCCTACGACCCGCAGCAGGTCATCGCGGTGCCGCCACTCGTCCCGCCGCCCGGCGTGCTCAACCACCTCTCCGTGGCCGCATTCAACGAGTTCTGGTTCCGCAAGGCACCGAAGCGGCGGGTGGGGCAGATCATCTCGATCCCCGGGTACTTCCACCCGCTCGACGCTGTCGGCTCGTGGAACCGCCTCTACGGCCGCCGGGGGTTCCTGCAGTACCAGTTCGTCGTGCCGTTCGGCGAGGAGGCGACGCTGCGGACGGTGGTGGAGCGGCTCGCCGCCTCGGGCACCACGAGCTTCCTCGCCGTGCTCAAGCGCTTCGGCGCCGCCAACCCGGGCCCGCTCAGCTTCCCGATCCCCGGCTGGACCCTCGCTCTCGACCTCCCCGCCGGCGCCCCGGGCCTGGCCGGGTTGCTGCACGGTCTCGACGACCTGGTGCTGGAGGCCGGTGGCCGCCACTACCTGGCGAAGGACGGCCACACCACGCCGGACGCGGTGCGCAGGGGCTACCCGCGGCTGGAGGAGTGGCGTGCGGTCCGGGCCGGCGTGGATCCCGCCGGGGTGTGGGCCAGCGACCAGAGCCGGCGCCTGCGTCTGCTCGCGGACTGAGCGGGCTCATCGGGGACCAAGGACGACGGGACGGAGGCACATGGACAACGCGCTGGGTGAACCGCAGACCATCGTGCTGCTGGGCGGCAGCAGCGACATCGGCCGGGCCATCGTGGCCGCGCTGACATCGCCCTCGACACGCACGGTCGTCCTGGCCGCCCGCCACCCGGACGAGGTGGCGGTGGGAGACCTAGAGCGTCCGGGCCTGAACGTGGACGTCGTGCCGTTCGAGGCGACGGACAGCGCCGGCCACGAGGCCTTCGTCGCCGACCTGGTCGCCCGGCACGGCGATCTCGACGTCGTGATCGTGGCCTTCGGGCAGCTCGTCGACCAGATCGAGCTGGACGACGACCCGGCCGCCGCGGCCGCCATGGTCACCGTCAACTACACGGGGGCGGTGAGCGTCGGCCTGGCCGTCGCTGCGCAGTTCCGGCGCCAGGGCCACGGACGCCTGGTCGTGCTGTCGAGCGTGGCGGGGGAGCGGGTGCGCAAGGCCAACTTCGTCTACGGCTCGTCCAAGGCGGGCCTGGACGGCTTCGCGCAGGGCTTGGGCGATGCCCTGGCCGGGACGGGGGCCAGCGTGCTGGTCGTGCGGCCGGGCTTCGTCCACTCCCGCATGACCCATGGGATGAAGTCGGCGCCGTTCGCCACCACCCCGACGGCCGTGGCCGAGGCGACGGTGAAGGGACTTCAGCACGGACGTCGCACCGTGTGGGTGCCGGGCACGCTCCGCCCGCTCTTCGCCGGGTTCCGCCACCTGCCCGGCGCCGTCTGGCGCCGCCTCCCCCTCAGCTGAACCTCGCCCGCGGGCTGTTGCAAGCGGAAGTGTGCACCCGAGATTGCACTTTCCGGGGCCAAGTGAGACACGCTTGCGAACGGAACGACTCGGCGGGCCGGTCGGGCACGGCGGCGGGGCGGTCAGCGGCAGCGGCGGTAGAGGACGGCCAGGCCGTCCTCGTAGGAACCGACCTCGCAGAAGTGGTCGCGGAGCACCTGGTTCGGCTCGTCCGAGCCGTACTCGCCGGAGGTGTTGGGCTCCAGCCAGCCGTCCCACAGCCCGGTGAGGATGACCCAGTCGGCGGAGGCCACGTCCTCGGCCAGACCCGAGTCCTCCTCGTTGGCCAGGCCCGGGTCCATCTCGATGAAGTAGGTGGCCGGGTCGAGCTCGGGGAAGAGCCAGTAGATGAAGGCGTCGCTGTACCACGTGCGGCGCAGGTCGCTCGGGCCCACCAGCAGCCGGTCGCCTGGTTCCGCCTGCTCGGCCAGGTCGCGCACGGCCGCCGACACGGCGAGGTAGGCGCCGTAGTCACCGAGGTAGAAGCGCCGGCCGTCGCGTTCGACCGGGAAGGCGCTCGGTACCTGGCCGAGGCCGACGCGGGTGTGCAGCAGGTAGTAGCGGAACGTGAACAGCGACGTGAAGACGAATGTGATTGCAAATGCAACCGCCGTGCCGGCGGCCAGCGCAGCCTTCCGGTCGATGGCAGGCCTCCAGCGGCGCATCACCTCCATGACCGCGACGACGGCGAACGGCCATGAGATGCAGGTGACCCAGCTGAGGTGGGCGGAGTCCGGTCGCTGCAAGGCCTGGGGCAGGATGCCGGCACCGACGAGCGCGACGGCGAGCAGCGCGGTCGAGCGGCCGGTGATGCCGTCCGGCCGCCGCCGCTGCCAGATGGCGAAGGCCAGCAGCGCCACCGTGCCCAGCACCATCGCGCAGAACCACAGGAACAGGGCGTGCGACGCCTGGAGGTGGGGGAGGCGCCACCAGGGCGGGATCTCCTCGGCCACCGCCTGGAGCGCACCGTCGAGCCGGCTCCACGAGGGCGGCCGGGGCAGCTCGCGTCCGGCCCGCAGCTCGAAGACCGGGTCCAGCACCATGCCCCTGATGGCCGCGCCAGGGCCGGCCATGACCAGGTGGATCCACATCGGGATCAGCCCGATCACGCCACCGATGAGGACGGGGCGCCGGGTGGCGGGACGGGTGAGGAGGAGCCAGCCGAGCAGGAGGCCGACGGCCACGATGAGGTCCGGCCGGAAGGTGAGGGCCAGACCGGCCAGGACGCCGCCGACCACCCAGCACCGCCGCTGGCGGCGGGGGTCCTCCTGGTGCAGCCCTCGCAGGACGGCGACCCCGCTCCACAGTGTCAGGGCGACGGCGCCGTTCCACGCCATCGCGGTGAGCGCGATGGGCGTCATCACGTAGAAGACGGAGAAGGCGGCCACGATGGTGGCGGCCAGCCGGCCCCACGGACGGGCCAGCGCGAAGAGCCCGAAGATGATGCCGAGGTGCTGCAACAGTCCGAAGGTCCGCTCGGCGGCCAGGGTGTTGCCGAGGAGCTCGTACCAGACCATCAGGGCCTGGAGCGATCCCGGCCCGTACAGGTGGAGGAAGTCCACGTTGGGCACGGAGCCCCGCCGCAGCAGCTCGGGGAAGTAGAGCATGAAGCCCTCTTCCATCGTGCCGCCGGTGAACTTGTAGAGCCCGCGCAGCGGGATTCCGACGAGCACGAGGACGGCGGCGATCCCCGCCCATGTTCCGAACGCGCCCTCGGCGCGGCGGCGGAGGCCACCGGACCCGCCGAGCACGAAGGCCCGGCCGTCGTCGCGGACCGGCGCCTTGGCCGACCACCAGCTGCCCGGCGGGCGCGGCCCGCCCTTGACAGTGGGGGCCTCGACGGTGGCGTCCACGAGGGGCACAACGTAGTGGTGGTGCCCCGAGGCATGGGTGCACCCGAGTTACGCTCTCGCCCTCGTGACCGATCTGGACCAGGCGCCGGCGGTCCGCCCGGCCCGTCCCCTCTGGGAGCGCCCCGGCTGGCTGCTGCCGGTGGCCGTGGCGGTGGTCGGTCTCCCGCTCGTGGTGGCGGTCGTGGCCCTCAGCGCCGACCAGTGGTACCCGGTGCTGGACCTGGCCATGACCGAGTTCCGCGTCCGTGACGTCGGCACGTCCCACACCCCGCTGATCGGGCTCCCTGGTCGCATCGGCGAGTACCCCGACCAGGGGAGCCACCCCGGGCCGCTGAGCTTCTACCTGTTGGCGCCCACCTACCGGCTGCTGGGCGAGACGTCGTGGTCGCTCGAGATGGGGACCGTCGTCGTCCACCTGGCCGCCATCACGATCGCGCTGTGGATCGGCTGGCGGAGAGGCGGCTGGAAGGGCGTCGCCGTCGTGGCCGCCCTGCTGGCGATCGTGGTGCGGGGCTACGGCCAGGTCATCCTGACGCAGCCCTGGAACCCTTACCTCCCGGTTCTGCCGTGGATCGTGGTGCTGCTCGCCGCGTGGGCCGTGCTGTGCGGCGACGACCTCATGCTGATCCCGCTGGTGGCCTTCGCCACGCTGTGCGCCCAGACCCACGTGCCGTACCTGACCCTGGCCGTCGGCCTGGTGGCCCTGGGGTTGGGCACGGCGATCGTCCGCGCCGTGCGGGCGGAAGGGGAGGAGCGCCGACGGCCCCTGCGCATGGTGGCCTGGGCCACCGGGGTCGGCGTCCTGTTGTGGCTGCCCCCAGTTGCCGATCAGTTCACGAACGAGCCGGGGAACATCCGCGAGCTCATCGACCACTTCGGCTCGCCGCCCGAAGCTGCCATCGGCGTCGGCGAAGGGATCCGGCTGGCGCTGCGCCACCTCGACGTCTGGTCGGGCCTGGCGGAACAGCTGACGGGGACGGCCCGGTTCGTCACCAACGCCTCGGCGGGCCGCGGCGCGGTGGTGCTGGTCCTGTGGCTGGCGTCCGCGGTGGTGGCCTGGCGTGTCGGCTCGCGCGCGCTGCGATCGCTGCACGTCGTCGTGGCCGTGGCCCTGGTGCTCGGCACGGCCTCGATGGCCCGCATCTTCGGCCGCCCCTGGTTCTACCTGACGCTCTGGGCGTGGGGCATCACGACGGTCCTGGTCGGCGCCGTGCTGTGGACCGCGCTGGCCTGGTGGCAGCACCGGCGGCCGGAGCAGGCCCAGCGGTCGGCGGCGACCGTCGCCGTCGTGGCGGCCGGCGTCGCGGTGGTGACCTCGCTGGCCACGTCCGTCGCGTTCGCGGACGCCCATCACCCCGAGGAGCGGCTGAGCAGCGCCGTCGGCTCGCTCGCCGCACCGACGTACGACGCTGTGGTCGAGGGGGTGGGCGCAGCCACCGGGCCCGATGACCGCTACGTGGTCCGCTGGAGTGACGCCGCGGACATCGGCAGCCCAGGGTTCGGCCTGCTGAACGAGCTGGAGCGCCGGGGTCTCGACGTGTTCGCCGACGAGTACTTCCACGTGCCGGTCACCGACCACCGCGTCGGGCCGCGAGCCGACGCCGTGGCCCAGATCCACCTGGCCACGGGCCGGTACATCGACGCCTGGCGCGAGGTGCCCGACGCCGTCGAGGTGGCCAGCTTCGATTCGCGGACGCCCGAGCAGAAGGAGGAGTCCGCGGCGGTGCGCGCTCGCCTGATCGACCGCTTGGAAGCGGAAGGCTCGCCGGACCTCGTGCCGCTCGTCGACACCAACCTCTTCGGCATGTCGGTCGACCCCCGCCTGACCGATGCCGACCAGGCCGACCTGACCCGGCTCATCGAGCTCGGTCAGCCGATGGTGGTGTTCATCGCGCCGCCCCCGTCCGACTTCGACCCGAACGCGCTCTGATGGACCTGCGCGAACGCCGCGACGTCGAGCCTGATGCCGAGGGCGCCCGGCGGCACCCGTGGGAGGTGGCTCGGGCCCGCTTCTTCAGGGGCGTCATCGCCGACCATGTCGACCGCACCGCGGTCACGAGGGTGCTTGACGTGGGGGCCGGTGACGGGTGGTTCGCCTACGAACTCCTCCCGGATCTGCCAGCGGCCGCGCAGGTCGTTTGTTGGGACATCAACTACCGCTCGTCCGACCTCGCCATGCCAGCGGGTGAACGCATCAGCCGGACCGCGGAACGACCCGAGGGCCAGTTCGATCTCATCCTCCTGCTCGACGTCATCGAGCACGTCGAGAACGACGAAGCGTTCCTGGCCGACGACGTCGTGCCTCTGCTCGCCGACGGAGGACGGGCCGTCGTGAGCGTGCCCGCGTACCCGCGCCTGTACTGCGAGCACGACCGGATGCTCGAGCACCACCGCCGCTACCGACCGAACGAGTTCCGCGACCTCCTCGCCCGCCACCTGCGCATCGTGGCCAGCGGCTCGTTGTTCACGACGCTGCTGGCGCCCAGGGCGGTGACCGTCGCCCTGGAGCGGGCCGGCCGTCGGCAGGACGCGACCGGCATCGGTGCCTGGAACGGCGGCCCGGCTCTGACCGCCGCGGTCACCGGAGTACTGGACGCCGACGGGGCCATCGGCCGCCGGTTGGCGCGCCAGCGCCTGGTGCCCGGGGCCCGGCTTCCGGGGCTGTCGACCTGGGCGGTGGTGTCGCGATGACGTCGGCCGCGCCGTCGGTCGTGATCGTGGTGCCGTGCTACGACGAGGCCGGCCGGCTCGATCCCGACGGGCTGACCGAGCTGTCGAAGCGGGCCGGCGCCCGCCTGCTCCTGGTGGACGACGGCTCCACCGACACCACCGCGGCCGTGCTGGCGTCACTGGCGGAGTCCGATCCCGAGCGGTTCGCCGTGGTCCTGCAGTCGTCCAACGTCGGCAAGGGCGAGACCGTGCGGCTGGGGATGCGCCGCGCCCTGCAGGACGGCGCCGCCGTCGTCGGCTACTACGACGCCGACCTGGCCACGCCCCCGGCGGAGATGGCCCGGCTGGTGGCGACGCTGCACGACCGGCCCGATCTCGATGTGGTGATGGGCGCGCGGGTCGGCCTCCTCGGCCACGCCATCCAGCGATCGATGGTCCGTCACTACCTCGGCCGGGTGTTCGCCACCGCCAGCAGCATCGTGCTCGGCCTCGACGTCTACGACACGCAGTGCGGGGCAAAGGTGTTCCGGGCCGGGCCGTCGCTCGATGCCGCACTCGCCGAACCGTTCGAGAGCCGGTGGGTGTTCGATGTCGAGCTGCTCAGTCGCCTGCACCGGGGGAGCGGCGGCGTCAGCGGGCTGCCGGCGTCGGCGTTCCTCGAGGTGCCGCTCAACGAGTGGCACGACGTCCACGGCACGAAGCTCGGCCTGCGCAGCGCGGCCCGAGCGGTCGCCGACCTGGTCCGCATCGCCGTCAGCCGTCGCTGACCGGGAGCTCGAACAGGCCGACGGTCTGGCGGTCCTGGCGTCGCCGCAGCTCGGCGTAGCGCTCGAAGGTCTCGGCGACCTCGGGGTCCAATTCGACATAGCCGTCGTTCACCAGGGCGGCCAGCTCGCCGCTGGCCTCGAGCGGTCCGGCGTCGCCGCCGACGGGGACGACGACGTCGTCGAGGTCGATGCGACCCGCCCGCACCGCGTCCCGCCCTGCGCCGGAGAGCTCCAGCCCACCCTCACCGGCCAGCTCGACCACCTCGGCCGAGAGCGCGGCGAGCTCACTCTCCTCGTCCGGTTCCAGCCCCTCCACGAGGGCCACGGTGCGGGCGCCCTCGGGCGGCTGCTCGGCCGCCGCACCCTCGAGGAGCGCGAGTCGCAGGCGCTCGTCCCCCGAGGCCCGGCGGCGCTCGCCGAGCTGGCGCACCATCCCGTCATCCTCGACCACGACGTCCACGCCGTTGCGGGCCAGCGCGGCGAGCACCGGCCCGCTGTAGGGCTCGGCGAAGCGGAGCACGGAGATGTCGAAGAGCACGGGCTCGTCCGGTCGGTAGTCGTCGAGCTGGTCGACGAGCGCCATCGCCGTCCCGGTGTCGGCACGGTCGGCGGTCGGGCCTTCGGGTGCGGCGTAGGTCGGCAGGTTCAGCACGGCGAGCAGCCCTGTTGCCGCGAGGCCGGCGGGCACGGCGACGCGTCGCAGCGGTGACCACTCAGCGGCCGCGACCACCACGGCCAGGAGGACGAAGGCGGAGATCGGCCACAACCAGCGCATCTGGTGAGGGCTGATGCCGATGACCCCGATGGGCATGAACACCATCGACACCAGCGCCGCGACCACGGCGACCGCGGCAAGCACGCCGAGCGTCAGGATCGGCCGGGAGCGCCACCGCCGTCCGGCCACGATCACGACGGCGAGCACGACAGCGACGGCGAGCAGACCGGCCAGCGCGGCGGTGCCCCCGGCGACGTCGCCCTCGGCGAGGGTGCGGCCCTTGGGATCGTCGACCACCCCCGTGGCGCGGATGATGGAGCTGAACCCCGGCCGCGTCCACCACGGCGGCAGGGCGACGACGGAGGCCACGAACCGCGCCCCGAGGGTGAGGCCGACGCGCTCGTTGTCGCCGCCGCTCCCGCTGCTGCCGAGGAGGCCGCCGAGGTTCCCTTCGCCGAAGAACTGGTCCCAGAGGGGTTGGCACCAGGCCAGCACCCCCACCCCCGCCGTCCACAGACCGATGCGCTGCAGCCACGACCGCTCGGCGTCCCAGACCGCGCCGCCGGCGCGAGCCATGCGGACGAGCCCGGCGCTCGTCATCACGACGGTCGCGGCGCCGATGATGGCCACGACGTAGACGAAGCTCAGGTGGGTCTGGACGAGCAGGCTGGCGATGGCCACGACGAACGGGGCCATGAGGAGGTCGCCGGCAGCCAGCGCCCAGCACATGACCAGGAGGCACCAGAAGGGCAGGAGCATGGCGTGCGGCTGCCAGGGGTCGAAGAGCAGCTCGCTGCCCAGGCTCCAGGCCAGGCCGGCCGAGAGCGCCGTCGTCAGGACCATGGCCCGCTGCCCGCCGACCCGTTGCGCCGCCCACGCCGCTCCGGCGATGGCGGCCAGGTTGGCCACCATGACCGCGACCGCCAGCCCGACGCTCGGCCCTGCCACCTTGACGAAGGGGGCCAGGACGTCGAACCACAGGGGCCCGGGATTGCTGATCGTGCGTCCCGCCGCCTGCGACGCGGAGGTCCACGTGCCCAGCAGCGGGTGGTGGGCCGTGGCCACGTCCTCGGCCCGCAGCAGGATGAGCCCGTTGTCGCCGATGGCCATCCAGCCTCCGGACAGCGTGCGCACGGTGGCGACGACGAGCGGCAGCGCGGCCAGAGCGAGCGCGAGGGTGGGGACGATCCAGCCCCGCCGTCGGTTCACGGCCGACTGTCCGGCGCAGGATCGTCGGCAGGAGGCCGCCGTCGGCGGGCCCGGCGCCAGGGCCAGCCCGCGGCCGCGGGTAGGAGCGACACGGCGGCGAAGAGCCCCAGGCTGTGGACCCGCTCGAAGCGGGCCGGCCACGCGGCGTTGGCCGCGGTGTGCTGGGTGCGCTGGATCCAGATGATGGCGGCGGCGATGAAGGCCAGCGCGCCCAGCGTCACCAAGCCGGCCAGGCGGGGCCGCCGGGCCAGCGCCAACAGGATCGCGCTGCCCGCCGCGGCCGCCAGCGCCCACTCCGGGCCCACCAGCAGGCCGGCCGACACGATCCACACCGCGGCGCCGGCCACGAGCGCGGGACGGGCCGCAGGCCGGCCCGGGAACTCGAAGCGGGCGGGGCGGACCCGCGGCCCCGCGGGACGTCGCCGGCGGTCGAGGACGGCGATGACGATGCAGGCCACGACGGCGATGACCGAGAGCACGAGGGCGATGGTGAGCGGCCGCTGCGACGTCCACTCGATGGTCACGACCGTGGGTTGGTCGGCGGGCGGGATCCACCAGCCGTTGAAGCCGCCATCGACCATCGTGGGTGGGCCGAGGTCGTCGCCGTCGGCGGTGCGGGCCGACCAGGAGTCGTGGAAGCCCTCCCCGAGGACCAGCCAGCAGCCGTCCGGACAGCCGTCCACGGTGACCGTGCGGTCGAGGCGCCCGGACGACGTCACGGTGGCCAGCGGGAAGGGGGCGAATCCCCCCTGATCGGCCGGTCTGGGTCCGTCGAGCACGATGCGGTCGAGCTGGAGCCCGGTCTGCGCGCCAGGTGTCGTCTCGATGCGGTGGGTGCCGGCGTCGAGCAGGAGGGCCGACTCGTCACAGGGCTCGGCGCGCACGGCCTCCCCGGCCAGGAGCTGGGCCGGCGTGCCCTCGATGCGCACCGGGAAGGGCTCGCCGTCGATCGTGATCAGGTCGTCCCGGCAGCCGCTGGCGAGCTCGGAGGGGATGCTGGTGGGTGGCCCGACGGACAGCTCGGAGATGGCGGCCGGCAGGACGACGGGCTCGCCGAAGCGGCGGTCGATCGTGGTGCGGGGCTCGATGGCCGTGATCTCGATCTCGACAGGGCCGGCCGGGAGCGGGGCGGGCAGCGGGATGCGGCTCTGCCCGTTGCTCGTCCGGCGGCGGGACGGCGACGTCCATCGGGGCCCGCCGGCGGTCAACCGCAGCCCGGTGATCGGTGAGGTGTCGTCGCCGGTGCGCTGCGTGATCGTCAGCTCGGTGACCGGGGCCTCGAGCGTGGCCTGCAAGCGGGCGCCGACGGCCTGGCCGAAGGGCGTGATCCACGCCGTCGCCGGATCGCCGTCGGTGGCCGACCACCCGGCCGCGCCGGCGGCGCCGGTCAGCCGGGCACTGGCCTGGGCGCCCTCGATGCCCAGCAGCTCGGCCAGCACGGCGTCATCGGCCCGCTGATCGAGCCGGACGGTGATCTCCGGTGTGAACCGTTGCGTCACCGGCACCTCGATCTCGCGGACCATGGCCGGCTCGGGGTCGGAGCGCCAACGGTCCGTCGGGCGGGTGCGCAGGCGAGTCAGGACGTAGGAGAGCGGCGGACCGTCCTCGCCCTGCGCGGCAAGGGCCGTCGTGAGATCGGTCGGCACCCGCACCACCTCGACCGTGGGTCCGAGGCCGAAGTCGATCTCCGAGAACCCGACCGCGGCCGACGCCGGCCCGGGCGTGAGGTCGGGGACGACCACCGAGTCGATGGTGATGGTCACCGTCGACGGCCCGCTGGTCGGTTCGAGATCGATGCGCTGCCCGTCGCCGAGGGCGCTTTCGTCCAGCTCGACCCGCACCGGCTCGCGGTCGTCGACGGCGATGGTGACTGCGCCGATGTGGCGGACCGCGGCGGCGCCGGACGGCTGGCGCAGGGTGACGTGGTCGATCGGTTCGTCGACCTCCAACCGGATGCGATGGCCCTCGGCCGGTGCCCGATCGGCCACCCGCCAAGCGGTGGTCGGGTCGCCGTCGACGGCCATGACGGCCCGATCCTCGGGCCGGTAGGCGAACGGCTCGCCGTACGCACTGGCCGTGGCCCGCACCGGTCCTTCCTGCAGGGCGACCGTCTGCGCCGCCGCCCGGTCGGGCGCGTCGGGGAACACGGGGAGGCGCTCGTCGCTGTCGTCGGGATCGAGGACGTCCGTGCCCGGCCCGCCGGACTCCGTGAATCCCCAGACGTCCTGGGAGCCGCGCCAGTGGTGGGCGCGGTCACGGTTCGAGTCGGTCACCACCGCCCGCCGGGCCGTGCGCAGCGCCTCGGCCAACTCGTCCTCCGTGAGCGAGGCGGCGTAGCGCAGCAGTTCCGTGCCCTCGAGGACATCTGCGGCGGCGGCGTCGATCACCCCGTCGCCGCTGCCGGCCACGACCACCTCGCGGTCCTTGGCCCGGATGACCGGCACGGGTTCGTGGACCGGGACGAGCTCGACGGGCGGGACCGGCTGCCCGACGCGCGGGTCGGAGAGCGACTGCTCGTCGATCATGGGCACGTCGGGCGCGTTCGCCTGCGGGGTGCCGTAGGGGACCGGTTCTCCGAGATCGGGTGCGCTCCCGGCGGACCCCGGCCCGAACAGGCCCTCGGTCACTTCGGGCCGCGCCGTGCGGAAGCGGTCGAAGGCGGCATCCCCGGTCAGCCACACGGTGTCGGCACCGAGGAGCCGGGCCACCGGGGCGACGGCATCGACCTCCGCCACGCCGGCCTGGAAGCGGTCGTCCATGGCGTAGGCCAGGTCCATCGCGCCCGCGCTGCCGAGCGGCAGCAGGTCGCGGGTGACGAGCGGTCGGGTGGTGAGGCCGGGCGGCGGCGGGTCGACGGTGTAGCCCCAGCGGAAGGCGCCGAACTCCGCGCCGGGCAGCTGCCAGAGCCGGTAGCCCTCGGGCGCGGCGTCGAGCGCGGCGCTGGCCGCCGTCCACGCCTCGGGCGGGTCCTGGTCCCGCTCGAGAGCGGGGTCGACCAGGTTGGCGCCGGTGAGCACGGGCAGGTTGTAGAGCGCCAAGCCGCCGATGCCCACCGCGGCGAGCGCGCGCCACGGCACCCGGCTCGTCCCCCGGGCGCCCGCCCAGGCCGGCAGGGCCTCCACCAGCATCGCCGCTCCGAACGCCAGCCCGAGCACGAGGACGGGCACGGCGCGGGTGCTGGAACGCAGGGCCAGGGCCATGCCCGACTCGCCGTCCCCGAGCAACACGTTCATGAGCGGCGACGGATCGTCGATCGGGTGCACACCCACGCCGAGCACGACCCCAGTGACGACGAGCGCGATCGCGTAGCGCCGCTGGCGCCAGCGCACGAACGTCAGGCCGGCGACAGCGATGAGCACGACGAGGAAGCCGGCGGCGATGATCTTGACCGAGGCCATGTAGTCGTACCCGGCGGTGGTCGTCGCCGCGTACGGGTCGCGGATGTAGGTGAGCCAGTAGCCGAGGCCGCGCCACACCTCCGGGGACGTGGACGTGAAGCTGACCGCCTCCAGCGACTCCGAGTAGGCGAGCACGTCCGCGCCCAGGCGCCCCTGGAGCGCGACCATCGCCAGCCACCACAGCGACACGCCGAGGGACAGACCACCGATGCGGGCTCCGGCGGCCAAGGCCCGGCGCCAGTCGATCTGCCGCTCGGCCGCGGCTACGGCGAGCCACAGCAGTGGCGCGGGGACGATCATGAGGAGCGCGGTGGCGTTGACGGCGCCGACACTGGCCACCACCAGCGCCGCCAGCGCGGCGTCCCGCCACTTCGTGCGCGTCGCCGCGCCCACCGTCAGGCCGACGATCCAGCCCAGACCGGCCCACGGCAGGAGCATCGCCGAGGTGCGGGAGACGTAGGGGAGGAGATAGGGCGAGAGCTGGTAGACGAGCGCCGCGGTCAGGGCGGCGACCACGCCGAGCCCGAGGCGGCGGGCCGCCCAGAGCACGCCGGTCCCGGCCAGAACGGCGAGGGTGCCGATCCACAGGCGGTGCACGACCCAGTCCGGCAGACCGCCGGCGTCGCCCAGCCAGTACCACGGGCCCTGCGGCCAGAGATAGGCGATGACCTGGTGCGGGACCCAGCCCGCGAACTGCCGGGCGTCGAACGTGAACGGCGCGTCGGCGATCAGCCGGCCGGGGTCCAGGTAGAGGTAGAGCTTGGTGTCGGCGGGCATCCGCCCCGGTGACGAAGCGAGCGCGGGCACGTAGGCCAGGAGACCCAGCAGACCCACCGCCAGCCACACGGCGCGGCGGCGCAACACCTCGACGATCGGCATCAGGGGACCGCAGGCAGGAACCCGGTCAGGTGCTTGAGGGCTCCGAGCGCCCCGGCCTTGGCCGTGCGGCGGTGCGGTGACGTGCCGTTCGCGCCGTCGCCCGTCGTCTCGCCGCGGTGGATCAGGAACCAGTCGTAGCTCTGAGCGAACATCTCGTCCGTCGACCACCGCGGCTGCCAGCCGAGCTGCTCGCGGACGTGCTCGATGTCGAACCACATCGATCGCGGCGTACATCAGCCAGTGGTAGGGAGCGAAGGGCGACAGGCCGAGACGGGCACTCACCTGCATCGCCGCGGCCGCGGGCGCCGCCGGCAGGCGCCGGACACGGGCTCCCGTCCCCGCGTGCTCGCACAGGTGCGCGAGCGCCTCGCCCATCGTTCCGAAGCGGTCGGTGCCGGCGTTGAACACGGCCGGTCCGGGCCGGCCCGCGGCCAGCACGCAGACGTCGGCGAGGTCGTCGGCGTGGACGAACTGGTAGCGATTGGTCCCGTCACCGAGGACCACAGGGTCGGCCCCGTCGGCGATCCAGTCGAACAGGATGCCGAAGATGCCGAGCCGGCCATGGCCCAGGATCGTCCGCGGCCGGACGATGCTGACGTCCAGGCCATCGGCCGCCGCCCGCAGGCAGGCCCACTCGGCAGCCAGCTTGGCCTGGCCGTAGGCCTCCTGCGGCTTGGGGACGGTCGTGGGCAGGACGGGGTTGGCCTCGGGGATCCCGAACACCGCGCTCGACGACGTGTGGACCACCTTGGCCACGCCCGCGTCGCGGCAGGCGTCGAGCAGCACGGTCGTGCCGTCGACGTTGACGGATCGCAGGAGGTGCGGGTCCCGGGCCAGCGGGACCTGGGCGACGTTGTGGTACACGACGTCGACCCCGTCGACGGCCTCGCGGACGCGGGCCGCGTCGCGGATGTCTCCCTCGACCACGTCGACGCCGTGGCCGCCGGCGCCCTCCACGTCGATGTCGAGGACGCGCACGGCCTCACCGCGGCCCACCAGCCTGTCCACCAGCAGCCGGCCGAAGTACCCGTTGCCGCCCGTCACGAGGCTCGTCACAGGGAGAGCCCCTCCTCGATGCACCAGCGGATGCTGCGCCGCATCCCCTCCTCGAGCGCCACCTGCGGGTCGTAGCCGAGCTCCTCGCGGGCCACGGAGATGTCGCAGGCGATCGTCTTGTCCATCTCGCCGAGCACGTGGACAGCCTGGACGTACCGCCCGGCCCGCTGCGCCAGGGCGTCGGCCCGTTCCGCCATCCGGCCGGCGAACGCGGGGAGCCGCACCCGGTTGGGCTTCACCGTGAAGCCCTCCTCCTCGAGCGCCCGTCCAACCGTTTCGACGATCTCGGTCACGGTGTAGGGCTGGGCGTCGGCGATCCACCAGGCGCGGCCGGCGGGTGTCGGCACCAGCTCGGCGGCCACGACACCCTGGACGAGGTTGTCGACGTACACCATCGATCGCCGTTGCTGGCCGTCCCCGAACACCGGGAAGCGCCCTTTGCGGACCATCTGGAAGAACGTGGTCTGGCGGGCGGGCTGGAAGGGCCCGTAGAACCAGGGCGGCCGGACGATCACCACGTTCAGGCCATCGTCGACGGCGTCCTTCACCCGCAGCTCGGCCTGCATCTTGGAGCGCCCGTAGCCGTAGTAGGGGTCGTAGGGCTCGTCGTTGCGGAAGGTGTCGCCCGGGTGCGGGTTGGTGCCGAACGGGCTGTTGGAGGAGACGTGCACGACGCGGCGGGCGCCGTGCGCCGCGGCCGCGGCCATGACGTTGGTCGTGCCCCGCACGTTGATCTCCTCGAAGTCGTCCATGCGGGCGGGGTGGATGACGCCGGCTGTGTGGACCACGTCGACGGTGCCGGCCTCGCGCAGGCCGTCGAAGAGGGCGGTGAGGCCGTCGGGGCGAGTGATGTCACCCACGACCGGCTCGACTCGGCCCGCCTGCCCGAAGAGGGCGAGGTCCTCGGGATCGCGCACGAGCGCGCGCACGGTCCCCGGCCGGCTGAAGGGGCCGTCCGTCCGGCTCAGGTGATCGACCAGGGCGCGCCCCAGCCAACCGGCCGCGCCAGTCACGATCGTGACGTCCGGCGGTGCGATCCGCTCCTTCGGCCCGGCGGTCACGGCTTGACCGTCTCGATGAAGCGCCGGGCGTTGCGGATGGCGACGGCCATCACGGACGCCTGAGGGTTGACGCCCGGAGCGTCCGGGAGCAGCGAGGCGTCGTTGACCCGGACGTTCGTGGTCCCGCGCACGACACCGAAGCTGTCGGTGGCGGCGCGGCGGTCCTCACCGAAGGGCACGGTCGAGCACAGGTGCACGGTCATGACGGCGGCCTTCGAGACGCCGAACGTGCCTTGCAGCGTGGCGAGGTCCGATGGGCGGCGCACGATCGGCGCACCCCGGTAAGAGGGGTACACCTCGGTGGCGCCGGACTCCAGCATGAGCAGGGCGAGCCGGGCCAGCCCCCGCCCGAGCAGGGCCTTGTCGCGGGAGGTGAGGCGGTACGTGACGAGGGGATCGCGCAGCCCGGGGATGGCCTGGACCCGTCCCCGTCCCTCGCTGGTGATCGCCGCGTAGTAGACGGCCAGGTGTTCCCAGTCGACGATGGCGGGACCGAACCGCTCCCACTCGTCGCTCAGGGCCAGCGCCACCAGCCCGGCGGACGAGGCGGAGCCGCCGAACGACAGGTCCGGGGAGAACTCCTTCACCTGGTGCACCGGCACGTCGTCGGGGACGTTGACCGCTTCGTCGAACCGGGCGGCCAGCTTGACGGTGGGATGCACGGCCAGCGCCCCGCCGATGTTGCGGCGCAGGCCCGAGCGCTGCAGCAGGGCTGGGGTCTGGATGGCGCCGCCGCAGACCACGACGTGGCGGAAGTCGACCGTGCCGACCTCGCCCGCCGGCCCCGTGACGGCGGCCCGCATGGCCCTGGTCCCGTCGAGCACGAGGCGGTCGACGCGGTGGCCGGTCAGCAACCGGGCGCCGGCGGCCGTGGCGCGGGGGAGGTAGGTCTCGGTCATGCTCTGACGGCGACCGGAACGGGCGTCGCCCCCTGCGGGGTAGGTCATCCAGCGGGGGATCTCGTCGTGGCGCCAGTCGAGGGCGGCCGCGCCCCGCCGCAGCGCCTCGCTGGCCGGGGTCTGCGCGCCGGGCACGGTCTGCACGGACAGCTCCCGCTCCACCTCGTCGCAGATGCGGAAGAGCTCGTCGGCGTCGAAGTCGACGAGCTGGCGCTCGCGCCGCCAGCGCTCGAGGACAGCCTCGGGTGGCCGCCGGTAGAGGCCGCTGTTGACCTCGGTGCCCCCGCCGGCGCAACAACCCTCCGTGTAGGCGATGGAGGGGAGGCCGAGGGCCGCGGTGACCCCGCCGGCCCGGTACTGCCGGTCCATCTGCTCGAGCGAGAAGGGCACCACCTCGCCCTGGCGGACCATCTCGCCCTCTTCGAGCACGAGCACGTCGAAGCCGGCCTCGGCCAGCAGCGCAGCGGTCGGGGCGCCACCGGCGCCGGACCCCACGACGAGGATGTCGGCGTCGAGCTTCACCGTGATGCGCCGGCGTGGCTCGGTGCGCCGTCGGGCTCCGTGTCGGGCCACGTGTCCCACACGTAGGCGTAGGCCAACGACCGCACCAGCCGGATGTACTCGCCCAGCACCGGCAGCGGGTGGGCGGCGAGCAGGCCGACCAGCCGGCGCAGGCCCATCACCCTGCCGAGGCCGTCGACCAGGATGGCCGTCGCGCCCACGCCGAGCTTGATCGGTGAGGGGAGCATGGCGATGCGGCGCCCGGCGAAGGCCACGGTCTCGGCTCGCCGGTCCGCGGGGAGCGCAGGCAGATCGTTGGCCACGACGTGGTCGCTGAAGCGGGCGATGGACCCCGGCGGCGGGAAGGCGGGGGCCCGGGAGGCAGGCATCGGGTGGTGGATCGTAGTGGGGTGACCCACCCGCCCCCGGGGCACCTCCCCGGTCACCTCGCGGCATGACGACAGCGGCCGGGGGACCCACCGCTACCGTGACCCGGATGCCCGAGCCGGCCACGATGCCCGAACCGGCCGCGGCGCTGGCCGAGATCGACCGGCTGGTCGGGGAGGTCATGGACAGGGGCGTCCGGCGCGTGCACGTGCTGGCGTGGCGGGACCTCGACGATCGGGACGCCGGCGGGTCGGAGGTGCACGCCGACGAGTTCATGCGGCGCTGGGCGGCCGCCGGCCTGGAGATCGTGCACCGCACCTCGGCCGCCGCCGGCCTGCCCGCCACCGACCGCCGCCACGGGTACGACGTCGTCCGCCGGGGCAGCCGCTACACCGTCTTCCCGCGGACCGCCGTGTCCGAGCTGACCGGGCGCATGGGGCGCTCGGACGGTCTGGTCGAGGTGTGGAACGGCGTGCCGTGGTTCTCGCCGGTCTGGTACCGGCGACCCCACATCACGATCCTCCACCACGTCCACGGCCCGATGTGGGACCAGATCATGCCCGGCCCGCTCGCGGGAGCCGGCCGCCTGCTGGAGGCGCGCCTGGCGCCGCCCTTCTACCGGTCCTCCGAGGTCGTCACGCCCTCCGAGGCGACGCGCGACGAGCTCCTCGGCCTCGGTCTGCGAGCGGAGCGCGTCACCGCGGTCGACAACGGCGTCGATCCCTACTTCAACCCGGGCGACCCGCCGACGCCCAAGAGCCCGATCCCGCTCGTCGTGGCCGCCGGCCGGATGGCGCCCGTCAAGCGTTTCGGTCTCCTCCTGGACGCCGCGGCCGAGGCGCGTGTCAGCGTCCCCGACCTCCAGCTCCGGTTGATCGGCGATGGTCCGCTGCGCACGGAGCTGGAGGACTGGGTACGCGCCCACGGCGCGCAGGACTGGGTCGACCTGCCCGGGCACCTCGATCGCGCCGAGCTGCGCGAGGAGTACCGGCGAGCGTGGGTCGTGGCCAGTGGGTCGCTGGCCGAGGGATGGGGCCTGACGATGACGGAGGCCGCGGCGTGCGGCACGCCGGCCGTCGCGACGGACATCCGCGGCCACCGTTGCTCGGTGGTCGACGGCCGCACCGGACTGCTGGCGCCGGCGGATCGCCTGGGCGAGGCGCTGGCCTCGGTCCTCGGTGACACCGCCCTGCGACAGCGTCTGGGGGACGCCGCCCTGGCCCGCGCCCGCACGCTCACGTGGGACGCATCGGCGCTCGGTGCGCTCCGGGTCTTCCACCACGTAGTGACGGGCCGCCCCAGGTAGCGTGGTCGGACCGTGCGTACGATCGTGGTGCTGCCGACCTACAACGAGTGCGAGAACGTGGCGAACCTCCTCGCGGCCGTCCGATCCACCCTGCCGACGGCCGACATCCTGGTGGTCGACGACAACAGCCCGGACGGGACGGCGTCGATCGTGGAGGAGGTGGCTTCCGAGCTCGGCCAGATCAAGCTGCTGCGCCGGCCCGGCAAGCACGGCCTCGGCAGCGCCTACCGCGAGGGCTTCGCCGTCGCGCTCGACGAGGGCTATGAGGCCGTCGTGTCGCATGGACGTCGACTTCTCGCACGATCCGGAGTCGCTGCCCGAGCTGCTGGCGCTGCTGGACGCGGGCGCGGACGCGGTCATCGGCTCCCGGTATGTGCCGGGCGGAGCGACCGTGGACTGGCCCCTGCACCGGCGGGTCCTGTCGCGCTGGGGGAACCGCTACACGTCGCTCGTCCTGCGGCTCCAGGTGCGCGACTGCACGTCCGGCTTCCGGGCTTACCGCGCCAGCGCCCTGGCCGCCATCGAGCCGTCCAGCACGACGGCCGAGGGATACGCCTTCCTGACCGAGCTGGTCCGGCGGCTCGTCCGCGCCGGCTACCGGGTGATGGAGTCGCCCATCGTCTTTCGCGATCGGCGCTACGGCGAGTCGAAGATGTCGAGCCGCATCATCCTGGAGTCGATGCTGCTGGTCACGCGGTGGGGAGCGCGCGACCTTGTGACGCGCCGCCATGAGCAGGAGCCGGTCGACTAGCGCCGAGCTGACGGTCAGACGAGGGAGTCGACCAGGTCACGAAGTGGGCGGGGAACGTCCTCGGGCGGGAGCGCCTCGGCGAGCAACTGCGCGTAGCGGTACTTGCGCGCCGAGCGCGTGCCCATGAACCGGTGGAGCTGCTGACCGTGCGGACGATCGCGGTGGGCCGGCATCTGTTGCAGCGTTCGTAGCGATGGGAGCTCGCCGGCCTGGTCGATGACCACTTCGACTGCGGCGCCACCGAGGGCCCGGATCAGCTCGTCCTCGAGATCCCGGTGGCAGACGAAGAGCCTGCCCGCGAGTTCGCCGTCGGCGTCCGCGGCCGTGAGGGCCTGGGCGAAGTACGCGGACTCGGCTGCGTCGCACAGCACGGCGATCCGGACATCCCGGCCCCGCGGACCGAAGGTGGTGAGGAACCTCCGGATGTTGGTGGCGCCGCCCATCGGGACGATGGCGATGCCCTCGTCCTCGAGCTTCCGGCCCGTCTTGCGGGCGACGGCCTGCACCGCAGACGCGGTCACTCAAGCCTTCGACGAGGACGACCGCGTCCGGGGCGCCGGCCAGTGCCTCGGACTGCGCCTGCGACAGCATCCGCTGTGAGATCTCACCCCATGCGTGCTGTCGGGTCGGTCTCGTGTCCTCCATCGTCATCGCCTCGCGAGGTTGCGGTCAGCGTGAACGCTACGACCGAGGCCGGTCTCGGTGGCGAGAATGTCGATGCGAGGCAGGGCGAGGGGGTCGTCAGCTAACAGGCTGCGAAGTACGGAGTCGCATCACCCACCAAGTCGTTCCACTCGGCCTCACTCAGGCTGCGGTGAGCTACCGCGCATGCACGTTCGATCAACATCTCTCTGTCAAGGCTCCACACGACGACCCATCCGCCATTGTTCCCCGCTAGGAGATACGAGTCATCCCCGGCAAACGTCGCATCATGCCAGTCACCATTCAGTGCGGCGACCAAGTCAGCCTGAACCTGTGCTCCTGATCCGATGTCCCAGAGGGCAACGCTGTCGTGTTCGCCCACGACTGCGATCAAGCTCGAGTCCGACGAGAGGTCAATGCCCTGGATCGCGCCCGACACTCCCTGAACAGGTACGCGCTCGGCTTCTTCACCGCCAACCGCGTAGAGCCACACGTCCTGCCCTCCGAATCCGGCGGCGAGCCGCCCGTCGTCACTCACGACGAATCCTTCGGTGCCAACGGGCAGGGAGGCGACGCGGGTGATCTCGCGACTCGCCACGTCCCACATCACCAAGGCATCAAGGCACAAGCCAAAGAGCGTGCGCCCGTCAGGACTGAACCGGAGCTCGCTATCGAACCCGAATCGATTGAGGTCGCACGGCGGTGGACTGAGCGGCAGCTCGCCACCTCCGCCGAGTTGCCGCAAGGCAGCCCGACCATCGCGAGCGATCGCCAGCTGATCGCCACGCGGACTGAGCGCGGCGTCGTCAGCAAACTCGAACTCCTCGGAGCGAACCAGTTGCCCTGTCGTCGCATCGAACACGCTCAGGCCGGTGTTCCCCACCAGAGCGACCTTCTCATCGTCGAGGAAGGCGAGGTCGGTGACGTCGGACGTGTCGATGGAGAACTCGGCGAGAAACGTTCCGGACGGAAAACTCCACGTTGTCGCCACTCCGAACACCTCGGCGGCCGCGAGGATCTGTCCGTCAGGTGATACGGCCAGACGGTTGACCGTCGGCGCGAACGGGCTGTTCGAAGATGGAGCGTAGAGGTAGCGCCTCAGGGCGGACTCACTCAAGGGGTGCCAGGTCATCAGCCGGCCCCCGCGTCCGCTCGACAGCAACGTCGAGCCATCGGGCGAGAAGGAGAGCGACTGCACACCCTCGGGATCACCTCTCAGGCCGACGGAAACGACGCCGAGATCATCGGTCGACCAGACGTCGATCAGTCCGTCGGCTCCGCCGGTTGCGACGAACTGTCCGTCCTTGCTGAACGACAACGTGTCGGGACTGGACGAGGTCGTCCACTCGCTGTCTCCGTCTGCCGGGTCGGTGCGCAGCTCGAGATCATCCGCGTCCCTGAACACCAGAGCCGCTCGCCCGCCAAATCCACCCTCCAGCGACGCGATCAGGAGGCCATCCGGACTCAGGCGAAGCCGCTCCACTCCTCCCGACATCGTCGCGGTCTCTCTTATCAGTTCCCCGCTCGCCAGGTCGAAGAGCTGCACGAACCCGCTTCTGTCGGTCAACGGCCCGACGCTCCCGCCGACGGCAAGTGTCCGGTCGTCGTCACTGAAGCTGAGATCAAGGACGGCTCGCCCGTCTGATGACGGAGTCGGCCATCGATGGACGAACTCCCCGAGTGCGACGTCCCAAACGATGACCTCGTCCTCGCCGCGAAGCGCGAGGAGCGTGCCATCGCGGTTCAGCGTCAGCTTGAGGGGGAGATTGACCGGCACGCCTGATGGGATCGGAGCGCGGCCCAACTCCGCCATGGTCTCGGCGTCACGGACCATCACGGTCCGCCCATCCCGCTCGCTCGTCGCGATCGTCGTCCCATCACCACTGACGGCGGAGGTGATGAGTTGTCCGTCATCGGCGGCCACCGCAGTTCGCCCGGTCTCGACATTGTCGTCCAACGACCACCGGGTCAGCTGGCCGTCGGCGCCCAGCAGGATTGCTTCGTCGTCGTTCACCGACTCCACGAGCCCGTTGCCAGAGGTCTCCGAGAGAATTGCGCCGAGCTCGGTCGTGGCTTGAACGCCGTCCAGGAGGACGCCATACGTCTGCGGGTTGTCGTCGAGATGCAACGCGGCGATGCTCAGGAGCAGCGACTGGCCGGGGTCGGTGTCGAGTTCCCCGCTGGCTTCGGTTGCTAGGTATCGCGCCGTTGCGAGGTCGCGTTGGCGGATGGCCTCCTCACGCTCGCGCTCGGCCGTGGCTCGCTGATCTTGTGCTTCGCGTCGCTGCGAGCGAGCCTCGTCCCGTTGCCGCACCGCGACCAGTGCGGATGCAGCGGCGACGATCGAGAGAAGAACGACGGTGACGAGACCAGTACGCGCCAGCCGTCTGGTCCGTCGGTACTGGCGCAGGTCCTCTCCGATCATCTCGTCCTTCGGGCGGTCGTGCACGACCGCCGCCAGCGAGGCGACGGAGTCGAGAAGACGGGGATCCCGCCTGGAGAGTGACTGCGTGGCCCGCGCCCATCGCAGGTCTACGTGCAGCGGTTCGGAGGTGAACAGGCCTCTTGCGGAGTCAGGCAAGGCGTTCGTCCGGGCCTCGTCGAAGTCTCCGCGTTCCCGGTCCCACGCGATCTCACCGGCGGTCAGAGCGATGAGCAACGTCGCGGGGCCCTTGAGCTCCCGCCAGCGATCCACCTCTCGGGAGACCCACTCGGAGGCAGCCGCCTCAGGAGAAGCGAGCAAGATCAGGAAGCGAGAGTTGTCGAGGGCGTCCACTATGGATGTCCAGAGTGCTGGGCTGGCGGACAGGCTCGTTTGATCTCGAAAGACGCGCATGGATCGTCTCCGATTCCACGGCTTGGCGAACCGCTGCAGCTCGGTTTGGAGCCTCATGGCGACAGGCACGTCGAGAGCGTGGCTGTACGAGATGAACGCGTCGTAGCCGGGCCCAGACCTCTCGACCGCCGGCTGCGCTCGCTCCATCTCTCTCAGCGCTCCACTCCTCACCTGACGCGTTGCGGGTGCGATGGGCCTCTTCGTTCGACCGGCGTCAGGTCAGCGACCTGCCGGCGCCGCTGTTGGCATCCATCGTACGTTCAGTTCATCCCTTGCCACGGGGGCTCGGTCAGAGCAACCTCGTCCGTAGGGCGGCGCCACCACGACCAGGCTCGGTCGAGTGCCGCCGCGGCCAGCACGACGAAAGCGATCTCAGCCGGGAGCCGGAAGCGGGGCAGCCCGTAGAACAGCGTCGTCACGATGAAGACCAGGACTGGCATCGCCACCAGTGGCAGCAGCCGTACGCGACGGCGGTGGAGCACGACGCCCCCGGCGACGGCGGCCGGCACCAGAAGCCAGAACTGCACGATGCCGATCCAGGACGCCCATCGCTCACGACCCTCGCCGGTGTTGTAGAAGACCATCTGATCGAGCCGCCACGGCAGGCTCCACGCCCTGAGTTGGCGGGCCACGAAGACGGCGGGAAGCCGGTCGAGGTTCTCGCGTAGGTGGTCGAGCCCGGCCCGCCGGAAGACCACCGACTTCTCGGACTGGTCAACCCCCTCTGGCATCGGGTACGCGAGCCGCGCAATTGATGCTCCAGAACCCGATGGCCGGTCCGTCGTAGGTCTCCGGACAGTTCGCGCCGTAGATGGTCAGGCCCTCGTTGGTCGACAGCAGCACCGGCCGCTCGAACCGGCTGAGGTTGTAGACGGTCCACGGCGCCAGCGCGGCGATGGTGACACCGACGGCCAGGCCCAGGTGGCCCCAGCGCGCGCCCCGGGCTTCAGGCGCGCCGAACCGGCGGAACAGCATGATCGGCACCAGGACCAGCGGGATCACGAGCAGCATCTCGGCCCGGGCCAGCGCTGTCAGTCCGGTCAGCAGCCCGACCAGCGCGGCTCGACCAGCGACCGGCCGCTCCAGGTACCAGTAGACGGCCAGCAAGAGCCCGGCGATGCAGAGCGCGGACAGCGTCTCGGACATGACGAGACCGTCGTTCATCCAGAACGCGGCGTAGAGCCCGGTCAGGCCGGCGGCGATGAGGCCGCCCCGGCGGCCGACCACCCTCATGCCGAGCAGCCCGACCAGCCAGACCACCCCCGCGCCGAGGAAGGCCATCAGGAGGCGCTGGCGCATCACCGGATCCGAGTCGCCCCAGGAGACGAGGGCCGCCACGAGGACGGTCATCGGCGGGTGATCGGCTGCCTCGGCCCCGTCGTTGAACGGCTCCTCGAAGCCCCGACCGTCGGCGATCAGGCGGGCCTGGATCGAGTAGTAGAACTGGTCGCCCTTGAGCTCGTCACCCGGCTTGGCGGCGAGGACGTAGGCGACGCGGAAGGCCAGCGACACCAGCACGATCGCCAGCAGCGCCCACCGGTACCAGTTGCGGGAGTGCGTCATCTGTGGGACGGCGTCGAGGTCAGCGGGTGGAGCGCTGGCGCAGCCGGACCCCGACCGAGGAGTAGCGCACGATGCAGTACAGAGCCTGCACGCCGTCCCGCCAGCCGATCTTCTTGCCCTCGTCGTACGTGCGGCCGCTGTAGGAGACCCCGACCTCGTAGATGCGCCATCCGCCTGCCGCAACCTTCGCGGTGACCTCGGGCTCGAACCCGAAGCGGTCCTCCTCGAGCTCGATGGACTGGATCACCTCCCGCCGGAACACCTTGAAGCAGGTCTCCATGTCCGTGAGGTTCAGGTTGGTGAACATGTTGGACGCCAGCGTGAGCAGGCGGTTGCCCAGCGAGTGCCAGAAGTAGAGGACCCGGTGGGGGCGACCTGACTGGAAGCGGGAGCCGAACACCACGTCCGCCTTGCCGTCCTCCAGCGGCTGCAGCAGCAGTCCGTACTCGGCCGGGTCGTACTCCAGGTCGGCGTCCTGGACGACGACGTAGTCGCCGGCCGCCTCGTCGAACCCCCTGCGCAGGGCCGCTCCCTTGCCCCGGTTCTCGGGCTGGAGCAGCACCCGGACCCGGTCGTCCTTGAGCTTGGCGAGGACCTCGCGCGTCCCGTCGGTGGAGCCGTCGTCCACGATCAGCAGCTCCTGCACCCAGGGCGAAGCCAGCACCTGGTCGACGACGGTCTCGACCGTCGGGCGCTCGTTGTAACAGGGCATGACCACACTGAGGCATGGTCGCGGGGCACCGGCGGGCACGGAGCCGAGAGCGTAGTCGTGGGTCGGGACGGTCCCGCGGCACCTCGCGAGCACCTCCCGAGCACCCCGGACGAACCGGTCCGCTCGTAGAGTGGAACGCCGTGACCAAGATCGCTGTCGTCGGTGCCGGGTACGTGGGGTTGACGACGGCGGCCTGCTTCTCCCATCTCGGACACGACGTGGTGTGCGCCGACGTGGACGTGGCGAGGGTCGAGCGGCTGAGCCGTGCCGCCACCGAGGAAGGTGTCCTGCCCATCGTGGAGGAGGGCCTCGAGCAGCTGGTGCGCGACGGCCTGCGCCACGGCCGGCTGCGGTTCGTCATCGGCGCGGCCGCCGCGGTCGCCGGCGCGGAGTACGTCTACCTCTGCGTTCCCACGCCGCAGCGTGACGACGGGTCGGCCGACCTGAGCTACGTGGAATCAGCGGCCGCCGAGGTCGGGCCGCTCCTGGAGTCCGAGTCGATCGTCGTCAACAAGTCGACGGTGCCGGTCGGTTCGACCGGCATCGTGCAGCGGGCTCTCCGCCGCCCCGACGTCTACGTCGTGTCCAACCCCGAGTTCCTGCGCGAAGGCTCGGCCGTGCACGACTTCCTGCACCCGGGACGCATCGTGATCGGGGCCGACGACCAGGCCGCCGCCATCCGCGTGGCCAGCCTCTACCTGGGCGTGGCCGCGCCGCTGGTCGTCACCGATCCGCGCTCGGCCGAGATCATCAAGTACGCGTCGAACGCGTTCCTGGCCACCAAGGTCTCCTTCGTCAACGCGGTGGCCGCGATCTGCGAGTCCGTCGGGGCCGACGTGAACGACGTCGTCCTGGGCATGGGATACGACGACCGGATCGGCCGGGAGTTCCTCCGCCCAGGACCCGGCTGGGGCGGCTCCTGCCTGCCCAAGGACACCAGGGCGCTGCTGCGCATCGCCGACGACGCCGGCTACCGGTTCGATCTGCTCAAGGCGACGATCGACGTCAACGAGCAGCAGCTCGACCGCATGGTCGACAAGCTCGCCGACGCGGTCGGCACCCCGCTCGACGGGGTCACCGTGGCCGTCTGGGGGCTGACGTTCAAGGCCCGCACGGACGACCTGCGGGACTCGCCGGCGCTCGCCGTCATCCAGCGCCTCCTCGACCGCGGGGCGCGCGTGCAGGCCTACGACCCCACGGTGCGATCGCTCGACGGCATCGACGTGCGTCCGGACCCCTACGCCGCATGCGAAGGCGCGGCGGTGCTCGCCGTGCTGACCGAGTGGGACGAGCTGCGCTGGCTGGACTTCGACAAGGTGGCCTCCGTGATGGCCGCGCCGCGGGTGGTCGACACCCGCAACCTGCTCGACCGGGCCTCGCTCTTGCGCTCGGGCTTCACCTACCGCGGCGTGGGCCGCACCTGATGGCGCGTGTGGTGGTGGCCGGCGGTGCCGGCTTCATCGGCAGCTACGTGTGCGAGTCCCTCGTGAACCGCGGCGACCAGGTCGTCGCCATCGACAACCTCGTCACCGGCCGGCCCGACAACGTGGCCGGCCTGCTCGGCCACGAGCGGTTCGCGCTCGTGGAACACGACGTCTGCCAGCCGTTCGAACGGACGGGCGCGCTGGCGCCGCGCGTGGATCTCGTGATGGACCTGGCGTCGCCGGCCTCGCCCGACGACTTCGACCGCATGCCGCTGGAGATCCTGGCCGTGGGCTCGGCGGGGACGGGTCATCTCCTCGATGCAGCGCGAGCGGACGGCGCCCGCTTCTTCCTGGCCTCGACCAGCGAGGTCTACGGCGATCCCCTCGTCCACCCGCAGCACGAGTCGTACTGGGGGCACGTCGACCCCATCGGGCCTCGCTCCTGCTACGACGAGGCCAAGCGCTTCGCGGAGGCGCTCACGATGGCGACCGCACGCGTGCACGGCACCGACGTGCGCATCGCCCGGATCTTCAACACCTACGGCCCCCGCATGCACGCCTCTGACGGCCGCGTGGTCACGAACTTCGTCGTCCAGGCCTTGACCGGCCGGCCCCTCACTCTGTTCGGCGACGGCAGCCAGACCCGCAGCTTCTGCTACGTGGAGGACGAGGTGGCGGGGCTGCTGGCCCTCGCCGACCTGCCGAGTCCGCCGCCCGGTCCGGTGAACATCGGCAACCCGCACGAGGTGACCATGCGGGAGCTGGCCGAACTGGTCGTGGAGCTGACCGGCTCCTCGTCGCCGATCACCACGGGCCCGATCCCACCCGGCCGGGAAGGCGATCCCGTCCGTCGACGGCCGGACATCACCCGCGCCCGTGAGCTGCTCGGCTGGGCGCCGGTCACCGGGCTGCGCGAGGGGTTGCAGCGCACCATCGACGCCCTCCGGCTCGAGGTGGCGGCCGCGGGCTGAGCGGCACACCGGTCAGGGGATGGCGCCGAAGACGCCGTAGAGGACCGTCACCGCGACCAGCCCGGTACCGCAGGCGGCCGTCAACAGGGGCCACAGCTCGTCGTCGTCCTCGGGCCAGACGGCGGCGACGGCGATGAGGAGCGGGAACGCGGTGAAGAGGAAGCGCGGGCGGGCGGTCACCGTCTGCGGCACGAGCATGAGGGCGAGAATGCCCAGCGTGTAGACGGTGACGGGTAGCGGAAGGCGTCGCTTCCACATGGCCCACAGCCCGAAGATCATGGCCGCCACGCAGAGGAGGGTGAGGATGTTCTTGGGGGAGTTCCATGGATGGACGACGGCGTTGCCGATGTCCTTCACCGCCCGGAGGCCGAAGCTCGTGCCCTCCTCCCACGCTTCCCGCTGGACCCGGAACCACGCTCCCTGCTCGCCGGTCTGGTGGGCCAGGAAGAGCTGGAACGAGATCCAGCCCACGGGTGCGAGCAGGGGAGCGAGCAGCGACTTCCACTCGCGGCGTTCCGCGATGGCCACGGCTGATGCGGCCAGGCAGGCCGCGACGACAGCGATGGCGTTGGGGCGGCTCGCCGTGGCCAGCCCGGCCAGGATCCCGGCGAACAACCATCGTCGTTCCATCAGCAACAACAAGCAGCCGGCGACCAGCACCAACATGACCGATTCGCTGTAGGCGAAGCTGAGCACGAAGCTGCCTGGGAACAGCGAGGTCAGCACCATGGCCCGGGAAGCGACCTTGTTGCCGAACAGGCGGCGCGTCATGAGGCCGACGAGCAGGACGAAGACCGCGCCCAGGACGAGGTTGAGGATCAGGGCGGCGATCACGTCTCCGCCGGGCATCACCTTGTCGAGCGCCCACACCATGCGGGGATAGAGCGGGAAGAACGCCGCTCGGGCCTCGAGGTCGTTGAACGTGACGTCCGGAGGGATGCTGCGCGGGTAACCCGTCCGGGTGACCTCGAAGTACCAGTTCCCGTCCCAGGAGGTCAGCACCTGCACGATGGGACCGAGACCCGATGGCGGGCGTGGCTGCTCGGCGGCGCTGGCCGCGCCGGCGCCGGCCAGCACGGCGGCGCGTGAGAGGGCGTAGGCCACGCCGCCCCACAGCAGCGCTCGACGCCAGGGGTACGGCGTGACCTCCGCCTCCGGCCGGGGCTCGGGCGCGTCGATGGGCTGCTCGATCGTGGTCACGGCCATGGTGCTCCCGGCGACGGTACCACCGGGTCGTGATCGCTCCCGGGCACGCCGGAGCGGCCGCGGGTCACCAACGAGCGATGGGTTGGATGCGCTTCCGGGGGCCGCGCTTCGGCTCCGACCACCCGGCGAGGAGCAGCGCGCGGATGACCCGTCCGCGCTGTCCCGCGTAGGGAGCCAGCAGTTCGAGCATCCGTTCGTCCGTGCCTCGAGGCTCACCGGCCATCGCCCACGAGATCGTGTGGCGGAGGTGGAAGTCGCCCACGGCGACGGCGTCGGGATCGCCGAACACCGGCCCCATGACCGACCCCACGGTCCAGACGCCGACACCGGAGACCGTCGCCAGCCGGCGGGCCGCGTCGGCCGCGGAGAGCTCGGTGAGCCGCTCCAGCCCGGTGGCCCGCCGGGCGCAGCGGATGATGGTGTCGGCCCGCCGGCGCTCCACCCCGAGTCGGTGGAACCACCAGTAGGGGAGCGCGGCCAGGTCGTCCGGGTGCGGTGGCAGCACCAGACCAGGGGGGCCAGGAGCCGGTTCCGCGAAGTGCTCGCAGAGCTGCCGCCAGGCCCGCAGCGCCTCGCCCGCGGTCACCCGCTGGGCGAGGACGGTCGGCACGAGGACGTGCAGAAGGGTGTCGCAGCGCCCGATGCGCAGACCCGGGGCGGCGGCGAGGGCCTTGGCCACGACGTCGTCCGGCGTCGGCAGGTCGTACGGGCGGTCGCCGGCGCCGACGAGGTGGGGGACCCGTTGCAGCAGCCAGTCGGCGCCCGGGCCCCAGGCGTGGGCGCGCAGGCTGGACCCCTCCCACCACAGGCGCAGGGTCCCCGGGCCCACGGGTGTCCTGGTTGCCCGCCAGGCCTCGCGGCTGGTCACGCGGGTGGTCGGGTCGTGGCGCCCGTTCTGGAGCGGCCCGAGGGTCTGGCGCAGGTCGAGCGTTGCATCGACGGGCCACCCCACCCCGCCGACCGTACAAGGTGGTGCCCCGCGGTGAGGTGCTCCAGATGCCGGCATGCCCGACGCGTCTCCCGAGAAGTGACACGCGGCCGCCGGCCGGGTCAGGCTGGGACGGGCCAGGTGGGGTGGAGGTGGAAGCCGATCTCGTCGACGCCCACGAACGCGCCGGCGACGAACGCGGTGATGATCTCGGTCGAACGCTCCAGGTCGCTCGTCCCCCGCTCGACGCAGTGGAGCACCATGGCCTGCAGCGACGTCAGCACACCGTGGGCCACGAGCTGCGCCTCCTCGCCGTCGCCGAACAGCTGGGCCATGTCGTCGACCTGCTCGTCGTGCAGCCCGGGCACGAGCGCTGTCGTCGACCCGATGGCGTAGCGGTAGGCCGCAGGGTCCTCGTGGGCGAACTCGAGGCTGACCCTGATGGCGGCGGACAGTGCGTCCCGCAGGCCTCGCGTGCTGGCGAGCGCGACCGTCACCCGCTCGGACAGCCGCTCGCTGGCCCGGCGGGCCACGGCCTCGACGAGCCCCTGCCGGTCACCGAAGTAGTTGTAGACGAGAGCACGGGAGACCCCGGCGGCGTCGGCGATCTCCTCGAACGTCACCCCGGCGGGATCGCGTCCGTCGAAGACCTGGGCGGCGGCGTCGACCAGGAGCTCGCGTCGCTCCTCGCGGGCCAGGCGCGTGCGCGGACGATCGGTGGTGGTCCGCGCGCTCATCCGGCGCCGTTCGCGGACGCCGGCGGTGCGACCTCGCCGATCAACGGGAAGTGGCAGGCTACGAAGTGACCGGGCTCGACGGCCCGGACGACCGGCTCCTCGATCGCGCACCGCTCCTGCACCCGCGGGCAGCGCGTGCGGAACCGGCAGCCCGACGGCGGGAACACCGGGGATGGGATCTCGCCTTCGATCCTGGCGTTCAGGTCCGGCCGCACCGTCGGATCGGGCACGGGGATGGACTTGAGCAGGATGTCCGTGTACGGATGCGCGGGCCGCGCGTACAGGCGGTCCGAGAACGTCACCTCGCACAGCTTGCCGAGGTACATGACGGCGACGCGGTCGCTGATGTTCTTCACGACGGCGAGGTCGTGGGCGATGAAGATGAGCGTCAGGCCGTAGCGCCGCTTCAGCTCCTCGAGCAGGTTCAGTACTTGGGCCTGGACGCTCACGTCGAGAGCGGAGACAGGCTCGTCGCAGATGATCAGCTTCGGCTCGAGCACGAGGGCCCGGGCGATCGAGATGCGCTGGCACTGGCCACCCGAGAACTGGTGCGGACGGCGGTCGGCGGCCACGTCGGGGTCGAGACCCACGTCCTCGAGGACCTGGCGCACCTTGCCCATCCGCTCCTCGCTCGTACCCAGCTTCCAGATGTTCAACGGCTCGAGCACGATCTCCCGCACCTTGCGCCGCGGGTTCAGCGACGAGATCGGGTCCTGGAAGATCATCTGGATGTTCGTGCGCACGGTGCGCATGTCGTCGCCGTGGAGCGTCGTGAGCTCCTGACCCTCGAACGTGATGGAGCCACTCGTCGGCCGCGGGAGCTGCATGATCGCCCGGCCGGTCGTCGACTTGCCGCAGCCGGACTCGCCCACGATGCCCAGCGTCTCGCCGGCGAGCACGTCCAGGCTGATGCCGGAGACGGCGTTGACCTGGAGGCCGGTCCGGCCGACGGGGAATTGCACGACCAGGTTCTCCACGCGCAGCAGCGCGTCGCCGAAGGCGTTCAGGTGGGCGGTGCCGGTCCCGGCCATCAGGTGGCCCCTCCGGGCGAGGACGCCGGGGTCTCGCTCGCCTCTGTCGTCCCGGAGGTAGCGGCGTCATCGGCGTCATCGGCGTCAGCGGAAGGCGCGTCCGTCACGTCCGGCACAACATCGCCGGGCTCGGCCGCCTCGACCGAGATCGGGATGATGGTCGTCCCCGCTTCGGCCAGCCGCGCCTTGGTCTCCCGCCACACGTCGGAGCCCACGGGGTACCAGCAGGCGTAGTTGTGACCCGGGGACTCGGCCTCGACCAGCGGCGGGGCCTCCTCACGGCACCGGTCCTGCACGTACGGACACCGGGGGCTGAAGCGGCAACCCTTGGGCGGGTTGATGAGGTCGGGCGGCCGGCCGGGGATGGCCCGCAGCACCGTGTGGCTGGGCTGGTCCAGCTTGGGGATGCTCTCCAGCAGCGCCTCGGTGTAGGGCATCCGCATGTCGCTGAACAGCACCGGCGTCGGTGCCTGCTCCACGATCTGGCCGGCGTACATCACGATGATGTCGTCGGTGTGTCCGGCGACGACGCCGAGGTCGTGGGTCACGAGGATGACCGACATGTTGCGGTCCTGCCGCTGGGCCTGGATCAGATCGAGGATCTGCGCCTGCACGGTCACATCGAGGGCGGTGGTCGGCTCGTCGGCGAACAGCAGCGTGGGGCCGCAGGCGAGGGCCATGGCGATCATGATCCGCTGCCGCATGCCGCCTGACAGCTCGTGCGGGTACTGGTCGAGGCGCTTCTCCGGCTCCGGGATGCCGACGTCCTCGAGGAGACGCAGCGAGGTCGCCTTGGCGTCGGCCCGGCTCATGTCGAGGTGGATGCGCAGCGGCTCGGCGATCTGCTTCCCGACCTTCATGACGGGGTTCAGCGATGTCATCGGGTCCTGGAAGATCATCGCCATCTCCGCGCCCCAGATGTCGCGCCGGGCGCGCAGGCTCATGGTGGTGAGCTCCTGGCCCTCGAAGCGCACCGAACCCTCACGGATGGTGTTGCGCTTGGGCAGCAGGCCCATGATCGAGCGGGAGAGGATGGTCTTGCCCGAACCGGACTCGCCCACGATGCCGAGCGACCGGCCCCGGGCCAGCGAGAAGCTCACGCCGTCGACCGCCTTCACGACCCCGATGCGCGGTCTGGAAGTAGGTCTTGAGGTCCGTCCACCTCGAGCAGGACGCCGGACTCTGGCCGGGTACCGGCCTGCAGATGACGCCGGGTGCGGGACATCAGCGGCTCACCCGATGGAGTCCCGGATGTTGAACCTCTCGGCCAGGACGTCGCCGATGAGGTTGATGGACAAGATGGTGAGGAACAGCACCATGGCCGGCATCATCGAGATCCACCACGCCTCTTGGAGACGGTCCTTGCCCGCGAAGATCATCTTCCCCCAGGTGGGCGTGGGCGCCTCCACCGACAGGCCGAGGTACGCCAGCGCACCCTCGGCGACGATGAGGATGGCCAGTCCGGTGAGTGCGAAGGACACCATGGCCGGCACCACGTTGGGCAGGATCTCCCGGAACACCACCCGCCGGTTGCTGGCGCCCACCCCGCGGGCGGCCAGCACGAACTCGCGTTGCGCGTACACGATGGTGTTGGCCCGCACGAGCCGGGTCAGTGGAGGGATCGAGAGGATCGACAAGGCGAGCACGATGGGCCAGATCGGCCGCGTGGTCGCCTCGCCGGTCGAGTTCGGCGAGTTGAAGAAGCTGACCACGAAGATGGCCAGGAGCAACGCCGGGAAGGCCAGCATGATGTTCATCACGTTGTCCGTCACCCGGTCGATCGCGCCCCGCTTGTAGCCGGAGATCAGGCCGATCATCCCGCCGATGGCCAACCCGAACGTGATGGACAAGCGCGCCGATCACGAGCGACACGCGGGCACCGAAGATGGCTCGGCTGAACACGTCGTAGCCGTTGCGGTCGGTGCCGAACCAGCCGGCTCGCTCGGGCGCGCCGGGCAGACTTCGCTCGGGCTCGGCCCACACCGCCCACACGGGAGGCCGCTCGATCTTGAGCGGGGTGCCCTTCACGTGGGTGCTGCACTCCAGTTGGCTCGGGTACTGGCTGCAGGAGTGCTTGACGTAGGGGAGCCAGTTGGCTCCGATGGCCGAGAACACGATGAAGAACAGCCAGGCGATGGCCAGCCAGATCGTGACCCGGCCGCGGCGCTTGAACTTGCGGGACTTGGGCGCCCCCTGGTCGAGCGGGGCGCCGGCGGCGACCGCGATGGCCTCGCGGGTCTCGGCGTCCTGGAGTTCGGTCAGCTCTGCCATCGGCTCGCCTCCCGCGCTCAGCCCAGCATCCGGGCGTGGCGGACGCGTGGGTCGATCCACGCGTAGGCGAGGTCCACGAAGAAGTTCACGAACACGTACACAAGGGCGAGGATCACCACGCCGTACTGCACCGTCGGGTACTCCCGCCGGAAGATGCTCTCCACCGACACCCGGCCCATCCCGTTGAGCTGGAAGACCTGCTCGACGATGACCACACCACCGATCAGGGCTCCGGTGCTGACCGCGGCCGCGGTGACGAGCGAGAAGAGCGATGGGCGCAGGGCGTGGCCGAACAGGATGCGCTTCGTGCTCAGCCCCTTGGCCCGCGCCGTGGTGATGAAGTCGCTCTGGAGGGTGGCGACCAGGTCCGCGCGCAGGAGCCGCATGTAGGTGGCGTAGAGCGGGAGCGCGATGGTGAGCGTGGGCAGCACGAAGGCCTTGAAGTGCCCGAGTGGATCGTCGAAGAAGCTGATGTTCGACGCCGGGTAGTCGAACCATCGGAAGCGCAGGGCGAACAGGTAGATGAGCAACGGCGCCACGATGTACTCGGGCATGGCCAGAAGACCGAACGACGCCGTCGTTGTCGCGCGGTCCACCCCGGTTCCCTGCTTGTAGGCCGACCACATCCCCATCGGGATGGCGAAGCCCAGGGCCAGCAGCTGGGCGTAGATCATGAGCCGGATCGAGACCGGGAAGGCCCGGCCCAGCTCCTCACGGATGGGCTGGTTGGTCTGGAAGGTCGTGCCCCAGTCCAGCGTCACCAGGTCCTTCAACCAGAGCGCGTACTGCTCCGGGATGCTGCGGTCGAGGTAGAGATCGTGCTTGATCGCCGCCGCCTGCTCGGGGGTGGCGCCGGGGCCGGTCTTGAGGGCGACCACGACGTCGGCGCCCCCGGGCAGGAAGCGAAGCGCGATGGCGACGAGGAAGGTGACCACGAACAGCACGATCAACAGCTGGATCACCCGCTGTCCGATGTACCGGGCCATGGTGCGGTCTCCCTTCCTCGTCGCGACGTGTTCGGCTACTGCTCCGTCCAGAGGGTCATCGGGTAGAAGGTGCCGGCGATGCCCTGGCCGAACTGGCTCATGGCGCCGTCGGGCAGCTCGAAGTTCTCGACGCCGTGGACCGTGGGCTTGTGGGCGATGCCCCAGATGTCCCAGCTGCCCCAGAGGTTGTAGCACTGCTCGGCGAAGATCTGGTTGACCTCCTCGGCGTACTCCTGCTTCTTGGCCGGGTCGGTCTCGGCCCGGTTCTTGTCGAGCAGCTCGTCGATCTGGGGATCCTTGATGCGCCCGAAGTTCAGGGCCAGCTCACCGACCGGCACAGCGGAGATGGAGTGCCACCAGATGTACTGGTTGTCCAGGTCGAAGCCGCTGTGGTTGCGCCACTGGAAGACCTGGAAGTTCCCGAGGAGGGCGGTGAGGATGTAGTTGCCCTGGTCGATCTGGTCGATGCGTGACGTTGTCGACCCCGGCCTCCTCGCACCACTGCTTCTGGAACTGGGCGATGGTCAGGTTGCCGTCTCGTCCTGGGTGGTGGCCAGGGAGAGGTTGAGCGGGCCCGGGTTCTCGGCCTTGTACTCGGCGATCAGCTCCTTGGCCTTCTCCATGTCCTGCTGCTGCGGGATAGCCCGTGTCCTCCAGGTAGCCGGGCGTGCCGGGCGCGAACGGACCGTTGGCGATGGGGAACACCCCCTGGCTGATGGTCTCGTTGATCGTCGGCTCGTCCTAGGCGTTGGCCAGCGCGCAGCGCACCCGCTGGTCGGTGCAGCGGGCGACGGCGTGCCGTCGGGCAGGGTCTGGGTGACGTGCAGCAGCGTGTAGCCGACCTCGGCGTTGTTGTCGATCTCCTCCTGCACGTAGTCGCCGTTGTCGCGGAAGCCCTGTGATGACCTCACCGTTGTCGGTGTGGAGGAGGTCGATCGAGCCGCTCAGCAGCGCGTCCCGCCGGTTGAGCGCGTCCGGGATGGGCCGGAATTCGATCTCGTCGAGGTACGGGTAGGGCTGGTTCCAGTAGTTGGGGTTCTTCGTGGCCTTGAAGTACTCGTTGGGCTTGTAGTCGACGAACATGAACGGTCCGGTGCCGACCGGCTTGGACTTGAGCGTCTCGTCGGCGTCGGCCGCCGCCATCCAGGTCGGTGAGGCGATGTAGTTGATCGGCGCCGATGAGGAGCACCTGCGGGAAGCTGGGCCACGGCGACTTCATGGTCACGTCGACGGCCAGCGGGTCGGTCGGGTTGGCGACTGCGGTCGTCGACGTTCGAGAAGTAGGCGCCGGTCAGGAACCCGTTCTTGAAGCGGTTGATGTTGTCGGCCAGCGCCGCGCCGTCGAGCGGCGTGCCGTCGTGGAAGGTGACGTTCGGGCGGGCCTTCATCGTCCACACCGTGAAGTCGTCGTTCGGCGTGAGGCTCTCGAGCAGGTAGGGCGACCAGCCGCCGTCCTCGGTTCGGGACGACCATCGGGTCGAAGACGCTCTTGATGACCTGGTGGCAGGAGATGGCGCACAGCATCTCGGCCGGCATCCAAGGTGAGCTGGTGTCGGCCTCGATGCCCATGACGAGCTTCCCGCCGGGCGTCGGCGTCTGCCGCCGGCGCGTCGGTGGCCGGCGCCTCCGAGGACGGGGCTTCCGAAGACGGCGCCTCGCTGCCCGGCGCCGCCGTGTCGGCGACGACGCGTGTCCGGCGTGGTGTCGGTGCCTTCGTCGTCGCCCCCGCCACAGGCGGCGGCCACGAGCCCGAAGGCGGCCAGGCTGGCGATCACCAGCGCGATCGGATGGCGCCGGGATCGGCCCCCAGGACGTGTCACGTGATTCCCCCTTGTCCGGTGTCGTGCCGGGACACTGTGACGCCCGCCACAGCCCCCGGGCGGCACGGTACGGTCTCATCGACAGTTCGTCAACAACACCCGTCCGTGGTTTCTCGCCACGGACGGGTGTCGCCTTCGAGAGACTTCCGGACCGCTCAGGCCGTCACTGCTCGATCCAGGCCGTGCGCATGTTCGCGATCTCGCTGGTCGGAGCGGACTCGCACGCCGTCCGGCGTCACGATCTTCGGATCGATGTGCACGGTCGGCTCGTGGAGGAGGGCCCACGTGGTCCAGCTGCTCCAGATGTTGAAGCACTGGTCGGCGAAGCGCTCGTTGACCGCCTCGGCGTAGCCCTGCTTCTTGGCGGGGTCCGTCTCGCCGCGGTTGGCGTCGAGGGCCTCGTCGATGACGGGGTCCTTGAGGCGGCCGAAGTTGAGGGCCAGCTCACCGACGGGAAGGGCCGTCGAGGAGTGCCACCAGATGTACTGCTGGTCCATGTCGACGCCGTTGTGGTTGCGCCACTGGAAGACCTGGAAGTTGCCCAGCAGGGCGGCGACGATGTAGTTGCCCTGGTCGATCTGGTCGAGCGTGACGGTGTCGACGCCGGCCTCCTCGAACCACTGCTTCTGGAACTGGGCGATGATCAGGTTGGTCTCGTCCTGGGTCGTGGCCAGCGACAGGTTGAGCGGCCCGGGATGCTCGGCCTTGTACTCGGCGATGAGCGCCTTGGCCGTCTCCATGTCCTGGGCCTGCGGGTAGCCGGTCTCCTCCAGGTAGCCGACCTGCTCCGGGGAGAACGGACCGTTGGCCAGCGGGTCCACGCCGGCATCGATGGTCTCGATGATCGGTCTGGGCGTCGTAGGCGTTGGCCAGGCCGCACCGCACCCGCTGGTCCTGGCAGGGGCGACGGCGTGCCGTCGGGCAGGGTCTGTGTCACGTGCAGCAGGCTGTAGTTGGTCGCGCCCTTGTACGTCCGCTCCTCGAGCACCAGGTCGTCGTTGTCCCGGTACTCGGAGATGGTCTCGCCGTTGGTCGTGTGGAGGATGTCGATGGCGCCGCTCTTGAGGGCGTCACGCCGGTTGAGCGCGTCGGGGATCGGGCGGAACTCGACCGCGTCGAGGTACGGGTACGGCTGGTTCCAGTAGTCCGCGTTGCGCGTGGCCTTGAAGGACTCGTTCGGTGCGTACGACTCGAAGACGAACGGGCCGGTACCCACCGGCTTCGACTTCAGCGCGTCGTCGGTGTCACTGGCGGCCAGCCACGTGGGCGAAGCCATCAGGCCGATCTGGCCGGCGAGGAACAGTGGGAACGTCGCCCACGGACGCGTCATGGTGACGTCGACCGCCAGCGGGTCGCTCGGCGTTGACGGCGATGCTCGTGACGTCGGCCAGGGCGGTCCCCGTGAGGAAGCCGTTCTTGGCCCGGGTCAGGTTGTCGACCACGGCGGCGCCGTCGAGCGGCGTGCCGTCGTGGAACGTGATGTCCGGCCGCACCTTGATGGTCCAGACCGTGTTGTCGGCGTTCGGGGTGACGCTCTCGGCCAGGTACGGCTGCCCAGTTGGGCTCGGAGTCGGTGATCACCGTCAGCGGGTCGTAGACGCTGAAGGTGACCTGGTAGCAGGACGTGGCGCAGACCATCTCGGCCGGTCGCCACGGGTTGCTCGAGTCGGCCTCGATGCCCCAGACGAGCGTGCCGCCGGTCTGGGGCTCGGCGGCGGGAGCGTCGGTGGCAGGGGCGCTGTCCGTCGACGGCGCTTCGCTGCCCGCCGGGGCGCTGCTGTCGACGCTGGGCGCCTCCGTGCCGGCCGTCCCCGCCGTGGTCCCGCTGTCCGAGTCGCCGCCGCCGCACGCCGCGGCGACCAGGCCGAGCGCGGCCAGCGCCGAGACGATGACGAACGAGCGTCGCCAAGGCCGATGTCCCATGAGTGTTCCCCCTGAGTGATGGTCGAGCGGACCGGATGCCCGCACATGACCCGCGTCGCGGCACCGTATGCCACCGCGCTGACGCCAGCAACGACGTCCGGTGCACGCTGGGACGGCACGCGCCCGAGGTCTGGCGAGGCGGGCGCTCCGCGCGGATACGGTCGCCGGCCGTGAGCGATCGCCAGTTGATCTCGTCGGGCGGGCCCTGGGAGCTGATCGTCGGGTACAGCCGCGCCGTGCGCGTCGGCGACCGGGTGTTCGTGGCCGGAACGGCGCCCCAGTGGCCCGACGACGCCGTCGACCCTGACCCGGCGGTCCAGGCTCGCCGATGCTTCGAGATCATCGGTGCTGCCCTGGAGCAGGCCGGCGCCACGTTCGCCGACGTCGTGCGCACCCGCGTGTACCTCGTCGACAGCGCCGACTTCGAGGCCGTCAGCGGTGTTCACGGCGAGCACTTCCACGACGTCCGGCCGGCCAACACGACCGTCGTCGTGAAGGCCCTGCTGAACCCGGCGTGGAAGGTGGAGATCGAGGTCGAGGCCGTCATCGGAGCGTCCGTCCCCGCCCGTTCCTGAGGCGGCGCCCTGCGTTTGCCATCGTCTACCGTCGGGCCATGGCCGACGCGCGCGAGATCCTCACCTGGGACCTGTTCGGAACCGCCTCGCGGGAGCTCTCCCAACAGGTGGCCGACGACGATTACCAGCCCGAGATCATCCTGGCCATCGCCCGAGGTGGGCTGCTCATCGCCGGCGCCATGGGCTACGCGCTCAGCGTCAAGAACCTGTACACGATGAACGTCGAGTACTACACGGGCGTCGACGAACGCCTCGAGGTGCCGATGATCCTGCCGCCGACGCCTGAGCTGGTCGACGTCGAGCAGGCCCGGGTGCTGATCGCCGACGACGTCGCCGACACCGGCCACACGCTGGCCCTCGTCAAGGAGTTCTGCACCGGGAAGGTGGCCGAGGTGCGGTGCGCCGTGCTGTACGAGAAGCCCGCGGTCGGTGGTCCAGTGCGAGTACGTCTGGCGCCGCACGGACCGGTGGATCAACTTCCCCTGGAGCGACAAGGACCCGATCGTGGTGCCGCAGGGGATGGCTACCGTCAAAGACGCCTGAGCATCGTCAAGGACGCCTGAGGATCACCCGGGCGGCGTTGCGCCCGCTGGCGCCCCAGACCCCGGCCCCCGGGAAGGTCGCCGCCCCGGTCAGGTAGAGGCCCCGGACCGGCGTCTCGTACCGGGTGAGCTCACGGTCCCGGCCCCGCAGCGCAGCCACCGGCCCGCCGGCGAAGCTGGTGGCGTAGCCCCTGGGCATGAAGAACTCGCGCTCGTAGCTCTCCGGCGTCATCGTGCGGTAGCGGTGGATGCCCGCCGCGAAGCCGGGCTGCACCAGCCGTGCGTAGACCTCCAGCCAGCGCTCGGGCTCGCTGCTCGCGGCCCAACCGCCGGTCAGCGCGTAGGGCGTGAAGAGCGCCTCGAGGCTGAAGACGTGCCGGCCTGCCTCCCGCCGGTGCGGCTGGCCGCCGACCTGCATGGCCGGGTCGAGCACCGATGGGACGTTGGCGAAGAACATCGGCTCGTCGGCCACCCGTCCCTCGGCCATGAGCCGGTGGGCGGCGTGGATCGCGTCGACCGGCGGAGCGACGATGGCCGTGGCGTGGAGGGGGTCGAAGCCGAGCCGGCCGGGGAGGGCGGGGTCGAGTTGGCGGTACACGGGCAGCTCTGAGATGACGGCGTCCACCTTGCTCTCGTAGCCGTCGTGGCGCGGGGTGGCCTTCCACCGGTCGACGAGCGGCTGCGCCGAGGCGGGTGGGTTCCGCAGCCAGCTCAAGAACGTGGCGTGCGGGTCGCAGGCGGAGACGACGATCGGCGCTTCCAAACGGGTGCCGTCGTCCAGCTCGACCCCCCTCACGCGCTCGCCCTCGCACAGGATGCCGGTCACCCGCGAACAGGTGCGGACCCGACCCCCGGCGGCCCCGAACGCGCCCGCCACCGCCATGGGCACGGCGCCGCTGCCACCGACGGGCCGGCCGACGCTGGCGACGTGCTTCATGGCCAGCGTCAGGGCACCCAGGCCCGTCCCCGGCGTGTACGGGGAGAGGCCCCACACGCCGGGACCGACGACGATGGCAGGCGCCATCACGGCGTCCTCCGTGAAGAAGGTCCGCAGGACATCGGCCACGCTGCGCCGGCTCCAGCGGAGGAGGGTGGTGACACCGCGGGCCCGCCGGCCAGCGACCGTGCGCAGGGTCGCCAGCGGAGCAGGCGCCTCGTTGGCCAGCTCGACGACCAGCTCGGCCAGCGGGAGCGCGGCGCGCAGGTAGCGCCGGTAGCCGTCCACCTCGTGCGGGTAGGTCAGCGCCAGAGCGTCCAGCGTCCGTCCGGTGTCGTGGAAGATCGGCCAGGCCGGGCCTCGTCCGTGCAGCAGGGACAGCTGCGCCGGGTCCACGTCCAGGTAGCGCAGGCCGTGCGCGCCCAGATCGAGCTCGTCGCTGACCGGCGTCGTCCGGAACACGGTGTGGTCGCAGCTGCAGATGTTGACGCGGGCGCCGAGCGCGTCGACCGTCGACGCGCAGCCGCCCACGGAGGCACGCGCCTCCACGAGCAGGACGTCGAGCCCCGCACGGGCCAGGTAGGCGGCGCAGATCAGGCCGTTGTGCCCGGCGCCGACGACGATGGCGTCGTGGTCGTCGCGGGCCGGCACCCCGGCATTCTCGCCGAGGGCCGCCGGCTCAGGCCCGCTGGTGCCGGAGCAGCGGCCGGCCGTGACCCTCGGCCAGCGTCGCCAGCTGGCCGCCGCTGGCGTTGAACGCGATCGATTCGCCCGAGCCGATCGCCTGGGGCGGGCACGGCGGGGCCGCCAACGCCTGGGTGACGGTCTGGCCGGGGCTGCGCCGCCAGAACCAGGTCAGCTCCATGTCCTTGATGACGATCATGGAACCGTCGGCGCTGATGTCGGCGGCCACCGGCCGGTCGCGCTCGGTCAGGGGGTCCTCGAGGGTCAGCTCCGCCACCTTCACCGGGATCACCGTCGCGCCCGGGACCAGGGCGGCGGCGGGGATGCGGAACACCTCGCTCAGGCGCTCCTTGGTGATGATGAAGTAGTCGCCGGTGACGGGATCGATGAGTGTCGCTTCGACGTTGTGGGACCCGTCCGGATAGCTGACGTTGATGCGCTGCGCGGCGACGGTCATCGCGGAGCGGACCGAGTGGCCGAGGGCCGGCTCCCAGAAGCGGTAGAGCTGATAGCCCACCGTGCCCTGGCGCGCCTTGCCGTTGTCGCCGACATCGGCGACGTAGATCGTCGGCACGCCGCCGGGGCCCGGACCGATGTCCATGTCCTCCCAGTCCAGGGCCGTCGCTCCCGTCACGGTCGCCGTCGTCAGCAGGCGTCCGTCGCCCTCGAGCGCGAACACCCTGGGGGTGTCGCCGCTGTCGTTGTGGGTCCACCACACACCGGGGTTGCGCAGCCCTCCCGCCAGCCCGGACGTCTCGATCAGGCCGGGCGCGGCCACCGAGGGCTGGGCGATGATCGGCCACTGGGGACAGGCGCCGGGGGGCGGGACCGGCGCCGGGGCGACGGTCGTGGTGTTGGCGCGCTCGATCAGGGGCGGGGGACTGGCGGGCCTGGAAGGCACTGGCGTCGGACCTGGTCCGACGCATCCGGCCAGGCCGAGAGCGGCGACCAGAGCAGCAGCTGCCAGCGCGGCCGCAGGGGGGTGGGGACGCACGGAAGCCCATCCTTGATCATCTGGTGTACGTGACGCGAACGGAAACGGTGCAAGTGCAACGACTTTTCCTGCGCCCCTCACGCTTCGTGGCGCACAGCGCGTGGTTCGCCACCCCTCGGGCCCGTCCCGGACACGCAGTACGGTGCGATCGGTGAGCGAACGAGCGCTGGAGGATCTCCGGACGACGGGTCTGGCGTCGCAACTCGGCGACCGCTCCATGCTCGTCCTCCCGGTCGGCGCCACGGAGCAGCACGGCCCGCATCTGCCTTTCAGCACCGACACCGTCATCGCCGACGCCGTCGCCCGGGCCGCGGTGCAGGAGGTGGGGCAAGAGGTGGACGCGTGGGTCCTGCCCACGCTGGCCTACAGCAAGTCGAACGAGCACGCGTGGGCGGCGGGCACCTTCTGGTTGTCGGCCACGACGCTCCTCGGCGTGCTGGACGACATCGGTCGGTGCGCCGCCGCCACGCCGGCCCGGCGTCTCGTCTTCCTCAACGGTCACGGCGGCAACTCGTCGCTGCTCAACGTGGCCTGCCGCGAGCTGCGCCTTCACCACGGCCTCATGACGTTCCTGGCCCACCCCGGTCTGCCCCCCGACCAGGGCGGGGCCAGCCCGGCCGAGGAGCTCGGCATGGGCATCCACGGCGGGCTCGACGAGACGTCGATGATGCTGCACCTGCGACCCGATCTCGTCGACATGGCGGCCGCGGCGCGCAACGTGCCCGAGGGTCTCGCTCCGAACCGCTACGTCCGTTTCGGCGGCGCGGTGTCGTTCGGATGGCTGTCGGACGACTTCGGGCCGAGTGGCGTGATCGGGGACCCCACAGGCGCCACCGCCGAACGGGGCAAGGCCCTGTTCGAGGGCGCGGTCGAGGCCTTCACGGGCGCGCTGCGCGAGATCGCGACCTTCGACTTCGGTCGCCCGGGCTAGGGGCGGGCCCGAGGGGCCGATCCTGCCGGACCGGCCCCTCGACGGCGATGTCCTCGGTTACAGGGCGATGCCCGGGTCGACGAACTCGTTCGTCACGAGGTCATCGGCCGTCAGGCCCTCCTTGACCTTGGCGCCCGCGGCCTCGTAGACGGGGACTGCGGTGGTCACGAACTCCGTGACCCGGTCCATGTCGAAGCTGCCCAGGGTGCCGTCAGGGCTGTTGGCGACCAGCTCGTTGGAGAGCTGGAGCTCGACGGAGGCCTTGGCCTGGCCCTCGTCGTACTGCCAGCCGTTGTTGTACTGCTCCACGAGGTCGAGGATGATGGCGTCGGCCCTCGTCTGGTCGTTGATGTAGTCGACCTGCGACTGCTGGATGACCGGCACGAGCGCGGCGAAGCAGTCCTTGTTGGCCTCGAAGTTCTCGGCCGTCGCGGCGAGCGACTGGGCGTACGTCGTCCAGCCGGCGTCGTGGATGAGCTGATAGGCGATGGGCTTGCCCCAGTCGGTCAGCACCTTCTCGTAGAAGTACGGCTCGGCGGAGGCGAAGCCCTGCTGGGCGTCCTTGCCGCCGGCGGCCACGAAGTTGGCCGGCGTGCCGTCGTAGGAGCCGTCCGTCTGCGCCTTGTCGAGCTGGCCGTCCTGGATGAGGAAGTCCATGTACGCGGCGCCGCCGAAGTAGCGGACCTTCACGCCCGGCTCCTTCAGGTCGGCGATCGCCTGGACGTCGGGGTAGGTGGCCGGGTCCCACATGATGATCTGCGGGTTGATGTTGAACGGCGCCACCACGGCCTTGGTCGGGAACTCGCCCGAGTTCTGGATGGCCTCGTCGGTCGAGACGTAGCCGAGCAGGATGTCCGGATCCGCGTAGAGCTGCGACGTGACGGTCTGGAAGCCGATGGCCGGCCCGCCGGAGCGGACCTCGATCTTCACGCCGGTGTCCTCACCGCCGGAGACGAGCGGGCCGGACACGCGGAACGTGCTGCTGTCCACCTCGTAGCCGTCGCCGACCATGTTGTAGAGCTGGCCGTGCTCGGCCTCCGGGTTCCAGTCGGTCTGGAACACGACGGTCTCCGGGCACACGCCGGCCAGCGAGCCGGCCGCGGCACCGCCGCCGGCCGCCGTCGTCTCGCCGCCGCCCGCTGCGGTGGTGTCGCTGCCGGCTGCTGCGGTGGTGTCGCTGCCGGCTGCTGCGGTCGTGTCGCTGCCGCTGTCATCGTCGCTGCCGCACGCAGCGAGCAGCAGGAGCCCGGCGAATGGCACACCGAGCCAGGTCTTCATCTTCATGTGTTGGGTCCTCCCCCTTGTGGTTCTTGCACTTGCTGTTGGTGGGTGTTGTTGGGTGTTGGTGGGTCGAGCGTCAGGGAGACCGTGTGGTCGTGTGCCACTTGCCGACGGCTCGATTGCCGAGCCAGCCGAAGAAGATGAACACGACGAGACCGAGGAGCGCGGAGAGGATGATGGCGGTGATCATCTCCGGCCCGTACAGGCGCTGGCGGTAGACGTCGATCTGCGCCCCGATCCCCGGGTTGCCCTGACGGAAGTAGAAGTCGCCGACGACGGCGCCGATCACCGCCAGCCCGGCCGCGTTGCGCAGCCCGACGAAGATGGCCGGCATGGCGGCCGGGTACTGGAGCTTCCACAGCCGCGTGGCTCGGCTGGCGCCCTGCAGCGTGAAGAGCTCGTGCTGGCTCTTGTCGACCGACAGGAGCCCGAACAGCGTGTTGTTGACGATTGGGAAGAAGGCGATGAGCACGACGACCAGCACCCGGCTGTTGAAGCCGAAGCCGAGCAGCCCGCTGATGAGCGGAGTGAGGGCCAGGATCGGCGCGGCCTGAAGGGCGACCAGGTAGGGCCAGGACGCCCGCTCCACCCAGCGGGCCATGCTCATGGCGGTCGCCAGACCCATGCCGAGGATGATCGTGATGACGAGGCCCACGATGGCGACGCGGGCCGTGAGCCATAGCGAGTCCAGGATGGGCTTGAGGCCGCGGTTGCCGTCCTCCCAGATCAAGAACCCGTCGGTGATCACCTTGTGGGGGGTCGGGAGCAGGAACCGCTTCTCCTGCGGCAGCACGACCTCGGCCAGCAGGTACCAGATGACGAGGAAGACGAGGAAGACGACGATGGGTCCGAGGATCTCCGCCGTCCGGTTCCGCTTGGCCGCGCCCTCCGCTGGCCCCACGTCCGGTGCCCGGCTGCTGGGTGGGGTCAGCTCGTCCGTCCGCAGCCCGCCGCCCGATGCGATGACGCTGCTCACTCGTGGGCTCCCCGCAGGGCGTGGGAGATCTCGCCGGACAGCTTGGCGAACTCGGGGTCGTAGCGCAGGTCGTGGGTGCGGGGGTAGGGGAAGGGCACGTCGAACTCACCGAGGATGCGCCCGGGCCGGGCCGACATCACGGCCACCCGCGTCGAGAGGAAGACCGCCTCGGTGATGGAGTGGGTGATGAAGAGCGCCGCGAAGCCCTCGAGCTGGAACAGGCGGAGCAGCTCGCTGTTGAGCCGTTCCCGGGTGATCTCGTCGAGCGCGCCGAACGGCTCGTCGAACAGGAACACCTTCGGCTCGAGCACCAGCGAGCGGGCCAGTGAGGCTCGCATCCGCATGCCGCCCGAGAGCTGCTTGGGGTACTTGTTCTCGAAGCCCTGCAGGCCGACGAGGTCGACCGTGGACTTCACCAGCCGGGCGCGGGCGTCCTTGTCGACGCCCTGGAGCTCGGCCAGCAGCTCGATGTTCTTGCCCACGGTCCGCCACGGCAGCAGCGTGGCGTCCTGGAACACGTACCCGAGGCTCTTGCGGAGGACGAACACCGTGCCCGACGTGTTCGTCTCGAGACCCGACGCGATGCGCAGCAGCGTCGACTTGCCGCAGCCCGACGGGCCGACGATGGTGACGAACTCGCCCGGCCGCAGGTCGAGGCTCACGTCCTCGACGGCGTGAGTGCCGTCCGGAAACACCATCGAGACGTGGTCGAAGCGCAGGGCGTGGTCGGTGATGCTGGGAGCGACCGCTGCGGGTGCCCGGGGCACCGGTGCGGGCCCGGCCTGGACGGTCTCCGGGTCGACGAGATCGGAGACGGTCTCGGGCTCGGACATCATCGTCTCCCGACCTTAGGCCACCGGTTCTCGGCGGTCGTGACGCCAGTGTGCACGCTGTGTTTCACGCGTCTGACACGACTCTCGTGCGGCTCACGACCCGCCCCCGATGGATGACCACGCGGTCGGCGGGAGCCATGGCTACGGCCTCCCGGACCCCGCCGGCCTTGACGGCGAGGAGCTCGGCGGGCGAGCCGGCCTCGAGACGGACCGGGGGGAGGCCGAGCACGTCGCGGGCCGTCGTGCTCACTGCGTCGTAGGCCTCGTCGGGCAGGAGGTGGCCCGCCATCACCAGGAGCGCGGCCGTCTCGAGCGGGTCGCCCCTGCCGACCAGGTTGAAGGGATCCTGCAGGTTGTCGGCGCCGCCGGCCACCTTCACGCCGGCGGCCAGGAGCGGCCGGATGGCGGTCAGCCCCCGGGGCGTGGCCGACGCGGCCTCGCGGCCCTGCAGATACAGGTTGGTCTGGGGCAGGGTCACCACGCCGATCCCCGCGGCGGCGACTTCGTCGGCGACCGCCTGCTGGAGCTCTCTCGGCTGCATGCCGAGGCTGACGCAGTGGCTGGCCGCGACGCGGTGCGGGAACCCGCTGGTCGTCACGCGACGGGCCAGGTCCCGGAGCCCGAGCACCGCAAGATCGAGGGTCTCGTCGGTGTGGAGGTCCACCATGTGGCCGCCGCCGGCCGCCAGCTCCAGGAGCACCTCGTGGGCCTCGACGGGATCGTCGTCGAGGTGCGGGCAGCCGCCGACGACGTCGGCTCCGGCGGCCAGGGCGTCGCGGGCGAGGGCCCGGTGGTCGGCGCCCGCCCGCCCGGTGACGGGCCAGCTGATCAAGGCCACGATCTGCAGGTCGACCAGGTCGCCGAGGCGCCGCCGGGCCTCGACCAGCCCTTCCACCGACCGCAGGCCGTGACCGGTGACGATGTCGGCGTGCGACCGGATGGCGGTCGTGCCGTTGGCCACCATCAGCCGCGCCGCCCGCTCCGCCCGGTCCGCGATGTCCTCGGCGGTCAGGCTGGCGCGGTTGGCGTCCATCGCCTCGATGGCGCCGAGGAGGTGGCCCTGCGGGTTGAGGATGCGTTCGGCCAGGAAGGCCTTGTCGAGGTGGGCGTGGGGCTCGACGGGCGCGGGGAGGACCACGTAGCCGTCGAGGTCGAGCACGGTGTCCTCCGCTGTGGTGGGGAGGTCGGCACAGACAGCGGAGATGACGCCGGCGGTGATGGCGACGTCCGTCGTGCGGCCGTCGGCCAGCCGGACCCGCCGGAGGACGAGGCTGCCCGGTCCCGCCATGGCCGTCAGACCAGGGCGGGCAGGTCGGGGAGCGGCCGTCGCTCCACCGACTCCCCGAGGCGGGGGAAGACCTCCTCGACCATCAGGTGCATCTGCTCGTCGATGTCCTCCGTGCGCAGGCCGGGATAGTCGAAGAAGAAGCAGATGTGCTTCAGGTCGAGCAGGTCACGCCAGAACCCGATGGCGTCGACGGCGTCGTCGATGGAGCCGACGATCTGGATCTTGAGCCGCATGGAGTCGTCCAGGGTCGGTTGGAAGTTGAACGGGACCTTGGAGCCGTCGGGGAAGCGGTAGCTCGAGAAGCGCCCGTACGGGGCGAGGAACTTGCAGAACTCGTCGTGGCCGGGCCGGCCCCGCTCGAGCGCCGCCTCGCGGGTCCTCCCGACGTGGACGTTGAGGACCAGGCAACGGTCCTCGCCCGGCCCGACCGGCTTGCCCATCTCCTCACGGATGGCGGCATAGCGGTCCCACTTGTCCTTCTGGCTCTGCGCGCTCTGCAGCCAGTAGACGGCCTTGTGCCCGGCCCGTGGGACGTACTCGATGGTCTCCGGTGAGGTCACCGGTTGGTAGACGTCGACCGTCCGGCGGGGCTTGGGGATGAGGGTGAGGTCGTTGACGTACGACCCGCGGTCGGGCACGTCGTCGGGCGGGAACACGAAGTGCTTGCCTCGGTAGTCGAAGCGCTCCTGGGACCAGGCCAGCTTGATGACCTCCATGCCCTCCTCGAACACCTCGCGGTTGATGCGGTCGTGCTCGGCGGACATCTCGTTGTCCCCCGACGCCACGACGGTGCCGAGAGCCCACGCCTCGCGAGGGACGGTGCCCCGACCGACACCGAACTCCATCCGCCCGCCGGTGAGGACGTCGGCCAGGGCGAAGTCCTCCGCCAGCCGCAGCGGGTGCCACTGGGGGACGACGTTGAACATCTGCCCGAAGCGGAGCTCGTTCGTCTGCGCGGCGGCGTGGACGCCGAACATGATGAGGTTGGGAAGGACCTCGTAGCCCTCGTGCTGGAAGTGGTGCTCCGTGAGCCAGACCGTGTCGAAGCCCAACGCATCCGCGGTCTTCGACCAGTGGAGCATGTTCTCGTAGCAGGCGATGACGTCGCTGTTCCCGTACCGGCGAGCGGTCGGCGCGACCGTGGGATCCCCAGCGTCCGGCATGGGCACGGTGCCGAAGAAGTTGGTGTCGACACGCATGGGGCAACGGTACAACCGGGCGGGCCCGGGATCAGGTGCCGGCGGCACTCCCGATGAGGGTCCTGGGGTCGGCCGCGGCGGCGAGAGTGCCCTCGTCCTCCACGAGGATGGTGTGGGCGTGCCCGAACGTGGAGTCGAAGGCAGCGGCGCGGGTGACGCGATGGCCCCGATCGCGGAGGCCCTGGTCCCAGCCGGCGGGGGCGTGGCCTTCGACGAGCACGCCGGGACCGCCCGCCGAGGTCCAGGTGTCGAAGCCGGTGGCTGCCCCGTGCAGCACCCAACGCCCGCTGGCGATGGCCTTGGCCGGATGCTGGCCGTGGAGGAACAGGCGGGCCAAGAGCTGCAGGAGGATCTGCGGCTGGGCGTCGCCACCCATCGAGCCCAGGGTGGCGGCGAGCCGGCCGTCGGGATGGGTGATCATGAGGGGGCTCAGCGTGTGGGGCGGCCGGCGGCCCGGCCCGTACCGGGCGGGGTGGCCGGGCTCCAGCGAGAAGCCCAGGCCGCGGTTGTGGAGGTTGATGCCGGTGGCCGGCTCGACCAGCCAGCTGCCGAAGCCGGCGGCGTTGGACTGGATGAGCGACACGGCCAACCGGTCCCCGTCCACCACGCACAGGTAGGTGGTGTCGCCCGACCCCGCCGGCGCGCGTCGCCACCGAATCGATATCGATTCGGTGGATATGGCGTCTCTACGTGGGGTGATGCGCGCGGGGTCGAGGAGGGCGGGCCCGTCGGCGGCCTCGTGCAGGACGTCGGGCCGGTCGTGACCGGCGGCCACGGCGGCCTCGATGAGCAGGTGCGCCCACCGGGGGTCGTCGGGATCGTCCGGCAACGGGAGCCCCTGCGCGATCCACGCTCCGGCCAGGGCCAGGTAGCCCTGGGAGCTCGGAGGGACGGTCCACAGCCGGTGACCCCACGCGTCCAGCCCCAGCGCCTCGACCCAGTCCGCCTGGCTGCGGGCCAGATCATCGGCCGTGAAGTGCCCGCCACCGACGGCCAGGAGACCGTCCCCGAACTCACCCTCGTAGAAGGCGCCCCGTCCGCCCTCGCCGATGGCGCGCAGCGTCCGGGCCGCGCCCGGCCGGCGGACCGGTGCGCCAGGGCGCGTCGCCTGTCGGGCGAGCTCCTCGAGCCGGACGCGGGCCGGCTCGTCGATCGTGGCCAGCGAGCCGACGAGGAGCGGCGACGCCGGGAAGCCGTCCTCGGCCAGCGCGATGGCGGGGGCCAGCACGTCGGTCAGCGGGAGCCGGCCGTAGCGCCGCGTGGAGCGCGACCCACCCGTCGACGCAGCCGGGGACCGTGACCGTTCGGATGTCGTGGCGCAGCGGCATCTCGGCGTGCCCCTCGGCCATCAGCGCGCCGGCATCGGCGCCGCTCCCGGCCCGGCCCGACGCGTTGAGCGCCACGGGCGGGGAACCGGGCTCGTGGACGAGCGCGAAGAGGTCGCCGCCGAGGCCGCAGAGATGCGGTGCCGTGACCGCGATCGCGGCGTTGGTGGCGACGGCCGCGTCGACCGCGTTCCCGCCCCGGGCCAGTGCGGTGAGCCCGGCCTGCGTCGCCAGCCCGTCCGCGCTGGCCACCACGTGCCGTGTCGCTCTGACCGTCGTGAAGGGCACCGCGGGCGTGGTCACCCCCGCACCGTACGTTGACCCCGCCCCACAGGCCGGCTGACACGATCACCGGCCCGTCCGCTCGCGAGGTCGAGCGGGCGGGCCGGGCAGGTCACTCGAACCACTGGCCCCGGCGCTGCAGGATCTCCTTCAGCACAAGTGGGCGATCCGTCATGATCCCGTGGACACCGAGGTCGAGCAGACGCTCGATCTCCGCGGGCTCGTCGATCGTCCACACGTGCACCTGCACCCCGTGCCGGTCAGCCGCGCCTACCGAACGACCGGTCACGATCGGGATGCCGTATTGCTTGACCGGCACCTGGGCCACCGGGACGGACGGTGTCCCCCGACCGCCCAGCAGCCAGCTGGCCGCCGTCCACCGCGCCACCTCCAGGGGTCCCATCGACGTGCACAACGTCGGGCCGAGGGCAGATCGGATCTGCTTGATCCGCTTCTCGCTGAAGGCACCCACGCACACCCGCTCGACGCTCGCCGTCCGGCGGATGGCGTCGATCAGCGGCTCCACCGCCCCGTCGCTCTTCGCGTCGAGGTTGATCCGGGCCTGGGGGAAGGCGCCCAGCACGTCCTCGAGCAGCGGGATCGGCTCCTTGCCGCCGACCCGCGCCGCCTGCACCTCCGACCACGGCAGCTTGGTGATCGACCCGGCGCGATCGCATGTGCGGCTCAGGTCGTCGTCGTGGAAGGCGACGAGCACGCCGTCCGCGGTGACCCGCGCGTCGGTCTCCAGGTACCGGTAGCCGAGCGCCATCGGCCGCTTCGAACGCGGGCATCGTGTTCTCGAGACCCTCGAGTGCACCTCCGCGGTGGGCGAACGGGATGGGCCCGGGATGGTCCAGGAACGCGTACGGCATGCCGGCAGTATCGTCGGGCCATGGCTGACGTCCGTGCGCTGCCGCTGGCCGGGGAGCGGCACACCTCCTCGGAGACCATCACCGTCCAGTCGCCCTACAACGGAGCCGTGCTGGGGGAGGTGCCGGCCTGCACCGAGCAGGACGTCGACCGCGCCGTCGCCGCGGCGCGTGCCGCGCTCGCCGCCGGCCCCCTCCCGCTGTGGAAGCGGGCCGAGGTACTGGACAACGCGGCGCGCCTGCTGACCGAACGCCGGGAGGACTTCGCCCGCATCATCGCCGGCGAAGCGGCCAAGCCCATCAAGACCGCCCGGGTCGAGGCGGAGCGGGCGTCCGGGACGTTCTCGTTCGCGGCGGCGGAGGCCCGCAAGCTGGCCGGCGAGATGGTCCCGCTGGACGCCGGCGCGGCGGGCGAGGGGAAGCTGGGCTTCACGCTCCGGGTCCCCATCGGCGTGGTCGGTGCCATCGCGCCGTTCAACTTCCCGCTCAACCTCGTGGCGCACAAGGTGGCGCCCGCCATCGCCGCCGGCTGCCCCGTCGTGCTGAAGCCGGCCAGCCAGACCCCGTTCTCGTCCATCGCGCTGGCCGAGCTCCTCATCGACGAGTGCGGCCTGCCGGCCGAGCAGCTCCACGTCGTCACCGGTGGCGGCGGCACCGTGGGCAACGCCATGGTCGACCATCCCGACATCGCGCTCATCACCTTCACCGGATCGCCCCCCGTCGGGTGGGCGATCCGGGCGCGTGCACCGCGCAAGCGCGTCGGGCTGGAGCTCGGGAACAACGCCCCGGTCGTGATCGAACCGGACGGGGACTGGAGGACCGCGGCGACGAAGATCCGTGTCGCCGGCTTCTCCCACGCCGGCCAGAGCTGCATCTCGACCCAGCGCGTGTACGTACATCGCTCGATCGCCGACGACTTCACGGCGGCGCTGGTCGACGGGGTCCGCAGCCTCGTCGTCGGCGATCCGATGGACGAGTCGACGGACGTGTCGGCGCTCATCTCGCAAGGTGAGCGGGAGCGGGTGACGGCGTGGGTGGAGGAGGCACAGGCCACGGGCGCCAAGGTCGCGATCGGCGGGCAATTGACGGCCGACGGGGTGCTCGAACCGACGGTGCTCACCGACGTCAGGCCTGACATGAAGGTGTGCGCACAGGAGGTCTTCGGACCGGTGGTGGGCGTGGCCGCGTACGACGACCTGGACGACGCGTTGCGTCTCGCCAACGACTCCGACTACGGCCTCCAGGCGGCCATCTTCACGTCCGACATCGGCAAGGCCTTCAAGGCCTTCCAGACGCTCGACTACGGCGGCGTGCTGGTCAACGAGGTGCCGACGTGGCGGGCCGACCAGCAGCCCTACGGCGGCCTGCGCGACAGCGGGAACACGCGCGAGGGACCGGCCTACTCCGTCAAGGAGATGACCGAACTGCGACTGGTGGTCATCAACCCCTGACCGTCGACGTCGAACTCGTGGAGCATCATCCAAAGCACGCCCACCCGCACACGCGCGAGCTGTGGCGCGAGGCCACGACGATGGTCCTCTACATCACCATCGTCCTTGTAGCGGAGCTGGCCGTGCTGCCGGCGCGTGTGCGGGGCGACGACGTCGGGCTGTCCAGCAGGGAGCTCCTCGCGGTCATCTGGGGGACAACGATCGGGCTCGCCCTGGCCCACTGGTTCGCGTTCCGGTTGGCCGCGAAGGCGTTCGGCGCCGGAGGCGCGGGCCGGGAGGACGTCGAGGTCGCCGGGGCCCAACTGGCCGGCGCCGCCGCGGTGGCCGTCATCGCGTCGCTACCCGTGCTGTTCCTCCCCGAAGACATCGAGCGTCGGGCCGTGTCCCTGGTCCTGAGCGTGGAACTGGGGGTGGTCGGCTACCTCGTGGCCCGGCTGGCTGGCCAGCGCCGGTGGCCGGCGGCCCTGTTCGGCCTCACCGCGCTCCTCCTGGGCATGGCCGTGGCGCTGGTGAAGATCGTCCTCGACCATTGAGCCACGGCGCGACCCGACGGTTCGGGTCAGCTAAATTGGCCGGCCGTGGGCCTCGAGTGCTCGATTGACGTCAGCCAACGCTCGGCGTCAACGAGCGCGTTCCGCCGACCATTGCTTCGGGTCGGCTCGTACACTTCCCTCACAGCAGGAAGGTATTGGCTTGGCCATCGCATGGATCGCTGTGGGCGTCGTGCTGATCGGACTTGAGCTGCACCACTTCGCCTTCTACGCGCTGTTCGCAGCGATCGGCTGTTTCGCGGCCGCGGTCATCGCGGTGGTCGCCCCAGAGGCCGTCGGAGCCCAAGTCGTCGCAGCTGTGCTGGTGGCGGCAGTGGGCATCGTCCTCGTCCGACCGCGGGTGAGCGCGGCGCTGGCGTCCCGCGGTGGAGGACTCCGTTCGCGGGGCGTTCACGGGGGGCTGGTGGGCCACGAGGTGGTCACGCTTGATCTCGTCGGCGGCCTCGATCGTGTGGGCCACGTCCATCTCGCCGGTGAGAGATGGCGGGCGGCCAGCGGCGCCGACGTCGCCCTCCCCCCAGGGACCAGGGTTGTGATCACGGGCGTGGAGGGGACGACTCTCATCGTGTGGCCGGTCGATGGACACCTGCCTGTCGATGGTCTCTTCGAGGCGGGAGGCGGTCCCCCCGTCGATGATGGAGAAGAGGAGCAATCGTGATGATCGCAATAAGCATGGGCAGCGTCATCGGCCTCGCCCTTGTGGTGCTGGTGATGGTCGTGCTCGTCCTAGCACTGCGCCAGATGGTCAACATCGTCCAGCAGGGGGAGGTCGGGGTGGTGAAGCACCTCGGCGAGTATCGGAGGACGCACGAGCCAGGCCTCGTGATCATCGCTCCGTTCGTGGACTCGCTCCAGCGTGTCGACATGCGCGAGATCCCGCGGCCGGGCGATCGCCAGGACGTGATCACCAAGGACAATGTGGTGGTCACGGTGAACGCCACCATCTTCACCCAGATTGTGGTGGCCGAGCAGGCGCTGTTCAGCATCGCCAACTTCGACATCGGCATCGACGCGCTGGCACGGACAGCGCTGCGGTCGGTCATCGGCACAATGACCCTCGACCAAGCCCTCTCCGAGCGGGAGCGGATCAACACCGACGTCCAGCAGCAGATGGAGGCGGTCACCGACAAGTGGGGCATCCGGATCAATCGCATCGAGATCATCGAGATCGCCCCGCCGCCGAAGATTCTCGAGGCGCTGGCCTTGCAGAAACAGGCGGACCAGGAGAAACGGGCAACGATCCTGCAGTCGGAAGGCCACCAGCAGTCGGCGATCAATGTGGCCGAGGGTGCTGCGCAAGCCGCGGTGCGTTCCGCTCAAGGTGAACGGGAGGCAGCGATCCTGCGCGCAGAGGGGAACCGCCAGGCGGCGATACTCGAGTCCGAGGGCCGCGCGCAGGCGATCGAGACCGTGTACGCCGCCATCAAGAAGGGCGACCCCAATCCGACCCTGGTTGCGATACTCCAACTCGACGCCCTCGCGAAGTTCGCAGACAGCGACAACGCAAAGATCGTCGTCCCGTTCGAAGCCGCTGGCCTGCTTGGGGCCGCGCAGACACTCCGCACCGTCCTCGCCGCTGTGCCGACAGACGGCAACCATTCCCCGATGACGTAGTGATGCACTCCGATCGCCTTCGGGACCGTGGCGGTTGAGCAGGCGACGATCGGCTGGCCCGTTCTTGGGGTTGGCGGCAGTCGATGCAACTGTCGATCCGGTGTGGTAGCGGTGGAGATGGGCCCGAGCCCTCGAGCCCACAGTTCACTGCAGCGCCCAGGACGCAAGTTCCCGCTGAAAGCGATTGAAAAGGTTGTCGGTCGACTCGTCGAACTCGGCGATCTGAGCACGAGCGACGTCCGGCTCGGTGTCGATGACCGAACCCGCCCGAGCGACCTGGCTGTCGACCTCGAACATCTCCGAGACGAGAGGCTCGAACCTCGCATACGCGGCGGGACTCAAGGCCGCCAGCTTTGAGAGGGCGGCCATCACGAGAGGTTGCTGCGTCTTCATGTCCGCGTCATAGGCGTCGATCCACGTCGGGCTCACCACCGCCGCCCGGTGTGCAGCCTGCCATGCGAACCAGCTCAACGTCTGCAGAACCCGCGACATCTCCGTCGAGAACTCACCAACAGCGATTCGAACCTCGCGGTCGCGCTCGGCATCGAGTTGAGCAACGAGACGATGAACCTCCAGCAGCCGCTGTTGGCGCGCCGTGATGTAGGAAGCGATCAAGCCGGCCGAAGCCCCGATGATGGCAGCAATCAATCCGACGACAGCGGTCCCCACGAAGAGAAGTCTGGTCCATCGACCATCCCCCGGCCGCGGATCGCACCCACAACCGTGACCGCCCGCGAGGTCCCCAGCGCACGCCAAGGCCGTGACAATAACACGGTGGGTTGGCGTCGAGAACGATCCGTCGGTCGTGATCCGAGTCAGTCCGACGGCGCTGGGCCGTCGACGTTGATCGTCGGCACACCACGGCCGGCACGCACAACGATCAGGTGGCTCTCCTTCTCCCCCCGGTTGCTCTCGCGGTGGATGGCGCCCTTGGGGACGTGCAGGAAGTCACCGGGCTCGGCGTCGATCACCTCTGAGCCGCCGGGGCCCGACTCCATGCGCAACGTACCGTTTGCAACATAGATCGACGTCTCGTAGTCGCCGTGGTGGTGCCAGCCCGACGTCATGGCCGGCTCGGTGCGCACCAGCCCCGCCCACAGCCCGTCGACCTCGATGGCCCGCTCGCGTGTCATGCCCGGCGTCGGGTCAGCCTCCACACGCTCACCCGGGCGGATGTGGTGGACCGGTTCGGAAGCGTTCATGGCGCCCAGTGTGGCGCGAAGCGACCACGACCGATTGCGGACGCGGCCGGGGCGGTCTCGGCTTGGCCGGTCATCGCCGTCGAGCGTTCCCCCGACCGGCTGGACATCGCGCACGCCGAAACCATTCACGCCTGGCATGCAGGTACTGCGAGTGAGCTCGTCAGATGATGCGGCTCTGGTGGCCGGCCCAGTACTCGTCCTTGAGCAGGCGCTTGTAGAGCTTGCCCGTCGGGTGGCGGGGGAGCTCCTCACGGAAGTCGATCGTCCGCGGGCACTTGACGTCGGCCAGCTCGGACCGGCAGAACGCGATGAGCTCGCGCTCGAGGGCTGCTGCTGCGTCCTCGTCCGCAGGCATGGTGACCGGCTGGACGACCGCCTTGACCTCCTCGCCGAAGTCCTCGTTCGGGACGCCGAACACGGCGACGTCGACGACCGCAGGGTGGTTGACGAGGATGTTCTCGGCCTCCTGCGGGTAGATGTTCACCCCGCCCGAGATGATCATGTACGCCTTGCGGTCCGTCAGGTAGAGGAAGCCGTCGTCGTCCAGGTAGCCGACGTCCCCCAGCGTGGACCAGCCCCGGTCGGAGCGGGAGGCGGCCGTCTTCTCGGGATCGTTGTGGTACTCGAACGTGGCGCCGCCCTCGAAGTAGACGGTTCCCGCCTCGCCCGCCGGGAGCTCCTGGCCGTCCTCGCCCACGATGTGGAGGGTGCACGCGAGCGGGCTGCCGACGGTCCCGGGATGGGCCAGCCACGCCTCGCTGTTGCAGTAGACGAAGCCGTTGCCCTCGGTGCCGGCGTAGTACTCGTGGAGCACGGGTCCCCACCAGGCGATCATCTTCTGCTTCACCTGCACGGGGCACGGCGCGGCCGCATGCACCGCGACCCTCAGCGAGCTCAGGTCGTACCGCTCGCGCACCTCGTCCGGCAGCTTCAGCATCCGCACGAACATCGTCGGCACCCACTGGCTGTGGGTGGCGTGGTAGCGCTCGATGAGCACCAGGGCCTGCTCGGGGTCGAAGTGCTCCATGACGACGACCGTGCCCCCGAGCTCGTGGATGCCGAGGCAGAACCGGAGCGGCGCGGCGTGGTACAGCGGGGCGGGCGACAGGTAGATGGCGTCGGCCTCGACCCCGAAGAGCACCGCCAGCAACCCGCCGACGGAGGACAGGTCCTGGCCCAGCGGCTTGTCGGGCGTCGCTCCCTTCACCCCCTTGGGCCGGCCCGTGGTGCCGGACGAGTAGAGCATGTCGGTCCCGGCGACGCGGTCGGGGAGTGGTTCGGCGGGCTGACGGGCGACGGCGTCCTCGTACGACTGGTAGCCCTCGATGACCCCGTCGAGCATGAGCCGCAGCTCGACGTCGGGCGTCTCCGGAAGGATCTCGGCCGCCTGCTCGGCCTTGGTGCGGGAGGTGATGAAGGCGCGGGCCGCGCAGTCGTTGACGATGTAGGCCAGCTCGGCGTGGGTCAGTCGGGACGAGCAAGCGGTGTACACGAGCCCGGCGTAGTGGCAGCCCCAGACCACCTCGAGGTAGCGGGGATGGTTCTCCATGCAGATCGCGATGTGGTCGCCCGGGCGCAGGCCGGCGGCGTGGAGGAGCTGGCTCAACCGGTTGGCCCCGGCGTCGAGCTCGGCGTAGGTCGTCACGGCACCGGTCTCACCCATGATCACGGCGGCCTTGTCGGGTGTGGTCGCGGCATGAGCCCCTGGGAACATGACCGGCGAACGTAGCCGAGCCTTTGCGGCCGGTACCGTGTCGGCTGATGCAGGCCGCGGAGCGCTTCGCCGAGCTCGTGGCGGTCCGGGGTGAGCAGGTCCCCCTCGACGAGGCGGCCGCGCTCATCGCCCAGAGCGCCGAACCTGAGCTGAAGACGGGAGCGATGCTGGCCCAGCTCGACGCGCTGGCCGAGACCTGCCCCGGATACACGCTGGACGCGTTGGTCCCGCACCTGTTCGGCCGGGGTCGTTTCGGGCCGGACCGGTCCGACTACTACGACCCACGCAACTCGCTCCTGAACCACGTCCTCGAGCGCCGTGTGGGCATCCCGATCACCCTGTCGGTGCTGGCGCTCGAGGTGGGGCGGCGGGTCGGGGTGCCGATGGCCGGGGTGGGCATGCCGGGTCACTTCCTGCTCCGCGACAAGGTGGACCGGACGGTCTTCATCGATCCCTTCCACGGCGGGCGACTCCTCGACGAGCGGCAGTGCCAGGCGCTGTTCCACCAGATCACCGGGGCCGACTCCACGTGGTCCGAGGACTACCTCGACCCGGTGGGGAACCTGTCGATCGTGGGCCGCATGCTCAACAACCTGCGCATCACCTACGCGCGCCGCCAGGATCTGGCCGGCGTTGCGCTGGGTGATGGCGCTGCGGATCTCGCTCCCGGCGCCCTACGGCGACGACCCCGAGGCGTTCGCCCGGGCCATGGCCCCGCTGAACTGACGCCACTGGCCCGATCCCGGCTGGCCCCACCCGGCCCCGGCCAGGCGCGCTTTCCGGCCGCCGCACCCCGTCAGTAGCCTGCCGGGATGACCGTGACCGAGAGCCGGACCGACGATCAGCGCGTCGGTGATCTGATCGACGAACTGCTGCGGGAGCACCCGCCGGCGGACACCAAGGCGTCCGAGTTCCTGGGCGCGCAGTTCGATCTCGGGCTGGCCTGGGTTCACTTCCCGGAGGGCCACGGCGGGCTCGGCCTGTCGCCGAAGCTGCAGACGGTCATCAACGAGCGGATCTTCGCCGCCGGCGGGCCCAACCCCTACTACCGCAACCCCATCGGCTACGGCATGTGCGGCCCGACGGTCGTGGAGTGGGGGAGCGACGAGCAGAAACAGCGCTACCTTCGACCGCTCTTCACCGGCGAGGAGGTCTGGTGCCAGCTCTTCTCGGAGCCGGGCTCCGGCTCGGACTTCGCCGGGCTGTCGGCGCGCGGGGTGCGGGACGGCGACGAGTGGATCGTCAACGGCCAGAAGGTGTGGACCACGCTGGCCCACGTCTCGAAGTGGGGCCTCCTGGTCGTCCGCACTGACCCGGAGGCCGTCAAGCACGCAGGCCTTGCCGCGTTCGTGGTCGACATGGAGGCGCCCGGCGTGGAGGTGCGCCCGCTGCGTCAGATGACGGGCGAGGCCGAGTTCAACGAGGTGTACTTCACGGACACCCGCATCCCCGACGCCGAGATGCTGGGCGGCTCGGGTGACGGATGGCGGGTGTCGCTGACCACGCTCATGAACGAGCGAGTATCGATCGGTGGGTCGGTCACCCCCAAGGGCTCGGGCGCCATCGGGGTCGCGGTCAACCTGTGGAAGTCGCTGCCGGAGGGGCGGCGGGACGCCGTCGTGCGGGACGAACTGATGAAGCTGTGGATCCGCAGCGAGGTCGGCCGCCTCACCAACATCCGCGCCGCGCAGAACCGCAAGATCGGCGTGCCCGGCCCCGAGGGTTCGATCGGCAAGCTGGCCGGAGCCGAGGTCAACAAGGACGTGTACGAGTTCTGCGTCGACCTGATGGGAGCCGACGGCCTGCTCTACGGCAGCTACGAGATGGTGCGGCCGGAGATCGCGATGGGCGCCGACACCCTGCAGAAGGCGTTCCTGCGCAGCCGAGCCAACTCCATCGAGGGTGGGACCTCGGAGGTCATGCGGAACATCCTCGGCGAGCGGGTGTTGGGCCTTCCCGGTGACGTCCGGGTCGACAGGGACGTGCCGTGGAGCGAGGTCCCGCGGAACTGACGGCTGTTAGGCCGCGCGGCGCAGGCGGCGGATGGTGGCGACGGCGAAGAACACCACGACGGCACCGAGGCCGAGGGCCTCGCCGCTCGTACCGTTGGATTCGGTCGGAGGCTGACTCGTTGCCTCGACGGCGGCCTCTTGGCCGGCCGCGGCGTGCGCGCCACCGGTGCGATGACCAACCCGACTGCGCTCGCGGCGATGAGCGCGCCTGTCGCCGTCCACAATCTTGCCCGCCGTGCCATTTCCGCCCCTTGTCCGGCGCCTGCCACGCCGTCGGTTGCTCTGACCTACCGACTGTAGACGGGCTCAGCCTCCGAGGCGGGAGTCGCGGCGCGCATCGTCGACTGATGGGCTCATCCAGGTCCGGGCGCGCGGGCGCGCACGCACCGTAGGCGGCGCTCCACGGTGGGCGGTGGAGATCAGGCCCGCAGGCGGTCAGGACGTCGCTGGCGGCCAGGGCGCGGTCGTCCATCGTGGGCGCGCCGTTGGCCGTCCCGCCGGCCATGACCGTGGCCGCCATCCCTACCGGGTGCTGCAGCTCGCGAATGTTGCGGGGCGCTGGGAAGTACTCGTCCTCGTCGGTCACGGTGACGAGCTCGACGCCCTTGCGTGGAGCAAGTCTCGGCGATGACCGGCGTCGACGAGCTCCTCGGGTGCGGACGCCCCCGCGGTCACGCCGACGGTGCCATGGAGATCATCGGGCAGCTCGCCCATGTGGTTGATACGGAAGACCTGCGGGCAGCCGGCCTTCTCCACGGCCAGCTTCTCCAGGGCACGGGTGTTGGACGAGTTGGCCGAGCCGATCACGACGATGGCGTCGC
>CAVYKN010000018.1:0-53122 GCA_963769115.1 uncultured Acidimicrobiales bacterium
GCGCTCGCTCGAGCCGTCGAGTCGCTGCTCAAGTCACCAACTGAGTAACGCAGATGGGCTCATCGGCGTGCTGGAGTAGGGGCCGTCGCGGTGCAGATCGCTGACGCCTGGGCGTGCCGGGCTCTGGTCAAACGACAGGGTCGGTTAGCGGTTCGGGCGTTCGGCGAGCTGCCGGCGGAGGTCGGCGATCTCGAGTCGCATCTCGATGATCCGCTTGGCGCCGGCGAGCGTCATGCCTTCGTCCAGGAGCCCGCTGATGAGGTCGATGTGGTCGATCTCCGATCGGCTGTAGCGCCGTTGGCCACCGGGTGAACGAGCCGGGGGTCACAGCTTCGTGGGCGTCCAGCCGGCGAAGGAAACCCCGGCTGGACGCCGAGGATGTCGGCGACTTGACCGACGGGTAGAGCGGTGTGGTGTCGTCAGGAAAGGGGAGAGGCCTGCGAGACGGATCCGCTCGACGCTTCCCTGGCTCTTGGCCGGCCTTCAACGTAGCTGCTCGAGCCGACGGCTTGGGGCTCGCCGTCGGAGGCGGTGGCATCGATCGAGGTTGGCTCTGACGGCCCGACAGGCGATGTTCACCCGACGCGGCTTGGCCTGTTCCCTCACCGGCAAGCGCAACGTCAGGACACCGTCGGCGTACACGGCGCCAAGCCGCTCGGTGTCGAGGGTCTCGGCCAGGAACAACTGGCGGCTGAACGTGCCATGGGGCCGCTGACTTATCAGCAGCTCGACATCGTCTCCGGTCCACCGGTTGCGCTGGCGCGTGGACCGTGAGGAGGTTCCGCTCGATGGTAGCTTGATCGTGTCCGGCGTGACACCAGGTACGTCGAACTGCACCACGAACTCGTCTCCTTGCTGGAATGCGTCGATCGGCATCGCTGCGGGGCGGGAACTCGTTCCGAAGACTTGCTGGGTGAGGCGATCGAGCTCACGGAACGGGTCGGTACGCATCAACATGTCGCTGTCTCCCTTCTACCCGGCTGGTAGCGTCTATGTTCCAAAATAGACAGGAAACTGTCAAGTCTTGTTGAAGGTTTGGTGACATCGGCGGTGGCCGGCGGGGCCCTGGGCCAGGAGTCCCAGGTGCTCGATCGCGTCGGGCTTGGGACGGCGGCGACCGGTCTGCTCATCCTGGCGACCGTGGCCCAGAGAGGCGAGATGGACGACGAGTTCGCCTCGCGGCCGTTGCGACCGTGCTTGCCCTGCCACCTGGACCGGATGCGGCTGTTCGATCTTCGTTCACGTGACGTCGCGGCGATGAAGCGAAGTGTGCCGGCGACCACGAGCGCACCCGCGTAGACGACGGCACAACCGGCCGCAGCCCACAGCGGCACGCTGGTATCCGGCCCGGCTCCACCGCCCGAGACGACGCTGAGGGCACCGCCGGGCAGCCACTCGTGCAGGGTGGGCATGGACGCGAGGCTGACGACGAGGCCTTCCACGGCGAGCAGCCAGACGACGCTCACGCCGACGGCCGCTGTTTGGTTGCCGAGCAGAGCACCGAGACCCGCGCCAAGCGCCCCGAACAGCGCCGCGGCGGCGACGAGACCGACGAGCGCCCGGGTCATGTCCATCGGACCACCGAAGGGGATGTCCTGGTAGGACAACCAGGGAATCGCGACTGCCTGGTTCACTGCGCTTGCCACGACGGCCAGCGCGGCGCCGAGGCCGGCGTGTACGAGGACCTTCGCTGTCACGAGCCGGCCGGTCGCGGTGCGGCGAGCAGGGTGCTGGTGATCGTTTGGTGGCGGAACTCGCCGGCGGTACCGAGAATGCCGAGCAGGAGCGCAGCGCCGACAACGATCGCGTAGGGGCCGTGCAGGATCTGACTGAGGCTGTTGCGGTCGAGCGGCGGGTTGCCGGCGTGTCCCGCGGTGGTGATCAGCGCGATCGCGGTCAGCCCACCTGCGATGGCCGCGGCGGCGAAGGCGATCAGAAAGGAGCGCAAGGTGCGATGCTTGAGCAGTTCGGATCGGATGAGGTGCTTCATCGGACGTCTCCTCTCGTCGTGGTGGTTAGGTGGAGAAAGGCCTGCTCCAAATCGGTCTGATCCTCGGACAGCTCAAATGCCACGAGTCCGCTCGCCGCGATCGCACGCCCAACGGCTTCGCTCGTGGCGTCGTGGGCGAGCAACAGCTCGGACGTCGCAATCGTGGCCTGAATGCCACGTTCGTTGAGTGCCGCCCGCATCGCTGCCGCCTCGGGGGTACGAATACGCACGACCGTGCGGCTGCCGAGTAGTTCCGAGAGCGGCGCATGGGCGACAAGTCGCCCGCCCGCCAGGACCACGACCTCGTCGACGGTCTGAGCGACCTCGGCCAGCAAGTGGCTCGAGACCAGCACGGTATGACCCGCCGCTGCATAGCGACGCAGGAAGTCGCGCAACCAGTGGATGCCCTCTGGGTCGAGACCGTTGGTGGGCTCGTCAAGCACGAGGACGTTGGGGTCACCGAGGAGGGCCGCGGCGAGCCCGAGCCGCTGCCGCATACCCAACGAGTAGCCCCCGACGCGTCGCCGGGCGGCGGCGGAGAGTCCGACTTCGTCGAGCACTTGGTCGACGCGGCGGTCCGGGATCCCGGCGGTGGCGGCGAGGACACGCAGATGGTCGTGACCCCGCCGGCCGGGGTGGAAGCTCCCCGCTTCGAGAACGGCACCAACGTGGCCGATCGGTTCAGCAAGGGCCCGATAGTCGTGGCCGTCGATCGTGGCCGAGCCTGAGGTCGGGGCCACGAGTCCGAGCAAGAGGCGCAGAGTCGTCGTCTTGCCGGCGCCGTTCGGTCCGAGGAGCCCGATGACGCGGCCACCCCCGAGCCGGACGGTGAGATCCTTGACCGCCGTGATGTGGCCGAAGTGCTTCGTAAGTCCTTCGAGTGCGATGACGGTCATGGGTCCGCATGTCCTTCCCTGGCCGGCGGCCGACTCATGGTCGGTGATTCGACGGTACGGGCGAGACCGTGAGGCGTCGTCCGGCGGGCGCGTGATTCTTGATCACTCCCCAGCCGTAGGTGCGAGTACTGCTCGGGAGTGACGACCGTGAATCCGGGGCTTCGGTACCGTCGCAAGGGTGATAGTGGATCGCCGGGTCCGGGGCGGGAGCGGGACCCTCGTGGCCATCGACGTATTTGTCGCGCTCGTCGCCGTCGCGGTGAGCTGGGCCGTCCTGTCCGCAGACAGCCTCGACTGGCCCGCGGGCAGCCGAGACCCGGACTGGCTCGCGGTCGCCCTCGTCGTCGCGGTCAATGCACCGATCGCGTTTCGCCGACGAGCGTGCAGCGCGGCGTTGGCAGTCGCGCTCGGCGCGGGACTGATCTACGCCGCGCGGCTGTACCCGCCGATCTTTGCCCCGGCTGTTCCTCTCATCGTCTATCTCGCCGCCACGCGCCTGGACGATCGGCGCTCCCGTTTGGTGTTGATCGTCTCTGCCGCTATGTCGTGGATCACGACCACCGTCGCAGCAGGTCCGACCGACCCGCAGTCAGTCTTGATCGTCGCTGGCGCATGGCTGCTCGGCCACTATGTGCGGACCCGACGGCAGCTGGTCGCCGAACTCGAGCAGCGAGCGGTGGACCTGGAGCGAGAGCGAGAGGAGCGAGCATTGCGGGCGGTGGCCGAGGAGCGGCTTCGGATCGCGGGGAGCTGCACGACGTCCTCGCTCACACCATGAGCGTGGTAGCCGTCCAGTCCAGCACAGGACGTCTGATCGGCGCCGAACACCCGGAAGAGGCCCTCAAAGCATTGACCGCGGTCGAGGTGACGACGAGGTCGGCGATGCGCGAGATGCGCCAGATCCTCACGGTGCTTCGCACCGACGACGATCCAGGAGGCCCCGTGACACCCGCGCCCGGGCTGCACGACCTCCCGGTCCTCGTCGCCCAGGTAGCAGCCGAAGCAGGCCTGACTGTCGATCTGCGGACCGAGGGCGAGCCGTGTGCCATCTCGGCCGGGGTCGGGCTCGCCGCGTATCGCATCGTCCAGGAGGCGCTGACCAATGTCATCAAGCACGCCGCTCCGGCGCACGCGTCGGTCTTGGTTCGCTACACCGACCAGGACTTGACGGTGGAGATCCGCGACGACGGGCAGGCCGGTCGATCTGGTGTGGTGACCGGCGGACACGGTCTCGTCGGCATGCAGGAACGAGCCGCAGTCCACGGCGGCGAGGTGATCGCCGGACCAGCCGCCGGAGGTGGGTTTCGTGTGAAGGCCCGCCTCCCTCTCGGCGGGGTCGAGTCATGACCGTCCGGGTGGTCATCGCAGACGATCAGCCGCTGGTGCGCGCCGGGTTGGCCACAATGGTGGGCTATGCCGACGACCTCGAGCTGGTCGGCGAAGCGGAGAGCGGCGCCGACGCTGTCGACTTGGCAAGGCGGATGCGACCGGACGTGATCCTCATGGACATCCGGATGCCCGGTCTCGATGGGCTGGAGGCCACCCGGCGGATCACGAGCGATCCCGAACTCGCCGGGCTACGGATCATCATGCTGACGACGTTCGATGTCGATGAGTACATCTATGAGGCGTTGCGCAGCGGAGCCAGCGGCTTCCTGCTCAAAGATGCGCGGCCGGAGGACATTCTCCAAGCCGTGCGGGTCGTCGCGGATGGCGAGGCCTTGCTCGCCCCGAGCGTGACCCGTCGACTCATCGAACGGTTCGCCGCCCAACTGCAACCAGCCCACCCGCCGGGCGCCCTCGACCAGCTCACCGAGCGCGAGTCCGAGGTGCTCCGGTTGGTCGCGCAAGGCCTGTCGAACGCGGAGATCGCTGACCGCCTGTACATCAGCCTGTTCACTGCGAAGACCCACGTGAGCCGCATCCTGACCAAGCTCGACTGCGCGACCGAGCCCAACTGGTGGTGTTGGCGTACGAAGGAGGCCTGGCGATTCCCGGCGGCTGAGTGCATGGCTCGGCCGGGTCGGAGCGATGCGCAGACCTGGTCGTCACCGATGACAGCGACGTTGCCATCGGAGCTCGCGGGATCGCCTTCGGCGAGGGCCGTTGTCCGCGGCGACGACGGAGTCGATCGTCGTGTCTCAGGCACCCAAGAGGAAGATGCCGGTGCCCCGGGTTCTCCAGTCTCGTCTGTGCCGCTGAGGTGGGCGCCGTCGACCGGGCGGACCCAAGTTGTCGGTGGCGTCGCACACCGAGAGCCTGAGCGGCGCACGGATGTCGACCGACGCCGTACTCTGAAGCGGTTGGGAGGGGTCATGGGTGTTCCCTCAGACCAGCCAGCAGGGCCCGGTGTGAAGGCTGTCGACCTGGGTTCTGGTGGGATTCCTCGTTCGGTTCGGCGGCGACGGCCCTCGGGTAAGCCACCAGCTCTGCCGCGTCCGCTGCGAACCACAGGCGTGGGCTGGCTCGCCGCGGCCGTGGTACTGGTGGTGCTGTCGGTGCAGGTGTTCGACGGTGAGCTGCGTGACGCGGCCGTCGCGGTGACGGTGGTCGACGACGCCATCGTCGCGTGGCTGGCTGGGTTGCGTGCTCCCGGGCTCCTGGGGGCGATGGAGCTGGTCGCCGCCCTCGGGTCGTGGGCGGCCATCACGATGCTGCTGTGGGGGCTGCTGCTGGCCCTGTTGATTCTGAGGCGCGTGCGCCAGCTGGTGGTCGTCCTGATGGCTTGGATCCTGCAGGGGGTGATCATCCAGTACGTGCTGGCACCGATGCTGCGTCGACCGCGGCCGTTCGGGGTGGAGTTCCGGACGGACTGGCGTGCATGGGCGCTGCCGTCCGAGCAGATGGCGGCGCTGGCGGTCACGATGGTGGGGATCCTGTATGGGCTGGTGCCGGAGGGCCGCTGGCGTCAGCGGGGGAAGTGGGCCGCGGCTGCGCTGTTGGTGATGGTGGCCGTCGCCTATCTTCACCTCGGAGTGGAGGCACCCACCGATGTGCTGGTGGGTGTGGTCATCGGCGTGACCGTTTCGCTGCTCGGGTTCCGCTTGTTCGTCCCGAACGAGGCCTTCCCGGTGACATATCGGCGGGGCCGCGCCGCTCACTTGGATGTGGGGGGTGCCCGCGGCCAGGCCATCCGCCTGGCGTTGCGGGACCAGCTCGGGTTGGCGGCCGAAGACGTCGAGCCCTTCGGCCTGGCTGGCTCGGCCGGGTCGACCCCATTGCGCATCAAGGTCGCCGGCGATCCCGGGCGGTGGCTGTTCGGAAAGCTCTATGCCCGCACCCATCTGCGGGCCGACCGCTGGTACAAGCTCGGTCGCGAGCTGCTGTACGGCCGGCTGGAGGACGAAAAGCCCTTCAATACCGTGCGACGGCTGGTGCAGCAGGAGGACTACATGCTGCACAAGATGCACGCGGCCGGGCTGCCCACGCCGCGACCCTATGGATTCGCGGAGCTCACCCCCGAGCGAGAGTATTTGCTGGTCACCGAGTTCTTCGACGGCGCGGTCGAACTCGGCCAGGCAGTTGTCGACGACCGGGTCACCGACGACGGCCTCGCCCTCGTTCGAAAGCTGTGGGACGCCGGCTTGGCCCACCGCGACATCAAGCCGGCCAACCTCCTCGTGCGTGACGGTCACGTGCTGCTGATCGACGTCTTCTTCACCGAGATCCACCCGACGCCGTGGCGGCAGGCGGTCGACCTGGCCAACATGATGCTCTGCCTGGCGTTGCGTTCCGAGCCCCAACGGGTCTACGAACGGGCCTTGCGCCAGTTCAGCGAGGCGGAGATCAGCGAAGCGTTCGCGGCGGCCCGCGGCCTGGCCCTGCCGTCCCAGCTCCGGCGGATGCTCCGCGACCAGGGCCGCGACCTCCACGCCGAGTTCCTCAACCTGCTGCCGGCGCGGCCCCGACCGATCAGGATCCAACGCTGGAGCGCGCGCCGGATCGGCCTGCTGCTCCTGATGGTGCCGGTGCTGTTGTTGCTCGTCCTCAGCGCTCGGCTCGTACTGGTCAACAACGACCGGACCCTGACGCCGCTGAACGTCGCCGGCTTGGGATGCGGCGACCTGGAGCCCCTGTGGCTAGAGGCTCAGTCGGTACCGTCTGCGTCGCTGGTGCCCTGCGTGAAATCAGTGCCACCCGGTTGGAGGTTCGCCGGCGCGAACGTCAGGGACAGCTGGTCGAAGTACACGCTCAGCGACGTGGTCACTGCCCAGGGCCTGGTCGTACGGCTGACAGCCACGTGCGACATCGCCGGGGCGACCGAGACACCCTCTGACCAGCCCGGGGCACGACGCTACGAGCGCACCGATCCCGGCCGGTCAGGGCCCGCCACCACGTGGTACACGATCTTCGACGGTGGCTGCGTGACCGCCCAATTCCGCTCAGCGAGCGACGTGGACGCCGCGCTCGTCACTCAGGCGTCATCGGGCATCGGCTTCGTCACCCGCGCCGCGCTTCAACAGGCCCTCGACGAGCGGTCGGACGGGCGACTCCAACTCGACCCGGACGGCACGACCTGATCGGCGCAACGCCGCCCGATAGGCCCACCGCGTCGACCCTGCCCTCCAGGTGGTTGGCCCCCATTCGGTCGCGCTGGTGGTCTTGCACTGGCCTCGGCGCTGGGACCGCGCTCGCGTCCGAGGCGGCATGATCGCGCCATCCGGCTGAGACCGATCCGAGCAGTCGACCAGCGCCCGAACCGATGAAGAAACGATGGAAGGACGTGGGTGAGCTTTCGAAGCGCTCGGCCGGTTGGTGCCGCAGGGCGAAGAGCGCTCGGTCACCCGCTCCCCCGACGAACCGAGGGCGCTCATTGGAGAAACATCAGACGACTGAGGCTCCGAGCCCGGCAGGCCGGTCGGTCGCCTGCATCGTGTGGTGGCGATCAGTTCCCGAACAGGTTGCCCAGCGCCCCGCCGCTCGCACCACCGGTCTGGCCCGGCGCGATCTGGCGGATCCAAGCCTCGAGCGCTGACGGGTTCCGGGATTGGGTCATGACCCAGCCTGGACCGGTGAAGTCAAAGACCAGACCCTCACCCGACTTCAGCATTTGCACCACCCCACCGGTGACCTTGCGGACCTGGCTGCTCACCGTCGGGCCGAACGCCACCACATGACCGCTGTCGACAGTGACCGACTCACCCTCCCCGAGGCTGATCGTGTCCAACGCGCCGTAGCAGGCCAGCAGGACGGTGCCGTGCCCGGTGGCATGGATGAGGAACCCACCCTCACCACCGAACAGATTCTTGAAGCCACCCCACTTGGTGTCGAGCCCGATCCCCGGAGATGAGGCCAGCCAGCAGCCCTTGGTGATCGACATCGGCTGGTCGGGGGTGACCCCCGCCGAGATGATGTCACCGGCCAGGTGGTGGGCGACATCGACCCACCCCCCCGAGGAAGGCGCAGTGAAGGTGGTGATGAACAGGCTCTCTCCACCCAGGAAGGAGCGTTTCAGTCCCTTCATGACTCCGCCCTGGGTGCTGGCTTCGATGGACACCCCCGCAGAGGTGGCCATCATGACGCCGGACTCGCCTCGGACCTGCTCGTTGGGGTCGAGGACGAGGCGGGCGACGGCGAACGACGGGCTGTGGCGAACCTCTACTTCCACCAGACCGACGATAACTGCATCGGCACACGACCCAGGGCCAAGGGAGTACTGACCCTGGCCCTGTCCGCGTAATGGCAGAGTTCCGTCAGACCGCCGAGCGGCTCGAGCTCCCACTGATCGGCGTGCACGGGCTCCGCCACATCGCGGCCACATGGCTGATCGCGTCGGGAGTGAACCCGCGGGTCGTGTAGCAGCGGCTCGGTCACGCGGACGTGAGCGTCACGCTCGGGCTGAAACACGGACGTGTTCCGGGGCACGACGTGGCAGCAGCAGAGGCTCCCGGCAAGGCCGTCGGATCCGCGCCGTGACCATTCTGTGACCACGGCCCGCCGGCGCCGGTCATCTCCCCACGTAGATGCGGTGCGCCCCCTGGGATTCGAACCCAGAACCTGCGGATTAAGAGTCCGTTGCTCTGCCGTTGAGCTAGAGGCGCGAAGGCACCGGAGTGTACGGCGCGCGGCGGAGTTCCGCCTCGTCCGTCGATCGGGTGCTTGGGGTGAGCGAGGGGACTTGAACCCCCGGCCTTCAGGGCCACAACCTGACGCTCTAACCAGACTGAGCTACGCCCACCAAGGGACGAACATCATGCCACGACGGCCGGCCGACTCCACATGCGGTTCTGGGCACGCTCTCCAGTGCCGCAGCGGCCGGACCGAGTTTCTCGCGGCGGTCGGTCGTCGCTGGGCGAGACGGAGGCCCGCGAGAACACACCAGCGGTCCCGGCCCGCCAAGCTGACGCAGCGCAGGCACGCCGCAGGTCGGGCGGGATTTCGTCGCCGAGTACCCTGCTATCGACGCATTCCGACAGGGAGACCCATGGCCGCCACGGATTCCGACGCATCCTTGCTTGCCGCTCGCGCCCGTGAGATCGGCGAGATCGAACGAGACACCTACCGCGACCGCACCCCTCTCTCGCAGGCGGCGACCGACCGCGCCCGGCGCAGCCTGCCGCTCGGCGTGCCGTCGTCCTTCCAGGCCTACGACCCCCACCCGGTCGTCGCCAAGCGCGCCCAGGCGGCCTGGCTGGAGGACGTGGACGGCAACCACTACGTCGACTTCAACATGGGCTTCGGCGCCCTGTTCGCCGGGCACTGCCACCCGCGGGTCCGGGCCGCCATCGAGGAGCAGCTCGACGACGGCACGCTGTTCGTCACCCCGTGCGAGACCAACGCGGACGTGGCCGAGCTGCTGGCCGAGCGCTACCGGCTCCCGATGTGGCGCTTCACCAACTCGGGCACCGAGGCGACCATGGACGCCATCCGTGTGGCGCGAGGCGTCACGGGTCGGGACAAGCTCGTCAAGGTGGAGGGCGGCTACCACGGCCACCACGACGAGGTGATGATCTCGATGAAGCCGCCGGTGTCGGAGGCCGGGCCGCCCGACGCGCCCCGGGCCATCCCCGCGACGGCCGGCATCACGAGAGCGGTGCTCGGCGACACCGTCGTCATCCCCTACAACCGGCCGGATGTGCTGGACCGCGTGCTCGAGGGCGGCGACGTCGCCTGCTTCATCGTCGAGCCGGTCATGGAGAACATCGGCATCTGCCTGCCGGAGCCCGGCTACCTCGAGGCCGTGCGGGAGATCACCCGTCGCCACGGCACGCTGCTCATCTTCGACGAGGTGAAGACCGGGATCACGGCCGGCTGGGGTGGCGCGACGGGCGCGCTCGGCGTGGAACCGGACCTGGTGTCCTTGGCCAAGTCGATCGGCGGCGGCCTCCCGATCGGCGCGTTCGGCGGGCGGCAGGAGTACATGGACTCCGTCGCCGCCGGGAAGGTGCTGCACCTCGGCACCTACAACGGCAACCCGCTCGTGATGGCGGCGACCAAGGCCGTGCTGGCGGAGGTCTGCACCCCGGAGGCGACCCAGGAGGCGATCGACCGCAACCGCCGCTACCTGGACGCGTGCGACGCCATCATCGCCGAGCGCTCACTGCCGGCCCACACGGTGCAGTTCGGCGCCAAGGGCTGCATCACCTGGTCGCCCGACCCGGTCCGCAACTACCGCGACTACAAGGCGACGGACTTCGATCTCGCGTTCGCGCAGTGGCTGTGGGGGATCAACCGCGGCGTCCTGCTGCCGCCCGGCCTCGACGAGCAATGGCTCATCTCGGTCATGCACGACGACGACGACATCGCGCATGGCGTCGAGGTGTTCCGCTCGTTCGCCGACGCCGTCACTGCCTGACCGAGGCGGGCGCCGGCTGCGATCACGCCTCGCCCACGTGGCGGCGGGCCAGGAGCCCGGCGCCGGCCAGGCAACCGAGACCGGCACCGACCAGCAGCACGACGACGGCGAGGAGCACCGGCTGCTGGTTGCGCGCGACGTCGGGCACGACCGCCAGCCAGGGTTCGTCCGACAGCGCGGGAACGGCCCGCACGGGCACGAGATAGCCGACGACCAGCAGCAGCACGGCGGACGCCAGGCTGCCGACGCCGACGATGCCGAGTGCGGCGGCCCGCCACGGATGGAGCGCGATGCCGAGCAGGATCAGCGCCAGTGACAGCAACGCACCGCGGCCGATGTTGCGTTCGAGGGCGCGGCGGGCCGAGTCGAGCTCGTCGATCGGAGGGATCTCGAGCGTGACGGGCGGCAGCGACTGGGCCCTGACGTCACCGAGGGCGGCGGCGAGGAGGTCCGGGGTGATGACGACGGGCTCGGCTCGCGTCCCGATGAGGCGGGCATGGATGTCGCCGATGATCGGTGCGAACAGTCCGGCGACGGCCGGACGGGCGAGCGTGTCGTCGGCGACCTGGCGCACGGTGGCCGGATCGGTACCGAGCTGCGGGGCCACCTCCTCGGCGATGCGCCGGGCGAGATCGTCGCGGAGCACCGGGTCCTCGAGGATGTCGTCGGCCAGACGTTCGGTCCGGGACGTGACGAACGCGGTGCGGCGGATCCACCATCCGCTGAGCGTGATCGCGCCGATCACGAGGCCGATGACGATCAGGATGGAGGCGACCGCTCGGCGCACGGCAGGGAGTATCGCGGGCGGACGTCGTCCGTAGCATGCACCGGTGATGGCGAAGGACCTGTCCGCCGAGCGCGTCGAGCGGGTGTCCTTTCCGCGCATGCTCGGTCGCGCGCTGCGGTTGCGATGCCCGCGCTGCGGTGGTCGGCGGGCGTGGCTGCGCGGTTGGTTCGGCCGGCTGGACCGCTGCCGGACGTGCGGCTACCGGTACGAACGGCAGGAGGGCTTCATGCTCGGCAGCCTGACCGTGAACATGATCCTCACGTTCGGGGTGATCCTCGTCGTGGTCGTGGTGGGGATGATCGTGACCTATCCGGACATCGCGGTGGTGCCGATCGTCCTGGCGTGCATCGCCGCGGCCGTGCTCGTCCCTCTGCTCGTCTATCCCTTCACGTCCACGATCTGGGCCGCCATCGATCTCGCCATGCACCCGCTGCAACCGGCCGAGGTCGCCGACGCTTCGGCGGCGCTCCGGCAGGAACCTGCGGCGTCTCCTCGTAGGGATACTTGAACGAACAGGCGTTCGAAGTTACGATGCTGTCGTTCAGAAGAGGCAGCTCCACGGGGACAGACCCGAACCGTGTAGCACCCCGTACGTAGGGTCCGCAGACATCGGGGTCGACGTCCCAACAGGCGCCCGCACCCCCTCGACATCCAGCCGGCGCCGGTCGAAGAGCGGCGTCAGCAACCGACACGGAACGTAGGGAGACAGTGATGGTCATGGAGAGGACGGGCGAGCGGACCGAGCGTGGCGACGCCGATCGGGACAAGGCGCTGGACATGGCCTTGTCCCAGATCGACAAGCAGTTCGGCAAGGGCTCGATCATGCGGATGGGGGAGAAGGGGTCGATGGCCGTCGAGGCCATCCCGACCGGGGCGCTGGCCCTGGACCTGGCGCTCGGCGTGGGCGGGTTGCCCCGTGGGCGTGTGGTGGAGATCTTCGGCCCGGAGTCGTCGGGCAAGTCCACCCTGGCCATGCACGTCGTGGCGGAAGCGCAGCGCAACGGCGGCATCTGCGCCTACATCGACGCCGAGCACGCCATGGACCCGGTGTACGCCAAGGCCATCGGGGTGGACATCGATCAGCTGCTCATCTCCCAGCCGGACACGGGGGAGCAGGCGCTCGAGATCACCGACATGCTCATCCGGTCGGGCGCGCTGGACGTGGTGGTCATCGACTCGGTGGCCGCCCTCACCCCCCGGGCCGAGATCGAGGGTGAGATGGGCGACACCCACGTCGGCCTCCAGGCCCGCCTGATGAGCCAGGCCCTGCGCAAGCTGACGTCCAACCTCAACAAGTCCAACACCATCGCCGTCTTCATCAACCAGCTGCGGGAGAAGATCGGCGTGATGTTCGGCTCTCCGGAGGTGACCCCAGGCGGCCGGGCGTTGAAGTTCTACTCCTCGGTCCGGTTGGACATCCGCCGCATCGAGTCCATCAAGGACGGTACGGAGGTCGTCGGCAACCGCACGCGGGTCAAGGTGGTGAAGAACAAGGTGGCGCCGCCGTTCCGGCAGGCGGAGTTCGACATCATGTACGGCAAGGGCATCAGCCGCGAGGGATCGCTGCTGGACCTGTCGGTCGAGATGGGCATCATCAAGAAGTCCGGGGCCTGGTTCACCTACGAAGGAGAGCAGCTCGGTCAAGGCCGCGAGAACGCCAAGGTCTTCCTGGCCGAGAACCCGGAGATCATGGTCGAGGTCTCGGACCGGGTGCTCCAGCAGGCCGGGCTCGGGGACACCCCCGAGGAACCGGTCTTCACCCCGGCCGACGAGGAACCGATCGAGCTGGACTGACCGGACCGAGGGACACGGCTGGCGCTGGGCCGGCGGCGGCGGAGCGCCGGCCTGCCGGTCGGCCTGGCACCGGCCCGCCGCCGGGCCCACGACCGTCGGCCGGTGGGTCCTATCCTTGGGTTTCCCATGGAGCCCCGCCGCTACGCCATCCGCACGTTCGGGTGCCAGATGAACGAGCATGACTCGGAGCGCATCGCCGGCCTGCTGGAGCAGGACGGGCTGGTGCCGGCCGGTTCCATCGATGACGCGGACGTCGTCGTCCTCAACACCTGCTGCATCAGGGAGAACGCGGACAACAAGCTGTACGGCAACCTCGGGCATCTGAAGCGCTGGAAGGATGAGGGCGCGGCCGGCGGGCGGGAGCGCCAGATCGTGGTGGCCGGCTGCCTCGCCCAGAAGGATCAGGACCTCGTGCGAGAGAAGGCGCCCCACGTGGACGTCGTCCTCGGCACACACAACGTGCACCGCAGCGCGGAGCTCATCGAGGAGGCCCGACGGTCCGGGCCCTTGACCGAGATCCTCGCCGAGGCCGTCGAGGACGACCACGCCCGCTTCCCGTCCGCGCTGCCGGCCCAGCGCGCCAACGGCTACAACGCGTGGGTGACGATCCAGATCGGCTGCGACAACACCTGCGCGTTCTGCATCGTCCCTGCCGTCCGTGGCCGCGAGATCAGCCGACCGTTCGCCGACGTCGTCGCCGAGGTGGAGGCGCTCGCTGCCGATGGCGTCACGGAGGTCACGCTGCTGGGGCAGAACGTCAACAGCTACGGCCGGGATCTCACCCTGGCCGCGCGCCATGCCGGTGACGTGGTGCGCGTCCGCCCGCTGTTCGCGGAGCTCCTGCGGGCGGTCGCGGCCGTGCCCGGCATCCGCCGCGTGCGCTTCACGTCGCCGCACCCGAAGGATCTCCGCGCGGACACCATCGACGCCATGGCCACGACGCCGGCCGTGTGCCGGCAGCTCCACCTGCCGCTGCAGGCCGGCTCCGACCGGACGCTGGCCGCCATGCACCGCGGGTACACCGCGGTCCGCTACCTGGACCGCCTGGCCGCGGCCCGGCGGGCCGTGCCCGACCTCGCGGTCTCGACCGACCTGATCGTCGGCTTCCCCGGCGAGACCGAGGAGGACTTCGCGCAGACGCTCGAGGTGGTGGCCGAGGCGCAGTACGACTTCGCCTACACCTTCATCTTCAGCCCCCGGCCGGGCACGGAAGCGGCCACCCTGTCGGACCGCTTCGTGGACCCTGCGGTCTGCGGCGAGCGGTTCGAGCGGCTTCGGGTGGTGGTCGAGCGCTCGGCGCTGGCCCGTCACCGGGCCCGTGTCGGCCGTGTCGAGGAGGTGCTGGTGGAGGGGCCGAGCAAGAAGGAGCCCGCCCTGGTGACCGGTCGCACCGAGCAGGGGAAGCTGGTGCACTTTCGTCCTGCCGGCCCGCTGCGCCGCGGTTCGTACGCCGAGGTCGAGATCACCGGCGCCGGCCCGCACCACCTGATGGGCGAGCTGCGCGAAGTCACGGCCGAGCCGTCGCACCGCACCCGGATCCCGGTGTTGGCTGGGTGACGCTGGCCTGCTGCCCGCGAGCCTGCCCGGGCCTGCGGTGAGCTCTTCCGGGCCTGAGGGTCTCTCACCCGTCGTCCTCGTCGGCCCGACCGGCGCGGGCAAGTCGACCCTCGCCCTGCGCGTGGCGGCGAAGGTGGCAGGGACGGAGATCGTCGTCGTCGACTCGATGCAGGTGTACCGGGGCATGGACATCGGCACCGCCAAGCCGACGCCGGCGGAGCGGGCCGAGGTACCCCACCACTGCCTCGACCTCGTCGACCCCGACGTCGACTTCTCGGTCACGATGTTCCAGGAGGCCGGGGACCAGGTCCTCGGCGAACTCGCCGCCCGCGCCGCCCGGCCGCTCCTGGTGGCCGGGACGGGCCTCTACCTCCGTGTGCTCCTCGACGGGTTCGACCCACCCGGACAGTGGGCGGACATCCGGAGCGAGCTCGAACGGGAGCACGACACGGTCGCGTTGCACCGCCGCCTCGCCGAGGTGGACCCGGTGGCGGCCGGCCGCATGGAGCCGTCCAACCGGCGTCGGGTCGTGCGGGCCCTCGAGGTCACGATCGGGAGCGGACGGCCGTTCTCGTCGTTCGGCCCCGGCCTCACCCACTACCCAGAGAACGGCATCGTCCAGATCGGACTGCGCTGGCCGCGCCCGGTCCTGGCTCGTCGGATCGAGGACCGGTTCCTGGCCATGCTCGACGCCGGCCTGATGGACGAGGTCCGGGCGCTGGCCGAGCGATCGGACGGTCTGTCCCGGACCGCCGCGCAGGCCCTCGGGTACAAGGAGCTGCTGGCCCATCTCGCCGGCGAGTCGTCACTGGACGAGGCCACAGCGCTCGCCATCACCCGCACCCGGCAGTTCGCCGTGCGCCAGCTCCGCTGGTTCCAGCGCGACCCCCGCATACGCTGGGTGGAGATGGACCAGGACGGGGACGACGCCGGTGACCTGCTGGTGGATGCGCTGAGCCGCTGATGGCGTCCCTCGCGCTCACGAAGCACCACGGGCTGGGGAACGACTTCCTGGTCGTCGTCGGTGGCAACGGAGTCGACGGCGTCGATGGAGCCGGCCCCGGGCCGGGGACGTGGGCCTCGTTCGCCGGCCAGGTGTGTCACCGGCGCCATGGGATCGGCGCCGATGGTCTGCTCGTGGCCACCGAGCCCGACGAGGCCGAGCGGGCAGCCTCCGGCGCCGATGTGGTCATGCAGCTCTACAACTCGGACGGCAGCACGGCGGAGATGAGCGGCAACGGCATCCGCTGCCTGGTCCAGGGCTGGGCCCGCGCCCACGGCCGGGAGCAGGGCGCCGTGATCGTCGCCACCGCCGCCGGCCCCCGGCGGGTCGACTTCGGCCCCGGCACCGAGCCCCACACGATGGTCGCCAGCGTCGACATGGGCCCGGTCACGCCCATCGAGGCGCCGACCGGGTGGCCGGATGTCGCGGCCCACGAGCACCGGCCGGTGGTCCACCTCAGCGTCGGCAACCCCCACACGGTGGTGGCCGTCGAGGACGTCGCCGCCGTCGACCTGCGGACCGTCGGCCAGCGCGTGCCTGACGTCAACCTCGAGATCGTCGAGGCGGGCCCCGAGCCGTCGGCCATCACCATGCGCGTCCACGAGCGGGGGGCGGGGATCACCGAAGCCTGCGGGACCGGGGCGTGCGCGGCCGCGGTGGCCGCGGCGGGCTGGGGCTTGGCCGAGCCCGCAGCGGGTGAAATCACCGTGCACATGGAGGGCGGCGATGCGAGGGTACGTCTCGATGACCCCGAGCCAGGGCGGGTCACCCTGATCGGTCCGGCGACGTTCGTCGGCGCCGTCGAGGTGGAGCTGTGACGATGAGCTCGGATGAGGAAGGATCTGGAACCACGTGAGCTATGACGAGGCGCTGGGCGCCACGCTGATCGAGCGGGGGATCCGCGAGAAGATCGTGCTCGTCGGGGTCACGATCCCACCGTCGCGCCTCGACGAGACCGAGGCGGAGCTCGACGAGCTCGAGCTGCTGGTCGACACCGCGGGTGCCGACGTCGTGGCGCGTCTCGAGCAACGCCGCGACCGGCCCGATCCGTCGACGTTCGTCGGGCGCGGAAAGGCGGAGGAGCTGCGCGACCTCTGCCTGGCGGTCGACGCCGACACGGTCGTCTTCACCAACGACCTGACGCCGGCGCAGCAGTACAACCTCGAGAAGCTGCTGGGCCGGACCGCCATCGAGCGCACCGCGGTGATCCTGGACATCTTCGCCCAGAACGCGCACACCCTCGAAGGACGGGCCCAGGTCGAGCTGGCCCTGCTGCAGTACCGCCTGCCCCGGCTCCGGCGAGGCGCCAAGGGCCGGCTGTCCCAACAGGGCGGCGGGATCGGCACCCGGCAGGGCCCGGGCGAGACGAAGCTGGAGACCGATCGTCGCCGTCTCACCCGTCGCATCGCCCGCCTGCAGCACGACCTGGCCGATCTGCAGCGCAACCGGCAGCTCCAACGCCGGAGCCGCAGCCGGAGCGGTCTCGCCAACGTCACGATCGTGGGCTACACGAACGCCGGCAAGTCGACGTTGCTCAACCGGCTGACGACGGCGGGGGTGTTGGTCGAGAACCGGCTCTTCGCCACCCTCGACCCGACCACGCGGCGGCTTTCGCTGCCCGGCGGCGAGCCCGTCCTCCTCACCGACACGGTGGGGTTCGTCCGCCGCCTGCCCCACGGCCTCGTCGAGGCCTTCAAGAGCACCCTCGAGGTGGTGGCCGAGGCCGACCTGCTCATCCACGTGGTCGACGCCAGCTCCCCCGATCCCGAGGCCCAGATCGACGCCGTGCACGCGGTGCTCGGCGAGATCCACGCCGGCGAGGTGCCCGAGCTCCTGGTGTTCAACAAGGCCGACTTGGCGCCGGAGGAGGCCCGACGGCAGGTGAAGCTCCATCCGGGCTCGGTCGCCCTGTCGTCGACGACCGGGCGCGGGGTGGATGACCTCCTGACCGCGGTGTCCGATCGCCTGCGGGCCGTCGCCGAGGTCGTCGAGTTGCTCGTGCCCTACGACCGCGGTGACGTGCTGGCCGCGCTGCATCGCGAAGGTGAGGTGCTGACGAGCGTGCACGAGGACGCCGGCATCCACGTCCGGGCCCGGCTGAGCCGGCCGTCGGTGGGGCGCCTGGCCGAGTTCGTCGTCCGCGACGCCACCCTCGCCGCGCAGTCGGCGGGCTCCCGACCCCGCTGACCCGTGCCACCCGTCGAGCCGACCGGCTTCGTGCCGCCGCCCTACCCGTACGACCGGCTCGACACCCTGGCCGAGCTGGCGGGCCGGCTCCCGGGAGGCGTCGTGGACCTCTCGGTCGGGACGCCGTGCGACCCGCCGCCGGAGTCGGTGGTTGCCGCGCTCTCGTCCTCCGACAGCGAGCGGGGCTACCCGCCCAGCATCGGGACGCCCGCGCTGCGCGGCGCGGCGAGCAGGTGGCTGGCGCGGCGGTTCGGGGTGGACGTGCCCCCGTCGCAGATCGCGGCCTGCGTGGGCACGAAGGAGCTCGTCGGGACCCTTCCCCAGTGGCTCCGGCTGCGCCGGCCCGACCGCGACACCGTGCTCCACCCCGCGATCTGCTACCCGACCTACGAGATGGGAGCCACGCTGGCCGGTTGCCGCGCCGTTGCCGTGCCGGTCGACGAGGACCTGCGCCCGCACCTCGACGCCATCGATCCCGATGACGCGGCCCGGGCTCTCGTCCTGTGGGTCAACAGCCCGTCCAACCCGACCGGCGCCCTCGATGACCTGGCGGCCGCGTCCGAATGGGGCCGCACCCACGGCGTCCCGGTGTTCAGTGACGAGTGCTACTGCGAGTTCACCTGGGACGCGCCGCCGCGCACGATCCTCGAGCACGGCCTGGACGGCGTGGTGGCCGTGCACTCGCTCTCGAAGCGCTCGAACCTGGCCGGCCTTCGGGTCGGCTTCTACGCCGGCGACGCCGAGCTCGTCACCTACCTTCAGGAGGTGCGCAAGCACGTCGGCCTGCTCGTACCCGGCCCGGCGCAGGCCGCGGGCGTGGTCGCGCTCGACGACGACGAACACGTGCGGGTCCAGCGCGATCGGTACCGATCGCGGCTCGTGCTGATGGCCGACGCGCTGGGCCGGTGGTCACGGTCGACCGTGCCCCTGCCGGCCGGAGGCTTCTACCTCTGGTTCGAGGTCGACGACGGCTGGGCGTTCGCCGAACGCCTGGCCCGCGAGGGAGGAGCGCTGGTCAGCCCGGGGGAGTTCTACGGAGCGCGCGGTGCCAACTACGTGCGTGTCGCCGTGGTACAACCTCTCGACCGACTCAACCTCGTCGTCGAGCGCTTAGGGGTGTCCTGACCATGTCCTACCCACCGCCCAGCGTCCCGAGCGACTCGCCCCCGTCGGCCGGGGAACGCCCGAAGATCAAGCCGGGCAAGGGTTGGTACTGGGTCGGGGGGCTGCTCCTCGTCGTCGGTCTGATCGGTGGCGCCGTGCTCGGGCTGGTGGGCGTCCTCAACCTGAAGAACAGCATCGAGGACTTCGGTCGCTTCAAGGTGGAGAACGGCGCGGGAGCGGCGACGGTGACCTTCGAGAAGCCGGGCGAGTACTCCATCTACTACGAGAGCGAGAGCAAGGTCTGTGGAGACCTCGGAGCCACCGGCGCCGAGCCGTGCGAGACGGTGGCCGTGCAGGGCGAGGACGACCCTCCGGCCCAACTCGACATCGCGATCACGAGCGGCGACCGCTCGCTGCCGATCGGGCCGGCGGAGAACTCGCTCGACTACTCCTTCAGCGGGTTCAGCGGGACGGAGGTGGCTACCGTCGACGTCGACGAGGCCGGCGCCTACAGCATGGTCGTCGAGACCCGCCGGGAGGGCGAGTTCGCGATCGCTCTCGGCAAGGACGTGGTGTCGACGATCCTGCCGTGGATCCTCGGCGCCCTGGCCCTGGCCGCTGTCGGGCTCATCCTCGGGCTCCTCACGCTGATCCTGACCGCCGTGAAGCGGCGCCGCCGCAAGCGCGAAGCGGCCATGGCTGCGGCCACGGCCTACCCGACCGCCCCCGCCGTCTTCACGCCGGTGGCCGCGCGGCCCCCGCCCGCGCCTGCGCCGGCGCCTGTGCCCCCGGTCGTCCCGGTCCCCCCGATCGTCCCCACGCCCACGGGCGCTCCGCCGCCGGCCCCGGCGCCGGCTCCGGCGCCCGTTCCGGTTCCCGCCAGGGACGACGCCGCGTTCGCCCCCCCGGCGGGTCAGGACGCGTGGGCGGCGCCCTCCACCGCGCCGGCACCGCCGCCGGCTGGAGCGCCACCCGTCCCCCCGCCGCCTCCAACCGAGGTTCAGCCTTCGGAGCCGCGCTCGACGGATGACGGCGAGACGGAGACCGACGACTCGGGCTGGGGCCAGCCGGCGCCCTCCGAGGCCGCCGACGGTCCCCAAGTGCCCCCGCCACCGCCCTCGACCCCGCCGCCGGCTCCTCCCGGGCAGGACGGACCGCCGGCTCCGCCGCTCCCGGCGCCCTCCGGTCCGGCGTCGGGGAGCTCCCTGCCGCCGCCCCCTCCTCCGCCACCACCGCCCTCCTGAGCCGCGTCCCGCAGCTCCTGCGGTCTTTTTCGCGGCCTGTGTGATCGGCCCGGGAAGGTGTTACGGTTTCGTGTCGGTCGCATGACCGTCTGAGGGGTCGGCCGTCATGGCCGCAAATGGCGAGGAGACACCCGGATGCTGCTGCTGTCGAGCCCGTTGCGCCGCCTGCTGACCGCTCTCGTCGGGCTCCTGGTCCTCGTCGCAGCAGCGTGTGGAGGCGGCAACGGTCTGGCGGCCGAGGACGCCACGCTCGTCAACCAGTACCGGGCGGCCAACGGGATACCGGGCTTGCCAAGGTCCTACGAGCTCGACCTCAAGGCCCAGGCGCAGGCGCAGCGCATGGCGGACGCGAACACGATCTTCCACTCGGCCAACCTGGTCGCGGGGGTGAGCGCCGGATGGCAGCTGATCGGTGAGAACGTGGCCATGGCGGGCTCCGTCAGCCAGGCGCAGGCCGCTCTTCAGGCCTCCGCCCCGCACCGCGAGAACCTCCTCAACTGGGCCTACACCGAGATGGGGATCGGCGCCGTGCAGAAGGGCAACAGGGTCTACCTCGCCCAGGTGTTCGTACAGCGCTGACGGGCTGGTCAGCGGCTCCACGAGGCGTCACGGACGCCCTTGTAGCCTGCCGCCATGGCTGATCTCGCTGCCCGGGTGGAGGCGCTGTGGGAGCAGCGGGACGACCTCGACGGTGACGACGAAGCCGCCCGGGCCACGGTCCACGAGGCCATCGACCTGCTCGATCGGGGCGAGGTGCGGGTGGCCGAGATCATCGACGGCGAGGTCGTGGTCCACGAGTGGCTCAGGCTGGCGATCCTCCTGCTCTTCCGTCTGGGCCGGATGGAGACCGTCGAGCTGGGGCCGTTCGAATACGCCGACAAGATCCCGTTGAAGCGCGGGTACGAGGCCGCCGGCGTGCGGGTCGTGCCCGGCGCCAGCGCCCGCTGGGGTGCGCACCTCGAACCGGGCGTCATCATGATGCCGAGCTACGTCAACATCGGGGCCCGCGTCGGCCGGGGCACGATGGTCGACACGTGGGCGACGGTCGGGAGCTGCGCCCAGATCGGTCGCAACGTGCACCTGTCCGGAGGCGTCGGCATCGGCGGCGTGCTCGAACCGCCGGGCGCCGCCCCGGTCATGGTGGGCGACGAGTGCCTGATCGGCAGCCGGTGCGTGGTCGCCGACGGAGCCCGCGTCGGTGACGGCGTCGTGCTCGGCGCGGGCTGCGTGCTCACGGGCTCCATCCCGGTGATCGAGGCCTGGAGCGGGACCGAGGTCGGCCGGGGTGTCGTGCCGCCGTGGACGGTGGCGGTGGCGGCCACCCGGCCCCGCACCTTCCCGGGTGGTCATGAGTTCGGACTGCCTTGCGTGCTGCTCCTGAAGCAACTGGACGAGGGCCGGCGCCACGACAAGAGCGCGCTCAACGACATCCTGCGCGATCACGGCGCCACGTTGTGACCGCCTCGGTCGGGCGGGCCTCGGTCGGGCGGGCACCGCTCGGGGACCTCCTGGCGCTGACCGCCCATCTGGTCGACATCCCGTCGGAGAGCCACTGCGAGGAGGCCATCACCGACGTGCTGGAGACCGAGCTGGCCGCGGGCGCGCCGTGGTTGACGGTCGATCGGGTGGGCTCGAACCTGGTGGCCCGCACCGAGCTCGACCGACCCCACCGGCTGATCGTCGCCGGCCACACCGACACCGTCCCCGTGAACGGCAACCTCCCCTCCCGTCAGGAGGGCGAGGTGCTCTGGGGATGCGGCACCTCGGACATGAAGTCCGGTGTGGCCGTGATGCTGGCGCTGGCCTGTGGCATCCCCGATCCCGCCGTCGACGTGACGTGGGTGTTCTACGAGGCCGAGGAGGTGGACGCCCGCTTCAACGGTCTCGGACGTCTGTTCAGGGAGCGGCCCGAGCTCCTGCGCGGTGACGTCGCGCTGCTGGGCGAGCCGACCGACGGTGTGATCGAGGCTGGTTGCCAGGGGACGATGCGGCTGCGCGTCATGCTGCGTGGCGCACGCGCCCACACCGCCCGGCCCTGGATGGGACGCAACGCCATCCACCGCCTCGGGCCGGTGCTCGACCGGCTCGCCCGCTATGAGGGTCGCCAGCCGGTCATCGACGGCTGCCAGTACCGCGAGGCGCTGCAGGCCGTCCAGGTGGAGGGAGGCGTGGCCGGCAACGTGGTGCCCGACGAGGCGGTGCTCCTCGTCAACCATCGCTTCGCGCCCGACCGCAGCCCGGCCGATGCGGAGGCACACCTGCGAGAGCTGCTGCTCCCGGTGCTGGAGGCCGACGACGAGCTCGCGGTCGTCGACTGCGCCGACGGCGCGGCTCCGGGGCTGGGGCACCCACTGCTGGCATCGCTGATCGCCCGCAACGGCCTCACCGTGCGGGCGAAGCTGGGCTGGACCGATGTGGCTCGCTTCGCCGCCCACGGCATCCCGGCCGCCAACTTCGGGCCCGGCGACGCCACCCTGGCCCACACCGCGGACGAGCGTGTCGCCCGGGAGCCGATCGAGCGGACCTACTCCGCGTTGGCCGACCTGCTCCGCGCCGGTATCTGACCGATCAGAGCCGCCGGAGCACGGTGACGACCTTGCCGTAGACGGCCACCTCGGCGGCGTCGAACACCATCGGCTCGAGCCGGGGGTTGGACGGGATGAGGGTGACCTTCGCCCCCTTGGCCCGGTAGGTCTTGACGGTCGCCTCCTCGCCGGGCAGGCCGGCGACCACGACGTCGCCGTTGTCGGCCGTCTCCTGGGCGCGGGCGACGACGAAGTCCCCGTCGAGGATGCCCGCCTCGATCATGGAGTCGCCCCGAACCCGCAGCATGAACAGCTCCCCGTCGCCGACGAAGTCGGCCGGGAGGGGCAGCAGCTCCTCCACGTTCTCCTGCGCGAGCACGTCGGTCCCCGCGGCGACGTCGCCGAGCAGCGGCACGGACCTGAACGGCCGCCGCTCCAGGGCCGCGTCCGACGACGGGTCCCACCGGACCTCGATGGCCCGGGGCTTGGTGGGATCACGACGGAGGAGGCCGCGGCGCTGCAGGGCCGCCAGGTGGTTGTGCACCGTGGACGGTGACGTGAGGCCGACCGCTTCGCCGATCTCGCGCACGGACGGGGGATAGCCCCGTTCACGCATGTACCGGTCGATCACCTCCAGGATCTCGCGCTGGCGACTGGTGAGGGCCACCGGCGGGGGCGTGCTGGGCAGGGCATCGGTCATGGAGCGCCAGGGTACTGGTGTTCGGGGCGCCCGTCAAACATCTGTTCCGGGAACGATTGTTCGTTTCCGCCTTGACAGCGAACGGGCGTTCGTGGAAGTCTGACGAACGCCTGTTCGGCGCAGCCTGACCCAACCAACCGCCCATGAGGAGCAGCCATGGCCCACGCCATGACCCACCCCGCCGACGCGATGACCGGTGTCGCGTTCGTCGCCCACGCCCCGTCGCGCTCCGCACCCACGGTGCGCACGTATCGGCGCCGGCGGCTGGCGGTGCTCCTCGCCGCCGTCGCCACGTTCCTCGTGGGACCGATGGCGGCCAGCCGGGCCGTGGCGGCGTTCCGGGACGTCCCTGCCTCCGTCCCCGAGCGTCGCCCGGCACCGGTCACCTCTTCCGTGCAGACCAGCGGCTACGTCGTCCAGCCGGGCGACACCTTGTGGTCGATCGCCCGGAGGCTCCAGCCCGAGGGTGACCTGCGAGCCCTCGTGCACCAGCTCGTGGCGGCCAACGACGGCGCCGAGCTCGAGTGTCGGGCAGCGGCTGATCCTCCCATGACCGTCCCGCCCCGTCGTGGTGGGGCGAACATCGACGGCTTCAGCCGGTGGGGAGCTCGCGGCGCACGTACCTGCAGAACAGGAAGCCTTCGTCCTCGAGCACGTGCGCCAGCTCCAGGTCGGCCGCGGCCGCCGCCGGTCCGTGCGCGATGCGTTCAGCGGAGCCGCCCACCAGTCGGGGGGAGATCGTGAGGCACAGCTCGTCCACCAGCCCTGCGGCAGCGAGCTGACCGTTGAGCGAGGGCCCGCCCTCGGCCAGCACGATGTCACCGGGCAGCTGTGCCACAGCCGCCGGCAGATCGACTCGTCCCTGGCCGGCGCGAACGGCCCGGACCGGCACGATGGGCCCGTCCTCTGGGAGGACGGCCATGCCGGACCCGCTCGTGAACAGCGGCGTGGTCCAGTCCATGTCGCCCCTCGTCACGACCGCGATCGTCTGGTCGGGCCGGCGGGGTGGCCCGTAGTGCTCGGCCCTCACGGTGGCGCCGCCGACCAGGATCACATCGGCCAGTCCGCGGATGACGGAGAACACGGCCCGGTCACCCGGGCCTCCCAGTCCGCCCGACGTGCCTTCGAGCGCGGTGGCACCGTCGATGCTGGCGATCATGTTGACGAGGATCCATGGACGATCGGGTCGTCGCACCCGTCGGGCGTCCTGGTACGCCGCGGCCAGTCCGGCGGTGTCGAGGCCGCCCTGCGGGGCGGGCAGGAGGCGGCGCACGGGGCTCGATGCTGCCATGGCGGCGCCGAGGTCGCATGCCGGAGGAGCCGCGCCACCCGGGAGCCGTTGTCCAGGCGGCGGCCATGCGGCGGGCTCCCGACGGGCCGGCGACGGTGAGGAAACGGTCAGGCGACAACTCACAGGGAAATCCACAGGATGTGCCCCTTCCGTTCCACAGGCCAGGCTCCGTAAGGTGGGCGCCCGTAGCAGCTGTGGCGTCAGGTGGGTGGATGTACGGGCGAGACCCCGGGGGGAGGCCCGGTGGATTCGACGGGGGGCGCAGGGCCCTCGAACCTACCCACCGACGCCACGGCGTCAGCTCGGCGGCGGCGGAATGAACGGGGATGCACTGGCGTTGACACCCCTGTAACTACAGTGCTGTAATGCCCGAACCGGGTGCGGGGAAGGCGCAGTGGGGACCGGACGGAACCGGTGCCTCTGTCGTCCCTCCAGATCCCGGCCGCCCGCACGATCGCTTCCAGACGCCGCACCGCTTCCAGAAGGTGGCACGGCCGGCACCGCCGGCCACCGAACGCACGAATCACGAACGCAACAGCCAGAAGACGCAACAGCCCAGACGCAGCAGCACAGACGCAACAGCAGAGCCCCTGACGTACGAAGGAGACGCCGACCATGTCCTTGGCCCCGGAGCGCACCGGCATCGGCATCACCCGTCACTTCACGACGGCGGGCGTGCACCCCTACGACGAGGTGGTCTGGGAGCGGCGTGATTCCCGCATCACCAACTGGAAGGACGGGTCGGTCGCGTTCGAGCAGGTGGACGTGGAGTTCCCCGTCACCTGGTCCCTGAACGCCACCAACATCGTGGCCCAGAAGTACTTCCGGGGCACGCTCGGCACCCCGCAGCGGGAGAGCTCTCTGCGCCAGGTGATCGACCGCGTGAGCGACACCATCGCCGAATGGGGCGCCCGGGACGGCTACTTCGTCGACGAGGCCGAGGCCGACGCCTTCCGCGACGAGCTCAAGCACCTCCTGGTCACCCAGAAGGCGGCCTTCAACTCTCCGGTGTGGTTCAACATCGGCGTGGCCGGTGTGCCCCAGCAGGCCAGCGCCTGCTTCATCCTGTCCGTCGGCGACACGATGGACTCCATCCTCAACTGGTACCGGGAAGAGGGCGTCATCTTCAAGGGCGGGATCGGGATCGGGCGTCAACCTCTCCCGCATCCGGTCCAGCCTCGAGCCGCTCAACGGCGGCGGGACCGCCTCCGGCCCGGTGAGCTTCATGCGGGGAGCGGACGCCTCGGCGGGCACCATCAAGTCCGGCGGCAAGACGCGTCGCGCCGCCAAGATGGCCATCCTCAACGTCGACCACCCAGACGTGCAGGAGTTCATCTGGTGCAAGTCGAAGGAGGAGCGCAAGGCGCGTGTGCTGCGCGACGCCGGCTTCGACATGGACCTGGACGGCGCCGATTCCTTCTCCATCCAGTACCAGAACGCCAACAACTCCGTCCGGGTCACCGACGACTTCATGCGTGCCGTGCTCGACGACGGTTCGTGGGACCTGGTCGCCGTCACCTCGGGCGAGGTGCTGAAGACCGTCCGCGCCCGTGACCTGTGGCGCGAGATCGCCCAGGCGTCGTGGGAGTGCGCCGACCCCGGTCTGCAGTTCGACACCACGATCAACGCGTGGCACACCGCGCACGCGACCGGGCGCATCAACGGCTCCAACCCGTGCTCGGAGTACATGCACCTGGACGACTCCGCCTGCAACCTGGCGTCGATCAACCTGCTGCGGTACTTGGACGAGGACGGTCGGTTCGACGTCGACGGCTTCCAGCGCACGGTCGAAGTCGTGTTCCTGGCCCAAGAGATCCTGGTCGGCAACGCCGACTACCCGACGGCGGCCATCGCCGAGACGAGCCGCACCTTCCGCCAGCTCGGCCTCGGCTACGCCAACCTCGGGGCCATGCTCATGGCACTCGGCCTGCCCTACGACAGCGAGGCCGGGCGGGCCTGGGCCGCCGCCATCACGTCGTTGATGACCGGGCACGCCTACGCCACCAGCGCCCGCATCGCCAGCCGCATGGGGCCCTTCAGCGGCTTCGCCATCAACGAGCCGCACATGCTCGGCGTGCTGCGCCAGCATCGCGTCGCCGCGGCCGACATCGACGAGGAGCTGCTCCCGGCCGACCTGTTGTCGGCCGCGCAGCTCGCGTGGGACGAGGCCGTGGCCGGCGGCGAGGAGTTCGGCGTCCGCAACAGCCAGGCCAGCGTGCTCGCGCCGACGGGAACGATCGGTCTGATGATGGACTGCGACACCACCGGCATCGAGCCCGACCTGGGGCTCGTGAAGCTGAAGAAGCTCGTCGGCGGCGGGACGATGTCGATCGTCAACCAGACCGTGCCGCGGGCGCTGCGCCGGCTCGGCTACTCGGTGCAGCAGGTCGACGAGATCATCGCCTACATCGACGAGCACAAGTCGATCGTCGGGGCTCCGCACCTCAAGGGCGAGCACCTGCCGGTGTTCGCCTGCTCGATGGGCGACAACACCATCCACTACGAGGGCCACGTCCGCATGATGGGCGCCGTCCAACCGTTCATCTCCGGAGCCATCTCCAAGACGGTGAACATGCCGGAGGAGGCCACGGTCGAGGAGGTGGAGGCGCTCCACCTGCTGTCCTGGGAGCTGGGCCTCAAGGCGGTCGCCGTCTACCGCGACAACTGCAAGGTGGGGCAGCCGCTGTCGACGGCCAAGAAGGGTGACAGGCCGGCGGTGGCCGGGGACGCCATGCCGGCGCCCACGGGCACGCCGACGCAGATCGTGGAGCGCATCGTCGAGCGGATCATCCCCCAGCCGGTCCGCCAGAAGCTGCCTCGCACCCGCACGAGCCGGACCTTCGAGTTCCGGGTGGCCGACTGCAAGGGCTTCGCCACCATCGGCGAATACGCCGACGGCCGGCCGGGCGAGATCTTCCTGACCGTCTCCAAGCAGGGTTCCACCCTGTCGGGGATCATGGACGCGTTCGCCAAGTCCATCTCGTACGGGCTGCAGTACGGCGTGCCGTTGCGGGCCTTCGTGGAGGCCTTCACGAACATGCGCTTCGAGCCGGCCGGCATGACCGACGATCCGGACATCCGGTTCGTCTCGTCGATCATGGACTACCTGTTCCGCCGCCTCGCCCTCGAGTACCTGAGCCTGGAAGAGCGCGCGGAGCTGGGCATCTTCTCCATCGAGGAGCGGCTGCAGCCGACGCTGCCCGGTGTCGAGGAGTCGGTCATCCAGACCTCGACCGGCAGCGAGATGGTGCCCGACCCCAAGTCCATCCCGTCGGTGAGCGAGCTGGCCACCCAGATGGAGTTCGGGATGGGCGCGCCGGCACCGGTCGAGCAGCCACCGGGCGCCCGCCATCCCGATGCCCCGATGTGCATGCAGTGCGGCGTGCAGATGATCAGGGCCGGGAGCTGCCACGCCTGCCCGAGTTGCGGCAGCACCAGCGGCTGCAGCTAGCAAGGGGTGCGTGGAGCGCTTCTTCCCCTACGAATTCGACGAACGGCTGCGCATCTTCTGGTGGCCGTTCGGCATCCGCTCGGCGAAGGACGGCGTGCGTGTCGACGACGAGCGGTTCGAAGCCACGTTCGGCCGTCTGCGGCTGCGCACCGCTCGTAGCAACGTCGCCGGCGCGCACGTCACCGGTGACTACCGCTGGTGGACGGCGGCCGGCGCCCGTCTCTCCCTCGCCGACGACGGGCTGACGTTCGGCACCAACGCCCGGGCCGGGGTGTGCGTGCACTTCGCTCGACGGGTCGGCCCGGTCCTCGGCGTTCGGCCCCATTCGGCCCTGACGGTGACCGTCGCCGATCCGGACGGGCTTGCCGAACTGCTCGGCTAGCGTCGACGGGCGCCATCCACAAAGGAGACGTTGATGGGTCTGCTCGATTCGATCATGGGGATGCTCGGCAAGGGCGGCGGCAAGGACGTCATGTCCCAGTTGGCCACCATGTTGACGGGCAAGGGGGGCGACGGCATGGGGCTCAGCCGGCTGCTCGACCAGTTCAAGGGCGCCGGGATGGGGGACAAGGCAGAGTCCTGGGTCAGCAACGGGGAGAACCAGTCACTCGACCCGGACGAGGTGGAGAAGGCCATCGGCTCCGAGCGGCTGGCCAAGATGTCCGAGCAGACGGGCGAGAGCGTCGGAGCGCTGAAGACCGACCTGTCGAAGATGATCCCCGAAGCCGTCAACAAGCTCACGCCGGACGGCAAGATGCCCAACCCGGGCGATCTCATGAACATGGTGAAGGGCCTGGACCTCGGCAAGCTCCTCGGCAAGTGAGCCGAGCCACTTCCTGACCGCGCCCGGCCCCGCCCTGACGTGCTGTTCGGAGAGCTCGTCGCCACCGCTGAGTCGGTGGCGGGCACGAGCAAGCGGACGGCCAAGGTGGGGGCGCTGGCCGACCTGCTGCGCCGCCTCGATCCGGGCGAGGTCGAGACGGCCGTCGGGTTCCTCGTCGGGAGGCCCCGCCAGGGCCGGGTCGGCGTCGGCTGGTCGGCCGTGCGTGGCGTCCCCACTGCATCGGCTACGACGGCGACGCTCACCATCGCCGACGTCGACCGGGCCATCTCGCGGGTCGAGGGGATCACCGGGGCGGGTTCCGTGGCCCAACGCCAGGCGGAGCTGGGTGCCCTGTTCGCGGCGGCCACCGAGCCCGAGGGCCAGTTCCTCAGCCGCCTCCTCCTCGGCGAGCTGCGCCAGGGTGCGCTCGATGGCGTGATGGCCGACGCCGTGGCCAAGGCGGCGTCCGTGCCCCTCGCTCTGGTTCGGCGAGCCGCCATGCTCAGTGGCGACCTCGGTCGCACCGCCATCGTCGCGCTGGCGCGGGGCGCTCCAGGCCTGGAAGAGATCGGTCTCGAGGTCCTCCGCCCCGTGCAGCCCATGCTGGCCGGCACGGCTCCCGATGTGGCGGCCGCCCTGGCCGAGACCGGGCCTGCATCGGTGGAGTGGAAGCTGGACGGCGCCCGCATCCAGGTGCACCGGGACGGGGACGACGTCGCCATCTTCACCCGCAACCTCAACGACATCACCGAACGTCTGCCGTCGGTGGCGTCGGCCGTCCGGGCCCTGCCGGTCCGGCGCGTCGTGCTCGACGGCGAGTCCATCGGTCTGGACGAGGGCGGCCGGCCCCACCGGTTCCAGGACACGATGAGCCGCTTCAGCCGGGACCGGCGGGAGCCGGACGGAAGCGCGGCCGCCGTCGGCCTGCAGGCGTTCTTCTTCGACGTCCTGCTGGTGGACGACGACGACCTGGTGGACCGGCCGCTGGGCGAGCGGCTCTCCGTCCTCGACGCCATCGCTCCCGCCTTGCGACTGCCCGCGCTGACCACCGCTGATCCCGCCGCCGCGGAAGCGTTCGCGGTCGACGCCGTTGCCGCCGGTCACGAAGGGGTGATGGTGAAGTCCCTCGATTCGCCGTACCAGGCCGGCCGGCGTGGGGGATCGTGGCGCAAGGTGAAGCCGGTCCGCACCCTGGACCTGGTCGTCCTGGCCGCCGAGTGGGGGCACGGGCGGCGCACCGGCTGGCTCTCCAACCTGCACCTCGGCGCCCGCGGGCCCGACGGTGGCTTCGTGATGGTGGGCAAGACGTTCAAGGGCCTGACCGACGACCTGCTGCGCTGGCAGACCGAGCGGCTGCAGGACGCTGGCCATCGGGACGGAAGGTCACGTGGTGCACGTCCGTCCGGAGCTCGTGGTGGAGGTGGCGCTGGACGGGGTCCAGGCCTCGACCCGCTACCCGGGAGGGGTGGCGCTGCGCTTCGCCCGGGTGCGCCGCTACCGCGAGGACAAGCGCGGCGCGGACGCTGATCGCATCGAGGACGTGCAGGCGCTCCTCGCCTGACGGGCCGCGTTCAGGCTGCGGCGACCACGAGCGCGACGGCCGCGAAGTGGCAGACGCTCGCCAGCACGGTGCAGGAGTGCCAGACCTCGTGGTAACCGAACACGGCGGGTGCAGGGTTCGGCCGGCCGACGGCCAGCACGATGCTCCCGGCCGTGTAGATGATCCCGCCGGCCAGGATGAGGGCCAGCTCGGTCGCGCCGAGGTGTTGCAGGAGTGCGGGCGCCGCCATGAGCGCCGTCCACCCGAGGACGAGGTACAGCGCCCAGCCCGGCGGGGCCGGCGCGATCGAAGGCGACGAGCTTCAGCACGGCACCGACGATGGCGCCCACCCAGACGACGGCCAGCACGGGTAGACCCCACCCGGCCGGGAGGGCGAGCAGGCAGATGGGGGTGTAGGTGCCGGCGATGAGCAGGTAGATGGTCGAGTGGTCGGCCCGCCGCATCCAGCGCAACGTGCCGGGCGAGCGGGCCAGCCGGTGGTAGGCGGCCGACGTGCCGAACCCGGCCACCAGGGTGGCGACGTAGATCGCGGCCGCCGCACGCGCTTCCGCCGGGCCGGCGGCCAGCACCAGCGCCAGCCCCAACGGGATCGAGAGCACGAACGCGGCGGCGTGGATCCAGCCCCGCCAGGACGGCAGCTCGGACCGATGGGTCGTCGCGGTGAGCGGCCTCACGGGCGCCTCACAGCGGCGCCCGCTTGGTGACGTCGTGGCGGAACAGGGCCCGACCGGTGACGTTCACCCCGGCCAGCCCGGCCCGGAAGGTGGCCATGTGCTCGGTCTTGAAGTGCGCGGCCAGCGCCTCCTCGGACTCCCAGGCCTCGATGAGCCAGAAGCGGCCAGGGTGGCCCAGCTCCTCCGCGAAGCGGTACGTCAGGCAGCCTTCCTCGGCCTCGCTGGCGTCATGGACGGCCACCATCAGCGGGACGGCGGCATCCCGGTCCGCAGGGTCGATGTCGAGGTGGCCTTGAATGACGATCATGAGGGGCTGACGATCATGAAGCAGTCTCCCGCCGTCGGGGGTTCGGGCCAGCCTGCCACAGGACGCCCCGGTACCGTATGGCCCCCGTGGCGCAGCTCCGCTTCTCCTTCGGCACCATGGGTTCGGGCAAGAGCACGGTCGCCCTGCAGATCCACCACAACCTGGCCAGCCGGGGGCTCAAGGGGCTGCTGCTGACCCGTCTCGATCGGGACGGCACTCAGGTCACCAGCCGGCTCGGGGTCGCCGCGCCCGCGGTCGAGGTGGGGGACGACGTCGATCTCTTCGCGCTCGCCACCGCAGCGCGGACCCCTCGACTACCTGGTGTGCGACGAAGCCCAGTTCTACGCGCCTGCGCAGTGCGACCAGCTGGCCCGGGTGGTGGACGAGATGGGGGCCGACGTCTACGCCTTCGGCCTCATCACCGACTTCCGGGGCCTGCTGTTCGACGGCACCAAGCGCCTCCTGGAGATCGCCGACGAGCGCGTGCCGCTGCAGGTCGAGGCCCGGTGCTGGTGCGGCGCGAGGGCCACGCACAACGCCCGGCTGGTGAACGGTCGCGTCGTCTACGAGGGCGACGTCGTCGTGGTGGGCGACACGGACGAGCCCGACGCCCCGCTCTTCGGCGACACCGTGCGCTACGAGCTCCTGTGCCGCCGTCACTACGGCAGCGGCGAGCTGGCGGACGAGGAGCCGGTGGCCGACGCCCGCTGAGCGAGCGGAGCGAGCTGCATGTCACGGAGCTACTTCCAGGCGCAGGGCATGCGCTTGATGCCGTTGATGAAGTTGCTCTGCAGGTACGCGGGCTCGCCGGTGACCCGCAGCTCGGGCAGACGGCGTCGGATCTCCTCGAACATCACCGTGATCTCCCGCCGGGCCAGGTTGGCACCGAGGCAGAAGTGGGGACCGCCGGCGCCGTAGCCGACCTGCGGGTTCGGGTCGCGCCGGACGTCGAAGACGTAGGGGTCGGCGAACTTCGACTCGTCCCGGTTGGCCGAGTTGTACCAGAGCACGACCTTGTCGCCCTCGGCGATCGGGTGCCCGGCGATCTCCGTGTCGGCCGTCGCCGTGCGGCGGAAGTGGATGACCGGCGAGGCCCAGCGCACGATCTCCTCGACCGCGCTGCGGGCCACGCCGCCGAAGTCGTCCCACCAGATCGCCCGCTGGTCGGGGAAGTCCGTGAGCGCCTTGATGCCGTGGCTCATCGCGTTGCGGGTCGTCTCGTTGCCGGCCACGACGAGCAGGATGAAGAACGACCCGAACTCGGCGCTGGTCAGCCGCTCGCCGTCGACCTCGGCGTGCATGAGCGCCGTGGTCAGATCCTCCTTGGGGTTGGCCAGGCGGTCGTTGCCGAGCTCCATGGCGTAGGCGTTCATCGCCATGCTGTGGTTGAGCAGGGCGTCGAACTCGCCGCCGTAGTCGGGGTCGCCGGCGCCGAGGATGGTGTTGGTCCAGGCGAAGATCTGCTTCTCGTCCTCGTCGGGGATGCCCATCATCTCGCAGATGATCTGCAGCGGCAGGGGAGCGGCGACCTCCTCGACGAAGTCGCAGGCGCCGTCCGGGTACCGCTCCAGCAGGTTGTCGACGATCCCGTCCGCCTTCTGGCGCACGTACTCCTCGATCTGGCTCACCAGCTTCGGCGTGAACCCCTTGCCGACGATCGAGCGCAACCGGAGGTGGCGGGGATCGTCCATGTTGATCATCGAGCCGAAGAACTCGGCGATCTCGATGGGCAGGTCGGGGATGTTGGAGCCCTTGCCGGAGCAGAAGAGCTGCGGGTTGCGGCTGACGTGCCAGACGTCGTCGAAGCGGGTGATCGCGTGGTAGCCCGGGCCCTTGGGGAAGGGTGGGAACTCGGCCTCCTCGAAGAAGCGGATGGGCGACTCGCGCCGCAGCGTGGCGAAGGTGCCTTCCCGCCACGACCGGGGGGCGAGCCAGAGCTCGGGATCGGAGAGGTCGATCTGGTCGAGGGGGACGTCATCGACGTCGATGGGGCCAGCCATGGCGCGCATCGTACGCCGGGCCGGGTCGGGGAGGCCGGGCCGCGAGAGGGTGCCCGGGGTAGCCTTGGCCGCGGTGATCGACGAGAGCCGGAGCACGCGTGTGCTGACCGATCGCGGCGCGGGACGGGCCGCCGCGCTCCTCACCGTCGTGGGCACGGGATAGCTGCTCCGTGACGGCGTGCGGGAGGCGGGCCCGGTGACGGTGGCTGCGGTGACGATCCCCGGCCCGGTCGACCGGCGACGCCGGCAACGGCGGGCCGCCTTCACCTGGATCGCGCTCGCCGTCTACGCGGCCACGGCCCTCTACGTGCTGGCCCGCCCCGACCTGTCGACCGGCGAGGAGCTGGCCCTCGACGGCGCGCGGGTGGCCCTGATGGGGCTCGGCGTGGTGTGGTGCTACCGGGCCGCGGCCCGCCTCAAGCAGCCCCAGTGGCGCTTCCTCGGTGCTGTGGCCGCGGTGTGGACGCTCACGATGGTCGACGGCATCATCGACGACCTCAACGACGGCCGGACCGCTGGCTTCCCCAGCGTCGCCCAGTACGCCTTCCTGGTCATCGGCCCGCTGCTGGTCGTCGCCCTGCTCCTGGTCGGTCTGCCCACGGTGCGCTGGGTGGGCCGCTTCCGCGTCCTGGCGGAGGCCTGCACCGTCTCGCCGGCCGTGCTGTTCATGGGCTACACGTTCGCCGTCAGCGTCATCCAGCGCAGCAGCGACGTGGTCCGCGGCAACCTGGCGCTGGTCCTGACCATCGGCCTCATCGACCTGGTCGCCGTCACCGTCTGCGCGCTGGTGCTGGTGGAGAGCCGCACGACGCCACGGCTGCTGATGACGCTGTCGTTCTTCCTCCTGCTGGTCGGGGACGTGCTCTTCGGGGTCGACTACTGGACTGATCCCGAGATCTCCCAGCGCTTCTTCCTGATGCCCTGGCTGGGGTCGGCGCTGTTCTTCGCGCTCGCCGCCCTCCACGCCCGGCCGGCGACGGTCCGCATGCGCACGGTCCGTCCGCTCGTGCGCTCGATGGTCGTCTACACGCCCGTGCTCATCGCCTACCTCATCGGCTTCTGGCAGCTCGTGTGGGGCGGCAGCAGCCTGAGCACGCTGGAGGCCGCCCTCCTGGTCATCACCGGCATCCTGGCCAGCGGCAACCACGTCGCCATCTTCGTCGAGAACGCCCGACTGACGCAGTCCCTGCGGACCAACCTGCGGACGCTGGCGGAGAGCGAGCGGCGCTTCCGCCTCGTGCTCGACGAGCTGGCCGAGGGAGTGGCGGTGGCGGGCGCCGACGGGACCGTCCGCAGCATCAGCGCCCGCATCACCGATCTGCTCGGGTGGCGCCCGGCGCAGCTCGTGGGCCGGTCGGTCTTCGAGTTCGTCCACCCCGAGGACCTCCCCGGCGTTCGCAACGCCTTCGCGGCCGCTGTGGGGGGCGGGATCGGGAGCCCACTCCTGTTCAGGGTGCTCAAGACGGATGGCACGTACGCGCCGGTGGAGGCCGACGCGGGGAGCTACATCGAGGAGACGGCGATGAGCGGTCTCGTCATCTCGGTGCGGGACCTCACCGTCCGCCTCCGCCAGGAGGCGCTGCTGCGGGAGGCCGAGCAACGCTTCCGGGTCGCGTTCGAGGAGGCCCCCATCGGGATGCTCCTGGCCAGCACCGACGGTCACCTCATCCAGGTCAACGCCGCGTTCGGCTCCATGCTCGGGCTGCCGACGGACCGGCTCGAGAACCGGCACCTCAGCGAGTTGGGGTCGCCGAGCGAGCTGCGCGCCCACGAGGAGTTCCTCGGCATGCTGGCGGACGCACCGGCGGAGGCCACCTTCCGCCACCGCTTCCACTACGAGCACGCCAGCGGCACGGTGCTCATCGGTGACACCAGCATCTCCGTCATCGAGCACCCCGACGGCCGGCGCTACCTGATCGGCCAGGTGCAGGACGTCACGCGCGAGAACGCCATCGCCGAGCGCCTGGCCTACTCGGCCCACCACGACGAGCTGACCGGGCTGCTCAACCGGACGGCGTTCATGGAGCGGCTGGCCTCGGCGCTCATCAGGCGCTCGGCCGGGGAGACGCTCGGCCTCATCTTCCTCGACATCGACCGGTTCAAGCTCATCAACGACAGCCTCGGCCACGCCGCCGGCGACCGTGTCGTGAAGGCGGTCGGTCAGCGGATACACCTCGCCGCGGGGGACGACACCACGGTGGCCCGCTTCGGGGGCGACGAGTTCGTCGTCTTCCTGTCCGACGCCGACGGGGGCGGGCGTATCGACGCGCTGGCCAACCACCTGGCCGAGGTGGTCACCGAGCCGATGTCGCTGCTCGACGGGGAGAGCTTCGTGACGGCCAGCGTCGGCGTGGCGAAGGCCGACCGGACCTGGGTGACCGCGGAGAGCCTGATGCGGGACGCCGACGCCGCGATGTACCAGGCCAAGGACCGGGGCCGGAACCGCGTCGAGTACTTCGAACCGGCCCACCGCGACTCCGTCGTCCGGCTCCACCACCTCGGCAACGACCTGCACCGGGCCATCGACCGCGACGAGTTCGCCCTCCTCTTCCAGCCCATCGTGGAGCTCCGCACGGGCCGGCTGGCCGGCTTCGAGGCACTGGTGCGCTGGGACCATCCCGAGCGGGGCATCATCCCGCCCGCCGACTTCATCGAGCTGGCGGAGGACACCGGGCTCATCGTCCCCCTCGGGGAGCTGGTGATGGACCGGGCCATGCAGCAGCTCGCGGCCTGGAAGCAACGTCTCGGCGAGGGCGCCGACCGCCTGACGGTCTCCATCAACCTCTCGGCCCGGCAGCTCGGCGGCCCCGAGCTCATCCAGCAGGTCAGCGATGCCCTGGCCCGCTCAGCGCTCGACCCGAGCTGCGTCTGGTTCGAGATCACCGAGAGCGCACTGGTGATCGACGTCGAGCGGTCCAGCGACGTCCTGCACGAGCTCCGCCGGCTCGGGGTCCGCTTCGCCATCGACGACTTCGGCACGGGCTACTCGTCGCTGAACTACCTGCAGCGCTTCCCGGCGGAAGCCATCAAGATCGACCGCAGCTTCGTGCGGGGTCTTCGGGAGGGGAGCGACGACGAGGCCATCGTCTCGGCCGTCACCCACCTCGGGCACTCGCTGAACCTCGTGGTCACCGCGGAGGGCGTGGAGCGCGTCAACCAGCTCGTCCGCCTGCGGGAGCTGGGCTGCGACCACGTCCAGGGGATGCTGATCGGCCCGCCGCAGACAGCGCCGGAGATCGATCTGGCCCTGCCGGTCTGGCTCGAAGCGGGCCTGATCGCCAAGACTGTCGGTGTCCCGTAGCCCTGTTCGGCCCACCGTCCCACTGCCCGGAGGATCGCCATGCCCGAAGCCGTCATCGTCGCCACCGCCCGCAGCCCCATCGGCCGGGCCATGAAGGGCTCGCTCGTCGACGCGCGACCCGATGACCTCGCCACGCAGATGGTCACCGCGGTGCTGGACCAGGTGCCCGAGCTGCCGCGGGACCAGATCGACGACCTGATGATGGGCTGCGGCCAGCCCGCGGGGGAGCAGGGGTTCAACGTGGCCCGGGTCGTGGCCGTGCTGGCCGGGCTGGACAACGTCCCCGGCGTCACCGTCAACCGCTACTGCTCTTCGAGCCTGCAGACCATCCGCATGGCCGCGCACGCCATCAAGGCCGGTGAGGGCGACGCCTTCATCGCCGCTGGGGTGGAGTGCGTGTCCCGCTACGGTGCCGGCGCGTCCGACACCGCGCCCAACCCGGTCTTCGCGCCGTCCGGCCAGCGGACGAGGCAGCGGGCCGAGGGTGGTCAGCCGTCGTGGACGCCGCCGGAGGGTTTGCCCGACATCTACATCGCCATGGGGCAGACGGCGGAGAACGTGCGCGAGCTCGAGGGCGTCACCCGGCGGGAGATGGACGAGTTCGCCGCGCTGTCACAGCAGCGGGCGGTGGCCAGCGTGGAGAACGGCTTCTTCGAGCGGGAGATCGTGCCGGTCACGCTGCCGGACGGCTCGGTCGTGTCCACCGACGACGGCCCGCGTGCCGGCACCACCGTCGAGAAGCTGGGCGAGCTGAAGCCGGTCTTCCGGCCCGACGGTGAGATCACCGCGGGCAACGCCTGCCCGCTCAACGACGGGGCGGCGGCCGTGGTCGTCATGAGCGACACCAAGGCCCGGGAGCTCGGCATCGCGCCGCTGGCCCGCATCATCTCGTCGGGCGTCACCGGCCTCAATCCGGAGATCATGGGCCTGGGGCCGATCGAGGCCTGCCGGCAGGCCCTGGCGCGGGCGGGCATGAAGATCGGCGACATCGACCTGGTGGAGATCAACGAGGCTTTCGCCGCCCAGGTCGTGCCGTCGGCGCGCCACCTCGACATCGGGTGGGACAAGCTCAACGTGCACGGCGGCGCCATCGCCCTCGGTCACCCGTTCGGGATGACCGGTGCCCGCATCATGGCCACGCTCATCAACGGCCTCCAGAGCGAGGACAAGGCCATCGGCCTCGAGTCGATGTGCGTCGGCGGCGGTCAGGGCATGGCGATGGTCATCGAGCGTCTGCGCTGAGCGTCGGCTCGAGACCGGCCTGACCGGCCGCGTCGGCCCGGTCCGCTGCCGACGACAGCGCCCAGGCCGCGATGGCCAGCGCGGCGACGACGGCCGCCGTGCCGGCGAACAGGATCCCCGGGCCCAAGTCCTCGTAGATCGGCGCGGCCAGGAGCGCGGCGAGCGCGGCGCCTGCCAGTTGGGCCGAGGTGGCGAGACCTTGCCCGGCCGCGGCCCGGCCCGGCGGGCACGCCGCGGCCATCGCGGCCTGCGAGGCGGGCACGGTCGCGGCCTGCGCGACCGCCTCGACCATCGGCAGCAGCACGAGGACAGGGATGGACTTGAACACGCCGTACAGGGCGAGGCAGGGCACGAGCACGGCCAGACCCCACAGGGAGATGCGCACGTGCCCGAGCCGATCGGCCAGGCGCCCGGCGGGGGCGGTGAGGGTCACGAAGGGCAACGCGAAGAGGGCGAAGGTCAGTCCGACCAGGAGGTTGGAGCCCCCGAGGTCCGTCAGGTAGCGGTCCCACAGCGAGTCGAACACGCCGACGGGCAGGAAGAGCGCGAGCGCCAGGAGCGTGGCCACGAGCACGCGGCGGTGGCGGAGCAGGACGAGGCTCGGCCGGGAGGACTCGGCGCTCGTCGGAAGGGACGGCAGTGGCCGGGGCGCCAGCAGCACGAGGGCCGCGGCGGCCACGACGGCGAAGAAGATGAACGTGCCCCGGAGACCGACCACCTCGAAGAGCAGGCTGCCGATGATGGGGCCGGTGGCGAACCCGGCCAGGTCGACACGGGCCAGGCGGCCCAGGTTCTCGCCCGATCGTGTGGGGTCGATGCTGGCGGCGATGGCGCGAGCGGCGGGGATGAAGCAACCGGCGGCCGCGCCGACCAGGGCCCGCGAGGCGAGCAGCATCGGCAGGGTCTCGGCCACGGCGAAGCCGATCCCGCCGATGGCGGCGAGGCCGAGGCCGAACAGGAGGAGGCGCTTGGCCCGGCCGCGATCGGCCAGTGGGGCCACGACCAGCCCGGCGATCAACCCGACCACGAAGCCGGTGCCGGCGATGAGGCCCAGGCTGGAGGTGGACTGACCCGTGGCGTCCTGCAGGTCAGAGATGAGGGCGAAGATGACGCTCGTCGAAGCGTTGAGGACGAACGTCGAGACGAAGATCAGGCGGAGGCCGGCCGTGACCTCGGCACCGGGGCGCGCGATGGCAGAGCGTCCCCGATCCATGCCCTCGACGCTACCCGGCCACCCGGAACGGCCGTGGTCCCATTCGCTCAGCGCGTCAGGCGGCGGTGGCGCGCAGCTCAGCGAGGAGGGCGTCGTTGAACGGGATCCAGGCGGCGAGGCCCCACTCGTCGAACTCCCGCTCCGCCAGGGCGACGCAGGCCCGGTCGAGCACGGGATCGACCCAGAGGAACGTGCCGCTGCCGCCGAAGTGCCCGAACGTGGCCGGGGTGGCCGTCTCGCCCATCCAGGAGGGCTCCTTGGTGCTGCGCAGATCGAAGCCGAGGCCCCAGTCCAGGGGGACCTGCCGCCCGAGCCCCGGCTGCACGCCGGCCAGGCCGGGGAACTGCACCGACAACGCCTCGGTCAGCAGCGGCGGCTCCACCAGCGTGGGCCGCAGCAGCTCCCGCGCGAAGCGGCTCAGGTCCGCCGCCGAGCCGAAGGCGCCGTGGGCGGGGGAGCGCTTGAGCTCGGTGCGGTCCATGCCGAGCGGCCCGAAGATCCCCTCGCGGAGGTACTCGGCGACGGGCATGCCGGTCGCCTCCGTCAGGACCTCACCGAGCCGCTCGAACGCCGGGTTGGAGTAGGCGCGCCGGCGGCCGACCGGGCTGACCGGGACGGTGTCGTCGAACCCGAGCCCCGACGCGTGGGCGAGGAGATGGCGCACGGTCGCCCCCGGCGGACCAGCGGGGGCGTCCAGGTCGAGCACGCCCTCCTGCCGGGCGATCAGGCAGCCGTAGGCGACGAACAGCTTCGTCACCGAGGCCAGGCGGACGGTCCAGTCCAGGTCGCCCCGCGCGGCCAGCACACCGTCGGGCCCGACCACGACCACCGCGGCGCGGTCGACGGGCCAGCCGTCGACGAGCGTGAGCGCCTGCACGCCTCCCGCCCCGGCGCCGATCAGGCCCGGACCAGCTCGGCCACGCGGAAGGCCAGATCGACCGACTGCCGCGCGTTGAGGCGGGGATCGCACACGGTCTCGTAGCGGTCGTCAAGCATGCTGTCGACGATGTCGTCGGCGCCGCCCAGGCATTCGGTGACGTCGTGCCCGGTCAGCTCCACGTGCACGCCGCCGGGCCACGTCCCCTCGGCGTGGTGGGCCCGCACGAACCCGGCCATCTCCTCGAGGATGTCCTCGAAGTGCCGGGTCTTGCGGCCGGTGGCCGAGGTGAAGGTGTTGCCGTGCATCGGGTCGCACGCCCAGACCACCGGATGGCCGGCGTCACGGGTGGCGCGCAGCAGCGGGCGCACGGCGTCCTCCACGTGGTCGGCGCCCATGCGCGTGATGAACGTCAGCCGGCCGGGGACCCGGGCCGGGTTCAGCGCGTGGCACAGCTCCAGGACCTCTTCGGCGGAGGCCGTCGGGCCGAGCTTCACGCCGATCGGGTTGTGCACGCCCCGCAGGAACTCGATGTGGGCGCCGTCGAGCTGGCGGGTGCGCTCGCCGATCCACAGCATGTGCGCGGAGCAGTCGTACCAGGCACCCGTCAGCGAGTCCTGCCTGGTCAGCGCCTCCTCGTAGCCGACCAGCAGCGCCTCGTGGCTGGTGTACACGTCGACCTCGTGGAGGGCGGCGGTGGACTCGGTGTCCATCCCGCAGGCCCGCATGAACCGCAGTGCCCGCTCGATCTCGTTGGCGAGTGCTTCGAAGCGGCGACCCTCCGGGCTGCTGGCCACGTGCTCCTGGGTCCAGGCATGGACGCGGGACAGGTCGGCGAAGCCGCCCTTGGTGAACGCCCGCAGCAGGTTCAACGTCGACGCCGACTGGTGGTAGGCCTGCACGAGCCGCTCGGGATCGGGGACCCGGGCCGCCGCCGTCGGCGCTTCGGCGTTGATGATGTGACCGCGGAAGCTGGGGAGCTCGGTCCCGTCCACCAACTCCGTCGCCGCCGACCGGGGCTTGGCGAACTGGCCGGCGATCCGCCCCACCTTCACCACGGGGACCCCGATGGAGTACGTGAGGACCACCGCCATCTGCAGGATGACGCGCAGCTTCTCCCGGATGCTGATGGCGGAGAAGTCGTCGAAGCTCTCGGCGCAGTCGCCGGCCTGGAGGAGGAAGGCGTTGCCGGCCGCCACCTTGGCGAGGGAGCTCTGCAGCGCCCGGGCCTCACCGGCGAACACGAGCGGCGGGTAGGTGGCGATCTGCTTGATGGCGCGGTCGAGCTCGGCCTCGTCGGGCCACTCGGGCTGCTGGGCGGCGGGGAAGGCCCGCCACGACGACGGGGACCAGGAGCGTGCCACGGCACCAGCGTGCCCGGCCGGACCGACCCGCCGCAACGCGGTTGTCACCGGCCCCGACGCGCATCGGCCGCCACCGCTCTCGGGGGGCAAGAGCGGTGACGGCCGAACGGGAGCCTCGCGGGTGGGGGAACCGCGGCCCCGGGGGACTAGGGGTGGCTCACGCCACCAGGATGCGGGCGGCGTCGTCGCGCAGGTCGTCGACGGCCCGCTTGACGAGGCGGCGGGCGGCCTCAGCGGTGACGCCCAGGTCCTCGCCGACCTCCCGGAAGCTCTTCGTCTCGCCGTCGAGCAGCCCGAAGCGAGCCTCGACCGCGTAGCGGGCCCGGCCGTCGAGCGTGTCGAGCAGCTCGTCGAGCAGCTCGCGATCGACACCGGCCAGCATCGCTGCCTCGGGCGAGATGACGTCGGCGGCGATCAGGTCGCCGAGCGTGGCGTCGCCGTCGTCGCCCACCGTCCGGTCGAGGGAGACCGGGGTGGTGAGCCGGTGCAGCTGCGCGTTCTCGTTGTCGAGCTCCTCACCCTCGGCGCCGGTCTGACGCAGCGCAGCCCGGAGGCTGGCCGCCCGATCGCCGGGGATGCGCACCAGGCTGGCCTTCTGGTCGAGGGCCCGGCCGATGGCCTGGCGGATCCAGAAGGTGGCGTAGGTGGAGAACTTGAAGCCGCGCCGCCAGTCGAACTTGTCGACCGCGTGCTCGAGGCCGAGGTTGCCCTCCTGGACGAGGTCCAGGAGATCCATGCCGGAGGGGAGGGGATACCGGCGGGCGATGCTGACGACGAGCCGGAGGTTGGCCCGGATGAACCGGTCCTTGGCCTGCGCAGCGGCCACGACCGCCTTGCGCAGCTCCTTGCCCTTCTCGCCCGACTCCAGCCGACGCTCGGCGTCCCGCCCGGCCTCGATGACGCGCGACAACTGCTTCTCCTCATCAGCGGTGAGGAGCGGCACCTTGCCGATCTCGTTCAGGTACAGACCAATCGAATCATTCATGACAGGAGGTAGAACGTGGCAATTACCCGTCCGATTCCGTGAAATGACAGTGACATCCGGCACAGGGCGGCAAGAGCTCGCGGTGGGCACGGCCACGGTGGGTCGGTGACCACGGAGGGTGGCGAACACTGCCGCAGGGCCAGCACAGGCAGGGCGTATGCTCCTCGGCCGTGCCTCGAACGACCGGGTGGCGGCTGCGGCTCGGACTGTTCGGCGGCACGTTCGACCCGCCCCACGTCGGGCACCTGGTCACCGCCGTCAACGTGCGCCACGAGCTGGGGCTGGACCGGGTCCTGCTGGAGGTCGCAAACCGGCCCTGGCAGAAGGAGGGGCAGCGGGCCATCTCGGCCGCCGAGGACCGCTTCGCGCTCGTCGCCGCGGCGGTGCGGGGGGTCGAGGGGCTCGAGGCCAGCCGCATGGAGATCGACCGCGGCGGCGTGAGCTACACAGCCGACACGCTGGCCGAGCTCGAACGCCGGCACGCCGGCGCCGAGCTCTTCACGATCGTCGGCTCGGACGCCGCCGCGGGTCTGCTGACCTGGGAGCGCTACGACGAGGTGGCGCGGCGCTCGCGCCTCGTCGTGGTGGAGCGCCCGGGGAGCGACCGGGAGCCTCCCCGCGAGGTCGACTGGCTCCGGGTGGTGGTGCCGCACCTGGACGTGTCGAGCACCGACCTGCGCTCGCGGGTGGCCGACGGTCGGCCGCTCGACTTCCTGGTGCCCGAGGACGTGCTGGCCGAGATCCGGGACCGGCGGATGTACGAGCCCGCCGCGGCGGCGCACGGGCAGGGGCAGCGGTGAGATCCGGGCGGGCGCTGGACCGCGACGGCGGCCGCGGTCGGCGTGTCGGCGGCAGTCGTCGTGCCGGTGCTGGCGCTCCTGGCCGCGCGAACCCTCGGGGACAGCACGACCGGGACGCTGGACGTGCCGCCGTCCACGGTCGCCCGGCCTGCGGAGACGCCTGGCGCGCTGCTGGTGGCGGTCGACGGGACCGAGGTCGTCGGCCTCACGGCGTTCGCCTTGGCCCCGAGCGGAGCCGGTGGCACGGCGGTCGTGGTGCCGGCGGGCAGCATCGCCACCGTCGACGGCTTCGATCGGCCGACGAGGCTGGCCGCCGCGTACACACAGGCCGGGTTCGACGGGCAGGTGACCGCCACCGAAGGCCTGCTGGGCGTGACCTTCTCGGTCACCGAGGAGGTCGACGAAGCAGGCATGCAGGCGCTCTTCGAGCCGCTGGAGCCGATCCCGGTCGACCTGCCCGAGCCCGTGGTCCGCACCGCGCCCGACGGGACGGTGCTCATGCAACTACCTGCAGGTCCCCAGGAATTGACGGCTGCGCAGGCCGCCGCCGTGCTCTTCACGAGGGTGCCCAACGAGACCGAGTACGTGCGCCTTCCCGACCAGCTCGCAGTTTGGACCGGCGTCGTCGAGGTGAGCGACCGCGTGGCGGCGCCAGCCACCGAGGAGGCGCCGACCGACGTCGCCGGGTTCTTGGCCGCCATCGGCGCGGGGCCGCGGAGCGTCGTGAGCCTCACGGTCACGCCGGCGCTCGACGTCGTCACGAACCCCGACGGCATCGACCTGCTCGAGGTCGACATCGTCGACCTGCGCATCCTGATGGCGCGGATCCTGCCGACGGCCGCCTCGCCGACCGGGTCGGGCCTGCGGGTCCAGCTCGTGAACGCGACCGGCGATCCGGACGCCCTCCGCGAGGCGACCGCCCGCCTGCAGTTCGTCGGTGCGGACGTGGTCGCGGTGGACGACGGTGAGAACGTCGCGACGGCCGCCGAGACCTCGCTGCGTTACGACCCGTCGCTCACCCAGGAGCAGGTCGACACCCTCACGCTGGCCGTGGGGCCCGTGGTGGCGGTGCCGGCGACGGCGAGCATCGACGGCGTGGATGTCACCCTGGAGCTGGGCCAGGACTTCCTGGCCTTCCTCGAGGCGGCGGCCGAGGAGGCCGCGGCGCAGGAGGTGGCCAGCACGGCAGGCGTGGCAACGAGCGCTCCGGGCGGGTAGAACGGACACCGCGATGACCGACGAGCAGGACGGACCGACCGGCCTCATGGCCGAGGACGCTCCCGCTCGGGACCGGGCCCGGCTGGCGGCGGCGGTGGCCGACGACAAGAAGGGCCTGGACACCATCATCCTCGACGTGGGTGACGTCCTGGCCATCTGCGAGCTTTTCGTCATCACCAGCGCTCCGAACACGAGGTTGGTGAAGACCATCGCCGAGGAGATCGAGGTCCGGTTGCGCGAGGCCGGCGGCGGCTCGCCGTTGCGGGTCGAGGGCGTGCGGGACCTCCAGTGGGTGCTGGTCGACTACGGCGACGTGGTGGTGCACGTCTTCCACGACGACACCCGCCGCTTCTACGACATCGAGCGTCTCTACCGGGACGTGCCGAGGGTCGAGTGGGAGCCGCTGACTGCGGCCCGGACCACCGATCGCCGCGCGTAGGCGCGCTGCGACCGGGGGTCCGCCGGTAGCGTCGAAGGTTCCATGTCTCTCGTGCTCACCGGCCCCTTCGACACCAGCGAGCTGCCCCGGCTCGGTGTGGATCCCGTCACCGTCACGGTGTCACGCGACATCGCGCCCGGGCACGAGGCGGACTTCGAGGCGTGGTCCAGGGACGTTCAGCAGGCCCTCCAGGAGTTCCCGGGCTGCCTGGGCGTCGGCGTCCTCAAGGCCGGCGCGGTGGGCGGGCGCTACCACATCGTCTTCCGGTTCACCGACCTCGTGGCGCTGCGCCGGTGGGAGCGCTCACCGGAGCGCACCGCCCTTCTGGCCCGCCTGGAGGAGCACGTCCTCGCCACGAGCGTGCGCCGCACGATCGGCGTCGACCACTGGTTCGACCTGCCGGCAAAGGTGGAGCCGCACCGGCCCTGGTGGCGGCGTTGGGCCGGCGACGTCGCCTGGATCACGCCCATGGCACTCGTGATCACGTTCATCGTGAGCCCGCACCTGACGTTCATGCCCGTCGTCCCCCGGGTCATCCTCACGACGGTCGCCACCACGGCCGTCGTCGGCTTCGGGATCATGCCGCTGCGCCGCCGCCTCCGCACCCACCGTCACCCGGTGTGCACTGGCGACATTTGAGCTCCTCGGGCGCGCTGGTATCGTCTTTTCTCCGCACGGGGCTGTAGCTCAGTTGGCAGAGCACTTCCATGGCATGGAAGGGGTCAGGGGTTCGATTCCCCTCAGCTCCACGGCATAGATCCTGCTAGCAGCCCCTCAGGCGTCGTCCGGTAGAGAGGGCCAGGATGCAGGGGAGCAATGGGGGAGCAGCTCCATCCTGCTCCATGGCGCCGCTGTCACAGGACTCCGTGGCCAGGCTCCTTCGCTCCCACGGCGAGCTGTCCCATGACAGGGCGGAGGTCGAGGGCCTGCTGCGGCGGCTGGGCCTGGCGTGCGAGCTGCGGTCGTGCTGAACGGCGTACTGGCGCAAAGGATCGAGCACGGGCACCGTCATCATCGGGGGTGACTGGCATCATCGGGGGTGAGTGGTCGGTATGGCCGAGTCGCCAGCCTTGGGCGGTTCTCCCCGCCCTCGGCGAGGAGAACCGCTTCCCAAGGAGCCGTCGGCGGTGTGACACACGCAGGCGCTACTTGATGTTTCGTCTCGTACCCGGGTCACCGATGGTTCAGTCATCGTTTGCCGTCGGAGGCCTCGAGGTAACCAACGAAGCAACACCTCGTTCGCGCTGACCTCCGTCGGCGGACCGACAAAGCCGAGGTGGACGAAGGAGAATCACGATGACGAGCAAGACTGTCTGGACCTACCGAGGTGACGTGGATGTCTCGGCCAACGACCCGGTCGGCTTCGACGTCGAGGCCACCGACGGGAGCATCGGCAAGATCGACCAGAGCTCGACCGAGGTCAATCGCCAGTACCTCGTGGTGGACACCGGGTTCTGGATCTTCGGCAAGAAGCGGCTCATCCCCGCCGGCCTGGTCACCCGCGTCGACCCCACCGACCGCAAGGTCTACATGTCGATGACCAAGGACCAGATCAAGAACGCCCCGGACTACGACGAGGCGATGACCGCCAACGACGACGCCTACTACGACAAGTACGGCACCTACTACGGCTCGTACTGGTCGTAGCTGAATGGGCCCGTCAGCATCGGGGCAGTGCCGCCCCGATGCTGACCGCCCGGAAGCGCACTGAAGGTCGCGGCACCTCCGACGGGCGCGGGGGTGCCGCGTCGTCGTCGGAGTACCCGCACGGGAATCGCCCGCAACCCCGCGGTGCCACCCGACCCCGTTTCGTCGCTCTCAAGGCTACGCGGCACTTGCTATTCAGCCGATCCAGGACTGGCGGAGGTCGAGGGCCTGCTGCGGCGGCTGGGGCCGGCATGGGCTGAGCTCCGATCGCTGCTGAACGAGCTCAACGCGGTGTTATCGATTGCTTGCGGTCGTCGCCGTGGCCTGACCGCTCACATTGAGACCAAGTGCACGACGATCCGCCTGCTGAAGAAGCACCGCATTTACTGCCCATCCCGACCCTGTTGCCTCGCTCGTAGGCGCGGATCCCTGCCGCGAGGTGTCTGGGCTGGGCGTGAAGGGGACCACCCGAGCGAGTCCGCCTTCGTCCGCCGACGGTGGCGTGGGACCACGGGGTGACACGGGATCGTCACGGGGGGCGAAGACTTCGACGCACTCGTGATGGCAGAGGGACTCTTTGGGCGTCAGCGGGTTCGGAGCCCTTGACCTGTCACGTCCTCCGGGGTTTGATCGGATGCGGGCCCCGTGTCACATGGGGGTCATCGAGGAGGGTGGTACGACTCCTTGGTCGCCGCCCGAAGGGGGGTGGTCACCATGCCGTGGGCCGTGCCGGTGAGCGGTGGTCGGCGGTGCTTGCCAGTTCGCTGGTGATCGCGGTCGGCGTCGGCGTCGGGTCGACCGCTTCCGCTGCGCTTCCAGCGGACTCGGTGTTGCGAACTCGAGACCCGGGACTCGTCCATCGTTGGGCCGCGTTCAACCAGGTGCCGCCTAGCTTCACACCGCAACAGGCGGCGGCGGCGGCACCGGCATTTGACCTCGCCACGGTCAAGCCGACGCAGGCCCCAGCGGTCGTCACGGCGATGAAAGCCGCGAACGCGGAGTTGACGGTCCTCGTTTACCACAACGGCGCGTTCGCGCAGAAGAACGAGGGCACCAGGTACCCCCCGACTGGTATGCCCGCGACGCCAACGGCAACAAGGTCGTGCAGACCGTCTTCGGCAACTATCTGATGGACGTCTCCCATTCAGGCTGGGTCGGCGAGGTGGTTCGGCAATGCCGAACGGCCAAGGCCGCGACCGGCGCCGACGGTTGCTATACGGACATGCTGATGACAGCGCCGCTGTTCGAGAACTACGCGTCCGGTGGCAAACCGATCAATCCGGCCACGGGCCGACCGTGGACCTTCCCCGAGTTCCAGGCTGCCGTGGAACGAATCGCCGATGCGGTCCGTGCCGGCGTACCAGGACCCTACGCGGCCAACGGTGTGGCGCGCGGCAAGCGCTGGTTCGCTGTCGACGGGGCGTCATCCAAGACCCTCACCAACCACGTCGATGCGGCCCACGCCGAAATCTGGCTCCGCGATCGGACCCTGGCCGCTGGGCAGTGGCCCAGCGTGACTGACTGGCGGCTGGACGTCGACATGGTGGTGAACGCCGAAGCGGAGGGCCGGGTCGTCATGGTCGAGACGAAGCTATGGGAGAACGCATCGGCTGCGCTGGTGGACCGTTGGCGTGCCTTCGCTCTCGGTTCGTTCCTGCTCGGGACCGGAGGCCGCTCGACCTGGTTCCTCTTCTCGCCCGCCCCGACCTTCGCCGGGATGACTACCGCCCACCCCTGGGACAAGGTCGCCGTGGGCGCACCGCAGGGGCGGTACAGCCGCCAAGGCAACGGCGCTTACGTCCGTGCGTTCAGCTCCGGCTTCGTGGCCGTCAACCCCGGCGGCACCGACGTCGTGGTGTCGTTGCCGGCCGGCGCCTGGCGCAACCTCCAAGGAGTCACGCAGCGCACCAGCGTCACCCTGGGGGCGCGGCGGGCCTCGATCTGGATTGCGGCGTGAGGCCCGCACCGACTCGACCGAGGTCTCGAAACCCCCGGGTGGCAGCCACGTCGCCAGAGGCCGCGTAGTAGAGCTGGACTCACTGTTGCAGCCTGAGACGTCGTTGACATCCGCTGCTGCTTCGACTTCCGCGACGACTACGGCACCACGCCCGCGAGGCGACCCTACGTCGCGGCCGAAGCCGCCACCGGAACCTCTGCGGTCATGCCAAGCGCCTCGGATCGTCGATCCCGGGCGGACGGCGTGAGCGGTCAGCAGCAGGCCCTCGGTCTGACCGCACCCGAGGGCCGTTGCGTGTTCGGCGATCAATTGCTCCCGGGATGTGCGGGCTGGCGCTTGGGTGCAGTGCCCGGCCACGAGCGTGTCGGCCAGCAGCTCGACGCTGGGCCCGTGGATCACCCGGCGCAGACGCCGGTGTCGGTAGTCACCGTGGATGCCTTGCGGGAACGTAGCGCTAGCCTCGGAGACCGGCCACCACCCCGCGCCCGAACCGGGTCAGTTCTCGTTGCCGCTGGCCGTGACCACGAGGGTCACCGTCGACCCCTCGCGCAGCCGGCCGCTGGGCTGCACGGCGACGACGACGCCCGGCCGGCGATCCCCCCGCTCGACCAGCTCTTGCTCAACCTCGAAACCGAGCCCATGAAGATCCTTGGCCGCCTTGTCGGCCTTGCGCCCGAGGTAGTCGCGGGGGTCGACCACCATCGTGGCGACCACCGTCGTCGGCGCCGCGGTGGTCGTCGTTGCCGCGGTGGTCGTGGTTGCGGGCGTGGATGTCGCGCTCGGCGCAGCCGTGGTGTCGGTGACCAGGCCGGACGAGGGTGAGCGATCGGCCGCCAACGTCCACGCGGTGAAAACGATGGCCGCGGCGACGAGTCCGGCCAGCGCGGCCAGCAGGACGGGGACGCGCGACCTGCGCCGGAGCGGCGCCTCCGCTGTCGTCACGATGGGTAGGCCCGCTCGGTCGGGCCGAACACGGCCGGCTCGGTCGGGCCGAACACGGCCGGCTCGGTCGGGCCGAACACGGCCGGCTGCGGTGCGGTCGAGGGCGACCGGCGCGATCGACGCGGTCGACGTGGGCACGGCGGCCTGCAGGGGGGTCCGGTCATCGTCACCGGACACCGGAGGAAACATTGCGGCCAACGCGTCTCCGTCGGCCGGGCGATCGGCTGGCCGTTTAGCCATCGCTCGGGCGATGACGCCGCGCAGCACGGGCGGCACGGTCGTGGGCAGCGGGGGCGGAGCCTGTTGCGTGTGGGCCAAGGCCACGCTCACCGCCTCACCCTCGAACGGTGGGCGCCCGGTGAGGGCCTCGTACGCGACGACGCCGAGCGAGTAGACGTCGCTCGCCGCAGTCGCGGTCCGGCCCGCCGCCTGCTCTGGCGATAGGTAGGCAGCCGTGCCGAGCACCTGGCCGTGCAGTGTCAACGTCGACGCTCCCAGGGCGCGGGCGATGCCGAAGTCGGTGATCTTCACCTGCCCGTTGGGCTGAACGAGGAGGTTCCCAGGCTTCACGTCGCGGTGGACGATCCCGGCATAGTGAGCGGCGCCGAGCGCGGCGGCCGCTTGCCGCAGCAGCGATGTGACCGCTTCCGCCGGCAGTGGGCCGCGGCGGGCCAGCACGATCGACAGCGGCTCGCCCGGTATGAGCTCCATCACGAGGTAAGCCGAGCCGGCCGTCTCTCCGTAGTCGAACACTGCGGCGATGCCCGGATGGCTGAGCGATCCCGCGTGCCGGGCTTCCCGCCGGAAGCGCTCGCGGAAGGCGGGATCCTCGAACAGCTCCGGCTTCAGCACCTTCACGGCCACCACTCGGTCGAGCACGCGGTCGCTCGCCCGCCACACGTCGCCCATGCCACCGCTGGCGAGGTGTTCGATCAGCGCGTACCGCCCGCCCAGGACGCTGCCCTGCTGAGCTGTGCCGGTCATCCGCTAGCGATCCTTACCCCGCTCCTCGTGCCCTGTCATGTCGCGTCGCCCGGGCGCGTGTCTAGGAGCGCACCCCCCACACCCCTCCCGACCCTTCTCCCTGCTCGAGACTCGACCGGGATCGTGCAGAGGATCATCAGGCAGGTCTGCGGGCGCGGCGCTCGGCCGCCGAAGCGGCGGGGCGCCGCAAGTCCTGCCCGCGGTCGACGGGCTGCCACCGCTCGAGAGCGGTCGACCGCGCAGCGGCGCCTTCTGGGCGGAGGATGCGAAACCTCGGCTCAGACACTCCCATTCTCGGCGAAATCGTGCGTCAATATGGACAGCAACAGGACCAATGCTCAACCGGCTCGTCATGGGTGGTCGCGGGCGATCACGGGCAGTGGAACGAGGAGGGTGGGGTATCACACGGCACGCCGGTCCATTTCGAGCCCAGTGCTCGGGAGCGCGCTCACGCCAACCGCGGCGGCCCGGTTCAACGTCACGCTCTCGCTGCCTCCCGACGCGGTTGAGGAGAGCACCAGGACCCTCAGGACCGGGACGGGTGGACCGATCCCGGTCGCTCGAACCACACGAGCAGAAGGAGTCAGGCCATGAACGGATGCCGCGACACCCAGGCGTCTGCGTCCCAGACCAGAGCGTGTGGGGCGCGAGGGTTCGCCACACCGATGGCCACGCGATCGACGCCATCGACCGCCCCCACGGAATCGGTCGCGTCGGAGGGTGCTCCGGTTGGCCGCGGCGACTGGCGGACTGTTGGCTGTCGCGCCGTCCTGGCGCTCGGTGGCAGCGGCTCAGGCGGCCGAGCAGCTGTCCGTCGTGGTGATCCTCCTCGATGACATGCGGTTCGACTACCGCTCGCTCATCCCCGCCGGGTCCGGGGCGGCCTGGATCGACTGCCGTTCGGCGGCGGCGCACATCCCGATGTGCGGACCGTCCAGGGCCGCCCTGCTCACTGGCCGCTACTCGTTCCGCACCGGGGTGGTGAGCAACCCGACGTCGCCCAACTTCCGCAATGCCGAGGCGAACACGGTGGCCACTCGGCTTGCGAGCAGTCGGCTACCGGACGGCCCTCGTCGGCAAGTACATGAACCAGTATCCCTTCGGACGGGCCCCGTACGTCCCGGCCAGGCTGGACCGACTGGGCGTCGGTCCAGCACCCCAACTGGCAGCCGGCGGGCAGCACGAGACCGACTACTGCTTCGCCTGGGCGTCCGACTTCATCGCGCCGGCTGGGGGCGAACGAGCGTTGCTTTCTCTGGGTCGCTCCGAAGCTTCCGCATGACCCGTCCATCCCGCCGGCGCGCTACGCCAACACCCCGGTGACCCCGCCACCGAACCCGCCGTCGGTGAACGAGGCCGACGTCAGCGACAAGCCACCGAACGTGCGCAACAAGCCGCTGTTCACGGCTGCGCAGCTGGCGGAGTTCAACCAGCAGCGGGTGCTCGACCACCCGCGACATGCTGGCCATCAACGACGGTGTCGCCCGCGTGCTCGACGCCCTGTCTGCCACGGGTCGACTGGAGCGCACCATCGTGGTCGTTGACGAGCGACAACGGCCGACACTTCGGCGAGCACCGCCTGGTCAACAAGGGCCACGTCTACGAGGAGTCCGTGCGGGTGCCATTCCTGGTGCGCTGGCCCGGGATCGCCGGGCGCATCGAGCGCGGCGCGATCAGCCTGTGCGATCTCGCGCCGACGATCTGCGCCCACGCCGGAGCCAGCACCACCGGCATGGACGGCATCGACATCCGACCGCTCTTGACTAGCGGCACCCGGGTCCGCAACGGCGCCTACATCACGGCCGCCCGGCGACCTGTGCGCCTGGGACGCCATCCGGACCCCCACCCACAAGTGGGTGGAGCACACCAACGGCGCACGAGAGCTCTACGTGCTCGGGACCGACCCCTTCGAGCTGCAGAACGTCGCCACGGTCCCGCACAGGCGCCGGTGATCGCCACGCTGCGGAAGCAGCTCGCCCATTCGCCCATGACCCGAACGGTCTCGGTGGTGGTTCACCGCCTCCGCCCGCGGTCGGCTCGCTTAGGAGGGCGACGGTCCTGCCTGAGAGCGTGCGTCAGTCCTGCACCGGCGGATCGGCGACGGCGACGGCGACGGCACAAGGTCCCTCCGGCTGGGAAGCCTCCACGACCATCGCCAAACCGCCGGTCGACGACCGCCGACCAGCCGGATGATCCGGGCCGCGGTCGGTGCGCCTCGCAGTGGAGCCCGAAATTAGGTGCCGATCGCCCACGTCGAAGCTCCCGCGTAGGCACCCGAAGGTCGCGGGAGGCTCGCCGGTTGAACGGCGGAGATGGGAACTGTGCACGAGGTGGTCTTCGTTCACGTGACGTCGCCTTGATGAAGCGAAGTGAGCCGGCGATCAGGAGCACACCCGCGTAGACAACGGAACAACCGGACGCAGCCCACAGGGGACGCTGGTATCCGGCGTGGCTCCACCGCCGG